>JAHEZD010000025.1 GCA_023251255.1 Chitinophagaceae bacterium
AGTTAATGCATTGGTCATGGTTTCCTGCGTGGTGAATGTTTTGGAAGCAATGAGGAACAGGGTCTCCTCAGGCTTTACTTTTTTCAGTGTTTCGGCAATATGCGTTCCGTCCACATTGCTCACGAAAAAGGTTTCGATGCCTTTTTTCCAATAAGGTTTCAATGCTTCGGTCACCATGACCGGTCCAAGGTCGCTGCCACCAATACCGATATTTACAATGTACTTTATTTTTTTGCCTGTATAGCCCTTCCATTTCCCGGTATGCACATCTGCAGAAAAAACTTTCATGTGGTCAAGTGCCTTGCGTACCAAGGGCATCACATCCTTTCCATCCACAAGGATGGGCGTATCCGAAAAGTTCCTGAGGGCCGTGTGCAGTACGGAGCGCTGTTCCGTTTCATTGATCTTGATGCCTGCAAACATGTTGTGGATGGCTTCCTTCAATTGGCAGTCATCGGCCAGTTGCAAGAGTAATTGGAGCGTTTTATCGTTGATGATGTTCTTTGAATAGTCAAAAACAATGTCCTCAAAACTGAGCGAAAACTTATTGAAACGTTCGGCGTCCGCGGCAAACATTTCCTTCATTTTCCTGCGGTTCATTTCTTCTTCATGATGTTTCTTCAGTAGAAACCATGCTTGCGTTGTGGTAGGATTGATCCGTGATAACATAATGCTAGTTAAAAACTAAATGATAAAAATAGGATGATAAAAATCAGTTTTATAAAAGGTTGATTGCGTCAACCGTTTGCTGCACCATGGATGCAGTAATATCCAGATGTAATACCATCCTGACCTGCGTAGGCGATACGGCAAACATAAGCATATTCTGTTCTTTCATTTTGGCTACAAATGCCGCAGCGGCCAAACGGCCCTTTACTTCAAAAATGATGATATTGGTCTCTACTGGCAATATTTCGCCAATAAAGTCCTTCTGCTGTAAAACCGCGGCAATTTGTTGGGCGTGGAGATGGTCCTCGGCCAGTCTTGCCACATGGTTGTTCAATGCAAAAATACCTGCGGCTGCCAGGAAACCGGCCTGCCTCATACCGCCGCCAAACACCTTCCTTACGCGCCTTGCCTTGTTGATGAATGCAGTTGGCCCCAGCAGTATGCTGCCAACAGGTGTGCCCAGGCCTTTGCTCAAGCAGATGGAAATGGTATCGAAGGTTTCCCCATATTGTTGGGGTGTTTCATTTTTTGCTACCAGCGCATTGAACAGCCTTGCCCCATCCAAATGGAGTTTCAGGTTGTTTTCCGAACAAATATGCTTGATGCGTTTTATTTCCTCAAAATCATAACAGGAGCCGCCGCCGCGGTTGGCCGTATTTTCCAGGCTTACCAATGTGGAAACCGGTTTATGGATATCATCGGGGTTGATGCTTGCCAATACCTGCTCAGCGGTTATCCTTCCCCTATCACCCTCAATCAGCCTTACACTGCAACCACTGTTGAAGGCAATGCCGCCCCCTTCGTATTGGTAAATATGGCTCATTTTATCGCAGATCACTTCATCACCGGGTTGCGTATGCACCTTGATGGCTATTTGATTGGTCATGGTGCCGCTTGGGCAGAAGAGGGCTGCTTGCATGCCAAACATCCCGGCTGCCATACTTTCCAATTGGTTGATGCTGGGGTCCTCCCCAAAAACATCATCACCTACTTTGGCCTGCATCATGGCATCGAGCATGGTAGGTGTTGGCCTGGTAACGGTATCGCTTCTAAAATCTATCATGGTTGTAGCTTGACCGGTAAGGGTGAAGACGGCCATCCTTTTGATGTATGGCCCTTGGTCTCCTGCTTGCGGCTATTAAAAACCCGCTAAAGATAACCCTTACAGTTTATTGCGCCACATGCACATTTCAATTTCCCGTCATGGTGCGTTGGACCATAATTGCAGGTCAATTCCTCCCCTTTTTTTATCGGGTGCAAACTGTAGAATTCCACCTTGCTAAAAGCCACCCTCATATAGGTATTGGGCTGGCAGCTATGGTTCACATAACGGAGTTCGTTGGGGTCGATGCTTGCATCCAGGGCCCTGCCATCGCCAAATTCCACCATGGCCACGCGTTTGGTCAGGGCTGCCCGTTTCCTTGCTTCACGCAATGGGATAACCTGACCGCCAAGATTGCCTACTTTCTTCCTTGCAGGAATGGCCTGCAAGGCAAATGCACCTTTGCCATCAATTTCGCTTGGCCTGTTTTCTAGTTTGTAATGGAGCAAGTGGACGGTTTTAAAAATGATAGGGGTATTTCATGAAATCCATATTGGGCAATAGGTTGCCCGAGAAATCGAAGAAAGCATTGTTTTCCCAACTGCTGCCCTTGCCCCATCTGTCTTTCATGGGGGAGGTTATCCAAGCTGGTTCCCAGTACATGATGCCGCTGCCGCCATTACTGATCACCTGCTGGATGAGGTCTTTCATGTAACGCTGCTGGTCGGCTTGGGTGAACGAATACCCCGCAATGGGGGTGGTTGAATAAAAGAGGTTGCTGTAACCATCTGCATTTTCATTGGTAAAGGGAAAGGCGGTTTCCACAATCATGATTTTTTTATGGAACCTGTTCCTGAGCAGGCGGATGGTATCGCCAATGGCCTGCATATTGTTTACCGTGCTCCATTTGTAATAATGCGATAGCCCAAGTATATCATAATCTGATACGCCCCCCTTTTCTGCAATATTCGTTGCCCACCAATTGGCAAACTGGAGCTGTGCCACATGCAAAATTATCTGTGGCTTGATAGGGGAGGTCTTGGAAAAGTCACGGACAGCTTTGATACCGCTGTTCAGCAGTATACCAAAGTTGGTCCATTGGTTGTCTTTTTTAGAAGTGTCAACTTTGCCGACTGGCCATAACATGCCAAAATTGTTTTCATTGCCTACTTGCACCATCTCCGGAACAAGGTCTTTGGACCTGAGATAGTTCAGGACATTAAGGGTGTAATTATATACGGTATCCTTTAAGGTACTGATGGGCAGGTTCTTCCAGGCGTCGGGTGTTGGTTGCTGATTGGGATCGCTCCAGTCATCCGAATAATGCAGGTCAAGGTTTATGGCCATGCCTGCTTGCTTAGCCCGGCGGATGGTTTTTTCCACGTCATATATATCGCTGTACAGCTTGCCTTTTGTAATGGGCAGTTCCCATTGCGGGTTGTGCCAGAGCCTTACCCTGACCGTATTATTGCCTATTTGCTTGAAAATGCTGAAGGGATCTTTTGGTATTCCATCAACTTTGTAGGTACCGCCAGCATCCTCTATCTGGTTGACATAAGAAAGGTCACTACCCATAACAAATAAATGCCAGTCGTAGGGTGGTATGGCAAGGGAGCCAGTATTGTTTTGCTGCGACCTAACGAAGAAAAAGAAGGAGCAACCAATAAATATAAGGAACAACTTCTTCATATTGGGACTATATAATTGGTTTTCAAAGATAATCAGTTATGGACTGTAGAATTTATTGCTCAAATTAAGCTCGTCTCCCCTTGAATTTTCATGGCATCCGTTTTGAAATTGGGTAAGTAGTTGAAGATGTTTTTTAACCTAAAATTAGTTCCATGAAAAAGATATATACCCCAATAGTCATTCTTGCCATATTGTTTGCAGCCAGCATAACCAGTTGCTCAAAGAGCAACGATGCGCCATTGGAAGGGAAAGCAACGGTGCAGTTTGTAAATGCGTCTCAGGCCGGCAGTATTAATTTTTATGCAGATGGAAACATGGTATACGAAAACCTTGGCTATCCCAGTCAATCATCAACTACCAATATAATGAGTGCGGGCGACCATTCGTTTTCGGTAAGTGCCTGGCGTTCCACAGCCATTATCGGCTCAGGCAACTATACCCTAAGCGGCAATAATTTTTATTCAGTGTTCCTGATCGATTCATTGACCCATCCTAAAATAGTACCTATCGTATCCGATCCAAATGCATCACCAATCGATAATGATGGAAAGTTGAGGATTTTCAATTTCAGCCCAAACAGTCCTTCTGTTGATATCAAGGTAACCAACCAATCGTTCATCACTGTTAGTGATTTTATATTGCGTAACAGGACTTTTAACGATCAAGGGGCTGATGCAGAAAAACTATCTTTTAAGGACATGGTTGCTGGTCCGTACAGGATTGAGGTATATACGGCAGGTACCAACAATCTCCTGTTTTCCCATGACATTACCATTATAAAAGCAAGGAATTATACCTTGTACCTAGCAGGTAGTTTCGGCACAAGCAATCTAATACTTGGGTCTGTAACGCATAATTAGTTCGCTGATAGCTATCAATAGAAACGCCCCAGTTAATGGGGCGTTTCTATTGTGTTTTTATTTATTCTGTATACCGGGGTAATGGTCTATCGTTTCAAAGACATTCCTTGGGTCCTGCTTCAGTACTTGGATGAACCTTCTCAACGAATCAGCGAATTGTGGCTTTTCAAACAACCTGTCATGCGACAGGATCACGATCATGTTTGCTTCATTGGTACTGCCATCATCGAATTTCTGGTTGATGCTCTTGAGCATTTGGTCCACGCTTTCCCTCGGTGCTTTCATCTTGGCCTGTTGGCCCCATTCTATGTCCCAACCAACAATTTTGTAGCCAGTGGAGTCCAACCTCTTAATTAACGGGTTGTTTTCTTTTTGGCCATGGATCTTGCCATTGGATGCCCATGTATTGTTGCCGGGCAAACGGATGATCTTCACGCCAATGCCAAGGTCCCTTTCATTTCTCATGAAATCATTGTAGGCACTGTCTGGCATACTGTAAAATTTGCTGTATTTGTCGTTGAAGCCATGCGAATAGCTATGGTTGGCCAGCAGTACTTCAGGATAGCCCGCGCGTATGGAATCTATCAGCCTTTTCTTGAAAGGACCTACCTGATTGAAGCCCACTGCAAAGAAAGTGGCCTTCACGCCTTCTTCATGGAATACTTTCCGGCAGTTGGTGGTGCCCGGCGGCTGGGGACTGTCGTCCCAAGTGAGGAAGATATAACGTTTGGAGCTATCATATTTTATAGGGGACATAGGTTGGGGCTTGGTAACCGCAGCCACCTTATTAACAGAGTCTTTTTTGTCGGCATCACCCTTGCCGTTCTTGCAGGATGTGGCCAGTGACACAACAGCCACACCTAAAGCTAGATTTCTCAGTGTATTCATATTTTGATTTTATGGGTCAAAGGTAAATGTGCACGGTTGCCGAACTATGTTCAAGTTATTCTTGCTGTGTTAATAAAAACAATAACTTTTGGTTGTTAAGCAATGGATATTATTGTTGGCCATATATGGTGAAGGCACACAATTAAACTTCAGGCTGCCATGAAGTTGGTTTACTTTTGGAACCAATTTTATTATATGAGCAATTATACCATTCCCGCCAATACCAGGATTGGCCATGTACATTTAAAAGTATCGGACCTTGATAGGGCGCTGGGCTTTTACCAGGGCATCCTTGGTTTTGAACTGGTACAGCAATACGGTACACAGGCAGCTTTCATTTCTGCTGGCGGCTACCATCACCATATCGGGCTGAACACTTGGTACAGTAAAGGCGCCGGACCTGCACCGCAACATGCTGCTGGCCTTTTCCATACAGCCATTTTGTATCCAACACGCAAGGACCTGGCAGTGGCACTGAAAAGATTGGTTGATGCCAAATACCCACTGACTGGTGCGGCGGACCATGGTGTTTCCGAAGCGCTGTACCTGGATGATCCAGATGGTAATGGGGTGGAACTGTACTGGGACAAACCACGTGAACAATGGCCTTTTAATGCTGCTGGTGAACTGCAAATGGTAACGGAGCATTTGGATTTGGAGGAGTTGTTGAAGGAGGCAGTAGAGAGTAGGCAATAGGTAGGAGTGAGTGGATAGTGGGAAGGGGGTGGAATAGGCAGCATTAGTAGGCAGTATAGAAAGTGTATGTGCTTATCTCTATATACTTTTATAAACCCTATACACTTCCCCTGTTTACCTGAACTTGGCAGAGAGGGTATAGCAGACCCTATCGTTGATACGCCTGAAAACCTCGTTGTTTATTTTTCTTAACCTTCTCCTGTTCTTCCTGTCCAGCAACCTTCCTTCGCTGT
The DNA here is from genome assembly GCA_023251255.1 of Chitinophagaceae bacterium. Classification (GTDB taxonomy): domain Bacteria; phylum Bacteroidota; class Bacteroidia; order Chitinophagales; family Chitinophagaceae; genus UBA1930. The sequence continues at coordinate 6,078 of JAHEZD010000025.1, forward strand.
CATAATATTGGGGCTGTTTGTAGAAAGTGAGGATATAGTATTTCTTCCTGGCAAATGGAAGGTCCAGTACCTGTGGCCTTATGGACATATAGATCATGTTCTGCTTGGTGCCATCCACATAATAGTCCAGGTTGTTTATCCATGTGCATTTAATGGATTGCATGTCCCTCACAAGTTTCAGCACAGCAGCGCTATCATAGCCATATTTGTGCAACGTGTCATTGATCCTTCTTTCATCCATACCAAATTCATAGATATACCTCAGTGAATCGGTCTTGATTTCTATGGTCACGTACTTGAAGCCATTGTCCAGGAATTCGGCGGCAATGGGCTTGCCTATATACAGTTTGCTGTAATTACGCTCCATGCGTGTGAGCGTGGCTTCGTGCTGCTTGTAATACCTTACGGGGAACTGTTTGGGTGCTGATGCACATGAAACAACCATGCAGGCCAGCAACAAAACAAATATGGTTTGATTGCACCTCATGAACTTGATTTTTTCTTGCACCATACTACGCCGAACAGGATTTTCTTTACCGTTTTCAATGGAAGCTGTTGCAGGGTCCTGAAACCGTAGTCCCAATAGGTCAGGTTAATCAGGCCATTGCTTTCACTGATGCTCAGCAGGGCCACATAATGGGTGGGTATCCTTTTCCTTATTTTGTTATGGTCTTTTTTGTGGAGGATGGTATTGTTGAGGTACAGGAAAACCTGGTCATTCTCTGCCATTTTCTTGCTGAGGAAGGTTGGTATATCCCTTATGCCCGGCCTTAGGAGGTCGGAACCCACGGCTTCCACTTCATAGTCGCACATTTTCCTGAGCATACGGTTGAACTTGGCAAAATTGGTGGCTGCCCAGAACCTGTCCTCATCACCCGGATGGAAGCGTAGGTTGATCCAGTTCACATAACCCTTAAAATGATCGGCCAAAGAAAGGAACCATAATTGGTCTGCTTGGTTAATGTCCAGTTCGCCCTTGAACCTTAAAGAGCCGGCTGCTTTCTTTACCGTGCTGGAAGGGTTGAAATGGGTTTCCCTGAAGTTGGCCTTGCCCTTGGTGTACAGCTCCACCATGAACCTAGCATACCGGTTGGGGAAGTTGCCAATTAGACTATAGCTCAATGCTGCATAGCCACAGAAATTGGTATTGTTGCCAGCATATACAAATACAGGATGGGTAATGTTCCTGCGCAGGTTCTGCAGCAGGTTGTCGGGTTTGACCCTTGGCCAGTGGATACTCTGTTTTATTTCGCCCACACTGTCCAGGAAATCGATGGCCAGTTTTTGCTGGTCTGCATTGCCTGTATGTTGGGCAGGCAGGGCGCAGGTGGAAATAATGAATAGAAAAAAGAAGGAAATATAGTTGAAAGGAAACTTCATCCGTTTTTGACCAGTTTACATTTTGGCAACAGTAAATGTAAACCTAAATCAGCTAGTTAAGCTCCATGCCATAATATAAAAACTGGTGCCCACAAAGGCGAGCAGTGTTACAATGGCCACAATAAAGGCTGCTGGGTTGAAATGTTCTTCCTTTTCATTGAAGAATACTTTTACGTTTTGGTAGATGGCTTTCATGGTTTGCTTTTTAAGGGAAATGCTAAAAGAATGCCAATAAATATTGCATGGAAAGGATGGAAATCTTGGTGCTTTAGGCATTTAGTGGGGAAAAAAATAAGCAGGACGAAACATCACTGCCCTTCTACCTAGCGGAGTTTGCCTACAAGTGCAGCAGGTTCAGCAAGAAGCAGGGCGGAAAGGCCCCGGTACAAGGCAATCTGGAATGAGGTAACCACTTGATGGCGGATTGAGCCAGTTAATAGCCGGAGGAATTTGCCATGCAAATTCAAAAGCTTCTTTTAGCCACGAATGCACGAATGAACACGAATGGTTCGTGCCATTTCCCGAGAAATCGGGACAAGCTATGGCAAGAAAAGAAACAATGGTTTCTAGCTTCTATTTTTAAACAGGAATTGCAAAGGATTCAGGGGTGTTCATAAGCTTAACCGTGCCTTCCTTTTCCAAATTGAACCATCTTGATGCTTCCCGTCAAGCCTCCAAACAATCCAATGTTAATGAAACATTTTTCTTGAAACATTTTAAAATGTTTCACACTTAATTGTTTCAACGATGAAACATTTTTAAATAATTTTCTAAAAATGTTTCATCCATGAGCGATATCAAATCCATTAGGGAATCTTTGGGCATGTCACAGGCATTGTTTGCCAGCTTTTTGGGAATGACCCGTCCCACACTGGCACTGGTGGAAACCCGGCGGCGCACCATGCCCGCTGATGCCATGATTAAATTGGGACTATTGCTCAACACATTGGCAACGGTAAGTGTTAGCCCGTCTGCCAAGGCGATTTCCACACTGGAAAAACAGGCGCAAGAGCACAGGAACCTTATGGGCAAACACTTGCAGCGGTGCAGCCTCCAAGCCGATAGCCTTTCCAGTGAACTGGAAGCAATGCAGGAACAGTACAACCAGTGCATGCAAGCATTGAAGGTATCATCCCATGTATTGAGTAATTCCACCAATGCTGAACCTGAAAATATGGATAAGGAAACCATGGCTTTATTGGAACAGGAAGCCTTGCGTAAAATGGAGGAGTGCGGCCCTGGCGCACAGGCCATATTATCACTTAGGATCATGGCTTTGAACTACCAGGTCAGCCAGGCGCAGAACCTTGTTTTTTGATTCCCTTAACATTTCATATGTTAACAATAGTATAATTAAATGAAAGGAACAGTGCGGACACTTTCCTGTTGAAGCATGGAGTGATTCCATGAAGTACATTAGCTTATGCTGCCTATGGTACGAAGGAAAGTAATTGGTTTTTTCATGTCCTATTGAACTTGGTCAAAGCCTGCCTGCCGGCAAAGGTAGGTATGGGCAAACGGTCTTACTTAAAAAGCGGTTTCTACAACCCCGATAGTTATGGGGGGAACCCGATATACTTTCTTTCATACGGTAGCCAGTAAGCTTATTGTTCCATCTTTAAAACAGCAGGTATGACCTATTCAGTCAATTCAATCCTTACAGTAGCGGAATGCGATGCGTTACTGGCCATCATGAACCGTGAAAAAAGCAATCTCCTGCGGCGTAAAGGCATTTTGTTGTTCCAACGGAATAATTATACATCCACTGCTACTGAAGTGGAAACGGAACTGCTGGAAGTAAATGCGCAGCTTACTATGTTAAACATGATTATCCCCACATTCCCAGAAGGGCGGGCCAAGGAGGACTACATGGAAAAGCAGTCCAAGTTTGAGTGGAGAAAAAAGGCGCTTACCAACAAGAAGGCCGATTATAATGGGCTTGAGTTGCTGAACAAAGAGTATGAACTTACCTGTATAGACCATCGTATAGATCTTGCAGATGAATATATTGCGGCGCTTACAGCCCGTAAGGCCGAACTATAGTCTCCTCACCCTTATTCCATATTACCATGAAGCTTAGGCTGCATACATTGTATGCGGCTTTTTTGTGGATACTAGTAATTAATCAGCTTTGACAAACCGGAGGTTGAAGGCCTGCCCATCTGAAGTAAGCAGTTGCAACAGGTACTTTCCGGACGGAAGTGCGGATACATCCAAGTTCTGGAAACCGCTGATGGGGCTGTATGCTTTTATCTTCCTGCCCATGAAATCAAAAATGTTGAGGCTGGTTGCTTTATTAGTTTCTAAAGAAATGTGCACCTGTAATTGTTTCTTCACTGGGTTTCCTGTAATGGAAACTGGGCTGGCCTGCTGGACCTTTACAAACAATATTTTGGAATAAGTGGACCTGCCATCTAGGTCTACTTGTTTGAGCCTGTACTGATTGATATAGTTGGGCTTGTCATCGGTAAATGTATATTGCTTTGGACTATTGCTTGTACCAGCACCGTTGATGGTGCCAATTGATTGGAAGTTGGTACCATTGCTGCTTTTTTCTATGGAGAAGTAGCTATTATTGATTTCGGTGACCGTTTCCCATGAAAGGTTCACTTTTTTGTTGTTGATGGCATAGCTGAACGAGGACAGGGTGATGGGCGTGGCAAAAGAGGCACAAGGATTCAAGGTTCCCATGGTATTTGCACCTGCTACAAAATTCCAGGATGAAGATCCATAACTGCCACAGAAGCCCAATGAACTGCCAATAGCTGTACTTTCACTTTCGCCAACATTGTAAGTGGTGGTGGTAACTGAATTATTGAGGTAGTTTTTGAAGGTTACAGTCGCTGCATTATAGGTAATGAATGAAAGGGTATCCTGATACGTGGGAACATAATGCCTTTTGATGATGACTGAGCCTATATCAGCGAAGCTGTCCCCAGAGGGGAAGCTATAGTATAAGAAGGTACTGTTTGTGCCGGTAGCCAATGCTGAAATGGCCAGTCTTTTATAAACAGAGCCCACTGCATCCAGGAAAATAAGGCTATCGAAAAGGGGCATACCTATAAGGCCCCCTGTGCTTTGCTTTACTTCTATATATTCGTTTACGTCTGCGCCTGCATTGTTGTAATGCATCTCCAGCAAGGTAACGGGCATTTCACCACCATAACCTGGTTGTATCAGTGCCAGTTCGTCCAACGTCAGCCCCGACTTGGAAACCCAGTCCATTAACTGTGGATGGCTGATGTCGAACAGGTAACTGAAATTCTGCTTATTCTGTATTTGCCTTGCCATATTGTCCGCACCGTTCATTTTCATGAGGTAACCCACTGCACAGTAAGTATTGAATTTGTCTATGAAATAAGGCTGCCTGTTCTGGTGCTGGTCGTTGACGGGAAATACGCCATTGGTCCAATAGGTGTGCAGGGTATTGAGGTTGCTCTGCCTTTGTTTCTTCAATGCAGGGGAGAGAGGTGATATATCCCTTTTGCGCAGCATGGATTCTGTTTGCTGCAAATGGAACTGTACCAGTTGCTGCTCAGTTAATTGCTTGGCTGGGGATGATTTCAACGATGGGTCAACATCCATTTGATTTTTCCATTGCTCATTTACACTTGCCAACTGCTCATAGGCATTCCTGAAACCTTGCGCAGCTAATAGGTTGGTAACACCAATGAAAAGGAGGAATAGATATTTTTTCACTTGCTAAGTTTGAGCTAACAAGATAGAGAATAAAAATAGGATATGCAATGGGAGAGAGTAGTCGGAGACTTTGTATAGCCCAAAAAGAAAACCCCACTTCTTTCGAAGCAGGGTCTTACTATCGTCCATGGTCCATTGACCACCGTCTTAATTAATACCTGTAAGAATCAGTTTTGAAAGGACCGTTCTGCGGTATGCCCAAATAGGCAGCTTGCTCAACAGTCAGTTCATCCAGTTCAACACCAATTTTGGCAAGGTGCAAACGGGCCACTTTTTCATCAAGGTGCTTAGGCAATACGTAAACAGCGTTTTCGTACTTGTCTGTGTTTGTCCACAGCTCCAATTGGGCCAAAGTCTGGTTGGCGAAAGAGTTGCTCATTACGAAGCTTGGGTGACCAGTGGCACAGCCCAAATTTACCAAACGGCCTTCTGCCAATACGATTACATCCTTGCCATCGATATTGTACAAATCAACTTGTGGCTTGATGGTATCTTTTGTATGACCGTAGTTGGTGTTCAACCAGGCCATGTCTATTTCAATATCAAAGTGACCGATGTTGCAAACGATGGCTTTGTCCTTCATCAACCTGAAATGCTTTTCGGTGATGAGGTCGCGGCAACCGGATGCAGTCACAATAATGTCTGCTTCCTGCACTGCCTTGATCATTGGTTTTACTTCAAATCCATCCATAGCAGCTTGCAAAGCACAGATAGGATCAATTTCGGTAACGATTACACGGCAGCCTGCACCTTTCAAAGAAGCAGCAGAACCCTTGCCCACATCACCATAGGAACCCACAACGGCTACTTTACCGGCCATCATCACATCTGTAGCACGGCGGATAGAATCTACCAAGGATTCCTTACAACCATACTTGTTGTCAAACTTGGATTTGGTAACGCTATCGTTTACGTTAATGGCTGGAATAGGCAAAGTGCCCTTGGCCATTCTTTCGTACAAACGGTGCACACCAGTAGTTGTTTCTTCAGACAGTCCCTTGATGTTGGCAACCAGTTCAGGGTACACATCAAATACCATATTTGTTAAGTCACCACCATCATCCAAAATCATGTTCAAAGGACGGTCAGCCGCACCGAAGAACAGGGTCTGTTCAATGCACCAATCCGCTTCTTCCTGTGTTTGTCCCTTCCAGGCAAATACACCGATACCTGCAGCGGCAATAGCAGCAGCAGCTTGGTCCTGTGTGGAGAAAATGTTGCAGGAACTCCATTTAACCTCTGCACCCAAGGCTACCAATGTTTCAATTAACACAGCAGTTTGAATGGTCATGTGCAAACAACCAGCAATCCTTGCACCTTTCAAAGGTTGGTTTGCTGCATACTCTGCACGGATGCTCATTAGACCTGGCATTTCTGCTTCGGCCAAACGGATTTCTTTACGTCCCCAAGCCGCAAGGCTGATATCAGCTACCTTGTATGGCAGGCTGAAGTCGATAGATTTTGTAAGTGTTGACATTTGATTATTTGTTTTGAGGCACAAAGATATATTTGATAGGATAAAATAATGTTAATGGAAGATAATTCAGGAAAGAATCCTACTTTGCCTTTTATTGAAAGGATAAAATAATGTTTAGCCATGGCAAAAGCCGTTAAAACAGGACAAACCACTAACAGTGACGTGGTGCTGGATGAAATTGATATAAAAATCCTCAGTCTGCTGCAGCAGAATGCGAGGATCAGCGTGAAGGAAATTTCGGACAAGGTACACCTGAGTACTACGCCCGTGCATGACCGGGTGAAGCGGTTGGAAAATACTGGTGTAATTAAACAGTATGCAGCATTGGTGGACCATAGCAAGGTGAGGAAGGGGCTGATGGTCATCTGCTATGTATCGTTGAAGGAGCATAGCAAGAATGCGGGCACCAAGTTCATCAAGCATATCCATGCGCTACCTGAAGTAATTGAGTGCTACAATATATCGGGCGAGTTTGATTTTATGTTGAAAGTGGTAGCGGAGAACATGGATGACTATTATGATTTCCATGTAAACAAGTTAAGCCAGAGCGAGAATATCGGTAATGTGCAGAGCGTATTTGTGATGGGAGTGATCAAGCAAACCCATGTGTTGGTGCACTAAAGAAATTGTACCTTATGAATTGGGTTTTTATTGAAGCCTGTATGTGATGCCGATGTTTTAACAGCATCGGGGAGAATCGTTACTTCCGCTTTTAGAGTAGCACAAAACGTTCCTATGGAACGTAAATAAAAATATTGGTTGTTTTCTACCCATAAAATGTTCCGATGGAACATAATTCATACTAAATTATTGCTTTTTGACACGAAGTGTTGAGGGGATGGAAAGTATAAGAAGATAGCCTGTTTTGTTCTTTAGGGATGGCCTGTGTTCAGGAACGCCCATAAAATGTTCCGATGGAACATAATTCACAATGAATTATTGCTTCTTGACACGAAGTGTTGAGGGGATGGAAAGTATAAGAAGATAGCCTGTTTTGTTCTTTAGGGATGGCCTGTGTTCAGGAACGCCCATAAAATGTTCCGATGGAACATAATTCACAATGAATTATTGCTTCTTGACACGAAGTGCTAAGGGGATGGGAAGTAATAAGAAAATAGCTTGCTTCGTCCCTTAGGGACGGTTTGTGTGTAGAACCCAATTACAAGAAATGTTCTTCGTTCCATAGGAACGATTTGTGCTAGAGAATATGGTTGTTCTACACTCCAATAAAGTCCAATTTAATTCAATTGTACAAGTGTTCAACGCAATTGCAGCCAGATTGGAAGACTGACGCTTATCTTCAAAAATCTTCTAGGGAAAAGTAAATGCCCTTCAATAACTTCATCTTCTCAAAATAGCAACCATGATAGACCAATCAATGGTAACCACCAGCTTTACATTGGACGGTTACAAAGTAAGCAGGAGCCTTGGTGTAGTGCGTGGCATTACCGTGCGCTCAAGGAGCTTATTGGGCAATATTGCCGGCGGTTTCCAAACCTTGTTTGGTGGCAAGATTTCCATTTATGTGCAGCTCTGTGAACAAACGAGGGAAGAGGCTTTCCAGCAAATGATGGAACATGCATCGGAACGTGGTGCCAATGCCATCATCAACATGCGTTACGATGCCAATGAGGTAATGAACGGTGTTACGGAAGTACTGGCTTATGGTACGGCCGTGGTGGTGGAAAAGGCTTAGCCCGTTCTGTTATGATATAACCCTTGTTGCCTGTGGCTTCAATGTGGTAAGGTCTGCAATGTTCACGACATTGTTGGTGTCGATGCTGTTCCTTGCTGCTATGCCTATAAGTATGGCCATGGAACCATCCCTGCTTCCTGCGGATTGGTGGTAGGTATCCTCACCCCCCATGAACACCTGTTTGCGTAAACGGACATCACCGCCGCCATGTCCTTCTTCCTTGTTGGACAGCTTGATGATTTCCCTTTTGCCAAAAGTGGGCATCACATGTATTTCATCAAATGGCTCTTTTTCCCATGGTTGTTTCTCCTTTATCCAGGCATCCAGCTTGCCCTTGGTGCCACTGAAGGAAATCCGGTAGCCTTCATAAGGGGAGTAGGCAGTTAGGGAATAGCTTACCTGCACTTTGTTCTTGTATTTTATCTGCACGGCCATCTTATCGAAGATGTTGATGTCTTCCTTGAACACGCAGCCATCCCTTTTGTAGCCATCATATTTTTCATTCTCCACATAGAGGTCCGTGAGGTACTTGTTCTTGGTAATATCGAAGAAGAACTTGCAATCCTTGGTGTAGGGGCAAACCCTGCAATTGTCGGCCCGCATGGTGCCGTTCTTGCCGTACACGTTCAGTCCGCCATAAGCAAAAACCTGTTCAGGGTCACTATTGATCCACCAGTTCAGCAAATCAAAATGGTGCGATGCTTTATGTACCAATAGGGAGCCACTGTTTTCCCTCAAACGGTGCCATCTCCTGAAATAATCGGCACCATGGGAGGTGTCCAGGTACCAGTGGAAGTCAACGGCTGTAATATCACCAATGGCCCCGTTCCTCAGTAGCTCATAGATTTTTTGGCGGTGTGGCGAGTAGCGGTAATTGAAAGTGACCAGCACTTTCTTGCCTGTTCTTTTCTCCGCATCCAAAATGGCCTGGCATTTTTTTTCATCGGTGGTCATGGGCTTTTCCGTAATGATATCGGCCCCATATTCCATGCCCTTAATGATGAACTCGTTGTGTGTGCCATCTACCGTGGTCACAATCAACCGGTCGGGTGTTGTTTCCTTCATCATCTTGTCAAAGTCGGTGTACACGGGGCAGTTTACATTGAGTGCCTTTAGGGCATATTGCAGCCTGCCGGCGTTCTTGTCGCAAAGGCCCACAAACTCGATGGTATCCTTGCCGAACTCTTCCATCACGGGCTTGCCCCACATGCCAATACCTCGATGGCCCGTGCCCACCATGGCTATGCGCTGTTTTTTATTGATGGAAGTAAAGGGTATTCCATTTAAGGAGTCGGCAAGCAGCACGCTTCCCAATGCCGCCGAAGTCTGGCGGATAAAAGCTTTACGGTTCATGTGGCAAGTTTTGGAAGATGAATGTATTTATAATGGGAGAGCTGGTGAAAAGAATTGTTGGGAACGATTGCGGAGAGGGATTGGAACGTGGATGGGGTTTTCATTAATTGGGAACAAGCCCTTGTTTGACAGTTTTCTGTTTGATAAACAGCGCTTTTGACAAACGCACCCAACAGCTACGAATGACACCCGATAGTCATCGGGTTAGTAGAAGATGTTGAAAACCATTTGTAAACAAATGATTTTTTTATGCTTACCACAAAGGCTCTAAGAAGCTGTTTAGATTTGATTGGTGGAATTCCCTATCATGTAATTTTTGAGCGAAACAAGGCGGATTTTGCAGACATAGCTGGTTGCCTATGGCGAAAAATCCAACAATGTTGCAGCCAAAAATTCATATAGGGAAACCAGCGAATTGAATTTAAACAGCTTCTAAGGGCACTAAGTTGAAAAACTACGTTTTTCCCTTTGTGTACTTTGCGTCTTTATGGTTAAACCCGATGGCTATCGGGTGTCATCCCTGCCTTTGCCGGCAGGCAGGGTTAATGTGTTTGATTGCGAAGCAAACATTTGTTATTCAGGGCTGACAGCCTCTTTTGTAGCTTATTGCCCAAATGGCTTTTGGTTGGCGCAGTCAATGTTTCCGCCTGGCACAACATGGAAGTATTGGCAGAAGTATTGGTAGTACCCATATCGATAACTTGTTCTTTGTGTATTTGCCCCTTTACCGCATTCAATGCCCCCATTGATTACGTTCAGTGTGGCGCCGAAACCGGGCAATCTCCCTTTGGCCATATCATCGGGAGTTGGTGACCAGTTGCCAACCATGATATCGTGGCAGGATGGTTTGGGAAACTGTGGCGTGACCCAGAACCAAATAGCGGAAGCAAATGATAATAGCGGGTCTTTGGACAATAGTTCAGGATGCTGGAGCAGGGTGTCCCTGTTTCCGAACCAAGCTTGGCTGAACTGGCCATAATTATAGTTCCATGATAATTGCTTGGGCCCACGGCCATAGTAATATTTACCTGCAACGCCCGGATAGCTTTTTTTGGAGGTATCGTTGTAAGTATTGGGCTGGCCATTGTTGTTTTCTTCCAAGTAATAGAGGCCCCATTTGTAATAGCCACCGGGAGCGGCGTCCCAGCCGCCACTGGTTTCCTGGGCTATATTGGCAAGGAAGGCTGCCAGTTCCCTTTTCTGGATATTGCTATCGTTGCCCGAGAGGAAGGATGGGAACAGTTTTGCTGCCTGCACAAATGCATTGAAGGAATAGAAATCGGGGTTGTGGTTAATGGAATCTTTCAGACCAATGCCGTACCTATTGGGGAAGAGTTCATTCCATGTTCTGTTGTCCAATAATTTAGTAAGATTGGTATTGTCTGTGTTGTCGATTGTTTCCTTCAATGGCTTGGCCGAGTGGTTTTTTTGACCACAACCAATCTGTGCGACGAATAGCAGGCAATAGAAAAAAGGGGCTGTTTTTTTCATTGGAGTAAATCTCCGATTATTTTTTAGAAGCTGTTTAAGAAAAGTACCGGGAACCATCCATTGTTCCCTTTCTTGCCACGAATGGCACAAATGAGCACGAATTATTCGTGCCAAACCAATAGCTATCGGTTCGTGCATTCGTGGCTAAAATGGAGCTTTTGAATTTGCATAGCTGCACAAATTCATTGTTGCTAATTGGCCATTGGAAAATGTGGATCATGCTTTTCTTATCACTTTTGCCGAGGAGGGGTTAATTGGGGAAAGCGGACCTGTGATGGAATGGTTAATGGCAGGTCAATCAGTATTTTACCGTGGCGGATATCATGAGGCTCCTATTGGTTGAAAAACCCTGGTGCCAATAACCTTTGTAGTTCAGGTCCCAAGGCTGCCATTCCTTGGCAAGGGGTTCTATCTCCTTTTTGAAATAGATATAGGGACTGTACCATGTTTGGTAGCTGTCCTTTCCCTCTATGACCAGTTTCTTCTGCCTTTTATTATACGGCACCTTCAGCCATTCTATGGCCACAAAAAAATCCTTGTCCGGAAGAATGATCCTGTATTGCTCCACATTGATCCATGCATCTTCCTTTCTCGAATTAATTTCAATAATGGTGTCAGCTAAATCAATGGATGGTGCCATGGTCAAGCTGTCCATTCCATAAATCCTGATCCTGAACAATGATTGGTCACGTGCTTTGTAAACATGTATTTCACTCAATAAGGAATGCTCCACTGGCGCTTGGAGCCGCTGGGCCACTTGGGCCGTAATGCCTGAAGTGGTATAACTATAATAACTGATGCCCGTAAACTTATTGAGTATAGCAGACTTACTGTTGCGCCTATTGTTCACCACCACTTCCTTTAAGGTGGCTGGTTTTGCCTCCAACTGGTAGAGGCCGTTTGCGGGAAGTTTGCCTATGGGCAGTTTCAATGTTGTATAACCAATAGAGGAAATAACCAGGGTGTCCCCAGCAATTGTTTCTACCGCCAAGTTGAACCTTCCTTCCCCGTTGGCATTGGTGCCAGTATTTTTTTTCACCAGGGCAATGGTGGCATAGGGAACTACTTCTTTTGTTATGCTATTGATGACTTTTCCCGTATAGACCGTTTGGCTATAGCTGAGTATGGGAAGAAGGAGCAACAGCAGGATTTTCATGAGCAATAATTTACTATTATATCTTGCCAATTGTTCCATGTTTTGGATGCATGATTTTCTTGTTCAACCAATGGCTCAGATAGGCGCTGCCCACACCAATGGCTGCACCTGCAAAAACATCCGTGGGATAATGTTCGCCCAAGTACAGGCGTGAATAGCCAACACTTGCAGCCCATGCATAGGCTGGTACCACTACATACCATTTTTTGAAGTTGATGCTCAGGGATGCTGCTGTGGCAAAGGCAGTAGATGTATGCCCAGAAGGGAAGGACGCATCATTGTCTATTTGATAGGGATGTATAAGCGTTGGGTATTTTTCATAGGGCCTTGCACGGTCCACCGTATATTTCAGGCCCTGTGTTATAGCTGTATTGATGACCAATGCGCCAACAGCTTCCCAGCCCCTGTACTGCAATTGCTTGTCTTTCTTGATATAGCCTGCTGCCAGGATGCTGATTGGGGAGGCCAATGCAATGGGGTACACGGATGATGAACTGGCTTTCCAAATAGAAGATGTGGGGTTGCTTGGGTTGATATTGTCCAGCAGCTTCACTTCCCAGTTTTGGGACCATGCAGTATTGATAAAGAGCAAGGGTAACAGCAGGAGGAAACAATAAACAGCAGGAAATCTTTTCATGCTGTAAACATAAGGTTCCTAGAAACTATAGCCAAGCGACAAATAGGGCAGTATGGAAGCTGCCACATTCCTGTTGCGCAGTTTGCTTATGGGGATAAGCGGGGACAATCCGATCCTGAACAGGAACCCGTTGTTGGACGACTGGTAGCGGTAGCCGATGGTGGAAGCCAGCCAGAACCTTGTTTTGCTGTCTTCTACGCTTAGTATTGTCCAGTTGTCGTCATTGTAAACACAACCGCAGAATTGGATATAACCTGTGTCTGTCTGATTAATAGGATATGTTTTGGTGTACCTGGGAATGGTGAGCAGGCCGCCAATACCTATTTCCAGCGCATTCTGCTTGCCAAGGAAGAAATTGCTGCTGATGGGAAGGGTGGTCAAATTGCCATCGGGCAGGTTAGCGTAGCCGATACCGGTGCGGAAGCCTATTGCATTGGTTTTGCCAAAGCGTTGGTCGTAATGGATGGAATAGGTAACCCCTGTTCCGCCCACTTCTGCAAAGACCGTTTTGGGGTGCTTATTATTTGTTATACGCAGGGAACTGTCCTGCGCTGATAGGGAACAAACTGCAAACAGGAAGATGGATGCGATGAATGACTTGCCCATAAGCTTGGTTTAGTCCAATTGACAGCTAGTTTCCGCTAATCATTGCATATAAATAAAAATAACCTGTTGGCGGAGTTAATTCTTCCCAAATCATATTAAGCAGTTATTAACATCATTGCCCTTTGGCTTTCAGCCAAGGGATAATGATATTGGGTGGACGATATTGGCTTTAGCCAAAGCTTTGCGTTTTGGGCTAAAGCCCAAGTTGTGATCGTTCTTTTCATAACCCCGACCTAAAGGATCGGGGCAATGAATCTATTGTACCTATTGACGCATTATTCTATTTTCAACTTCAAAGCGGAGGGAAATCAACTCCATCAACGGGTTAAAAATATCAAAAAGCCAGACCGATACTGGGCCTGGCTTTTATTTTAAGCGCTTAATCTATAATCCGGCCTAGGGTCACAAGTTGGCCAAACTCTCCTCTATTGTTTTTATCCTTGCTTCGGCATCTGCTTTTTTCTTCTGTTCATTGGCAATGACTTCGGGTTTGGCATTAGTCACAAAACGTTCATTGCCGAGTTTCCTGTCAACGCTAAGAAGGAAACCTTTTTGGTAATCAAGGTCCTTTAACAGTTCTTCCTTCAATGCCACTGCATCAACTTCTTTTTCGGCTTCCATAAAGAACTTCTCATGCTCAATGGCTACCACAATACTATTTGCTACAGGTCCATTCACATAATCAATGCTTTCTGCATTTACCTGCTTCTTCAAAATATCCTCAATGGAGGCATAGTTTTCCTTTGCTGCTGTTTGTATGTGCAGCTTGATTGTTTCCTTGGGCTTGATCTGGTTCTTTGCCCTTGCTTCACGGAGCGAGGTAATTACATTCTTCAACAAACCACCTTGTAGTAAAACCATGGACTGTGGGCTATTGACTGCTGTTTGTTGCTTCACACATAAATCATCTTCCCTTGCTGTTAATTGATGGTAGATTTCTTCCGTTACAAAAGGCATGAACGGATGGAGCAATTGCATCAATTCTTCAAAGAAGCCAACCGTTTTTTCATATATGGCTGCTTCAATGGGCTGTTCAAAACCGGGCTTCACCCATTCCAGGTACCAGCTACAGAAATCGTCCCAAATCAAGGAATAAACAGTTTTCAGCGCTTCGCTTAAACGGAACTGCTTCAACAAATTCTCCACTTCCAATTTCACTTCATTGAGCCTGTTGGAAAACCAGAGGGTCGGGAAGTCGGACAAGTCTGAAAGTCCATTATCATTGCTTTCGGTCTTCCGCCCTTCTTCACTTCCCGTCTTCCGCCCTTCCCACATCTTCACCAGCTTCAGTGCATTCCACAATTTATTATTGAAGTTCCTTCCCTGTTCCAGGCTGCCCTCATCAAACATCAGGTCATTACCAGCAGGGGAGGAGAACATGATGCCAAAACGTACAGCATCTGCCCCGTATTTATCAATCAGTTCCAAGAGGTCAGGTGAGTTGCCCAATTGCTTGCTCATTTTCCTGCCCTGCTTGTCACGAACCATTCCAGTAAAGTACACATCTTTGAACGGCTGCTCTTTCTTGTATTCATAGCCAGCCATGATCATCCGGGCTACCCAGAAAAAGATAATGTCCTGACCGGTAACCAGTGTGGTGGTTGGGTAGTAATACTCAGCTTCTTCATTACCGGGGTTGCTGATACCCTTGAACACTTCCATGGGCCAAAGCCAGGAGGAGAACCAGGTGTCAAGACAATCTTCATCTTGGGTAAGCTTAATGCTCAATGCCGAATGCTCAACGCTTTTGCCTTCGGCCTTCAGCTTTAAGCTTTTAGCCTCTTCTTCAGTTGCTGCTACATAACAATTTCCATCTTCATCGTACCAAGCCGGAATCTGCTGCCCCCACCAAAGCTGACGGGAAATGCACCAGTCCTTGATATTGTTCAGCCAATGGCTATAGGTGTTCTTTGTTTTTTGTGGATGGAATTTTATTTCATCGTTCATTACAGCAGACAATGCTTCAGGGTTCCTGTTCATGAATTCCTTCATATTGATGAACCATTGCAACGACAAACGGGATTCGACAGCAGTATCTGGATTCCTTTCACTAAAGCCAACCTGTCCTTTGTAGTCTTCCACTTTTTCCAGTTGACCAAGGGCCTTGATGTCTTCGGCAATTTTCTTCCTTAGTTCAAACCTGTCAACACCATTGTAGGAAAGCACCAGTTCAGAAGGATTGTCTTCCATTAGTTCCTCTGAAGTAAACTTTCCTTCAGGATCCAATGTGTTCAGTGCTTTGAGGTTATGCTTGCGGCCAAGTTCATTATCATTCTTGTCATGTGCAGGCGTAATCTTCAATGCACCTGTTCCAAATTCGGCATCCACATATTCATCTGCTATAATGGGTATTTTCCGATTGATGATGGGAACGATTACTTCCTTGCCCACCCATGCGGCATAACGTTCATCGGTTGGGTTCACGCAAATGGCCACATCGCCCAATATGGTTTCTGGCCTTGTGGTAGCAACGGTAATACCCCCATCCCCTAAAGGAGTGTCTGCAAACGGGTACCTAACGTAATACAATTTTGAATCAACTTCCTTGAAGATAACCTCTTCATCGCTGAGGGCAGTTTTACTGGCAGGGTCCCAGTTCACCATTCTTAACCCACGGTAAATAATGCCTTTTTCATGCAGGTCAATAAAAACCTTGATGACACTTTTGTAATAGTCATCGTCCATGGTGAAGGATGTCCTGTTCCAGTCCAGGCTACAGCCCAATTTTTTCAATTGCTGCAGGATGATGCCGCCATATTTTTCCTTCCATTCCCAGGCATAGGCCAGGAACTCTTCCCTTGTTAGGGATGATTTGGCAATGCCACGTTCACGCAGCATGGCCACCACTTTGGCTTCCGTGGCAATGGAAGCATGGTCGGTGCCGGGTACCCAACATGCATTGAAACCTTGCATCCTTGCACGGCGAATCAGGATATCCTGAATGGTATTGTTGAGGCAATGGCCCATGTGCAGCACCCCTGTTACATTGGGGGGTGGGATGACGATGGTGTATGGTGTGCGTTCATCTGGGGTACTGTTGAAATAACCCCTATCCAACCAATGCTGGTACCAATTATTGTCTGCTGATTGATGGTCAAAATTCTTGCTTAGCTCCATGTTCTTGCTTCTTTCTTGAAAGTTGGCAAAAATAAGGAAATGTGGGTGTAGGCATTAAACGAAAAATGCCCTTTCACAAGGGCATTCATGGGGTAATGGTATACGGTTCGGGCTATAATAACAGCATCTTCCCGTCCCAGCTACTTAACAGGGAAATATCCGCTTCAATGTCAATCTTTTTGGAAACGCTCCTTTCTGGTTCAATTAAGCAATTGTTGTTCAGGCTGCTTTTACAGAATGGCTGGTAGCAGCAATTGCTGTTTGTATTGCCCCCTGCTGTTTTTGCAAGGGAGATGCAGAGCAGGGATGCTATGGTCAGTATTGGTTTCATTGGTATGTATTTACAGTTGCAAATTTGCGTGGCAATATTGTCACGGCAGGGTTAATCATTGTTAATTAACCTATACGTTTGCGTAAACAGGAAGTTACATCGGGGCAATTATTTTTTTATGTGCATAAGCATCGCCCATCAAGAATTGCCTCTTTTCTTTTCCACATTCTATCTTTGCGGTTTACACTTGCTTAATTTCAACCATCGTACCTATAAATTATGTTTGCAATCATTGACATAGAAACAACAGGTGGCTATGCTTCAGCCAATGGCATCACTGAGATTGCCATTGTATTGCACAATGGCAAGGAAGTGGAAGGGAAGTACAGTACACTGATCAATCCCAATCAGGCCATTCCCCGCTATGTACAGGGGCTAACAGGTATTACAGACGAAATGGTTTCCACAGCTCCCCAATTTTCCACAGTGGCGGAGAATATTTTCAACCTGATCAAGGACCGGATTTTTGTAGCGCATAATGTGAACTTCGATTACTCTTTTGTGAAATGGCATCTGGGAAAGGCAGGATTTGACCTGACTGCCCCGAAACTTTGTACGATCAGGAGTGCAAGGAAAATTTTCCCCGGTTACCGTAAATATGGGCTGGGAAGCATCTGCCATGAACTGGGCATTGAGATCAATGACCGGCATAGGGCCATGGGCGATGCCTGGGCCACCACCAAATTACTTGACCTACTGATTGCGAATGATAAGCATGGTGAAATTACCAAGATGATGAAGGGCAGGAACAAGGAGCAGTACCTTCCACCCAATTTATCCGACGAGCTGTTTGCACAATTGCCTAGCCAACCCGGTGTTTATTATTTCCATGACAAGAAGGGCAAGGTGGTGTATGTGGGCAAGGCCAAGGAAATAAAGCAACGTGTTACCAGCCATTTTTCCAATAACAAGAGCACCAAGCAGAAGCAGGACTTTTTGAGGAGCGTGTACAATATCACTTACAAGGTTTGTGGCACCGAGCTGATGGCCTCCATTTTGGAGAGCATTGAAATAAGGCGGCTCTGGCCCATGTTCAACCATAGCCAGAAGCGTTTTGAGCAGGTGTACGGATTGTATGCGTATGAAGATGCACGCGGCTACTGGCGGCTGATCATGGAGAAGAAAAAGAAGCACTTGCAGGCCATCCACAGTTTCGGTTCCTTGTTGGAGGGCAGGCAGATGATCAAGAGCCTGATAGACCGTTTTGAACTATGTGCCAAACTCTGTTTTATAGACGTTAGCCCCGGACAGACCTTGGTTGAGACAAAAGGGGAACTGCCTGTTACCTACAATAAGCGTGTAAACGCTGCCATCAAATACCTGGAAGACCAGTTGCCCAGTTTTGTTATACGAGAAGATGATGAAGATGCAGTGGAACAGAGCTGCATACTGGTGGAGAAGGGCAAGTTTGCCGGTATGGGCAAAGTGCCCAAGGAAGCGGATTTCACATCCACCGAATCCGTAAAGCCCTATATGGAACTGTTTCCTGAAAACACTTTTATCCGGAACCTAGTGTACCAGTATGCTACGAAATATCCTGAAAGGAAATCGGATATTGAATTGAGTGTAGCTGTTTAGTATTGCCTGTTTCTGCCCAAGCATAGCCCTGCATTTGTTTTGCGCGGGTTTGGAAGTCATACCTTACAAAGCTACTCCCACCCTCAATGCCTTCAAACCATTCACGCCCTGTAGCTCTTCCAGTTCCAAATGTTCCAGGTCATTGTTCAGTACGCCCTGTTCCTGTAAATAGCTAATGTATTCCGTGTATTCCTCGGCTTCCCTTTTGTTGAAATAGACCAATGCAATTTTTTCTGGTTGGGTCAACCTTTCCCCACTGTCCTTGATATGTACCTTGTCAATCCTTTTCTTGATAACCTGGTAGCGGATATTGTAAGTGCCTTCTACATCAAATTTCCTTTCATCGTTCCTGAAACCAATATCAATGGTGGCAGAGCGGACAAAAATAAGTTGGGTGGTAAGCAACTGCTTTTCCATTTGTGGCAAAAGGCTGTGGGTAATCTTTGCAATGGCAGCCATGGAAGTCAATTGCCATAAACGGATATTCTTCAGGTACAGTTGATTGAAGGGCTTGTCTGGCACAAGCGATTGCCCCATATAAATATCGTATTCCACGCCGTCGGTCCTGAACTTTTCAAAATAGCATGGATAGGAAGCCTGCATTTCATCCCTGAACATTTCAAGGTACTGGTTAATGGATGTGTTAATGAGCTGCATGGAATTTTCCAGTATCCTCCTGTTGTGGAACGCTTCGCCATGCTGCTCATCAATGGCATTGAAATAATTGTCAATGATGGGGCGCAGTCCGGTCCTGTCTTCCTTGAAGTGGTTGAGGAACGGGGTAATGTCCTGTTCCAGAAAATCGTTCATGCGTAAATGGTCATCATCAATAAAGGATTCATTGATGGCTTTCAGCCATTTGCCGCACTTGTAAATCAATTCGTCGGCCAATGCAATATTTACCTGCTGCTTGATGGCTGTCAATGTTTGCAACAATAGGTTGAACTGTACCTGCAGGTCAGCAGCCAATGCATTGTTCCTTTCAATGGTCGAATTCCTGATATCAATGGCCCCATACAAAGGATATACATTTTTGAAGACAATGGGTTCTATGGATTTTTTCTTGGTGGGCAGTTTATTATTGCTGATATACTGCCATGCCACTTCATTGAACTTCCATTGAACGGATGGCTGCAATGACGTGAATTTCTCCTTGATCACTGCTTCGACCCTTGCATCAAATTCATCAACGGCATTTTGCATTAGCTGGGCAAGCAATGGAATGGCAGGTTCCAGTTTGGAAAGACGTTCAACAGTTAATAGGCCTTTCGTTTTTGTGTACACTTCCAATATGCCTGCTATATGGGTGTTATAGTAAATGGGCAACAAGGCATAGGATGCCACACCTGCATCTTCCAGGTACTGCATGTACACATTGTCTTTGTTGGTAGCTATATTTATATCATACAGCACCACCCTTGGGTTATTGATGAATGTTTCCGTAAGGTTGAGGAACTCATTGGTATTGCCCTTGTTTACAATGGCATCCAGCATCACGCTTTCATGGCTGCTTTCTTCCGTGATGACCAACTTATTGTTGATCCTTGTTACGGGCAGCATACCAAATTCAAGCTCGGCATTTTCCGATAATGTTTTTAATGACTGAACAACATGGCCATGGTACTCATTGCTATTGTAGTTGTGTTTGTTCAGTATCAATGACTTGATGTTTTCAACAGCTTGTTGTGCAGTGATATCCGTAATGGTAATGATGGAAAAACCTTTGAAGCTGAACATGGAGAGCGGTAGCTGCTCCATTGTAATCCGCCAGTCAGTATCAGTTGATTCAAGTTTCTTTACCAAGGCTGCAACATCCACTTTTGGTAGGGGCTGCTTAGCAGTTACTTCTATGAAGCGGGTGTCCACATTTACATTGAAATACCTGGTCAATTTTGTTTCTTCATCCACAATGGAATACACCATTTCCTTTGCATGGAAGGATGGAAGCTTATAAAACTTTTCAAAGATGAAAGAGTAGATATGCTGGATCTTGTTTTTTATCATCAACTCGTCCGACATGGAGTTGGTGAACGAGCATTTGATGCACTTGTTGTCATCTGTGAGGAACTGGTACAGGGCATCTGTTCCATAAAAGATGGAGGGGCTTAATGGCGTACACAATGCCCACAATGTTTGCTGCTCATCTGTGATGGCAGGCACCAACAGGGCGTATATCAGTTCAAGTTCCTCTTTGTATTGTGGCATTTCCTCCAATGATATCCCATCCTTCAAGTTCTTATTGGAGAGGAACTTGTTCAGCACAAATTCAAAGAAACCTTTTTTCATGGTTGTTTCTTCTGCTATCCTTTTTTGTAGGTAACTGATGAAACTATTGAATGATAAGGTCCTGTCCAGCATGTCCATATTGCTGAAACTACCGTCAGAAATATCGAGTATAGATGTTTGCATAATTGTTTATTTTAAAACCTGAGACCCAAAGTGAAATAGGGGTACCAGCCTTCTTCTGAATGTCCTGCCAGTACTTGTAGTACGGCTATTTGTGCAGGCACGAAATAGATTCCGCCACCCACACTTGTGTTGATGGTTTTGCTGTTGTACCCATCTGCCCAAACCTTACCGGCATCGTAAAAACCAATGATGCCCAGTTGCCCCGGCAAAATATAGCTACCGATTTCTGCCAGTTTCATTCTTGCTTCAAAATTGTTGTACAGTATGTATTGGCCAGCAAAACGGTACTGCCTGAAGCCCAACAGGTTTTCATGCCCGCCCAGGAACAGTGATTGATAGAATGCTGCTTTACCAAATGTAGCACCTCCGCCCATCCTGTTGGCAATCACCAGATTTGCTTGCCTGTCCAGTTTCTTGTATAGGGCCAGTTCAGGGATGACCTGCACAAAATCCTTGGCATAGCCGTTCAGTCCCTTGTATGCCTGTACCTTGAGGTTGATGTACCCGCCACTTGATGGCAACAGATTATTGTTCCTATTGTCTTTGATGTAGTTGATGACGATGCCTGCAAATGATTTGTTTTTATCGATGGTTGCACTGTCATAAGAATGGATGAGAGGGGCATTGTTGATGAAGCGCCCTTTGTTGTCATCTTTATCAAACTGGTACAATTGCAATGAAGGTGCAATGGACAACGACGATTTTTTGCTGAAGCGCCAACGCAATGCTGGGTCTATTTGATAGATGGCGAAACGGCTGCGGTAATATTTGATATTGTTGCTTTTATCATAAACCGTATTGTTCCCCACGCCAAAAAAGTTCTGTGTATTGTCTGGCGCAAGGGCTTTGGCATGTACCAGCACATCCGTTTTGCCAAAGGCATCCAGCCATTCACCGTTGAACTTGAAGGTATAGGCATTTGTTGAAAAGGAACGCGTAAAAGACAGTTGCTGCATGCTGCTGTAAGGCTTTTTCCTGAAGCCTTGGTTCACGAATTTTACTGCCGCCCCCAGCATGATGCCATCATCGATATTGAAGCCTATATTCAGCATGGGCACAATTTTATTGTAGGGATTGGTTGGTGCATAGGCAGTAGTCAATTTATCGTTTGATAAATGTGTATGCAGTTTCGCAATATTGCCCATCATGTTCACTTTGTCTTCCCTGCCATACAGTTGAATGGCTTTTGCACTTTCAACAATATTATAAACCTTGTTATCCTTGGCACCAATAACCCTTAACCTTATGCTTGAATGATTATTGATTACCACACTATCGTTGCCATCATGTACAAACAACCTTATTTCTTTGGTGACATTCGGATAGAATATCCTGCTGAACAGTTGCTCCCTTATTTTTCCTTCCTTGTTTATTTTATGTACAACAATTAGCAAGCCACTGTTGGGAGCATCTGTTATTTGCAACAGTTCGTTTTTGTCGCTGGTTTGTATGTCCACAATCTTGTTGATGAAATGGTAATAGTTTTCCATTGCTTTGGCCATATTGCTCCTTCTTTCCTTTAACTGTTGCAGCAGTTTATCGTGGCGTATGGCATAGGATTGTTGCGGTAATTGTTTCAGTGCTCTTTCCAGTACGGAGTCTGTCATGGCAGCAACAAATTCATTGGTCAGTTGCATCCATTGTTCATGGCTCAATTGGT
Source organism: Chitinophagaceae bacterium (assembly GCA_023251255.1). Lineage (GTDB taxonomy): Bacteria > Bacteroidota > Bacteroidia > Chitinophagales > Chitinophagaceae > UBA1930. The sequence goes on from JAHEZD010000025.1 coordinate 28,668, forward strand.
TCAGGAATGTTTTGTTCAGCGCATTGCTTTCCGTAAAAAAGGCGTTTCCCTGTTTTATCTTCCCACCAAAATCGTGCAGCATGGGCACTATCCATGGTCTTGATGCAATGCCGGGCACAATGCCATCCACTACATGGAATACCTGGTCCCTGTCCCTAGGTACAGCAATGTAATTTTTGTTCTTGCCATTTTTTTCATAAGCCCATCGCCATTGGTCCTCATGCCTGTCCCAATCGCCAATGAACAAATCCAGCAACCTAGCTTTGAAGAAAACGGTTGTATCAAAACCATTGTCATTATCATCCAGCAAGGTCTTGTACATTTTTTCCGAATTATCGGATTTGCCCAAGGGCTCCCGTTCTTCCAGGAGGCAGACCGTATTCATGAAATCCCTGATATAGATTCCCAAATTCCTGTCAGGGGCCACAATGCCAATGATTGGATTTGCGTGTGGCACACCAGCAGCATTGGCAATGACTGGTACCACCAAGGCAGAGTAGGGGTGCTGTGCGCTCATGGCATCGGTAACAATGTCCTTGGCAAAGGTTTCCCGTAAAGCTTCTGGCAACAGTACTTCAGGATATTTGTTCACGCTTCTTAATACCCATTCCTTTCCTGTTTTGTCTTTCAAGCGAAGTGACTGTGATTGGTGCCCGCCACCACGCTGTATGGGTACCAATCCTCCGTTGATCTCTGAAATCTTGATGATGGGCAACTTGGTGTCTGTGGCCCATTCCTTACGGTAGTTCTCACCAAATAAAATTTTGTGCAGGCCACTTACCTTGCCATAAGCTTCGTTGGCCCTTATCAATGAACTATCAACAATGGTGATGCAGGAATTGTAAACGGAATCCTCCATTTTCTTGACGGATACATATTGTTGGGTATAAGTAAATGCTTCACCCATCACACCATCCTTCAAAGCATAGTAAGTAAATTTTACATTGTTGTTAATCAGTAAATCGGCCACAACAAAGCCACTGTTCCTTTCAGCAAACAAACTGTTCCTGCCTTTCTTTACAAAAGCATTCTTTGCACCAGAACCACTAACCACTTGGGTCTGCTTGCTTTTAATGAACTGCAAACCATGTTCATGGCCTGCTACATGCACAAGGTTGGGAAAGTCCTTGAACACTCCATCCACTTGCCTGATCATGTCTTGGTACAAGGGGTGCTGTTTGTCTTCTGGACTTTGGAATGTGCTTCTCAATAATGGGTACAATGAGCCAATAAGCGGCAATGGGATGTACAAGTTTTTATTGACTGCCGTTAAAGGGAACAAATGGTCCTTCAATGAATAGTAACCGCCATGGTGCCCATAACTCTGAAAGGGGTGGTGCGATGCAAGCAGCACCATTTTGTACCTGTTCCTGTACAATAGCTCCAGCAGCTTATCGGTCATTTCTTTTTTATTGTTGCAATCACAGTTGCCATTGTCTTTGTTATAAGGGAAGAGCCACCACTCACTGTCAAAAGCAATAATGACCAAACTGTCCGATACATTTATTTCAGTAGGTCCCGGACAACCATTTTCCGGTACCAGTTTCAGGAGGGAATCATTTTGTGCAGCAATGAACTTTCCCTGCTCCCTGATTTTTGCGAGCCCATCTTTCCCCATCCTGTCCCAATCGTGGTTGCCGGGAATAAAATAAACAGCAGCACCCCTACTGCGCATGGGTGCAAATTGCGACTGCAATATCTTTTTTGTGGCATCCGCATTCCTGCTGCCGGGCAGGCCCATACCGGTTGGGTAGACATTGTCGCCCAAAAACAGTACGGTTGTTTTTTGGGGGAGGATAAGATGGGCAGCGTCCGGGATAACAGTTGACTGTTCAGGGTTTATCTCCCCCGCATCGCCAATAAATATGATCCTTTGCAGCACGGAGTCCTGTGCCTGGCTTTTTGCAAAGGCAAAGAGGGATAATAATAGGTAGTAAAAATAGTTGCGTAGCATTTTCTTACATTCATTTTCGTTTAAACTTCAAAATATTCCCCTCATCCATATCGCCACCTTCATTGCTGATGAAGAGGTTCCCGTACCTGTCAAATGCCATACCTTCTGGCTGGTTGAAAATGGACGGGTTTAATGGGTACACTTCCCGTACGGTGAAATCCTTATCGGCAGTCACCAATAATTTGTTCACTGATGAAAGGATATACCATTCATTGGTAATGGTATTCCTTGCCATGGCTGACGGGCGGAAACTGGTTTTATTGTCCCCCAACCTTTTTTCAATCTGCTTTACATCAATAACAAAGCCTTCTTGGTAACCAGGGCCATTTCCTGCCATATTGAGTATATGCCCACTTGTTTGTACATGTTTTTTGTCATTATTGCAATGTTTGCACAGCACATAGAGCAGGTTGCTGGTTTCATCTGCGTACATGCCTTCGTATTCGCCAGTGGGCAGTAAGCCCGTCCATTCCTGCACATTGCTAGCTTCTTTGTTGTTGGTTCCTGCTAACGGAAAGGAATACAGTGCCCCATCGCTGCGCAGCACCACCACCGTCCCATTGCAAATGGCCATGTCTTCATAATCACCCTTCTTGGCAAACTTGGTTGCCGAGAAATTTTTATCGCCGAGTTTCAAATGGAAAACTTTTCCCTCTTCGTCCTGCTCCGCATAAATGCTGTCGCTGTTTCCCTTATTGAAAGCTATGCCGGAAATTTCATGCAGCACAGCGGGCATGATAAATTTTTCGGGTTTGGTAAAGTCATAATTAGATGGGCTTGTGTAAGTTTCCTTGTTGTTGCTGGCACAGGCAGCCATTGCAAACAAAAGGATGAAAAGGTATTTTATGTTCATGAGGATTTTTTTGTTGACCAGCAGTATTGCACTATTGAACTTCTGCTAGGTTGCAACCTTTGCAACATAACATATTGGGCATGTAAATACATGGTATCTAGCAGGTAGGGAATCCATTGTTCGCCCAGCCCGGAACTGCTGCCAATTGAAATTATAAAGTTGAAGTTAATAACAAAAGAGCAAATGGAAACCTGTTCCGGACCAAGGTACAGATTTCCATTTGCTCAGGTCTTGATGTCCAGCCCCATTTGCTGCAATAGTGGTCTTAGTGGCCGGTATCCTGTCGCCCTACTAATGCTGACGGGGTATAGCCATATTGCTTTTTAAAGGCAAAGGAAAAATGTGAAATGTTTTCAAATCCAACTTCGTAGCAAACATCCATTGGTTTCTTCTTCTTTTCAACAAACTGGTAATGTGCCAATTCCAATCTCTTTTTTGTGAGCCACCGCTGTGGTGTGCTATTAAATGCTTTGCTAAAGTCCCGTTTAAAGGTGGTCAGGCTCCGGCCTGTTAAATAACCAAATTTTTCCAGGGGCAAATTGAACATAAAGTTTTTCTCCATATAGCTAACCAAATCAATTTTCCCCGGCTCTTCAAAGTTTGCCAACACATTGTCAATCCCCTTATCAATTGTTCTGAGAATACTGATTGCTTCAGTTATTTTCAGCGAAGCAATGTCTTCGGGAAGGTCTTTCATTTCGAAATAAGGGATCAATGAAGAAAGACAGCTTTCCAATAATGGATGATTGTTGTAACTAAGGATCTTTTGTGATTCTAAAACGGTTGGTTTCACATCCTGCTTCAGATAAAAATCCCTTAACCTCGTTGTGGACAGGTGCATCACTACCGTTTTATGTGGCTGCCCGTCTTTAGGATAATTAATAATCGTAGCCAATTGATTTCTTGGGATCAGGAAAATGTCGCCTTTCTTGAAAATATAAGTAGCATCAGACTGTACAATTTTGGTTTCACCCGAAATGAACCAAATAAGCATATGCTGGTCGAACATGATATCCGATTTGAAAAACTTGTCCTCATAGCAGGATAATTTGATATCGGCCGTTATATATTTTGCTTTATACTCCATTGCTTGTTTTTTTTATTCCTTTTCATAAAGGAGATCAGTACTGCAAAAATAGAAAGTATCATAGGTTTTATTTTATATGCGCTGACTGCCATCAATTAAGCATTCAGGACCGGTGATAAAGGATGCACGCTCGCTTGATAGATAGGCAATCAAATTCGCTACCAGCAATTTTAATTTTTCAATTTCCATGTAGTGTACCTTTTAAATAGTTCCTTATGGCGCATTAATTAACATTGAATTTAATGCCTGTCATTTCTTCGCTTAGTGCCCATAAATGCTTTGCATTGGTTTCATTCAATGAATAAAGTTTTACGCCATTGGTTATGGATGAACCTGGAGCCAGTTCAGCAATATCTGCATCTTCGCAGTACACACCTCCTATATTATTGAGCATTGGACTGGTAGCACTCCAAACAGTTGTGGCAGCACCTTGTGGTATTGTTTTCAGCGATGCGGCCACCTCTGGTAGGATGTTTCCTTCGGCATCACAGAAACCCATTTTTTGAAATAGTTCCAATGGTGCTTCCCTGCCTAATTCAGTTCCGTTGATGGAACCGGGATGCACTGAATAGGCACGGACATTAAATACTTTGCTACGATTGTCCAGTTCAAGGGCAAATAAATTACTGGCGGTTTTTGATTGGCCATAGCCTTGCAGGGTTTCATATTCCCTATGGAGGAAATTGGGGTCGTCAAAATTGAAAGGTGCAAACTGGTGTCCTTGGGAAGAGACGTTTACTACTCTTGCACCATTGGCTTTTTCTAAGGAAGTCCAAAGTCTTGCCGTAAGCCGGAACTGTGCTAGGTAATTGGTCGCTAACTGTGATTCAATGCCATGGCTATTCCTGCGCAATGGCACCCACATAATGCCCGCATTGTTGATGAGCAAATGAAGTGGCCTGCCAGATGCCAGGAACCTATTTGCAAATTCATCAATGGAACCTGGGTCCATCAGGTCCATTGATTCCAATTCTACATTGGCAATGCCTTGCAGGTTTTCCTTCGCTTTTTTCATGTCCCTTGCCGGAACGATTACTGTTGCACCTGCGGCTGCCAACGTTTTGGTAGTTTCCAGACCAATGCCCGTGTTGCCGCCTGTTACGATAGCGGTTTTTCCCGTAAGGTCAATGCCCTTGATTACATCACTTGCAGTGGATGTGGCGTTAAATCCAGAACCTATTGGCTTCTGTAACACTCCTTGATAATTGTTTTGTCCCATTTTTATACGTTTTAATTATTTTTGATGGGACAAAAGTAGATAGCCTATTTCTTGGCGGGTTTGTTTAAACGTCCGAATTTGCTTTGTTTAAAAGGTCAATTTTTTGGCTGCGTAGGTATGGTTTGTTAGGCTTGATGCAGATTATTTATGCTGCAAAAAATCATAAATAGCTTGCTGTGACCGGATTTTTGTTTCCCCATCCTCAATGGGAACATTCTGCAGGTTCCCGTCAATCAGCACAGCAGCCACATTGTCCTTTAATTGCAGGTTGATGATGGACCTGATTTCCTTTTTTAAACCTTCGTTGTACAAAGGGAAGCATACTTCAATGCGCCTGTACACATTCCTGTTCATCCAATCTGATGAACCCAAATAGATTTGTTCATTGCCATTGTTGTGGAAAATGAAGATCCTGCCATGTTCCAGGTACCTGTCCACAATACGTTTCACGGTTATGTTTTCGCTCATGCCCTTTATGCCCGGGATGATCCTGCAAATGCTCCTTACAATTAGTTTTATTTCCACACCGGCATTACTTGCTTCGTACAGTTTACCAATGAGCACTTCTTCTTCCAAATTGTTCAGCTTGATGGTGATGCTTGCGGGTAGGCCCTTGCTGGCATTGTTGATTTCGGTATCGATTAAATCAATGAATTTTTGTTGTAGGTTGAACTGTGCCACCAGCAGGTGTCCGAAATGAATGGTATCATCCTGCGTTGGTTTCCTTCTTTTACTTAGGAAAATGAACAGCATTTCCAGCTCACGGAGCAATGGCCCGTTGGTCGTAAGCAATATATGGTCCGTATAGAAACGGGCCGTGCTTTCATTCAGGTTGCCTGTGGCCAATAAGCCATAATACACCAGCCTTTCACCCACTTTCTTTTTTGCTAGGGCCACTTTTGCATGGACCTTTAACTTAGGTATGCTATAAATGATCCTTACGCCAGCCGCTTTCATCACTTTTGCCCACTTAATGTTGTTGGCCTCGTCAAACCTTGCTTTCAGCTCCACAAAGGCCGTTACCTTCTTCCCGTTCCTGGCAGCGGAAATCAAAGCATGTACAATCCTTGAGTCATTGGCCACACGGTACATGGTGGTGTAGATTTCTTCTACATCCGGGTTGAGGGCAGCTTCATTGAAGAAGCGTAAAATGGTATCGTAAGATTGGTAGGGTGGATGTACCAGCCTATCCTTTTCCTGCATGGCATCAAATAGCGAATGGCTGTTGATGGATAAGGGAATGGGCACTTGTTTGGCGTAGGTGAATGCTGCATCATTGATGGGAAAGGATGCAAAATCTTTCAGGTTGTGGTAATTGCCGCCAGCCATGCTATTGGCATGGTCGAGGTTGAAGGTTGCGGTGATTCTTTCCAATGTAGCAAATGGCAAATTGGGTTGGTACAGGAACCTCGTAGCCAAACCGAAATCACGTTTGTTGATCTGCGTTTCGATCTTCTCAGCAATATCCCCATCAAATTCATCCTGTAAATCCAGCTCTGCATCCCTGGTAACTTTTATGCTGTAAGCCCCTTGCACAATTGCATCCGGGAAAATAAAAGCAAGATTGGCTTTGATTATGTCATCAATGAAAACCACATACTGCAGGTCCCCAACTTTGGTAGTGAAAAAACGGGAAACATGATTGGAGGGAATATTGATGATGGCAACCCTTTCCTTGTCTTTTTGTTGCAACGGTACAACGATATAGAGCTTGTTGTTTTCAAAGAAAAAATCCTTTGCTTCTTCCAGGTACAGCACCACCACAAAGGCAGCCAATGTGCTGAAGAAGTAATCCTTGCAAATGGCTTCAATGCCTGTGGGCAAGGGTCCATTGTATACCAAGTGGATTTTTTGTTGGTGTAACTCTGGTATAATTTGTAGCCTAAGCTGGTTGCCAAAAAACTCCTGCTGGCGATGGATGACCTGTTGTGCATGCTCAAAATAGGTTTGTTCAGCAGGTTCATTGCCGCCAGTATTTATTTTGTTCAGTGCCATCAATACCGGGATCCTTACCCTGTAAAATTCATCCAGATTGGATGAGTAGATAGACAGGAACCTTATCCTTTCAATCAATGGGACACCGGGATTGGCTGCTTCTGCTAACACCCTTTCATTAAAAGTGAGCCAACTAATGTCCCTATTGAAGAATGTATAGGCAGGTTGCATGTGGTTCCCGATTGAATTATTTATTATGGCTATTCGCATGGAGGAAAGTATGTCAGAACCCACCCCGACCATTCGGGTTGAGCAATGCCACAGGAGCCTGCCTTTGCTGGCAGGCAGGCTTGTGGAAGTGTTGTTGAAACCGTATTCAGGCTGTGGTCTACGCTCATCATGCTTATTTATAAATGGCTACTACGGCTATAAATCCCAGAACCGAAATCACCAGACCAAACATGAAAATATTATAGGCCAATCTCAGCAATTTATATTTCCTGCCAAGCACCACACCTTGTGAATACACATCCTTTATCAAGGTGCTGTAAAGGAAGTCCCTATCTGCCATTACCTTTTGCATGCCTGCTGCATAATCGTCCAGGTGCATATTGTAAAAGTTGCCAAAGAACAGGAGGTTCACTTTTTTATCATCCACATCCTGTTTGGTGAATACACCTCTTGGTATGGTTGGGCGCGTGGCCAAAATGCAGACCACAATGGTTACAACACTTACAGCCAGCAAAGCAAATGTTGGGTAGGTAAGGTAGTTGTGCTCCTCCAGTTTCCTCAGTACCAAACTGATGATGGCAGATAATATGATGGAGTTTACGGTAATCAAAATATGGGCCTTGTTATCTGCCATGTCGCTCAGGCGTTGGTTGTTGCCCGATGTGATGCGGAACATGGTTTCTATGCCACGGCTGGGTTCCTTGCTTTTTTCCTTGGGGGTTTCTTTTGGTGCTGGCATAATGGTAACAGGTTTTTCTGCTATTGTTCTGGAAGCTTGCTTGTCCAGTAGCTTGTCGAGGTGCTGCTGCTTTTTATCATTGAGCAGCAGTTGGCAATAGTCTGTGTAATAATGTTGCTGCTGCAATAATTTAATGGTACCGCTGCGCCACTGGTCTTTGGGGATTTCCTTTTGCATAACGGCTTCTGCCTCCTTGCGCATGAGCTTGTTCCTTTCGGCAAAATCATCCGTTCCCAAATGGAACATATCTGCATCGCAAACAATCTCTTCCAACAAAGTAGTGGCACGTTGCGGCATCTGTGTGGCCATGATGCAGGCTTCCACTTTTTCAATAATGGAAGCATCCACTTTTTTTTCCTGTAAAAAAGCGACTGCCAAATCTGCCCCATGCTGTTCATGCCCCTGCCTTTCTCCCGCATAGTACCCCAGGTCATGGAACCAAGCGGCTGTTGTTACCGTAAAGAAATCCGCATCGTTCAACTGGTAATGGCTGGCAATTTGTTGGGCAGCTTTTACCACACCTAGTGTATGTGCAAGGTTATGGTAGTGCAGGGCGGTATTGTCATGTTGGCCAATATAATCCGTTACATATTTACCCGCTTCAGTGCCCAGTAGGTGATAATCCATGGATGTTTTTATTTTGGGAGGAAATGCTAACAAGGATAAAGATAGATAGCATTTCATTCCAAAAACCATTCATGCTGTATCCATCTGGTCAACTTGTTTCAGAAGTACACTTAACAGGCGGAAACCCTTTCTTGGTCTTTACCGGCCAAGGGTACAGAAGAAAGCAGGTTTTAGGGCAGCACATGTTGCATTGTTCGTAAACAAGAAAACTGAAGCCAGGTTTTTAGGCAACAGTACAGTGCCCTGTGTACAACTTCCATTTTTTCTTTCCCATGCACACTGCTATTTTCGCTCCCCCAAAATAGGTAGGGCGGTTCACGCCCTTTGAATGGGCCCCTTTTTAATATATTTCCTATGGTAGAATTTGCATCAGGCGTTTCGGCAAAGTTGAACATCCGTTTACAACAGGTAGAAGCGGTATTGAACCTATTGGCCGAAAGTGCCACCATCCCATTTATTGCCCGTTACCGAAAGGACCAAACAGGAGGCTTGGATGAAGTGCAGATCCAGCACATTCAAGACGAAGCCAGGGCCATCAAGGAGTTTACGGAGCGTAAATCTTTTATCGAAAAAACCATTACCGAGCAGGGCAAAATGACGGAGGCCCTACAGGCCAGGATCGATAGGGCAACAACGCTGGTGGAGCTGGAAGATATCTACCTGCCCTACAAAACAAAACGCAAGACCAAGGCACAAACGGCCAAGGAAAATGGACTGGAACCGTTGAGCAATTTATTGATGGAACAAAGGGACATTGACCTGCAGGCCGAAGCTGCCAAATATATTACGGAAAATGTGAAGGATGCCGATGCTGCCCTGCAAGGTGCCAGGGACATCATTGCTGAAACCATTAATGAAGATGCTGAAATAAGGGCCAAGCTGCGTAAGCTGTTTGAGGATACGGCAACACTCCAAAGCAAGGTACTGGAAGACAAGAAAGAGGAGGCTGCCAAGTACAAGGACTATTTTGATTTCAGTGAACCCATCCATAAAGTGCCATCGCATAGGATACTGGCTGTGCTGCGTGGATTTCTCGAAGGGTTCCTACGCATCAATATCGGCCCATTGGAAGAGGATGCCTTGTACGATATTGAGGACAAATATGTAACAGGCAGTTTGAACAGCAGTGTGGAGCAGGTAAAGAAAGCAGTGAAGGATTCCTACAAACGTTTATTGCAACCAAGCCTGGAAACGGAATTCAGGACAGCTTTAAAGGCCAAGGGCGATGAGGAAGCCATCAATGTATTTGCTGAGAACCTCCGCCAGTTACTGTTGAGTTCCCCATTGGGCAGCAAACGGATACTGGCCATTGATCCGGGTTACCGAACTGGCTGCAAAGTGGTATGCCTGGACGAGAAGGGCGACCTCCTGCACAATGATTTGATCTACATACACGAAGGCAATAAAATTTACGAAGCAGGCTTCAAGATAAAGGACCTTGTGGCGAAATACAGCACGGAGATCTTTGCCATTGGGGACGGGACTGCAGGCAGGGAAACGGAACAGTTCATCAAGGGACTGCAATTGAACCTGCCCGTGTTCCTGGTGAATGAGGATGGAGCATCCATTTATTCGGCCAGCGAAATAGCAAGGGAAGAATTTGGGCAGCATGATGTTACGGTGCGTGGGGCTGTGAGCATTGGTAGGCGGCTGATGGACCCCTTGGCTGAATTGGTGAAGATTGACCCCAAGAGCATTGGTGTTGGCCAGTACCAACATGATGTGAACCAGTTCAGGTTGAAGGAGAAACTGGATGCAACCGTTATCAGTTGCGTGAACCAGGTGGGCGTTAACCTCAATACGGCCAGCAAGCATTTACTCAGCTATGTAAGTGGCATTGGAGCTACACTGGCAGAGAATATTGTGAAGCACCGGAATGAAATTGGCAAGTTCACGGATAGGAGCCAACTGTTGAAAGTACCTAGGCTAGGGGGCAAGGCGTATGAACAATGTGCCGGGTTCCTGCGTGTGAAGGCAGGCAACAATCCATTGGACGAAAGCTCGGTACACCCCGAAGCCTATAAGCTGGTGGAAACCATGGCCAAGGACCTGCAAGTGGAAGTGAAAGCCTTAATTGGGAATGAGACGTTGCTCAAAACAGTGGAGCCCAAAAAATATATTTCCGAAACCATTGGTGAGCTGACCATCAAGGATATTTTAAAGGAGCTGAACAAACCGGGCCTTGACCCGAGGAGTGAACTGGAGCAGTTTGAGTTTGCCAATATCTACAAACTGGAAGACGTGAAGGAGGGCATGATCGTGCCTGGCGTGGTGACCAATATTACCCGCTTTGGCGCGTTCATAGACATTGGCGTAAAGCAGGATGGATTGGTGCATGTAAGTGAGATAGCGCACCAATACATCACCGATCCCAATGAGGTACTGAAACTGAATGATAAAGTGCAGGTAAAAGTTTTGGAGATTGACCTGCCACGTAAACGTATTGCTTTGTCCATCAAGCAAACGCAGGAAGCACCTGCGAAAAAGGATGCAAGGCCTTTAAACAAGGATGCAAGGCCCAAGTTTCAAGTAGGCAAACCACAGGGCAATCAAGGCAATAAATTTCAAGGAACAAAAAAGCAGGAAGAAAACCTAAGTGACCTTAATGTGAATGATGCACTGGCTGCCTTGAAAATGAAGTTTAAGAAATAGTTGAAATTAAGGCCCCGAACTTTTTTGGAATCGGAGGCAGGCCTATTATTTTGGCTAAAGCCTTTGATTTATATTGTTCATTGCCGTTGGCCAAGCCAACGGCAATGATGTAAAGGGATTGATTTAAAACTGCAACCTGAAACTACCGAACACCCCAAAGTCGTGCATGGTGGTATTATTGATAACGCCTGGAGGGGTTGGCACCTGTGGTGAAAAGCGCCATACCATATCCACCCTGAAAAATTTGAAGATATTGTCAAAGCCGGTACCTACTTCTGTATAGTGGCTGCCCCTTAAACATTTCAAACGGTATTCGCCAAATTCTATCCTGTTGAACTTCCTATTGGCTTCCGACAAATCGCCCCATACCGACTTGATGTTCCAGAACTGCCTGATCTTTGTTTTGCGTAAAAAGGGAACAAGGTTCAGCAGTTTCTTCTCAAAATTGTGCTCCACGTTAATACCTGCATATTGGTCGCTCACGTATTCAAACCTGTTCATGAGGTTGAAGGTCTGTTTGCTGTAATAATAAATTTCATTACCGGGATGCAGTTCCAGCACGGTGAAAGGCAGTTCGTTACCAAATATCTTCCCAGCATAAATGGTATAATCCATGGTACCCCAGCCAGGCAGCCTGAACTTCTGTGCAATATTGGCGCTTAGTTTTTTGTACAGGTACTCCCCTTGCAAAACATCGGGTAAGCCAGTAGCAAAGTTGGCTTCAAAAACAGGATTATCGCTTTTGAACCTCCGTTCCTTCCTATGCGAAACAATTTTTTTCTCGCCCGGTGCATACCGCAGTTTCAAAGAAAATTCACTGTTGATCAGCTTTTCATCGAAACGTTTGGAGAAGAACTTTTTATGTGGCAATGGGTTAACGGGGTCATAATCCGTTCTTGAAAGTGCAAGCTGGACAGAGAAGCTGTTTTCCCATTCCTTGGTGATGCTCGTTTTGAATTCCTTGATGCCAATGAATTTCTGTTTGATGTAGCGGCGGCGGATGATCTGACTGAACATATTGTCTGTGGTGGCATCCTGGTTCTCGGTCCTCACCCTTCCATTATCAAGGTCATCCAAATAGGATGCACCCAGTTTCCAGCTTTTTGCAAAGCTGGGCTTATAGGTAACATCAAATTTGCCTTTCATCCTTCCGTCGTTGAAACCGTAGGCCAGGTATCCGTGGAGCCTCAGGTCCTTGCTGAACTTCTCCGTGGTGCCAAGGTCAAATCTTACACGCACTTTCTCCAACTGGTTGCCACTGATCCATTTGAACCAGGGGCCAATCTCCACCATGCCGAACTTCTTGTGGCCGTCAAAGATCAGGGTCAGCGCATCACTGTATTTCTTGAAAGCAGGAAGGCTCTTAATGGTGTCAATCATTTTGTACACCTTCTGTTCGTTAACGGCCAACACTTCGGGCCTTATACCGTTCCAGGCCTTGCTATCAAATGTGGTGGCATCTTCATTTACGATAACCTCCTCTGGCTTCCTGTTTTTTGCAAGGGCAGTCAATGTACGGGCGTCATCAATTCTTATTTTATTGTAGAGGCATGTTTTACGTGCAATAAAGGAAAGCCCTTCTTTCTTCAGGGGCGCAATCTCCACAATGAACTTGTCCCTGGAGAACATCCATTGGCTGCTGCTCACCTGCTTGAATTCCTGGATGATGCTCAGCCTGTTCACGAAGTTGATATTGGCCGTTGCCGAAATGTTCAAGGTTATTTTCTGTACGGCCCATGTGCTCTGGTGTACCCAACAGTCGCCCGCAAAGAGGTTGCTGCCCTCCTTCAGCGGCGTGAAGAAAAGATGGAAGAAGCGTTCACCGTTCACCAGCAGGGTGTCGGTACCCTTATAGTAATAGTGCCTATCGCCATTGCTGCTCAGTGGACTAATGAATTCCTTGCCAAACACATTCACATAATCATTGTAGATGTCCATCTTCTGGTTGATGCCACCCGCAAACTGCAGAATGCTTTCATTCTTGATGCCCTGTGTCTGCACTGCTTTTATTTCCTCCCTGATCTTGTTGGGCTGCTTGCTGTAATAATAATCCGATACGGTTTCCGTAAGGTACACAGGCAGAAAAGGCTTCGCCTCAGAAGTACTGTCCGTATTGTCCAGCACAAAGGCAAAGGGCTTGAACAGCTTTTTGCCCTTCAGTTTTTCCTTGTTGATATTGTTGATGTCAATCTCCATTTTATTGTACAGTTCATAACTGTAGTTGGAGAAACGGTAAGCATCATTTTCCTTCTTGTGCTGCACAATGCTTTTCCACCACCTCAGCCCTTTGGAGAACTTGGATTTTACCACCACGGTTTCCCTGGCTGTTTCCACCTGCATATTGATGGTATGGACCGTGGTATCCTTGAAGAAGCTTGCAGGCCTTACCACATCGGCATAGCCCACATATTTGATGATCAATGAATCGGCTAAGAGATGGCTTTTTTTCAACGTGAAGAAACCAAGGCTGTCACTCAAAGTTCCCCAACCAGCTTTTTTCCAGTAGATGCTCACTTGGGAAAGCGTTTCCTGCGAAAACTCATTGAAGACCCTACCTTTTACCATTTGCTGCGTAACCGGTTGGGCAGCGCCTTTGAAAAAGGTCAGCAGTAGCAGTACAAGGACGGCGGAGCAGGTTTGGGTTGCTTTATGCAGCATGGGTTTACGGTACAGTGATTTGCAGTTGATGCAATATATCCTTTCATTGGTACAAATCCATCAAAGCCAAGAATTTCTTAAACTATTTGCCCAGTTTTTATCCGATTTTAATTTCCCGCTATCTTCGCCACCCCGTATATGCAGAAAATCCACCAAAACATAAGGGGCCTGATCCTCACCATTGTAGATGCATTCTACCCGCTCTTCAAAAGGATCATGCCCTTGCAGACCTTCCGGTATGCTGCCTGTGGTGGGTTCAATACTCTCATGGGAATTGCCCTGTACTATGTGGGCTACACTTTTATTTTCAAGGAACAGATTGTGCAGATGGGCAGCTTTGCACTGGAGCCGCATATTGCAGCGGATTACCTTTTCGCCATTTGGATTTCCTTCCCCATTGGTTTCTATTTGAGCCGCTATGTGGTTTTCCAGGAATCCAGCCTGCCCAGGCGGGTGCAGGTGTTCAGGTACGGGGTGGTGGTGGTGGGTGCCATGGGGCTCAATTATTTCTTCCTGAAATTCTTTATTGAAATTGTACAATTGAATGCCACGGTGGGCAAGGTATGCACCAATGTAGTGGTCATTGTTTTCAGTTATATCTCCCAGCGCAACTATTCCTTCAAGTCAGACAAGCCCGATCAGGAACCAGTTTAAACAGCGTCCTTGAATGAATGCCAGCCGTTCTTGCTGGACCCGTCCTCCCAAAATATACATGCCAACTGTTTGCCGTTAACTTTTTCAGTGTTGGAAAAGCAACTGTCAAGATTTTCATGTCAAGTTTTTTTTCTTGACATCCGAAACTTGACATGCCCGATGAAGCAAGCAGGTTTACTGTACCGGGAACACATCATTCAAACTGATATAGTACGTCAACAACCAAACTTCTTTTAGTTAGAAAGCGTATCTCCTACATAAACCTTAGGCATGAAGTGGCGATTATTTTTTCTATCATGGTCATTGGTGCTTGTTGCACCTGCTCAAAAAGATTCCGTGCAGCGTATTTATGGTATCAGCGCCTATTGGGGCCAAGTATTTGTACATACCGATGCCGTGCGGAATATCAAGGGTGCCAAACCCTTTGGTGTGGAACTGGAACTGGCCAAGCAGCAAACCAGTTTTGCCAGTTGGAACCTCAGCAGCGCCTATGTAAAGACTGGCTGGGCACTGGCCTTTTTTGATTACAACAACAGCATTGTGGGCCATGGTATCATTGCTTCAAGATTTATTGAGCCACAATACCGCATGGGCAACAGGCTGCAGTTCCTGCTCAAGGCATCCATTGGTGCCGCTTACTTGAGCAATCCCTATGATGTGGCCAAGAACCCCACCAACAACAATTACAGTTTGCACCTGAACCCCTACCTGCATATAGGTGGCGGTTTCAATTACCATTTGTCCAGGCATGGCTCCATGGCGTTGATTGGCAATTTCCACCATATTTCCAATGGCAATCTCCGGCAGCCCAACAAGGGAATCAACTGGGTCACGGGTGCATTGAGCTACCATTATTACTTGGATAATAATGTGCTGCCCAAATACAACAGGATCTACGATCATTTTTGGAAGCATAAAAAAACGGAACTGGCAGTTGGTGTGCTGGGTGTGGCCCACCAAGGGTACAACAGTAAATGGAAGGCAGAACGGATGTCGGCTTTTGGGCTGTTTGCACAGGCCACCAAACAGGTGGGCAGGACCAGTGCATTAACGGCGGGAACGGAAATTATCTTCAACGATTTTGTGGTTGACAAAACGGCCCAGCAGCCTGCCTCCAAAACAGTAATCGGCATACAGGGCGGCCATGTTTTCCTATTAGGCAGGGTCAGGTTCAGCCAGCAATTGGGCTATGCCGTGTACAATAAGCTATATTTTCTGGACAATTTCTACCACCGTTGGGGACTGGACTACCAACTGAACAGGCATTATAGCCTGGGCGTGAACCTGAAAGTGAACAGTGACAATGCGGATTTTTTTGACCTGAGAATTGCCTACAAACTATAAGGGTATTGCGTTCTATCCAAAATGGCCCCGCCAATCTGTAGCAAAATAAAAAGCCGGATTTATTTTGCTACAAAACTGTAGCAGTTTTATTACTGCTATTTTTTTTGCTACAAAAATGGGGCTGTGAATGGTGATTGGGGAGTGAGTGTATGAAATGGGCTGAGCAAATTTTGAAGTGGATAAATATGGATACTTTGTTGACCATCTACCTAGCGTGATTAATAAGGGGGACCATAAATATGGAGATTGGATTGTACTAACGACAACCGTCTATCGGCAGGCAGGTACAAAAAGTATAACGTTAACTTGTTGATTGTTAAAGCCCCATTATTTTTGGTATTGAAGCTAATAGCCTCAACTTCGCATAACTCGGTATTGTCAAAATTGCTAGTGGCTTAAACTTAGGGATTCACTAAATTTAGCCGCAACTTCGGCAATACCTGCTCCGTAAACGGCAATTTGCAAACCTCTACAATGGACAAATCAGAATTCAGAAAGCAGGCAATTCAAAACCTACAAGGAACTGACCTAAAGGACTATTCACTCACAAACGAAGACCTAAACATTTTAAGTGGGTGGACATACATTGCAATGTTTCTGGTCGAAGCAAAAACGTCATTATTACTTTCCGAGAATAAAAACAAAGAAGGAAAGTTTACAGAAATGGAGCAAGTTATTTTGGCAAATGGAATGTTTAAAAATTTTATTCTTTCCTATTCTAAATGCTTTTCAAGTTCTGGCAAGGAAAAGATATCGCTTGATGCCAAAGAAATATTTTCTAAGCGACCAGATTTATTAGTTACTCACGAAAAGATTTTACAAGCTAGGAACACACATGTAGCCCACAACGACGAGAACGACTTTGAGGTCTCAATATCTATGACCTCTGAAAATAATAATGAAATTATACTGGCACAGACATACACAATAATGACACCTTTATCGGACTTTAAAAGTTTTTCAGAGACAGTTGAATTTTGTGAAGAGCAAGTTATCTTGAAGTTCAACAAAAAAGTTGATAAAATTCAGACGAGATTAGGTAAGAAAATCAGTTTTAAATAACCCTAATTTATGAAAAAAGCCTTTGGGACAACTTGTCTTTTTTGTGGGAAAATTGCCGAAACAAAAGACCACATTCCATCGAAAAATTTATTAGAAAAGCCATACCCAAATAATTTATTGACAATTCCGAGTTGCGACTATTGTAATAAATCATTTTCTCTTGATGAAGAATATTTCTTGAATGTTCTGGTTGAGATTTCCGACAATCCAACTTTGTTGGCTAAAAAGAACTTCGGCGGCAATGTCCATAAAGCCAGGGAGCGTTCAAAAGGATTAAAGAAAAGAATTGAAGACTCTTTGATTCAAGGCGATGACGGGAAGATTTATTTTCAATCCGAAACAGACAGAATAAAAAAAGTTATTGAAAAAAATGCATTCGGATTATACTTTCACAAGTATCAAAAGGTATCAAGATTAGAATCTTTCAAATGTGTAGGCTTTTACCCATTTAGTGTTGAAGAAACCAGACCTACCGAAATGTTTTTGCTGACCTATACTGAAAAGTTTAAGCCTAAAAAATGGACGACAATTCAAAATGACGTTTTTTCGTACATTGTAGTAAGAGATTGGCGAAGGGGCAATAAGCTTTCAATGATATTTCATATCCATAATTCCGTATGGTGCATTATTGAAATTCCGTACCCAAGTTCAACAAAGTCCAAAACATTAAAACGTTTAAATCAACTAACAGTTTTCGACTAAAACTGCCGCTTACATGGGTTTTGTGTGATGGTGGGCTGACGAACAAAGGCTTATCTTTAGTTTTTCAAGTTGGCTTTTTATTATGGGTTAGGCTGGCGTTCCCTGATTTCCACCACAACACAAAGCCCTAAAACGGTATACGAAATTACTTTCTTTAATGCTTACATTCGATAGACGACATATAGGCAATATTTTTTTAACGGAAATAAATCAGGAGTTAGACTGCTATCAATATGAGGTTAAAAAAGACGGTCTTATAATTAGTACGATGTACTCCTCTGCACCTTTGTCGCTGATTATATTGCCTGACGTTACGTTAAGAGTTGATAGAGAGCGAAAGCTATTCAGAAAAAGTCATCACAAAATGTTCAATCACAATACGGGAACACTTGAAGGTACGTTTGAGTTTCCTGATTGGCAATCCGCTTCGCATACAAGATGCATCGTGCGGTTTACAGACAATTCAGTTTATTCATTCAATCAAAATAACGACCACAGAAGGCTTCTAAAACCAAAAACATGGAGCACATTCAGGTTTGATATGACTAACAGCGAAAACATGATATCCTATATTGGCAACCAATCATCATGTGAAATTGAATGTACAAACGAAAAGAATCTACTACCAATAGTTTCAGGAATTTTTATCATTGATGAAAAATTTCGAATTTTAAACGAATCAAACTAACAGCTTCGTACAACATGAAGAGGGCTGCTATGCTGGCTGACGAACAAAGACTTATCTTTAGTTTTCAATTGAGCTTTTGGTTATGAGTTAGGCTGATGTCCCCTGATGCCCACCACAACACAAAGCCCTAAAACGTTAGCAGCAACTCATATGGGACTATTCAATAAACTTTTTGGCAACAAGGACAAAGACCTAAATAAGGTAAAACTTTCATTGGTTGACTATAATCAATTTTTTGAAAACAAAACTGTTGACAATACACCTCTTGAACTTCTTAATTTAGGGGAACTAAAAATATCTACAGGACAAATCATTGCTTGTGACCCTTTAGTTTGCTTGTATGACACTTCACCTTTTACGAGAACCGTACAACCTGGAAAATATGCAGTAATTGCTTGCATAGCAAAAACAGAAAATTCAGGAGACCGTTATGCGGTAGTAAAACTTGAATTTTCCAAGGATAGAGCAACAAAATGGGAAATGGCTATAACAGAACATCAAGACATAAAAGAATTAAATGAAGATGATGAATTTTTCGGCTTTCCCGTTGACGCAGGACTTGGTTGCTTTTGTGATTTAGAAACTCAACAATTGTATAACCAGTTTGACACAGATTTTATGCAAAGAAATCCAGACGAAAATATTTATGATGACTTCTTTGCAGCAGAATTTAAGAAAAATGCTATTGACCAAAATGACCCACAAGATATTGGAGACTGGTTAAACTTTTATTTACCTAACAGATTAGACTTGAATGTAATTATGTTTCATTCAGGTTATGGTGACGGTATGTATCCTTGTTATTGGGGGATAAATGATGATGGAAAAATTTGTAGTCTTATTGTTGACTTTCAAATTTTCTAAAAGTTGGCAAAATAGAGAATGCAGCCTTCGGTTCGGCAATACGGCGGAGCGACGAATATATTCTCAACTTTTGTTCGCTATTCTGCTTCAGTTCCAGCCGACGGATAACACCGAGTAATAGAATAAACAATAAACTATTAGTTATAAATTTAACAGCGGTTACGGGCTGGCGATTTTCAAATACCGCCACATCGCCAAGCCGTAGCCGTTGGTGGCAACTTTACCCAATACCTTAAACAGAATAATAGACAATGGCATACGTAATGGTTGACATAGAAAGTGACGGACCAATTCCAGGTGACTTTTCTATGATTTCTTTCGGGGCAGTTTTAGTTGACGAACAACTTGACAAATCATTTTATGGCAAGCTAAAACCCATTTCGGACAACTTTATTCCAGAAGCACTTGCAGTATCGGGGCATTCAAGAAACGAAACTTTAGAATTTGCTGAACCTAAAAAAGTGATGGAAGACTTTGCAAATTGGATAAAGGAAACCTGTAAGGACAGACCTATTTTCATTAGCGACAATAATGGGTTTGATTGGATGTTTATTTGTTGGTATTTCCATCATTTCATTGGAACAAATCCCTTCGGTTTTAGTTCTCAAAACTTAGGAAGTCTTTACAAAGGGATTGAGAGAGATACTTTCAAGACTTTTAAACATTTAAGGAAAACAAAACATACCCACAATCCGGTTGACGATGCTAAAGGAAATGCAGAGGCTTTGCTGACAATGAAAAAAGAACTTGGACTGAAAATAAAATTCTAATTAATGAATTCGCAAAGAAACAAAAAGACAATAATCAATTATCCAGCCGAAACATTAAAATCCTTTGACATTATTGCCTACGAGTGGATTGACAATTTGAATTTCACGTTGAACCCGAAAGATTGTTTAGAGAGGCCTGAAGAATACACTAGCATCGCAAAAGAAATGTTTTTAGAAGACGGTTGGGATGGCGACGGAGAAATTGAATTAATGTGGATACCACCGTTTATGTTTGACCCATCAAAGTTGGACGACAACACACAAGGTGTGACCGTTTGGCACGTTAAGCAACTTGAAGACGGTATATCTTGGATTTTGTTTCCAAAAGGCATCTTTGACAAAACCCGTTAGACAAAAACTGCCACCAACATTGCATTGGTATTACTGTCAATCTTTGTATTGGCCGCTATTAAATTGATACGCTACTATGACAGATGATAAATTTGAGGGTTGTATTATTAGTGGTGCCATTGGCGATGCATGGGGAAGCAGTTTTGAAAACGACGTAGTAATTGATGATACAAAAACATTTTATGTAGGAAGAAGGACAACCCATCCCCGCAAATGGGCCATCACCGATGATACTCAATTAACATTGGCTACTTGTGAGGTATTGGCTGAAAATAACTTTGCCCCTGAAAAGCTTGCCCATAAATTTCTTGAATACCATCGAAGTAAAAAACTGACTGGCGTTGGGGCAAGCACGCTAAAAGCTATTCTGGATACAGAAGCTGGGTTCCATTGGACACAAGCAGGACGCAAGGGGGAATTTGCGGCCGGTAATGGAGCCGCCATGCGGATTGCACCATTCGCATTTTATGCTTCCATCACAAGGGAAAATATTTTTGACGCTTGCAGCATTACCCATAGAAATGATGAAGCTTTTACTGGTGCATTAGCTGTTTACCTATCAATAAAAGCAACTTTAGATGGGGACTGGAACGGGACCAACAATCTGTTTGATTTGATTATCCCTGAACTTCCAGACACCAGTTTGAGGGACAGGATGATTGACATTAATCGTTGCCCCAAAAGCATGACCATTGCTGATTTGGCAAAGTTTGGAAACAATGGCTATGTAGTCAATTCCATTCCCTTTGCCATTTACTGCTCATCGAAAATCCTTGATTTGGGCCTACTGAAAATGTTACAGGCGATAATAAACGCCGGCGGGGACACCGATACAAATGCATCCATTGCAGGACAGATTTCAGGCGCACTAATTGGGCTTAAGGAAGTGCCAGCAGAACTGGTGGAAAAATTGAAGGAATTGAAAGAATATACTTGGATTAAAGAAATCATTGACAGAACGAAATCCACTATTCAGTAACTTTAACCAAAAGGCTGTTGGCAACATAGCAGGTGGCGAATATATCTTCAACATTTTGCAAAAAGTATAACAGTTATTTGTGGTGTTATAACATGGGAATTACTAGAAAGAAAAAATAAATTGAAACCATTGGACAATCCAAGATACAAAGAGAACCCGATGAAGGTGTTTTTCGAGAATTTTGTACTCGATACAATCGACAAACTCCCCAAAGACAAAATTGAGCAGCTGAATTCACTGGATTTGGCAAAGGTGTTCAAGACGGAGCCGATGCATTGGAAACTGATTATTAAGCGGGTGCTGCATCTATCAGATACTATAGAAATTGCCATATTGGACCTCTGGTATAAGAATCAAGAGCTAGCAATACAAAAGCAAATTGAATACCAACCAACTCAGTTTGCGATGGACTTTGTTGACAATTTCCTAATAGAGGGTAGTAGGATAGATGTTTGGAATGGCGATAGTTTGGACCATGCCAAGGAACGTATTAGAAAAATGCAGGGGCGGTAAATTTTGAATTGCATACAATAAATGTTCGTGAGATTGCCGTAGAACGGAATTGCAATCATTAGTTCCCCAACCATGTGTTTCGAAATGATACAACTATAAAGTAGCAACATGAAACTTACGCTAAGGCTTTTCACAATACTGTGTTACTTTCTTCCTTTTACATTTTTCTTTGTCACCTGTAACAAGGGAATGGGGTTCGACTATGCCTATAACCAGAAAGAAGCCGACAAAAATATCCTGCTCGAAAACGAACCTTCAGAAAGCGCTAGTGACACGGCACAAAATGGGCAACCAATTTTAATTGACACCGCTATAGTGGATACAGTCACGCAAAATACTTTGAAAGGCACAGCGAAAATAGCTGCCGACACCTTGCAAAAACCAACTGATTATGTTGACATAATTTCTAAAAAAATAATGATACCAACTGATACTTCTTTATCTGGCATTGGCGCTGTTTTTTATTTCAAAAACCTGACTGGGCAAATTACAATCGCTATAAGCCTGCTGGTCTCCTTAATACTACTAGTAGCATTCAAATGGTTGAAATCAACAAACGCAAAACGGTATTTACTAATAACAGCAGTATTGAGCCTGACGGTATTTATCATTGACAGTTTTATCTCCAGCGTTACTTTGTTATGGGGAACTTGGACTTTATTGGTTTTATTGCTGTTTCAATTAATACTGGAGTTTAGGGGCAAGATGAAAGTATATCGCTAAGACGATTTGGCGCTGATGTTCTTAGTTTACTAAATCTCCAATCGAAGCCGATTTCTATCTGTAGTTTTGTGCTAAGCTAAGTGTGCAGTTAACTACAGATGCCAATAACAGCCAGTTTGAATTATTGTCAGGTTGAGCCTGTCGAAACCGAATTAGAATTACGATACAAAATCGCCTTCGACAGGCTCAACCTGACACTTGCTTTTGAAAATGAGTCACTACCTCATTTTCCACCGCCATTTTACAATCCCCTTTTTCACTTTCTTTGCAGGCATACCAACGCTTGCAAACATGAGTACCACTTACCAACGTTACGATGTACAGAAATACAAGACACCCACTGGCAGTACACTGAACTGCAAGGGATGGGTGCAGGAAGCCGCTTTGCGGATGCTGCTGAACAATTTGGACCCCGATGTGGCCGAACGTCCCGATGACCTGATTGTGTACGGTGGACGTGGAAAGGCAGCCAGGAACTTTGAAGCGCTGGACCTGATCATCAAGGCTCTCAAGGACCTGAACGATAATGAAACCCTGCTGGTACAGAGCGGCAAGCCCGTGGGCATACTGCAAACGCATACAGATGCACCCCGTGTACTGATCAGCAACTCGCAACTGGTGCCCAAATGGGCCACATGGGAACACTTTACCGAACTGGAGCAGAAGGGCCTGATGATGTACGGGCAAATGACGGCAGGTTCATGGATCTATATCGGCAGCCAGGGCATTGTGCAGGGCACTTATGAAACCTATGCGGCGGCGGCGGATAAGCATTTTGGTGGTTCACTCAAAGGCACATTGAACGTTACCGCCGGATTGGGTGGCATGGGTGGCGCACAGCCATTGGCCATTACCATGAACGAAGGTGTGGCATTGGTGGCCGAAGTGGAGGAGTGGCGTATTGACAAACGTTTGGAAACAAGGTACCTGGATGAAAAATATACGGATATTGATGAAGCTATTGATAGAAGCTTAACGCTTAAAGCTGAGGGTTTAGGGCGGAGCATTGGCGTTTTGTGCAATGCTGTCCAATTATTGCAGCGGCTACTGGAAAGGAATATCATTCCGGATACATTGACCGACCAAACTTCAGCACATGACCCCCTGATTGGTTATATACCCCATACACTTACGAATGCGCAGGCCAATGTGCTGCGTGAAAGCAATCCTGATGAATATATCCAACTGGCTTATGAAAGCATGTACCTGCATGTGCAGTTGATGCTGCAATTGATGGACAAGGGGGCAACGACTTTTGATTATGGCAACAATATCCGTGCAAGGGCAAAGGAGCATGAAGAAAGCTTGAAGCAGAACGCAGAAAGCCCTCAGCCCTCAGCATTCAGCATTGAGCTGGGCCGTTGCTTCGACTTCCCCGGTTTTGTACCTGCCTATATCCGCCCATTGTTTTGCGAGGGCAGGGGACCGTTCCGCTGGGCCGCACTGAGCGGTGACCCGAACGATATTGCTGTAACCGATGAAGTGATCATGAACCTTTTCCCGGAAAACAAGGGCATGATCCGCTGGATGAAAATGGCCAAGGAAAGGATCGCCTTTCAGGGACTGCCGGCCAGGATCTGCTGGTTGGGACAGGGCGAGAGGGAGAAGGCTGGCCTTGCCTTCAACCAACTCGTGAAGGAAGGAAAAGTAAAGGCACCGCTTGTGATAGGTCGTGACCATTTGGATACAGGCAGCGTGGCCAGTCCCAACCGCGAAACGGAAGCCATGCTGGATGGCAGTGATGCCGTGGCAGATTGGCCCATACTCAATGCGCTCATCAATACTGCTGGTGGTGCCAGTTGGGTAAGCCTGCACCATGGTGGTGGAGTGGGCATGGGCTATAGCATCCATGCAGGCATGGTGATTGTGGCAGACGGTACGGAAGCGGCTGCGGCCAGGCTTTCCAGGGTACTGCGCAACGATCCCGGTATGGGCGTGATACGCCATGCAGATGCCGGGTATGATGTGGCATTGGATACCTTGAGGAAGAATGGATTGAGTTTGGTGGAGCGATTGGGATAGGGGTGGGGACACATGGGAACCATATGCTGAATGGGTTTGCGATATAATATGTGGTTGGGATTGTGCAGAAGCTAGCACAAAGCGTTCCTACGGAACGCAGGGGATGTTCTTGGGATATTTTTTTTCTACCCATAAAGTGTTCCGATGGAACACAATGCTAATGTAGATAATAGGCATATTATAAAGCGTTCCTTCAGAACACAGATAATTCTCCATGAATCTTGTCCCATCGGGACCTCTTGTGGAATAATCCGATGATTGTATTCACGTTCTGTGAATGCAGGTGATTCTCTGTCATGTTTTTTACCCATAAATCGTTCCCATGGAACGCAAATGACTCTCTATCCATCTTGTCCCATCGGGACATCTTGTGGAATAATCCGATGATTGTATTCACGTTCTGTGAATGCAGGTGATTCTCTGTCATGTTTTTTACCCATAAATCGTTCCCATGGAACGCAAATGACTCTCCATCCATCTTGTCCCATCGGGACATCTTGTGGGTAGCCAAATAATGCGATAATTGTATTCACGTTCCATCGGAACGTTTTGTGCCAAAATAACCCACCATCGGATTGGCATTTATCCGAACGGTTCGTATATTTATTATCATATTATTTCCCATGCCCAACACCTACACCCAAATCCATCTCCAATTTGTATTTGCCGTAAAATACCGTGCTGCATTGATTGATAGATCCTGGAAAGGGGATCTGCATAAATATATCACCGCCATCATCCAAGCTGAGGAACATAAAATGCTGCAGATAAACAGCATGCCCGACCATATCCATATCCTTGTAGGATTAAGGCCCACACAGGCCATTTCATCGTTGGTGCAGAAAGTAAAAACAGAAAGCAGCAAATGGGTAAAGGACAAAGGGCTTTGCCCAATGCCATTTGCTTGGCAGGAAGGCTATGGTGCATTTTCGTATTCCAAAAGCCATGTGGAAAGCGTGGTACGTTATATACAGAACCAGGAAATCCACCACCGCAAACAAACATTCCTGGAAGAATACCTGGCTTTCCTAAAAGCATTTGAAGTGGAGTATGAGGAGCGGTATATTTTCAGGGAGTTGGAGTAGTTTTTGCCCTGCCTGATGCCATATTTCATCAAGATTGCCATCAACTGTTCTTCGGTCTCATCTTCAATAGGTTGGTAGAGTATATCTCAAAAGTCTTCCAAGATGTCACATTGAGCAATACATGTTTATATTGCAAACAAACATATTAAAATGACAGATTGAAAAGGGTGCCAATCATTTTTTCGAAGCGAGACCTTCGAAGGAGAATGTCAGCCTGAGCTTGTCGAAGGCAGCCAACAGCAAAGGATTTCATCTGTCAATGACAGTTTGTCGAAATGCAGTACAAACGTGATCCCCAGCTAAAATACTTCGACAGTCTCTTTGACATTCACTTTTGACTATTGAGATATGCTTAGTATATCCACCATTTGAATGTGCTTTATGATTGGATCCATTTTAGCATTGTACAATAACTAGATTAATACCCGATTAGCTATTGCCACGCGGCACTCTACATAAATAATTTATCATGTATATTCGGCTCTTCATAACCTGCTCATGAAAATTAAGAACCCTGCCAAACTCATTGCCATTACCTGCACGGTAATAGCTGCTGGTAATTTCGTGCTAACGCTTTTCCCTTTTCTTTCCGATGGATCGAGAACTGTGAATATTTACCTTTACGGGGTACTCCACATGGTTTTGCCGTCGGTTAACCTGTCCCTTTTGGACGGCAGGCTATTCCGTTATGGGCATTCCGATATGCAGGTAGACTATATGCATTTGGTATTTTACCTATTGATGCTGCTTTCGGGAATACTGTTTATGGTAAGGGGCTACAAGGAGAGCAGACTGCTATCGTTTTGCCTGTCAATTTTTTTGCTGGCGCATATACTGTATGTATGTTCCAATTTGGTGGGATTGGTGATGTACCGGAAAGAATTGCACCTATTGCTATGGCTGTTGGCTTATGCCATTACCAATGCACTATGGTCATGGTTCTTTTGGTACATGCTCAAGAAAATAATGCAGGAGCAAACATTGACAACCCGTGCCTATGAAACCGATGGCACTGTTACCCACAGTTATGAACTGGCAAGTAACTGGCAAAGGTTCTTCCACTTGATAATGGACCGTATAGTTTGTTTATTGGTACTGTCCCCCGTGCTTTATGCCCTTATCCGCCCACTACATAGTATAAGGTTCGATAGGAACGCCATGGGTGAATTGTTGCTCATTGCTTTGATTAGCTGGTGCATGTTTGTTTATTACCTGTTGTTCGAAGGGGTATTGGGCAGTACGCCCGGCAAGTTGCTTACGGGTACCCAGGTTTGTGATGAAAATGGTAACAGGCCAAACTTTGGAAGCATCTGCATACGCACACTTTCGCGTTTGGTTCCTTTTGAGGCTTTTTCCTGTTTCGGCCGTGGCTGGCACGACCAATGGAGCAGAACCTATGTATTAAGGCAGGTGAACAAAGGGGTCAAAGGCGGTTATTATTTCCTACTGATTCCTCTTCTCGCATTATTGATTTTCATTACCAATTGGGGCTTCCATAAATATGAGAGGCATAAAGTGTATGTGGACCGACAAGAAAAGTACAATGCCAAAATCAAAGGAATAGCAGATCATTGGGTGCATCTTTCTACGAATGATTTTATTCAATTGAACCCTGTGCCATCTACTTATTCTTCTAAGGTTTTTTATCTGAAGACGGAGGAAATTAAGCAGGATTCAATTGTGTTTTCCAAATTGTTCCTGCCGTATCAATACCGGAAGTTGCAGCCCATTGAAGCTAGGGAAGCTTATTTGTTTGAGGAGGCCCACGAGCGTATTGCCATACACCGTAAAGCTGTGGAAGGTTTGCTTGCTAAAGGGTATGCCGATTATGTTGAACAAAAGGGTGCAAGCCTATTGATTGGTGGATCCGGTTATGAGATAGAAGATATTTACAATCTTGCAGGACCGGAGATCCGCAATGTGGATAGGGATAGGAATCCTGGTTATGTGAATGATGGGGAACTCCGGCTTTTCCTTGAAAACTATGGGACAGCAGCCGAAGTGCTGTCCATCCAGGCAGACAATCCAAAACAACCATGGATCATGGACACGGTATTTGCCGCTGGCGTTGTTAGGGGTGGTGAATCCAAGCAGCCGGCAAATGTGGTGCTTTCCAGCTATTCCTATAAACCTGGAACGCCCTATAAACTGCAGATAACATTGAAATCGTTCAACAATGGGCAGGTGCACCATTATATTGTTGAAGGGAAAGATTCGGACAAGGAAATAAGGGAGGTTTATTAATTGCCACCAAACGGTGAATGTGACCATGGCCACATTCACCGTTGGATGCCTATAAGCTGTTATGATTGCTTCCTCACATACTTCGTCAATATCACAATCAACTGCCCTTCAATCTTCCCCTCAATCTGTTCGGTATTGTTATCCACGGTTTTAATGTGCTTTACCACTGTACCCATCTTGGCATTGAGGGTGGAGCCCTTTACATCCAATGATTTGGTCAGTACAACCGTATCGCCCGTTTGCAGCACCTGGCCATTGCAGTCCTTGTGCAGGTCCACGCTGGCATCATTGTCATGGTCGTTGGTGGCTTTTGCCCAAGCCAATTTTTCATCATCCAGGTACATCATATCCAAATTATCTGCTGCCCAACTTTCGTTCCTGAAACGGTTCAGCATGCGCCAGGAAACCACCTGCACGGCTGGTACTTCGCTCCACATGCTTTCAGGCAGGCAACTGCTCCAGTGCTTGCTGTCCAGTTCTTCTTTCTTGTCAATCTGCGCACGGCATTTGGCGCAGGCCATTAGACAGTTGTCTTCTGTTGTGCCATCCTGTGGCTGCACTTCGTACAATTTAATATCATCTGTTGATTGGCAGAGTTCACATTTGTTGCCACTTCTTTGGAGCAATGCATCTTCCAGTTTCATGTTGGGGGTTTTAAATTGGGTGGCGAATATAATTATTTCAATTGGGCAGCGGGGACCAATTATAGGGGGCCTAGTTTATGGGTACGGTAATTGACTGTATCCATTGCCACTTGGTATAAAAAATACCAGGGGCATTCATTCAAAAAAATAAGTATGAAAAAGATGATTGGAATGTTAACGCTGTTCATTGCACTTGCAGCAATGTCCTGCACGGATAAACCTGCCGAAACTACCAAGGAAGTGGTGGTGGTTCCTGCTGCTCCTGTAACAATAGTGAAGCAGCCTGCACCGCCAGCAACACCGCCTACCAAAATAGTGCTGAACAAGACGGGGGCAAAAGTGCAAACCAAGAAGGTAGATGTAACAGTGAACAAACCATAGGAAAAATGAGAAAGCAGTGCAAATAAAAAGCGGGACCTCGCTCCCGCTTTTTATTTGCAGTATATTATCTCCAACGCCCAGGCTGCCAGGCCCATCCGCCCCTGACCTTTCTCCAATGGCCATTGTGCCAATGTTCTGCCCTTGGTTCATACCAACGCCCATTTTCATACTCGTACCTGCCACCCCTCCATATCCAGTTGCCATCCATCCAAACGTATCCCGGACCGGGTGAAGCTGGCCTTACAAATACAGGTCTTGCTGGTCTTGATGAAACAGTATATTCAGCCGTTTCGCAGGACACTGCTACTACAACAATGATTGCCAGCAGCATATTCACGATTGTCTTTTTCATAGTGCTCCATTTTAATGAACAATCACAGAATCTGTGCCAATGCATGGTCCTCTAAGCGACTGTCTAAAATCATTTCAATGAGTAATATGTGTCGCTTTTCGGCTGCAACTGCGTTGGATTTTTCGTCGTAGGCACCTGGCTACACCTGCAAAATCCGCCTTGTTTCGCCCGAAAATCGCCTACCTATTAATTCATCAAATAATTTTAGACAGTCGCTAACACAAAAAAAGCGTGAAGAGTCACGCTTTTTTTGTGTTAAATACTGTTTACTGCTATGCATCGAAGCTGCTTTCTAGAAACGGATATTGTAAGTAGCAGCAATACCTGCATTCTGAACATCGATATACCCTGTCTTCTGGAAAACTTGGTTGTAGAAACCATAGAAGTTCCAATTGTAATTATGGTAACCCAATTGTGGTTTCACATAGAATCCACCAGCACCGCTGCCCGAATTGGTCAGGAAACTGTAGCCCAAATCAGTGCCCACAAAAAAGCCTTCGGGCATTGGATAGTACCTCAGCATCAAACCAACTGGGATTACGCCAAAATCTTCCCCACCATTCTTTGCAAAGAAGTTGGTGTAACCTGTAGCTATACCTATCCCGAAATTCTTTGTTTCCATGAACTGCCCACTTAGCTCAAGACCTGCTGCAAATGAACTGTAATCAGATAACTTGCCAACAGGCACACTTGCCGAAAGGCCAGCTTTCAACCATGAGTTCTTCTTGGTAACCACATCGTTGCTTTGCGCAAGTAACTGGCCGGTTGTGAACAATGCCACTGCTGCAATAATCATTCTTTTCATAAAATCAATTTTGTTTGAACACCCATTGCCAAAAGCCATGCCATTGGCTTCCTGCACAGTGTTGGAGGCTGCATTTATATTGTTGGGGAAATTATTGCACGTTGTTTGGGACAAGGTGATGGGTTTATTAAGTTTGCAGCCTTATCCATTTGTTTATGTTCCTGTTTTCAAATGCACATATTGCCATTGCAAGCATAAAAGATATAAGCTCCATCAAGGATTTACTGAACAGTGCTTACCGTGGTGAAAACTCCAAACAGGGCTGGACCACAGAAGCACATTTGATTGCAGGGGATGTACGTACCAATGACGATGATGTGAGGCAGGTGATGCAGCAGGAAGGCAGTGATTTTTTGAAGTATACCAACGAGCAGCATGAACTGATTGGTTGTGTGAACCTTCAAAAACATGGGCAGAAAATTTATTTGGGCATGTTCAGTGTATCACCGAATGTGCAGGGTGGGGGCATTGGGAAGAAGCTATTGGCAGCATCGGAAGAATATGCAAGTCAAGCTGCTTGCACAGCCATTTACATGACCGTTATTTCTGTTAGGGCGGAGCTGATTGATTGGTACAAACGCTATGGTTATGTGGATACGGGCAATAGGAAACCTTTTGTTGAAGATGGGCTAACAGGTAAGCACTTACAAACCTTGGAGTTCATGGTATTGGAAAAACCATTGGTTGATCAATGATTAGGCCCCTACTTTCCGCTCAATCCATTATTTTCGGTCATGTCCTTTTTAACAGTCACCCATCTCAGTAGGCAGGAGAAAGAAAACCTGGTTGTAAACAATATCAGTTTTGAACAGGAAGCTTTTCAAAAGATAGCCATCGCTGGGGCAACGGGGTCCGGCAAGACAAGCCTACTCAAAATGGTTGCAGGCCTTATGCAACCCACATCCGGTGAAATCTATTTCCATAACGAAAAGGTAATTGGTCCTTTGGACCAGTTGATTCCCCACCATCCGGGTATTGCCTACCTGAGCCAGCATTTTGAACTTTTCAACAATTATTGGGTGCATGAAATCCTGGAAATGGCCAATCAACTTCCAGAAGAGGAAGCAAATAGGATTTATGCTATTTGTAGGATAGGGCATTTGTTAACAAGAAGGACCAACGAGCTTTCCGGAGGCGAAAAGCAGCGGATTGCTTTAGCAAGGTTGCTTTCCACTTCACCCAAGCTGCTATTGCTGGATGAACCCTTCTCCAATTTGGATGCCGTGCATAAGGGCATCATCAAATCGGTCATCCACGATATTAGCGAACAATTGGGCATTACCTGTACCATGGTGTCGCATGATGCATTGGATATTCTC
Organism: Chitinophagaceae bacterium; assembly: GCA_023251255.1. GTDB lineage: Bacteria > Bacteroidota > Bacteroidia > Chitinophagales > Chitinophagaceae > UBA1930. Next base: position 60,125 of record JAHEZD010000025.1, read on the forward strand.
TCCTGGGCCGACACCATCATGGTGATGCAGGAAGGCAATATTATCCAATGGGGCACACCGGAGCAGGTTTATAGGCAGCCTATTAATGGATACTGTGCAGGGTTGCTAGGGCAGTACAATTTGATGGAAGCAACAGCAGGTTCAACTTTGGCAGCACTTGCAGCTATTGAACTGGACGGTAGGAATGCGGTTGTGCGTCCGGAAGAATTTTCCATAGACAATGGAAGCAGGAATGCTGTTCAAGGCTCCATTAAGAACATCAGTTTCTGGGGCAGCTATTATATGCTGGATGTGCTGGTTGGTGGACAGGCCATACAAGTAAAAATTGACAGGAATATATATGTAATTGGCCAGATTGTTCATCTATCCCTTAAAGTTGGGCCTTTATGGTTTATTTGATGCAAAACTGCCTTTTATGGCATCTTGATTGCTATACCCCCATTAAATAACTGATGTTACGCAAAGATTGTGGGAATAATGTCAGCCTTGTCATAGTGAGCTTGCCGAACTACCCGAAGGCGATCTCGTTTCCAAATAGGTTTCGACAGGCTCAACCTGACATCAGTATTTGACATTTTAAGTAACATCAGTAAATAACCAATCATGAAAAATGTATTGTTGATAGCAGTGTTTTTCTTTATGCTGCATACAGCCTATGGTCAGGATAAAAAGACCGAGAGGCAACAGGCTTTGGAAAAAGCAATAGAAAAGCAGTACTATGTTTTTGGTGCCCAATCTGCTACGCCCATGTCCGGGATGACAAGGAACCTGAGTGCTGGCTATGAGGTAAAGGTTACCAAGGATTCCGTCATCAGTTACCTGCCTTATTTTGGAAGGGCCTATGCTGCCCCTTTACCCAATGCAGAAGGGGGCATCAAGTTCACTTCCACCAAGTTCAACTATAGCATGTCCGCAAACAAGAAAGGTACATGGGATATTTCCATAAAGTTCAATGATGTAAATGACACAAGGGAATTTACCTTCAGCATTTCACAAGATGGTTATGGAACACTGCAGGTACTGAGTGCGGATCGGCAAGCGATTTCCTTTTATGGTTATGTGGAAGGGACGAAGTAACATGACCTTTTTTGTAACAACAGGCAGTTGTATTGTTGATGGTGCATGATAGTTCCTGAAACGGGGATATGTCACTCCCTTTTTATCTTTTCCCACTCCTCATTGGTATTGTTTGCTCAAACGACCCAATTGCCGTTTGCCCCAAACACATTTTTATGTGATTAGAATGCGGCGCCAACCGCTGTTTATTCGCATAAAATTTATCGTATGCAAAAAATAATACCCGCTTTCCTATGTGCAGCAATATTGTTTGTACAAAATGTTTGTGCCCAAACTTGGGCCAACCTCGGCAGTAATGAACAGGCCGATAATCACATTACCAAAACGGCGGCATTCCCATTTTATATGCAGTCTTCCAAAAATGGCGAACCCTGTTTCAGCTTTATTGATGATGATTTTGGTCCCAACAATGCAGGTGATTTCAAGATCCATTTCCGCAAGTACAATGGTACGCAGTGGATGGATTTGGGCAACGGGGCCACGCCCTCTTTTCCTGCCAATGATTTCTTCCCAATAGCATTTGATGACAACACGGCCTATATGGCCTATTCGGAGCCTGGAACCACAGCGTCGGCTGGAAAAATTACGGTAAGGAAATTCAATAATGCTACCGGTCAATGGGAAACAGTTGGTGCTGCTGCCTTTTCAGCAGGTGCTGCCAATGCCACGGCTATCGCAGCAAGCAGCAACAAAGTATATGTGGCCTATTCGGACGGGTCGGTTGCCGGAAAGGTAACTGTAAAAGTTTTTGACAATGCCAATGCGGCCGCAGGCTGGCAAACGGTTGGTATAACGGGCTTCTCAGCAGGGGATATTTTCCCGAACCCCGGCAGTGGAATAAGTTTGGTGATAGACAACGGCATTCCTTATATAAGCTATGTAGACATGTCGCTAAGTGCAGGCGCAGGTGCCATGGTGGTTAAACAGTTCAATGGTACTGCATGGCAGGATGTTGGAACGAACAGTCCGTCCAATGGCCATCTTGCGGTGAGCGCCACCATCCGTTTCGATGCCCAGCACAATCCCTATATAGCTTATTTGGATGCATTGGATGCTAAAGGCTATGTGCGCAAGCTCAATGTCAGCAACCAATGGGTTTCATTGGGCGCCCAGCCACCTGTTGGCCAAGTATTTGCCAATATGTCCCTGCATATATTGAGGAACCATGTTTTTGTGGCTTTTGCCAAGCCGGACAATGTAAGTGTATCACAAGTAGGCGTGAAGCAGTTCGATCCCGTTAACAACACATGGAACGATGTGGGAACCACACCCATCACCACCAGCACCACAGGTGTTACCAGCGTGGCACTGGAATCGGATGGTCAAAACAAGCTGTTCCTTGTTTACCGCAATGGTAATGGTGCCATCTACGCAAAATCATTTGATGCAACGGCTATATTGCCAATCTCTCTTTCAGCTTTTACTGCTGTTAAGCAGCAAGGTCATGGCCTCTTGCAATGGGCGACAAGCTTTGAGGACAATAACCTCGAGTTTGAAGTGCAGCATAGCATTGATGGAAGCAACTTTGCTACAGTAGGCACCGTATTGGGTAAGGGCAATACGACCATTGGCCATCAGTACTCATTTATCCATACAATTCCAGCCAATGGCACTAACTATTACCGTTTGAAGCAGGTAAATAAAAATGGTAGTTTCACCGTATCCAATACCATCAGTTTGGATTTTGGTGGGCAGGACATCATTACCATCACTGTTTTCCCCAATCCAGTAAGGGATGTGTTGCATGTCCAGTATTCCATGAAAGATGTAAGGCAGGTAGTTGTTAAGGATGCAGCGGGAAGAACAATCAAACAGTTCAAAGCTATTGGTTACGCTATCGACATACCTGTGAATGACCTAGCAAAAGGAACTTATTTTGTCTGCTTGTACAACGGTAGCCAAACAGCAAACCGTTTGTTTGTGAAATAGTCCCATTCCTACAATAAATATGTTAAATAGTATGGGCAGTAACAGCATTACTGCCCATACTATTTATTTTACAACCATAATTCATTTGGAATGCTCCGTTGGCCTAGCTGCATATTTTTTCTTTGTTTGTCCTGCCTATGCAGTGCACGAGCCGCAGTTGTTCCACCCAAGAAGCATGTCGCTTTCCATGATTCATCGCAAACAAGGTATTTCTCCATTGGCAATGACCCGATTCTCCTATCGGATACAGCTTCCTGTACCATTTCCTTCAGCCGTGCAGGCAACCTGATCCTGGTCAGGGCAAAGGCCGATAGCATTGAAGGGAACTTTATCCTGGATACGGGTGCGCCTGGTCTTGTGCTGAACCTTACCTATTTCCGTAACTATCCCACTACCAGCCATGGTGATGAGGAGCAGGCTGGTATTACAGGTACTTCATCATCCGTCACAAGAACAAATGTCAAGGAACTTACCTTAGGCACATTCCATTATAGTAAGGTGGAAGCGGACGTACTCAACTTGAGCCATATTGAAAACAGCAAGGGCGTCAAGATACTTGGCCTTTTGGGCATGCAACTGTTTAAGCAATGTGAAATGATCATTGATTATGAGAAAAACCTCATCTACCTGCATCATGTTTCAAGGAAGGAAGCCAATAGGTACCAACATGAAATGCTGAACGATACCGCTGCCTACACCATTTTCCCCATTGAACTTACGGACAACAGGGTAATGGTGAAAACGGAAATGGCCGGCAAGAAGCTGCGTTTCATTGTTGATTGTGCTGCAGAGTCCAATATATTGGACAGCCGCTTGCCAAACAAGGTTTTTGATCAGGTGGTCATCCATGAACGTGTGGTACTCAGTGGGGCGGGAAGCAATAAAGTGGAAGCCTTGTATGGTAATATGACAAATTTGAAAATTGGCAATAGGATCATAGAAAACCTTCCTGTTACCATAACCAATTTGGAAAAGACCTGCCTCTCTTTTGATGGCTGCGTGGATGGTGTGCTGGGATTTGATTTTCTTTCGTTGCATAAAATAGGGTTTAACTTTGTGAACAATAAAATGTTTATATGGAAGTAAAACGTACCAATAGATCAATACTGCCGTTGGTACGCATTTGTTTGTGCTGTTGCCTCTGCTTGCTTGTGGCAAGTACCAGGCTCCATGCCCAGCAACCCATAAAACAGTACAAGGTCAGGGACGGGAAAATGTACATTGAACTTGGTAAGGGCATCTATCCGGCATCATTGGACAGTTTTATCCAGCAATACAAATTGCAGGACCTCGGCCTAAGGGGGCTTGTTGAAAAAGGACTGGCTGACTCCCTCAAGAAGCATGGCTGGAAAGTGGAGAAGAACAATAATGAACTATGTATCATCACCAAGCCATTCTCTGCTTTTGGTAGTTTCAATAACCCAGCCGATAAAATTGTTTTTGCAGGCAAGAACACGGGCAGCTATTCGGCACTGTTCCCTGCCGTGAGCAGCAGTGTTGTGTTTGGCATCAATAAGTTCAGGAACAAGTATCCTTTTGAAGTGAACGATTCCGTGGTTACTTTCTTCCTCAAGAACAATACCAGGGCCAGGCAGGTAATGCTTGCCGGGAGCTTCAACAACTGGATGCCCGATGTGCTGTCCATGATCAAAACCGATAGTGGCTGGATTGCCTATGTAAAGCTTTCACCGGGCAAGTACTGGTACAAGTTTGTGATTGATGGCAACTGGAACATTGATTATGACAACCAGCAGAACGAGAACGATAACCGGGGCAATGTGAATTCCGTTTACTATAAGACCAATACCCTCTTCTCTTTGACCGGGTATATCAAGGCGAGGAAGGTATTTGTTTCGGGAAGTTTCAATAATTGGCAAACCAAGCAACTGCAAATGGTGCCCACTTCAACTGGTTGGATATTGCCCATTTACCTTGCTAATGGCACGCATACTTACAGGTTCAATGCAGATGGCAACTGGTTCACCGATCCCAATAACAATAACCGTTTGCCCAATGAGTTCAATGATTTCAATTCGGTGGTACGCATTGGGAAAACGCACCTGTTCAGGCTCAATGGCCATACAACTGCCAGTCAGGTAGTCCTTACTGGTTCCTTCAATGGCTGGCGCAAATATGAACTGGTCATGAACAGGACATCCACTGGCTGGGAACTGCCCTATGTACTGGGGCCGGGCAATTACGAATACAGGTTCATAGTGGATGGAAAGGAAATGGAAGATCCCAATAACCCCCTTGTGGTCATAGGGACAGACGGGAAGAAAAATGGCTATTTGGTGGTTGAACCCAATTATACTTTCCATTTAAAAGGCTATGGCAATGCAAGGTCCGTTTACCTGGCCGGTGATTTCAATAACTGGAGCCCACAGGGCCTGCCCATGAAAAGGGAGGGCAATGATTGGGCCTTTAGTGTTAACCTTTCCTTGGGCAAGCACCTGTACAAATTTGTTGTGGATGGTGAATGGATAAAGGACCCCTACAATAAACTTTGGGAACAGAATGAATTCAATACGGGCAACTCAATTGTTTGGATTGAGCAGTGATGTTACCAGCATGGTTCACCAGCAGCAGTTTATGTAACTGCACAATCAATTTACTTCAACCTTCTCCTTCGTATCTTGCCCAACTTAATTACAAGTAAAGCGGCCATAATGATAAGATTGGAATATTTTGTGAAGGATGATTTCCAGCAATTGATTAATTGGATCAATACAGAAGAGTTAATGATCAACTGGAGCGGTAGGATGTTCAATTTCCCATTAACGCAGGATAGCCTTACCTGGTATATTGATGATACCAACCATATAGGGACCTCTGATGTATTTATCTATAAAGCCATAGATGAACAGGACAACGTAGTGGGGCATGTTTCATTGGGAAGTATCAGCCAGACCAACAAAAGTGCAAGGATAAGCCGTGTGTTCGTGAGCCAGGAAGGCCGGGGCAGGGGTGTTTGCCGGGATATGATCAAAGCAGTGCTTCAAATTGGCTTTGAACAATTGGACCTTCACCGTATTGCTTTGGGTGTTTATGACACCAATAAAGCTGCTACCAAATGTTATGAGGGGGCTGGCATGAAAATAGAGGGCACTAATAGGGATGTACTGCTGCATGGGGGCAGCTATTGGAGCATGGTGGAAATGAGCATCTTGGAAGATGAATGGTTCTCATTGCACCCCAAACAGCAGGTATAGCGCTTTTGGAACTGTGGACAAAACCTTTTCCGATTCTCGGTAGCAAAGGATATTTTTAGTATTCTATTATTCACTCAACAAAAATTATTGCCATGAAAAGAATCTTTTTTGGTGCAGCCACTGCACTTACCTGCTTTTTCTATTCCTGCAAGGATGCAAAACCTGTGGCCGTGGAGGATAATGCCGCAAAGTACAAAGCGGCCAATGCTGTTGTTTACAAAGCCATCATAACAGGTGACGTGAGCACGCTGGACAGTGTTATTGCAAAAGATGCCATAGACCATGGTGGAGACCCATCCATGTCGGGCAATGATATAGTGGGCCGTGACAGTATCAAGGCCACGCTGGCTGTTGTGCATACACAGTTCAATAACCTTAAAATGGAAGTACTTTCATCAGCCACCGATGGGGACTATACGCTGGAACGTGTAAGGATGACCGGCACTGCTGCCATGCCATTGGGCCCCAAAACACCTGTGGGAACACCTGTTGACATGACAAGTGTGGAAGTGGTGAAATGGAAGAACGGAATGGCCTATGAGCATTGGACCTATATTGATGCAAAGGATGTGGCAAAAATGTCACCAGCGCCACCCCCTCCGGGAAACGACGATAAGATGAAGCCGAAGATGAAGATGAAGATGTAATAAAATAAAAAAACAGCCCTACTTAGTGGGGCTGTTTTTTTATAATGAATCCGCTTTCGATTAACCCTTCGATTAGCCATGCCTAACGGCAGGTAAACTGCCAATGACACCCGATAGACATCGGGTTAGTATAAGATGTTGAAAACCATTTGTGACCAAATGCTTTTTATATTACCACCAAGGCACGAAGACACAAAGAAAAAAAACGAAGTTTTTTTAAAACTTAGTGCCTTTGAGTCTTGGTGGTTAACCCGATGGCTATCGGGTATCATCCCTGCCTTTGTCGGCAGGCAGGGTCAATGTGCTTGTTTTGCGAAGTCAAACATGGCTTTTTCAGGGTGACAAAAAAGGGATTCTTCTATACAACTTCATAGATAAGAAAACAAACCTATATCCATTACTTGCCCATCTTCCTCAGTTCGTCCTTTGCATAGTTGAACCAAGTGCGGTTGTTCCTTTTCTCATGCGAATTCAGGTGTGACGCTTCATCAACAATTTCCCTGAAAATATTGCTTGCTTCTTGCTGCCTGTTCAAGTTCAACAGGAACAGCCCGTAATGGTAGCGGCACTCATAATTGGAGAACCGGCCCTTCATTAACCTGAACTCCTTTTCTGCCTGTTCGTTATTGTTTGTATAGCCCAAGGAAATGGCATACAGCATATGTGCCCTTGAACGGGCAAACTGGGGCAGGTGGTATATCTTTTTGGCATTGGCAATTACCTCGTCAAAACGGTTCACCTGGAAATAGGCAATGATGAGCTGGGTGTTCACATGTTCATGTTCCGTAAAATTGCCAGTGAGGCATGCTTCATAGAGGGCTATCGCTTTGTCCAAATTACCAGCAGCCAGATAGGCATCAGCCAATGCCACTTTGTTTTTGAAGGTATCCGAAAAACGGAGGTTCTCCTCCAGTTTCTTGATACTGCCTGTTGGATTGAAAACAGCACCAACGCCCGATTGTACTTTATGTATATCCCTCGAAGTAAATACCTCGGTAAACAGATAGGCCAAGCAACCTACCAGAGGCAGGAAAACAATGATCCAGATCCATTTGTTCTGGCTCCCCCTGCGGATACAGTGGATGACACAGAGGGCCTGCAGGCCAATGGTTAGGTAATAAAAGTTAGGGTGCTGAAAAAACATGTGCATTTCTTGTTCCCTTCAAAAATAGAGATATAGCAGATTGGGCAATTGATTTGGGGAATTTATTTTCAATTCATGGTTATTGCCCAATGGTGCTGAACTTTGCAGGATAAATTTCATTTACATTAGCCACATGGGAGCAGCAACCATTCATGAAATAAAGCAGGAACTAGCCACCTTGAAATCACCGGAACTGATGGCGCTTTGTTTGCGGCTGGCCAAGTTCAAGAAGGAAAACAAGGAACTGCTTACCTACCTGCTGTTTGAGGCCCATGACGAAGATGCATTCATCAAAGGGATCAAGGAAGAAATGGACCAGCTTTTTACGGAAATCAACACCAGCCATATCTATTTTGCCAAGAAGAGCCTCCGGAAAATTCTCCGCATAGCCAATAAGCATATCAGGTTCAGTGGTTCCAAACAAACGGAAGTGGAAGTACTGCTGCATTTTTGCCTGCAATTGAAAGCCTCGGGGCTGGCAAAGGAGAAAAACAAGGTCATCCATGGCATTTACCTGCAACAACTGAAGAAAGTGCAGGCATCTATCCAGTCACTGCATGAGGACCTACAGTATGAATACTTGAAAACAATTGAAATACTCAACCAGCAAGAAAGGGAGCAGGGGAAGATATCTACATGGTTTTAATTGAACTTTAAGCCTTCCATTCAGGTGGGGCATTATCTTCACCCCTAAAATAAATCTCTTCGCCCGTTTAAACCTGCCATAATACCACTTGTCTACCGTTCGTACCTTAACCAATAACATGTAACCTTAGTAATTATGAAAAAGAAAATCCAGTTTTTATTAGCAGCGTCCATCATTTTTGCTGCCACATTTGTGGCCTGCAAAAAAAACAGCAACGATGTTGATTATGCAACAGAATTGTCTGCACATTCAGATGACCAGTCACGTTTCTCCAATGAAACAGACGCTTTAGCCAACGATGACAATAACGCACTTGATGGCTATGTGGCTTTCAATGGCCGTTTATCCAGCACAGACAACATCGCTTCACTTCCCTGCGATGCATCCATAGCCGTTGATTCCATCAGCAATCCCAAAAAAATAACCATTACCTATAATGGAACAGTTTGTCCCGGTGCACTGCGTACCAGGCAAGGTGTAGTGGTATTGAGCATGCCTTTGGGAACCAAATGGAAAGATGCTGGAGCTGTATTGACAGAAAATATCCAGAGCCTGAAAATTACCAGATTGAGTGATAACAAAAGCATAACCATCAACGGCACAAGAACCATTACCAATGTAAGCGGCGGCCGTATCCGTGACCTTGCCACCTTGGGTACTATTACGCACACCATAGCAAGTAGCGGACTTACCGTAACTTTTGATGATGGCTCACAACGTAGCTGGCAGGTGAACAAGAAAAGGGTATTTACCTATAGCACTACTGGCGTGGTGATTACCACAACCGGATTGGGAACTGAAGGTGGCTATGTTGGTGTTTCAGAATGGGGCCTTAACCGTTTCGGCAACCCTTTTGTAACCTCCATTACACAACCAATGGTTATCCGTCAGGATTGCAGTTTCAGGTTAACCAGTGGGCAGGTAACACATAATAGGTTGGCTGCTACTGCAGTGGTAACTTTTGGGCTGGATGCCACTGGTAATGCAACAAGCTGCCCATCTGGTGTTTATTATTTCAAATTGGTGTGGACGGGTGTCAATGGTGTGGTCCGTACGGTGATACTGCCTTATTAATAACTGATGTTATGCAAAGGTTGTGGGAGTAATGTCAGCCTGAGGTCCTCGAAGGGGTCTGGTTTCCAAACAGGTTTCGACAAGCTCAACCTGACATCAATATTTGACATTTTGCGTAATATCAGTTAGTAAATAATTATAGAATGAAAAAAGCCATTGGTCATGACCAATGGCTTTTTCTTTATCGGGTGGTACATCATCAATTTCACTGACAGCCTGCGCTTGTTGACATCGACTTACCCTGACGGCGGCTTAAGCCCCGTCAGCGGTTGTAGCAATCTCTATATTGTAAATACTGTTTCTATCCCAGTATCCTTGAAACGAAATCGGAGTGCATGCTTATTTTCAGGAAAGCCGTAAAGCCCAGGAAGATGCCCAAAATGCTAAGGCCACTGGCAAAATAGAACAGCCATTTCTTCTGTGTGAGTGCCGTGATACCAAATAATGCTATTGAAATGGACATAAAGGCTTCTGCCATATCAAACTGGTCGTCAAATACATTGATGTCATCATATTCCTTTGCATAACCCTCGGCCTTTGTTTTTATTTCCGCCTTTTCCTTTTCGTAGTTGGCAATCTTGTCCTCGTACTTCTTAATAAGTGCTTCGTTGCCAGTAGCATTTTGTACCTTCAGCAGTTCAACGCT
>JAHEZD010000180.1 GCA_023251255.1 Chitinophagaceae bacterium
GTAATTTACTAATGGCGTTGAAGCCATAGTACAGCAATGCACAGGCAATCAGGCTAATGATAAATGCCACAACTGCATTATTGGTAAAGCTGCTGGCACTAATGCCAATGGCAGTGAATACGGCTGCCAAAAAGAACAGTCCAATATAGGAACCAACGGTAGCTCCAAGGTCCAGTCCCTCACCTGTGGAAAGTTGCTGTACCGAAACGATGTACACCAAGGTTGGCAGCAATGCAATCATGGCCACCAATAAGCTCCCGAAATATTTTCCCGTAACGATCTGCCTGCGGGTCAATGGCAATGTTTGCAGGATTTCATAAGTGCCGCCCTTGAATTCATCGGCAAAGCTCCGCATGGTAATGGCAGGGATGAGCAGCAGTAAAATCCATGGGGCATTATGGAAATAGAGGTCCAATGTGGCATAACCATAATCAAATAAATTGCCTTCAAACAGGAAGAGCATGATGCCGTTGACCAATAAAAAAACAACAATGGCAATATAGCCTGTGAGGCCACTGAAAAACTGCTGCCATTCCTTTTTGCAAATCATCCACATGGCTTCAAAACTAATGCTTAAAATAATACGAAGAGGTTGTTTGCTGCACGGCTATCAGCCTGAGCTTGTTGAAGGTGATGTTAATGAACGGTTGCAATTAATCAGTTTCGACAGGCAGGCTCAACCCCGAACAGCTGGGGCGGGCCCTGACATCATATTTTCAACGAATTCCGTTTTTGCATGGTGATTTCAAAGTTTTTTTGTGGAAACAGAGAAGCCCTGCATCCAAAGCAAAACTCATACACCATGAAAAAGTTAACTACCCCGGCCTTGTTGCTGCTAGCAACCATTGCCATGACCTCCGTTTCCGCACAGGATGCAGCCCCCAAAAAAGCCAAATCCCCCAAAGCGCCACCGAAAGTGGAAATGACAAAGTTCGCCCCACCTAAAGTGGTGAAGGATGAGGAAGTTAAAGCCCCACCTGCTCCCAAGGTAAAACCAGCAAAACCAAAGGTGGCGCCACCTCCACCGCCTGCCCCACCAGCTAAAATGAAGAAAGCCCCCAAGGCCAAAGTGGAAAAGGTAGAAGAAGTGGAGGTTGCTCCAGTCCAATAAGAAAATAAAAGTATTTGGTTGATTGCATAAACTGTTCCTGTAGAAGGAAGGTAACAGGTAACAAGACAAAGATCCTCTTATTCTGTCTATGCGTTTAGGGCAGTGATGGCTTTGTCGCCAATTATGTTTTGTCCTCATCATTACGTTCTATGGGTGATAAGTAAATTATCACCCATTACCTTTCCTCCCCATCGTTATGCTCTATGGGTGATGGTCCGCTTATCGTCAATTACGTTTCGGCCATATCACTACGCCCATGAATGATAATCTACTTATCACCCATTACATTTCGTCCCCATCGTTATGCTCTGTGGGCGATGACCTACTTCTCGACAATTGCGTTTCGTCCCCTCGGGACGTTTTGTGGGTAGCCCAAAATTGTGCGGTAGAGGTTTTCGTTCCATAGGAACGTTTTGTGCAATAAATTATAAGATAATTATTCAGTAAAACAAATATGGCGTGCCTTTGGCACGCCATATTTGTTTTTATAAGCGTTCAGCAATATTTTATCCCACAACAACGCTATTAAAAAATCAAATGCGGCCTTGCCTCTGCCAGTCCAGCATTGGTTACCTGCACATATTCGGGTTTGAACTCCTTTAGGTTATTTGCACCGCCATAGGAGAGGGCAGAACGTACACCATCCAACAAGCTTTCCACCACAAACTTCACCCCACCTTTAAAGGGTATCACGGTACTCTCACCTTCCACATTCCTTCTTTCCTGTCCATGCACCGACTTGGTTTCCAAAGAAGCCGCACCACGGTAACGCTTGTACAGTCCGCCGGTCTTTTCAATGATCTGTCCAGGGGCTTCCTTGGTACCGGCAATCAATGAGCCCAGCATCACGGAGCAGGAGCCGAGGGCCAGCGCCTTGGAAATATCGCCACTGGTGCGTATGCCACCATCGGCCATTACCGGGATGCTGGTAACGGCAATCACTTCCTGCAGGCAGGTAACATTGGGTACACCAAAACCTGTTTTCAGCCGGGTGGTGCATAAAGAACCACCGCCCACGCCCGTACGCAAGCAGTCTGCACCCCAAGCTTCCAGGTCCTGTGCAGCTTTGGCACTGGCAATATTGCCAGCAATCAGGTCCACATGTACTGGAAGTGTTGACCGCAAGGTTTGCAGGGCCTGTTTCACATTTTCATGGTGACCATGGGCCACATCTATCAAAATAATATTAGCACCCGCTTTTACCAGTTCAATGGCACGTTCCAAATAGTCGCCATTGGCACCAACGGACGCTATGAGTGGGATTTGCTTAATGGCAAAAGCACTTTCTTCCAGTTTCCAAACGGCTGCTAGGTTGAGCGATACAAAAGCATCTGCCGTGGCCTTCACTTCTGCTGCCTGGTGCTCAATGCCCATGAAACGGTGTATGCAGCCAACCCCACCCATTTCAGCCAGTGCGATGGCCATCTCGGTTTCGCAGACCGTATCCATGCAACTGGCCACCAGTGGAATGTGGATACCATAACGTTTGGTAAGTGGTGTGGACAGGTCAATATTCCTTCTGGAAGAAACGTTGGAGTAGGAAGGGACTAGCTGGATATCATCGTAGGTTAATGCTTGTTTGTTCATGAGGTAATAGGTTAATTGGTTTATTGGTGCTCGAGTAGTAGGTTTAATTGGGGGGATAAAGTTATGGGTTAAAAGAACAGGCAGTAGGGAGTAGTAGGTAGTTTGAAGACAAGAGCCTAGTAAGGAGTAAGATGGGCGGCGGGCACCTGTTCCATCGGGACAACTTGTGGGTAGAACAAATTATGGCGGGGAGTTTTGCGTTCCATAGGAACGCTGTGTGCTGGTCTAGCATCCATCCATCCAATATTGCAATAGCCACCAGGAGCCGCTTTTAGGTTGGAAACCTAAAGGGTTTATGTGGTGCTTTTTGGTAGATGAACTCCAAAACCATCTTGTGCACTACCAAGTTTACTACTGTCCAAAAAATTAGGTTTTTTCATGGTGTTTTACCG
>JAHEZD010000088.1 GCA_023251255.1 Chitinophagaceae bacterium
CCAAAAAATAATGGATGGATGGTTCTTGTCGCGCAGGGCCATGCGGCTGCTGCGTTCCAAGTAAGCGCCTGTCCATGCAGCATCATTGCTCAGCTTGCCACCCAAGCCATGCGTTTCCAAATTGGCCTCATCAATGACCATGATGCCAAATTCATCGCATAGGTCCAGCAGGTAGGGATCACTGGGGTAATGGCTCAGGCGGATGCAGTTGAAGTTGAACTGCTTGATGGTTTTCACGTCCTGCAAAATATCTTCCCTGCCCAGAGCCTTGCCCTTTGTAGGATGGTGGTCGGGGCGGTTCACGCCATATAAATAAGTCAGCTTTCCATTGATGAGCAACTTGCTGTCTTCTTTCCTGAACTCGATGGAGCGGAAGCCCAGCTTGCAACTTTTCACTTCCAATATATTGCCCACGCTGTCTTCCAGTGACAAGGTCAGGGTATATAGGTTCGGTTCCTCCGTGCTCCATTTGGCAGGATTGACTACCGTGGTTTCCAATAGGCCGAACTTGGCATTGTCCAACCGTGGGTACACTTCGTTTACGATGCTTTCTGCCGTTCTTTCCAAAGGTTTATCCAATACAGGCCTATTGTTCCTGTCGTACAACTGTGCCTTTATTTTATAGCCCGGAATTTCCTTGCCCGTATAATTATCCAATCTTGGACGGATGCTCAATAAAGCATCGGTATAGTTCTTATCGAGTTTTGTCTGGTAGAAAAAATCGGCGATGCGCAATTTGGGCTCTGCCTTCAACAATACTTCACGGTGAATGCCGCTCATGCGCCAACTGTCCTGGTCTTCCAGGAAACTGCCATCGCTCCAGCGGATCACCCAAACAGAAATCACATTCTCCCCTTCCTGCAAGTAGGGGGTGATATTGAATTCAGAAGATAGGAAGCTGTCTTCGGCATAGCCCACAAACTTACCGTTGATCCAGACCTTGTAAGCAGAACTCACCCCACCAAAATGCAGCGTGATGTTCATGTTCTTCCATGCCACAGGCACGGTAAAGGAACGTTGGTAGCAACCCACACCATTATAGTCCAATGGTGGGTAGGGCGGGTTCACAGGACGGAAAGGATATACGGCACTTTTATAGATGGGCTTATCATAGCCCTGCATTTCCCAACTGGACGGCACAGAGATTTTCTTCCATCCGATAGCCATCGGATCAACTTTTTCTTTGTAAAACGCCTTTGGCTCATCACCGGGTTTCAGGGCAAAGGCAAAATCCCAATCGCCGTTCAGGCTCATATAGCGGTCAGTCCTGTTCCTATCGCCGCTCAATGCATCGTTGATATTGGTGTACGAATAGGAGGTTGCCCTGGATGCATCACGGTTGATGCCACTGACATAAGGGTCCTGCCAAGGCTCCGCATGGTAAACGGTCGGCACCACAGGAATGGCCGCAGGGGTTTTATCAACCAGTTGAGCAATTGAATGGTGAATGGAGAACAGTGAAAAAAAGATGACAAGTACCGGCTTCATATGTATTTTTTTGATGAGGAGCATTGGTGCGCCGCTCCTACTTGTTGCAAGTTTGTCCTGAGCAATAGCCAGCGGACATGCTTGTCCGATTGGAATCCTATTGGTCCTTAACGAAGCATGGATTGGGAATAGGCCTACACAATGGTAGTTTCTTCACAAGCAATCTTCAAAGTACCGCTACAAATCTAATCAATGGTGGGTAATGGAATGGAGACCCTCCCCTGTCAAATACTACTGAATTGATGGCCTATTTTAGCAGGGGCAGTAGCACCAGCGTTCCAATTATAGCTGTGCAAACGAATGGTATCCATTGTTGAAGGCGGCAATCTGGCCGGAAGACTGCTCCGAATTTCCATTTACGGACGAAATACCATGTATTTCAATGGACGGGGAACACATAGCCAGCCATTATTTGAATCCAATAACTGTAGTTGGATGCCAATCAATTATTGATCCTCGAAAAAAAAATAAAAAAAATGACACAAAAAAAATGACACCTTTTAAAATGTGTCAAAAAATGTGTGTCATTTTTTGTTTTTTAAATTTTTCCAACGTTCTTCCATTCAGTTCAACCATATTGAATTTTCTGCGGCAGGTTTATCGTGGGCTTGGCCGAAAAAAGACAACGGCAGGAAAATGAAAATAAATGCGACACTTTTTTTGCGACATTTTAAAATGTCGCAAAAAAAGTGTCGCATTTATAAAAATTTTAAATTTCAAGTAAAATGGAGGATGGTGATAAAAATGTCCTTTACTAACGCATGCTGGAAGAGAAGGATGAAAATGATGGTGAGACTCGAGAAGTTGATTGAGAAGAATGAAATGCCATTCCCCATATTTTATTTGCAGTAGATGATGATAATGGTGATGTGGAAAATGCAGTAAAATAATTTCCGTTCTATTTATGGGCTACTATCATTTGTTTTTCAAAGCCCTCAACTCAATCATTTCAGAAGTATTGACCAGTTTCTTGAATTTCAATTTCGACAATCCATTGTACAATACTTTATCACCAGTCCACAAAGTAGCTTTCAAAAATTTGGTGAGTGCTACAAAATCTGTATCGTCTATATCAATGTCTTTGGCTATTGCTTCTGCAGCCAACCAGGTTTCTACTGGTATAATTTCTTCGTTGATGAACTTGAGTTTCAGCAGAATCTGTGTGTAGGAAATCTGCAAGTTCTGTTCTGATAGTTTGGAAATCTTTTTGAGCCTTTCCCAGTGTTTCTGAATTTCATAACGCATATAGCTGCAACTGTAAAATTCAAAGTGCTCGTCGGAGTTAAATAGAATATTTGCGATATTGCTGTTGGAATTCAGCAATGCACTGAAAACAATATTGGTATCCACTACAATTTTCATTTGACAAGTCTGCTCCTGTTTTTTGCCCACCAACCAGCTTTCGCTTCCGAAGCCAACTTGTCAACATCGGCTTGTTTTGCTTTGGATTTTGCAGTAGCTTCCTTATAGGTTAAATAATCAACCAGTTTTTGCAGGCCGTCTGTATTAACGCTTGATGAAAGCCTGATAATAACTTCCTTACTTGTTCTTTCAATAACCATGATGCTTAATTTTCTGTTTCGAAGTTAAGGATTTTGTTGGAGTCTTATTTTATGAACTGTGCTTTGATAATCCTACAAGAGGTATAAGTCTGACAAAAGGTACGTTTAATGTTGTTGAACATTGATTTTTTATTTTGGCAACCTGCTGATGGTTTCAATTGGGCTTCAGTGGTGCTGCAGGCCGCAACTGAAAGATATGAATTTAGCTTTTGTATTGCAGCTAAAAAGAGTTTAACAATTCTTCATCTGCGCCAACCACATCTAACAAAAGCCTTATTCTGTTATTTTCTGCTTGCAATTCATTTTCCTTATTAATTATGGTTTTATATATCTCATCAAAACTGGAACGAGCTCTCACAAAATTTGTTTGATTAGGATTACTAATAAACCTTTTGCTTCTGTCAGTCAATATCTGTTCGTATCTGTCAAGAAAACTTTCAAACACTTTTAAATTTATTTTTTTTAAATTAAGGAATTCAAATAAACTCTCTAAGTCAATCAGGACAAGTTTTTTTACATTGTAAACAAAATTGGGCAATTCATCATCTAATTTAGATTGAAGCTTTTGATTCAAATAATAATTTACGCCAGGCATTTGATAGGTAAAATTGGTGTGAATGATTATTGGATATATTGTGATGTTGCTATGACTAAACTTATCAAAATCAAATTTTGTTGTTCTTATTATTTTCAATTGTTCCACTATTTGAGAAATCCCTTTATTTGATCCTCTCTCATTCATTATAAACTTCAAATCAAGGTGTTCCTTTATTTTTTCAAAAGAATATTCATCAACAATCTTTCCTGGAAAAAGATAGTCTTTGAACTCAATTAAAAATATCTTGTTTCCACTTCTTATATAACAATCAGGATGATTATCTTTTTTTTCATCATCAAAATGAAGTTGAATATGTACCTTATTAAACAATTTTTTCACGATTCCTTTAAAAACAATATTCTCGCTAACATTAGTTCCTATGTAATTTTTAAAATCAGGAAACTTTTTAAATTTTGTTTTGCTAGCCATATTTGTTTGATAGTACATATCGAACAAAGGACCATTATAGATTTTGTTATTTAGATAGTCTAAATCCAAAATGACAAACTCATTTTGATTTGATTCAAACAAAGGTTTTTCCCGCAACCCTTTGAAATCAACTCTTTTTTCTTCATTGTTTTTAAAATCATTTACATAAAATGATAAATTCAGCAAGTGTTTAGGCAACTCTTTTGCATTAATCCAAGAAAATACTTTAAACAAAGGGTCATTAAGAGAATTTCTTTGAGTCGTTTTTATAAGAAAAAAGACACTTCCCAAATACTCTCGAAGATTAGTAAAACCGTTGATACTTATAAACTCCTTCCAAGAGGCTAGTAGTTCTCGATTAGTTATGCTATATTTTATTAAGCCCAGAAGTTTAATAAACTGAAAAACGGGATTTACTTGATTATTAGTACTGAACTGTTTTAAAACAAATGGCCATACCAACTTCTCAAAAAACATGTCAGGATTTTCCTGTAAATCATCCATGGTTTTCGCCAACTCTTGTCTATCCTTTTCGTTCACTTCTTCACAAACAAGCAGATAGGCTTTAAATATTTTCACCTCTTCTTCTGGCGTGCTTTCTACCGATTCACCTTCTCGATAATTTAAAAACTCATATTTCATAAACTCTAGAACATATCTCTTACCCCAAATAACAAAAGGCTCACTAATTTTTTTTTGAAATAAATTCAACCCATTGTTTAATTCATTTCGTTCATGTTGAGGAAATCTCTGTGTAATAAATGCAGTAATATGTCTTTGCGTTTCAAAAGGGTCAGCAGTACTGTGCAGCTCTGAATTTATCATTGCCATTAGGACAACAACGATTTTTGAATTAATCCCTAAAAGTAATTCCTCTTTGGTTGGCTTTGGACCAAAATAAATGTCTGTATAATTAATTACTGTGTGGGTTACCATAAAAAAAATGAAAACCATTTTATTATCTAATTGCACACTTCAATAAAGCCCACTAAAGTTATGTCGTACAAGTGTGCCCTTCGACTATTGCTCAGGACAAACTTGCATCAGCCAGTACACCATCCTCCTTCCTATCATCCACCGGCCTCCTCCTCCAATAATTGGCAAGGATGCTTCCACTAATATTCATCCAGGGACTGAACACGGCAGCCGCCAGCCCAACCGTTCCCAACTTGCCCATGCTTCCAGCTAGGCCACTGGCCATGCCACCATTCTGCAGTCCCACTTCAAAAGCAATAGTTCGTGACGAATTCTTATCCATGCCAAACAAACGGCTTAACCAGTACCCGAAAAAGTAACCAGCGGCATTATGGATAACCGAAGCCATGAACAGCAGCACGCCCACTTTCATCAGGTTATCCCGGCCAGCAGCCGTAGTGACCGTGGTGAAGTAGATGATGCCAAACATGGAGATAAACGGCATGATAGTATCAATGGTTTTGAAGTTCTTCCACAATAAATGGTAAAGCACACCTGCAATGACAGCACCTGCAATAAAACCGCTCATGTCAATGGATTGCTGAAAGGCAAGGTGGGTATTGTTTTGCAGCAAAGCCAGTACAATGATTAACCAAACAGCAGAGAGAATGGTAATGATGTGCACTGTTTTTTGTTTGTTGGGTGCAGCACGTTTCAAATAATCATGCAGTAAAGCTGCACCGATAGGTACCAAGACTATTTTGATGATTTCCATCATCATGTCTATAAAATTGATGTGGATTAGTGTGCCTGCAAATGCCTTCATTAATAGTGGTGTAAGGAATGGGGCAACCAGTGTGGCCATGGCCGTTACAATGACGCTCAATACCAGGTTTGCTTTTGCTAGATAGACCATCACATTGCTGGCCAAACCGCTGCTGCAACTGCCAATGAGAATGATGCCTGCCGCAATCTCCGGCTCAAAATGGAAGACCTTGGTAAGCAGTAAGCCCATTAAAGGCATTACGGAAAAATGGCAGAACAGACCAACTGCAACACCCTTGCCTGTGGAGCCAAGGTTGTTGAAATCCTTTAGGCTCATGTGCGTACCCATGCCGAACATGACCAACTGTACAATAACAAGTATGAGTTTCTTATCACGTAGATTAACGGTGCCCCAATTCTTGAATGCTTCGGGGAATAGCATGCCTGCAACAACCGCAGCAATAATCCATGCAGTGTATTGATAGCCTTTTAATGAGGGAACTGCCCCCAAACCAATGGCCAATGTAATGGCAGCTATGAGTGCTGCAGGTTTACACAACTGTTCATTATGCATGAATGCACCTATTAGCACCAACAATATGGCCAGTGCAGCGATGGGCAAGGAGATTTTTTGCAATTTTTTCATTGGCTCGTTTATGAGTAGATGTCAGGTTGAGCTTGTCGAAACCGGTTAATGGAACCGTTTCTCAATTCGCCTTCGACAAGCTCAGGCTGACAATTACCCTACCTTAATATTCTCGTTATAAAACCTATTTCAATTGGAATCGTTCCATAATTCGCCTTCGACAAGCTCAGGCTGACAATCATCCTACCTTAATATTCTCGTTATAAAACCTATTTCAATATCGTTGCTAGGTATTCAATGGCCGTAATGGGGCTTGCTAAAATGGGAACACGTTTATCTCCCTCATCCAATGTATCCACCACCCTGGCCATGGATGCTTGGGCCAACAGGATCACATCCACTTCCTTGGACAATTGCTTCAATGCTTCACCCACTTTTGCATCATGGGTAGCTGCATCACCACCCATTAGTGCTTCAAAAGCCCCTTCACATAAAACGGATGTGAGCGCTATTTCCTTGCCAGCCACCATCGCCCTCCTTCTCACCAAATCACTGGTGGGCTCCAAAGTGGTGGACAGGGTGGCAATCACGCCGATACGTTTGCCCATTTGCACGGCTTTATCCGCCATCGGCTGGTCTACACGCAGTACAGGCACACCAGTCAAGGTAGCTGCTGTTTCCACTGCGGGGCCAATGGAGGAACAGGTGAACAAAATGAAATCCGCCCCGGCTTCTTCAGCAGAGCCTGCATAGTTGACCACCCGCCTCGACGTGGATGGTGTAAGTTCGCCGCAGGCAATGGTGTTCTTGATCAAGCTATCATCCACAATGTTGAATGTTTTGATATGTGGCAAATATTTGCTGCACAGTTCTGCAAATACAGGAACGAGTGTAGCGGATGTGTGAATAAGGCCCAAGGTTGTACCCCCAGCCCCTGAAGGGGAATTAGCCCCCCCGGCCCCTAAAGGGGAGTTGTTTGTGCTCATGATGATGATTTAGTTTTTGATGATTGGTTTTTGATCAAGACCGCGCCTTAACCGCCAACAAGGCTTGAAGCCGTTGTCGGAGTTATTCCTTATTATAGTTCTCCATTCAGTAATACGCCGAAATAATTTTCACTGCCCACTTGCCCGCCTTTAAAATTCACTTCCAGTCCGTTCACGTATTCATTTTCTGAATGGGCCCTGCACAGTGGTGCGCCCTTCACCAAGGGTGCCAGCATTTCCACCGCATCTATCTCCATGGCCCTTGCTGCATAGCTGCTGGTATCCCCACCTGCCACTACCACCCTCTTGATGCCAGCATTGGCAACAGCATTTTTTGCAATCAGGCCCAAGGCGGTCCCCAACTTTTCGGATGGCAGGTGCTGCATTTGCTTATTGCCCGTATGAACGATGAGATTTTTTTGCTGCTGCAGAAACCTGTTCACCTGCTGGAATATATTTCCATCTACCACCCCATCATTGCCAACCTGCACCGCATCAATGACCACTTCTTCAAAACCATTTGCTTTTGCCCAAGCAATTTGCGAAGCAGTTACCGGTGAGCAGCTTCCTGAAATCACCAACAATGGCTCAGCCATTCTTGGATGGTTCCATTGGCAATTCCCGTTCAATATTTTATGCCGTGTCCAGTATTTACCCAAAGCCATTTCCACAGATGAGCCACCTACGGAGAACAGGGGCCTATCTGCTGTCTGCTGCGCATTCAACCATTCACCAATCTTGGTGAGATGTTCATCGTACATCGCATCTACCAGTACCACCTGCTCCTTTTCTTGGAGGCCGCTGTTCCAGCTTTCAATGGGCTGGTCCAATTGCAGCACATCAATCAACCCAATCTGTTTGGTGGTTTGCTTTTGCAGGTGCAGGCGAAGGTCGCTTTCATGGGCTGGCGTTACCGGGTGCTTGCTCATGGAAGGGTGCCTGTCCAAACGGAAAATATCCCCATTGCTACCAATACCCATCCTTGCAAAGAGGTTCCCAAATACACAATAACGGCCCAATGCAGGTGTGCCACCAATGACGGGAATAATTGCGTTCGCAAAAATGGTTGAAGCAATATCCAGGACCTTGCCAATGCTACCGGTTGTTGCTGAAGAATCGAAGGTGGAGCATACTTTATAATGGATATGCTTTGCACCTGTTCCCCTCATTTGCCCAAAAGCTGGCACCAGGACCTGCTCCATTTCATTTGGCGGTAAGGACCTTGTTTTTCCTGCTACACCGTATGCATCCAGATCAGGGAACCCTGCTAATTGTGCTGCCGTTGGCGGCTCTATGAACAGTATTGTTTTGGCACCGGCACGGCACAGGAATTCAAGGGCATCTGTTGAGCCTGTGAAGTCATCGCCGTAATAGGCTAATAGAATATTATTGTTCATTTTGTTTCCCTTTCTGAATAACCGCTGACGGGGCTGTAGCCGCCGTCAGGGTTTACCAAATTTTTCAACTGATTTTCTAAACTCAGGATATTCCTTGGCTGCCTCTTCCAAGGTCAGTCCATCCACCGCCGCCTGCCATGCTTGCTGCAGTGCAGCAACACCGGATGCCGCTCCCATGGGGTGGGCCATGATACCGCCACCTGCCATGTATAGCAGGTCAACTGTTCTTGTTCTGCGGTAGGTTTCAAACGCCTGACCGCCCCATTGGCCCGACGAAACAACAGGCAATACTTTTTTGTGGTTGAACACCGGCGTTAGACATGCTTCAATGGAACTCACGACACTGTCATCGCTCTCCCAGAATTTGTTTTGGATACCGTTCACATGCAATTGGTCCACACCCACCAACCGCCACAGTTTCTGGTAGGCCCTGAAATCGATTCCCAGTAAAGGATGGCGGGTCATCATTCCCCAACCGTTCCTATGCGCATGGATGGCCAATTGGCCCCGGTCAGCTATTTTCTTGGTAGCCGACAGGCCCACGCTGTTGATGCTCACCATGGCACAGGTGCCGCCACTATTCAGCACCTTATCGTACCGCTGCATCATTTCATCCACTTCACCACTGATATTGAAGGCAAACATGACTTTCTTACCAGTTTTATCGGCGTGTGCGTTAATCACTTTCATCACCGCATCCACCCGGTCGTTGAAATTTGAATTAGCTGCAGAGGACAATAATTCGTCATCCTTGATAAAATCAATACCAGCTTCTGCCAAGGTTGCTACAATATCCGCTGTTTGCTGAACCGATAGCCCAATGGAAGGTTTGATAATGGTACCAATCAATGGCCTGTCATATACATTGGTTAATTGCCTGCAGCCATCAATGCCAAATCTTGGCCCTTTATAATGCTCACCAAAAGAAGCTGGCAATTGAATATCCATCAACTTCAGCCCCGTGAATTGTGTGATCTCGTAGAGGTTGCCCTGCAATGTGGAAACCATGACTGGCAGGTTATACCCAAAATTTTCGATGCTCCAACTCACTTTCACCATGGCACGGTGGTATTGGCCTGTCTTGCTTTCGGCACCGGGAATGGCTGGCGTATCTACTGTTCCTAAATGCTCCACATCTTCTACCCTTGCGGCAAAACGTTGTTTCAGTTCTGCTGTTTCCCCTGGCACTGCTACAAAGGTTCCTGACGACTGTTCTCCTGCCAGTACCTGTGCGGCCTGCTCGGGTGCATAGGGCGTTTCTATAAAATAGGTTGCGGTTATTCTTTCCATTTATCTTTTTTATACTGTTAAACTGGCGTGTCAAAAATTGCCCCATCAAACTATTTTCATAACCTGCCTTCGACAATCCCGATAGTTATCGCGGACAGGCTGGCAATCTTGCTACCTTGCCAGCGGCATCCACACGGTCATATCCGTTTGTCCACGGTTTGCCCAAGCATAATAAGGTATCAATCTTATTTTGATGGGCTGCGTGTTTGTGTTCAGTTCCTTGTACAAAGTGTTGTTCCAGTTGCCGTTCTGCAACAATCTTGCTTCACCTTCCAAAGCCACTACCTGGCCTTTATCGATTGCCATTGGCTTTGTGGTGAATTGGATACCTGAAGGAATGGTCACCGCAAACACTTTTTGGGAAGACAATAAATCTGCTGACTCCAAGCAATAAACAACTGGTCCACGTTTTACGGTAATCTGGTTCCTTGTTTCTTCTACCAAAGGATTTGATTCTATTAATGTGGCAGGCATATCCAGAACCAGTTCTATTTTATCACCTGCTTTCCATAAGCGTTTGATAGATTGATAGGATGATGGTGCAAGAGGCTGATCAATCAATTTGCCATTCACTTTGATGCTAGCTTTTTTGCACCAGCCCGGGATACGCAGGAAGAAGGCTAATTGTCTTGAAGGGATTTCTTTTATAGTGATGGCAATATTCCCGTCCCAAGGATAATTGGTTGCCTGCTCCAATTGAATGGCTGACCCATCTTTCAGTTTTGTTGACAATCTATTGCCACCATATAAGTTAATGTACAGGCCATCCTCATTGACGCTGTACATATAATTATTGACTTCGGCAATGGTGCGTACCACATTGGGTGGGCAGCAATTGCTCTTGCTGATATACTTTGATCGTCCACCGCTCCACCGCAAATCATAGGGATAATCCTTGGATGCTGCCAATGGATTGGTATAGAAGAATTTATTACCGTCCAAACTGATGCCGCTTAACACACTGTTGTACAGTTCCAGTTCCACCATATCTGCATACTTGGCATCGGCAGTCAACTGCAGCATGCGCCAGTTCCATAAAACATTGCCAATATTGGCACAGGTTTCATTATGTGCCGTGATGTTGGGCAACTGGTAATCCTTACCATAAGCCTGCTGTATCTTCTGGATGGAATCGGGCTTGTAGGATATGCCCTCTTGTGATAACCCATCATATAGAGCACCGCAACCACCGGTGACATATATCTTGTGATTGGCCACATCGTCCCACATCAAATCCAATGTATGCAATAAAGCTTCATCACCTGTTTCAGCATATACATCCGCCACACCTGCAAATAAATAATTGGCACGAACGGCATGCCCGTTCACTGCTGTCATTTTCCGGAATGGAAGCCTATCGCTATTGTCATCACTGCCCTCGCTCATGCCACGTATATCGATCAGCTTCTTGGCTAGGTCCAGATATTTCTGCTCGCCTGTGGTCCTGTACATTTCTGTAATGCCCATGTAATGGGAAGGGCAGATGGCATTCCTTGCTTGCTCCGGTGTGGCCTTATTGTAAAAATGGATCAGGAATTCAGTTGCCTTCCTTGCAACTCCCAGCAAACTTGTTTTACCAGTGGCCCGGTAATGCACACAGGCTGCTGTCATCAAGTGGCCAAAATTGTAGGCTTCAAAACTGAGCTTGTCATCAAACATTTCGCCTTTGCCTGTTTTCTGCTGTTCAATGATGGACTTGGTGTACACATAACCATCCGCACGCTGGGCCTTTGCAATCACTGCAATGGCTTCGTCCATCATGGCATCCAGTTTCCTATCTTTTGTGGATGCATACAAAGCGGCCACTGCTTCCAATGTTTTATAGAAATCACCATCGTGGAAGGATGGCCCACGGAAGCGGCCCGTATCCAATCCTGCTGCAATCCTGAAATTCTGGAAAGCATAGCACATGGTTTTGCTGGTATAGGTTTCCCATAAATGTGGCACCATGGAATCCTTGCACACTTCAAAACGTTCTGCCCAAAAACCCTTGGTCCATTGTACATCGCTCATGCCGATGCTGGTAAGCTTTGCATGAGGACTGTGATCCGTGTTGACCAAACTTGTTTGTGCTGGTGAAAGTTCCATCAACATCAAACCCATTATTATGATTGCAATTCTTTTCATCTTTTTATTTAAATAAGCCAGCTTCGAAGCTCTTAGAAACTGTCTAAGATTATTTGATGGAATAATATGTTGGTGATTTTTGAGCGAAACAAGGCGGAGCCGATAGTCATCGGCTTTGCAGCCATAGTCTAACGTCTAAGGCGAAAAATCCAACGATGTTGTAGCCAAAAAGCAGCACATATTAGCCATTGAAATGATTTTAGACAGTTTCTTAGCACCTACAATACCCAAATCGTTGCCAGACCAAATAACCGCCATCAGGGTCAATGAACAGCCTGATAGGTTACAATATATGTTTTATATCCTTGCATGGTTAGTTCGTACAAGTTGCCGCCTTTGCTTTCTATTGTTGTTTGCTTACACTCAGGCTTAACCGCACTGTGGAAACGCAAGGTACCTATACCTGCTGCAGTGGTGATGTTCATTTCCTTTGTACTGCAGTGTACGGCAATGGCCCCATTAGGTGTTGGCACCCTGCCTTCTATCCATTGCAGCCCGCCAAGGTTTGGTTCAACAGTGTACATGGCATAACCGGGGGATGTTGGCTTTACGCCTATATAATACTTACCCAACAGATAGATGGGACTTGCCCCCCAGGCATGGCAGAGGCTCTTGCCAAATTCGCGACCATACATGGCCAAATGCTCCGCCCCTTTTTTTGTGGGATTGTATTCTTCCCAGAAACTGGTGGCACCCAATTTCAACATGCCGCCCCAATAGTCTTTCATTTGCTGCGTCACATAGGTTTGCTCACCCATGGCACATAGGGCTTCCAGTTCGTAGAAGCGCATGTAGGGAGTCGTTATCTTCTGTATGCTATCATTCAATAAAACAGATTTCTTTACAGCTTCTTTTTGCTGCTGGTTGAAGTAATCAAAGAAGATGGAGAACATATTGCTGTAACGGGTCACATTTTCTGTTTGCTTGCCATCTATGCGGCTATGTACAAGGGCCTGTTTGGTTTCGTTCCAGTAAAGGGTGAACAGTTTTGCTTTCAGTTCCGCAGCATATTGCTGGTATTTATTGGCATCACTTTTTTCATTGGCAATTCCTGCACATAAAGCCATTGTTTCCAGGCTCCTGCACAACAATAACTGTTCAAAACTTACTTCCCCTTTTTTACTGAGCTTATCTGCCCAGTCGATAAAGATCCAGTCGCCAGGCAATCCTTCCATCAAGCCATCCTTGTTCCTCCGTCCCAAACAATATTCCATGAGGCTTTGCATACGCGGGTAGAACTGTGTGATAAAAGTTTTATCGCCTGTGTACAAATAGTAATCATAAATACCAAGGAACCAATAAAAGGTATAATCCATAATGGTATTGATATGGCCAGTTACCGGGTCTTTACCACGCAATGCCAATAAGGTCCTGGACACCGTTTCATTGTCAAAATAGAGATAGTAATTCATGAGATAGCTCTGATAGGCATCACCGCTCCACACCCATCGGTCACGCTTGATGCCATCTATAAAGAACTCACGGGTATTTAAATGGAAAGTGTATTTGGCTACATCATAAATCCGGTTGATTTCTTCATCCGAACATTTGAAGGAGCCGTTTTCCTTCACATCGGCATACTCGTACAACATGGAAACGGAATCCACTTGCAATGTCCCATCGGTTACCATATTGACATAACGGAATGCTTTTGACAATGGCATTACCGAATCCTTTTTTGTTGATTGCTGGAATGATAGCCTGTCCAAAGTTACTGCGCCCTTCTCGCTCAATGCTTCTTCTTTGCTTTCACCATAGTACAAAGTGATATTGCCATTTCCCTTGATGCCGTGCAATTTGATGAAGCCAAATGTTTCCTTTCCAAAATCAACCAATTTCCCGTTGCTACTTTTGGCTAAGCTGGTTGCAAATTGAGGCACAATAGGCAGTTTAAAAGTAGAAGGCGGTTTTGTGGGATCATTGAAGTTCCACTTGCCAGCATTGAGCCATTTGGTGGCGGAGATATCCGAGGTCTTCCCCGTTTCATCAATCCATTCCTTGTCTTCAAAAGTCACCAACCAACTTGCATCGGAAAAAATAGTTTTACCGGATACATATATAGCGGGCACATTGGCCTGGTTGAACACTTTCACGTTAATCTTATGTTTGCCTGCCGGAACAGTTATTTTTTTAGGTGTGCCTTCCATAGGCTGGCCATCAAATTTTACATTATAGGTGCCTTCTACATAAATATTCACTTCTTCAGGTTCAGTTAAATAAAATTCCTTGTGGAAATCAATCAATGGATAATGACTGTCCACTTTCCAGAATACGGGAAAGAAAGTACCCCTGTCTGTTCTGCGGTTCTGCATTTGATTGGCCAACCATATTTCAAAATCGCCAGGATACCAAATCCAAGTGTCTTGCGGACCATGGCCCAAATGCCGTTTGGGTGGCTGGGCAGAACTGTCCATACACAAGGAAACCATTACAAAAAATAAGCAAGCAAACCTTAGCTTGCTGAATCTTGCCCCAACACCTGCTTCAATAAATACAGGTAGGCGGCTATCTAAATTATTTCTTTCCATAAATTAATGTCCGTTAAAGATGATATATAAACTGAGTATGACCAGCCCCAATAATCCAAACAATATTTTCACTCGTTTAGTAGTGACAGGCATATTAATTAATGCAATATTTTGAATATTGGTGACCGGTTTGCGATCCGTTATTGAAATGAGGATAGCTACAACAAACAGCATTGCAAAAATGTAGAATGACAATAGCATGAAATGCGGCCATTGGGGGTATTTGTCCGCTGGCAAAATCCATAGGTACAGAACACCTACGCCCAAGCTGAATGCCGAACCGAAACTTAAAATAATATTGACCGCTTTTTTAGTGGTGCGTTTCCAGAAGACAGACAATAGGAACACAACTGATAATGATGGGGCCAAGAAACCCAATACAGCTTGGAAGATATTGAAAAGGTTCTGCCCCTTGATATTGTCAATTGCAATTGCCATCAATACCGCGAATGCACAACCCACTGCAACAGTGATCCTGCCAATTTTAATCTGTTGCTGTGTGGTAGCCGTTGGATTGATTTTCTTCAGGTACAGGTCCGTGGTGAACACCGTACTTAATGCATTCAATGAGGAACCGATGGTGCCAACCAGTACGGCAATCATTACACAGATGACCAGACCATTCATGCCAGCGGGAAATAAATTGGTGACCATAGTCATATAAGCCAGATCGGATTTTTCCAGGTTGGGATACAGGGCAAAACATAAAATACCTGGCAGGATGAACAATGGTAGGGCCAATACCTTCAACCATCCAATAAAATTTACACCCAATTGTCCCTGTTCCAAATTCCTTGCGCCTAGTACACTTTGCACCATTGCCTGGTCCGTACAGAAGAACGCTACCGCTGCTACAGGATAGCCCAACAACATGGCAGGCCAAGGGTAGTTTTTATCATTTGCGGGCTTAATGAGGTTCCAATAGTCATGCGGCACTTTATGCCACAGTGAAGTGAACCCACCAATTTTTTGCAGGCCCAAGTAAGACAAGGTCAATGACACCAGGATCAAGAGTATCATCTGGAAAACATTCACTTTGGCTATGGCCCTTAACCCTCCGGCAAAAGTGAAGATGCCGGCAAATGCTACCAATACAATCACGGACTGCCACATGGGTATGCCCAAAATTTGACGCACCAAAACGCCGCCACTGAACAACCCGAGGCTTAACCAACTTACCAATATTTTAATGAGTGCATACCAGGCCAAAATATTCTGCGTGCTGTCCCCATAACGTTTGCCCATGAACTCAGGCATGGTAGCTACTTTGGTAGCAATGTATTTTGGCGCAAACACCATGGCCAATAACAATAGGAACAGGAAGGCATACCATTCAAAATTACCCGCTACGATACCTGTTGCATAACCAATGCTCGCAAATGCCAATAAGGATGAGGGGCCAACATTGGTTCCCCACATATTAAAACCGATATTGTACCAGTTAAGCGAATTGCCAGCCAGAAAAAGCGTTTCATTTTTCTTCTTCTGCTTGAAGCTGGCCAGATAACCTATTACTAACAAGATGATCAAGTATAAAGCGATGATGCCAAAATCAAGTCCTGTTAGTTTATCATAGATATTGTTCATAGTCCATACTCGTTTAAAATATCCTGGACTTTAATGGGCGTACCAGTTTTTAGGCTCCTGTCCATTGCTTGCAACAATGCCACGGTACCTATGCCTTCTTTCATACCGGGATAGGCCGTAAAATCCTGTTCGATGCTGTCCACAAAATATTCCAAGTAGTTCTGGTACTCGCCTGCATGGTGGCTCTGCCCTTCAAACCTGAAATAATGTTTCAAGGTTGCATCTCCCCAAGTAATGATCTTTTCCTCGCCAGTTTTATCTGTTATTGCATAACGCAGCTCGTGATAATCTGCTTGGCTCGCACCCTCTGTTCCCCGTAGAATACAGCTCATGCCACTCTCCCTCTGCACTGGTTGCGTTGGTGAGGTATATACACCGCTAACTCTTGCAATCCTCCCGTCCGCGGCCTTGAAAATGAAGTGCATGGTATCCTCATTCTTCAAGCCAGCGGTTTTGGCATTGCTGCTGATCATTCCATAGCCCATTACTTCCTCAATATTGGGCAGGTACCAGCGTATAAAATCCACTGGATGGCTCAAGCCACCATACAGCCATTTGAACGAATCCTCCAATGCCCATTTCTTCTCCAGGAACCAGCGGTGGTCAGCATTGTAATGGCTTTCAATAGTTATCAATTCCCCAATTTCTCCTGCTTCAAAATCCGCACGCTGCCTTTTATAGGGTTCAAAAAAACGGGAGCTCTGTCCAACAAAAACTTTCTTGCCTGTTTTCTTCTGTAGTTTGACCAGTTCCTTGGCCTTGCTCAAATCATCAATAAACGGCTTGGTGCAAATCACATGTTTATTGTGCAGCAATGCTTGCTTTACATGCGCTGCGTGCAAATGGTCCGGTGTATAAATAGCGATGATGTCAATGCTTTCATCGTCCAGCATCTCCTGGTAGTCCGTTGTGTAATCGTACATTTTAAATTCATCTGCGCGGTGAACACACAACTCCTTATCTGCATCGCAAATCATTTTGAGCAATAATTTTTTACTTTGCAAGGCAGCACTCATGGTGCTCCTCCCTTCTCCCAAACCAAGTATGCCAATGTTCATCATAATTATATTTTTAGTAGCTAAGCGGTTGTATTTTAAATGTTCATCTGCCTTACCATTCCACAAGAATTCAAAACATGTCCTTTCTACTATTTCATTCCCCTTTAGTGGATAAGGGTTTCAGGAAAACCCATGTCTCCCCTTTCTTTGTTCCTTCAATACCTTCCTGGTATTTCTTCATTAGGTTGTTCCAATCATCCACACGAGGATTGTTTTCTGTTGTCTTCGGGTTCAACCTATCCAAACTTTCACCCTTTGGTATACTGATGACCAACATCAACTGCCTCCCATTCCTAAACAGCAGCAACTGTTGGAAATTGGCATTGCAAAAGCCTTCTGATACTTCTTTCCATTTTACAAATTGTGTGGCGTGATGGTTCAAATATTCCTTCTGCAAGATTGTATCAGCTACCATATTGGCAGTAAGAATGGTATGGTCCCACTCCTTGGCTGTTGTTTTATCAGCACAATATTTCCTATTGAACTCGTAAAACAAATCGTCGTAAGTTTTTACCTGCACTGTTGGAAAAGCATTGTGCAGTTTTTCACGTAATGAAAACACATCCTGCACCTTGTCAAAAATCACCCAGTGGTTCTGCCATTGGTACAAAGCCCCTGCATGAACTTTTGCCTTGATCAATAGTTCTTTCAATTGTTCCTTGTCAACTGCATTGGAATCCTTGCCAATCAATTCTATCATAACCGGCTGCTCCTTATTGATAGTATATTTTTTATCGGCAGCAACATTTTCTTTTAATAGATATTGGTAAGCAGGTTCAAGTCCGGCTTTTAGTTTAATACTGTCATCAACCATTGGTCCATTCTTCTGCCAAACATTGTCTGGCCCATTGGCATTCTGCAAGAACTTTTCCGAAGGGCACCAATTGTTTTTTATGGTGTAATAAGAAGTTCCTTCATCAGTGTACAAATAAAACCAATGGGAAGGAATGTGGGCATAAGGTGCTTTATAGATACTATCGATATAGTTGTCAGCAATGATGGAATTGGGCTGTGCAGATAAGGTATAAACAGCCGCTACATCGTATAGCTGTTTTGCATAATGATGGATTTTATTAGCAATGACCTTATTGCCATTCATTGCATTCAATGTTTTCGTCCAGCCCCAACCCACACTGATGCCTGTGTAGGAAACATTGTTCACCTCATTGTGTTCTATGTTGGCATTCTTTAGGTAACCGGCATTGATACCCACTGCTCCCCAATCTTCATTGGCTACATTGGTCACCAAGTTGTTGCTGATATTGATATTGCTACAAACTTCACGTTCATCCTTTGGGTTGTAGGGAAGATGGGCTTCAGTAGCTTCATCGCTGAACATGCCGATGTTCATGCCAGAGCCACCAATGTCCTTAAAAAGGTTTCCTTTGATGTTGGCAATTTCCGTTCCCTTCCCATAATCCAATCCTGTTGATGCCAAATGCGTGAATGTACATGCTTCAAAGCCTGTACTGCTAGCGTAGGAAACTTCCACTGCAGCAGCGGGCCTACCCACCCAAGCTTGATTTTCCAGCCCCTTCTTATCTGCAGTTCCCGGGATCTTCAATTTGTAGGCATCCAACAGGTACATACCTGCCTGTAAAGGCACATGGCCCTTTTGTGAAGGGCGCAACCAACCTGAATGTTCAAATGAAATGTTCTTGAAAAAGATATTGGAAACAGGATGGTCCGTTGTGCCTTCAATTTTCACCAATGTTTCCAAGTAAGGGGCAATAATGTCTGCCGTGGTTACATCTTCATTGTTCTGCGGGTAATAATAGAGCTTGTTGTTCCCTCTATCCAGGAACCACTCACCCGGTTCATCCAAAAACTGGATGGCATTGGTCAAGTAAAAAGCAGAATTGCCGGTCTCCTTTGAAATCCAAGGAGCAGGCCAAGGATGTTCACTTTGTACCCTGCTTTCTGGTTGATGGAAATAGAGCTTGGTGCTATCGCCATGCACTTCCATTTTCTTGATCCTCAATATGGCTATGGCCCACCATTGGTGTATGAACATCTCCATACCAACAACCTTTTGCAAGGACGGAAATTTTGGCGTGGGTATAAAACAGGTTTCTTCTTTTTTGTTCCAGGACAGGATCCTGTTCATTAATTCACCATGGGTATCTTTTGCACGGGTGGCTTTTGCATTGTTTACCCATAGCTGGCGGAAAATGAAACCACTGCCATGCATATTGGGCACATCGGTTACCCAAACCTTGCCTTTCATCGATGCAGGCAGGCCTGGTACATCACTATTAATTTTCTTCCAGTTCATAATTTTCAGCCCCCCGCTTAATACGGGCACTTCATTGGGCGCTGCTTCAATAAATGTGGGACTTTCTTTGGTACCTGCATCTTCAGGACGGATAAAGACAGGCTCGTACAATTGATAGGTGCCGCCTTTTAAAACAATATGGACCCCCTTATTGATGGAACCATCCTGCAATCTCCTTAGCTCACGAACATGCCGCAAGGCCCCAGGCAATGTGGCGAAAGGCTGAACAACTGTGCCATTGGACAAATCATTTCCTGAAGGGGAGACATATACCTGCAATTGGGTAATGCCCATAAAATGGAGCATCAGTAATAAAATAATTACAGGCAATCGTTTGAACATTCTCGGCTTTTAAAAAAGGGCTGCAATAAAAATTAAATGTAGCCATAGCCTTATCGTTGCGCAATGTACCTAAGTGCTATAATGATGGACTATTTTACTATTTGCCCAACTCCTATTTCCCCAATCCCATTGATAGGCTCTTGTTATGCATCATTCAGTTTCATATACACAATCAAACAAAACAAGGGCGTTGAATAACACCCCTGTTTTGTTTGGTCACTTACTCAATAACCAGGATTTTGAACAAGCTTTGGATTGTTGTCCAGTTCAGATTGCTGAAATGGCAATACATAGTTTTTCGTCTCGAACACCAAAGGAATATTTGCGGGTGTTTTTAATGTTGGCAGTTTTGTATGTGCGATATTCCACCGTTTCAGATCATTGTACCGCTGGCCCTCAAATGCAAATTCCACCCTCCTTTCATGACGTATATAGTCCCTTACTTTTTCTTTCGTATCATATTTCAGTTGGTCTACGTTCGGCATGCCAATGCCTGTTCTTCCCCTTACTTGATTGATAGCATTGTACACGGATGCATCTGGCCCGGTCAATTCATTCTTTGCTTCTGCAAACATGAGCAGGATGTCTGCGTAGCGTAAGTGTATATAATCCTGATCCGTAGAAGTGGCCGTTGCCGTAGTAAAGGGCGCCCTTGACAGGTCAACATATTTCTCTACCAAAAAACCAGTAAATGAGTTGTAACTACCTGTCCATGCCACATTGGAGCTGTTCTTCCATATTTCGCCAGGCAACTTAACTGTAAGGTCCAGCCGTGGGTCACGGTTCAGGTAAGGCGTTGCTGAATTATACAAAGGCGACTCTGTAATGGATTTGCCATCTGTCATTTCATAATCATTGATTAAATCCTGATAAGGCTGCATCAATGAATACCAGCCAAGTTCAATATCCATGCCTGCAGCACCGGGGCTTGTTCTTTGTGGATTGGTGGTGGCCAGGTATTGAACAGAAAACATGATTTCCGTATTTACAGCAGCCGTTGCTTGTCCAGCGGTTTTAAACAGGGCAGCGTAGCTGTTGGACAATGCAAACTTGTTGCCGGTAATTACTTGTTGCAGCACATTCAAAGCATCGCTCCATTTTTGTTCTGTTAGCAATACCCTTCCTTTTAGGCCCAATGCACTTCCCTTAACTGCATGCCCATTATATTTATCATCGGGTAAATTTGCAATGGCAAAGTCTAGGTCCTCTTCAATAAACGCATATACCTGCTCCTTTGTACTTTTGGCAATCTTGGCATCATCCAGTGTTGCAGGAAAGTTCCGGTAGATAATTACGCCTCCAAAATCCTGCACAAGATCAAAGTATGATAATGCCCTTATGAATTTCACTTCTGCTTTATAGACATTTTTCTTTGCATCAGCAATTGGTGCCTTATCAACATTATCCAAAAAGTAATTACAAGAAGCAATTGCCCTGTAAGGGGAGCTGTACATATTTGCCATGGCGCCACCCAATGATGAAGAAATACTACCTGTGGTCATGTTTACGAAATTGGTTTGGTTCGTATTGTCCCATAAAAAAGCATTGTCTGAAATCCCATCAAGGTACACCCTTTCGTAACCCAGGAAATTCTGCTGCAACCTGGAGTACACACCCGCCAGGCCACTTTGCACGTCTGCTTCGCTTGCCCAGAATATGGAACTGGAAACGCTATCAGGTGGATTCTGATCCAGCAAATCCTTGTTGCACGCATTGAATACGGTTGCCGTACATACAGCCAGTATAGCCAATAATATTTTATTCCTTGTTTTCATGATTTAAAATTTAATGTTTAATCCTGCATTGAACACTTTTGCTTGTGGATATTGCGCATAGTTACCTGTGGTACTTGATCTTTCTGGATCGCTGCCTTCATATTTGGTAATGGTAAACAGGTTGTCTGCAGAAATATAAATAGTAAGGTCCTTTGCTTTTATGCGTGAAAGCCATGCGCGTGGGATATTATAGGATAGTACCACATTTTTCAATCGCAAATAAGAAGCATCCATTAAGTAATAGGTAGAGCCAACATAATTAGCCACGCCTGCATAGCCTGCAATGTACATAGCGGGCAGTTCATTAGTAGGATTGGTTGGCGTCCATGCGTTGCGCCATTTAGTAGTTGGTGCCGAACCTTGGTTAAATGGGTCTACCCCCCAACCGGTTACCCTGTTCTTGAGCCCTTGCACACCTTGAAAAAAAGCGTTCAAAGAAAACCCTTCGTATTGAACATTGAATCCAAAAGAGTACATATAGTCTGGATAGGCCCCATCTACCACAACACGATCGTTGGCGTCCACAACCCCATCACCTGTCACATCTTTCATCTTAAGGTCACCAGCCTTGGGGTTGGGGTTCAGCACATGTTTGGGAACCTTGGGATCTGTAAGATCTGCCGTTTGAAAAATGCCATCCCATATGTATAAATAATGTGAATTGTAAGGCAGGCCAACTTGTGCAATGCTTGTACCAATGCTTGGCACTTTAATTTCAAGCACTTTGTTGTTGGCAGTGGAAATCTGTGCATTCACACCATAAGTAACCTTACCAATTTTATATTGATGCCTTAGCTCAAGTTCTATGCCCCTTGCACGCATCTTGCCATTGTTGAAAGTAGGCGAAGTGAGACCAAGGCTTGCTGGCACAGATTGAGCAGCCAATATATCGGAGGTTGTTCTATTGAACCAGTCGAATGTCAATCCAAAAATATGCTTTGCAAAATCAAGGTCAATTCCAAAGTCTGCTGTCCTCGTGGTTTCCCAATGCAGGCTTTGGTCCTTAAAAGAATTGAGTACTGCACCTTGTGCAGGAGTGGTATTACCAAAAGGATAACTAACACCACTTACAGTTAATACATTTTGATAAGGATAATTGCCTATCTCCTGATTGCCCAAACTTCCATAAGATGCCCTTAGTTTTAAGTTGCTTATCAAATTGACATTGTCACGGAAGAATTTTTCCCTTGAAGCCAGCCAACCCACTGAAACAGATGGGAAGAAACCCCAACGGAAATCCGGTGATACCCTAGATGTACCATCATAACGCATGTTGGCTTCAAAAAGGTACTTGCCCCGATAATCATAGTTCACCCTTCCAAAAACAGATTGCAATGCCCATTCATAAGGGCTTGACAGACCAGGAAGGCGCGGGTATGTTGTATTGATGGCTTCACCTGTACTTGTATAACCAGCCAATTCCGTGATAGCTGTTGATACGCCATTTAACCTTCTGGCCCTTAGGGTTTGAAACTTATTGTACAATTGCTCATAACCAACCAATGCTTTGATGGAATGGTCTTTCGCTACAGTGGTTTCATAGTTCAATACAGAATACACAGTAGGGTTGAGTGTTTTGGAATATTGATCTGTTACGCCCAGGTAATCGGGGCCAAAAGATGCGGCTTTGTAATCATTGGTAACGGGGTCCTTTTCCTGCAATAAATAAGCGGAATATGGATGCTGGTACATTTTATAATATTCATCCACATAATTGATGGCCACTTTAGAAGACCATGTAAGCCCTTTTAAAAGTTTGATATCCACATAAGCCTGTGCATTCAAGTTATATTCCTTTGTATTCTGGTAACCCATAGCAAATGCTTCCTGCACATTGCGGTTACGGCCTTCCAGATCATAGGCCCTTGATACAACCCTGTTACTTCCATCGGGTAAAAAAGGCCCGTACAATGGCCCGGCAGCATACACTAGCAAAGCAAGGTTTTCACTGGTAAATGGAGGTTCCTGCCTGTTCTTGTAAGTGAGGTTCATGGATGTTCCAATCGTAATTGCCTTGGTTACTTGATTGGTGTAATTAAACAGCACATTGTACTTTTTATAAT
>JAHEZD010000026.1 GCA_023251255.1 Chitinophagaceae bacterium
GGTACAGCCCATTGATACATGGTTTATGAATAGGAGGCTGGCTTTGATTTTTGAAGCAAAGGTTGGCAATGGCTCCATCATCGTTTCCAGTGCTGATTTGAGTGATACAACCATTAATCGCCCTGCTGCCAAGCAATTGTTTTATAGCTTGACCAATTACATGAACAGCAAGGATTTTGCACCCAAACAAATTATCGACATTCAATTGATTAAAGACATTTTATCAAAGCCATCAAAGTTTACGTTTGATGCCTATACAAAAGATAGTCCTGATGAATTGAAACCAAAAGCAGCTATTACAAATTGATAAAGCTTGGAAATAGTAGGAGTTGCTTGGACCTTACAATTTTGACAATCAGCAGTGCTGAATAGAAAACGGTTGTCAGGTTGAGCCTGCCCGTTCCGTTCAGGCGGGCTTGCCTTTGCCGGCAGGCAGGCTTGTCGAAACCGGTTAGAATAGGAAATCCCTTAGCAATCGCCTTCGACATCCTTCGTCAAGTTAAGGATGACAAGGCTGACAGCGTTTATTAATTCATAACGCGTAAATTCAAAAGTTTAAACAACTATTGAATCAAAGAAAGAGGGAAGCTAATTAGCTTCCCTCTTTTGTTATGAAAATGTAAGGCTTGGTTCTTATTGCTTCATAAATTTCAAGCTGTAACTTTTCTCGTTATCAAATACAAGGAAGTATTCACCTGCAGCAAAATGCTGAACATTGATACTGGTTTGCATTGCGTCTTTTGGTACTGCTATTGATTGTATTTCTTTGCCAAGTGCATTGTAAATTTTAATGCTTGTATGGGTATTGGCCTTGGGATGCATGACTGTAATACTATTGTTTGCTGGGTTTGGATAAGCACCCAGGACATCCAATTGCTTGCTGTTGATGCTTGCAATGTTGCTGTAACGGTAACTGCCATTCATGTCCATTATTTTCAAACGGTAGTAAGTTGTTTCAACAAACAAGTTGGCATCAACCAATTCGTAGTAGTTGCTGCTATTGTTCCTTGCAGCTACTTTGCCTATCTGCATAAAGTTGCTGCCATCATTGCTTCTTTCCACTTCAAAACCTTGGGTGTTTATTTCATTGCTTGTTGTCCATGAAATGCTAATGGCATTGTTCTTTTTAACAGCAGTGAATGACAGTAAGTTCAATGGTAATGCAGTCGCATTGCCCACTACAAATGGGTCGAAACTGGTATAGCCAGAAGCCTTAGCGTAGTAAGGACTGGATACGGTACCTGCACCAGAAATGGTAGCAACTGCTTCAGCCCATCCTGGGCCAATATAACGTCCTACAACTACCGAACCTGCTGGGTTGAAACTACTGCCTTGGTCTGCTATTGTCCATCCCAAACTAATGGCCAAATTGGTAACGCCTACAGTTGTTGGAACAACCCTGAACTGCTTTGTGACAATTTTGGAAGCAGCCCAAACAGGGTTATCCAAACTGCTTTTTACACCAACTCCAATGATGTCAGTAGTGCCAGTATTGTTCAACTTAACCGGACTGTAAGTATTGTTTGAACCAATCGGGAAAAGTAAATCGGCATTGGTCACATTGTTCTTTAAAACACCATTGCCAGTGATGTTGAAGAAAATGGTTTGACCAAGTGTGGAATTGGTTACTACTAAGTTGGTAGCTGTATTGCTGGAGCCGATTGTTCTTGCACCAGCATCAACAACACCATTAGGGCCTATATTGAAGTTAACCGTACCTACTGGGGTTGATGTTGCAGTAGTTACCAAACGCATGGCATTACCCAATAACCAAGTTCCGTTGGTATTGATAGTAGTATTGCTTGCCAATGTTGAGTGTGCAACAATGCAAGAAGTACCCGTTGCTTTCATATCCAATATGCCATTGATATTGAAAGTGTAATTACCAAATTCACCAACTGTGTTGGTCGTGGGGGAGCTTGATGCTTGAAGATATCCTGAACTACCTATTGTTAC
Organism: Chitinophagaceae bacterium; assembly: GCA_023251255.1. Taxonomy (GTDB): domain Bacteria; phylum Bacteroidota; class Bacteroidia; order Chitinophagales; family Chitinophagaceae; genus UBA1930. The sequence goes on from JAHEZD010000026.1 coordinate 1,957, forward strand.
TGTTTTGCCAGCATTGATGGTGATGGTAATGTTGTCATCATTCTGTCCTGTGCCTGTAGATGTAGTAGCATCAAAATTGGCCCTCATGTAACTTGCTAGGTTTAAGTTGGCATCTATTACTACCTCTGTATTTACTGCTATACTGTTTACGGTAAAAGTGTTTAAATAGTAAGTGCTTGTTCCCGTAATAAATATTTGCCCATTATCCTTATAACCTTGAAAATTGACTTTGTCATTTGTTACCGAACTGGAGCCAACTGTACCGAAATTATTGATACTGGTACCTATCCTGATATTTCTAATGGCTGCAGCACTTGCTGCATCAAGGCCGGATTTTAAAGTTGCACCACTTTCAATAACTAAATTGTTGGCAAAACTTGTTGCATTCAGTGTAACAGTATGTCCCGTTCTTATCGTGATGGTATTGGTGGTGCTTGGTGGTGGGGTAGCAATTGCATTCCAAGCTGTACCATCAAAACTTTCCCAAATAGTTGTAGCAACAGGGCTGGAACCCGTTGCTCCCCAGTTGCCACTTGCAGCAGTTCTGTAATCCCCAATAGCAGCAATTGGTACAAATGCTGTTTTGAAATTCCATACAGCGCCAGTTGTTGTACCATTGGTGTTTTTTGCATCAACCCTCCAATAGTAGGTCGTGTTTGGATTCAAGCTTGGGGAGAGGTAACTGCTTGATGAAGCTGCAATGTCAGCCAGTTTTGTTAGGGCAGTACTCGTTGTTCCTAGATAGATGGCAAAACTATCTGCATAGTTGGCTGTCCATGTAAACGTAAGTTTATTGCCACTTAAAAATACATTGGTGGCATTGTTGGCAGGGAATGGAGAAGCAGGTGCAGTAGGCAGTGCAATTAAGGCAGGCGTTGTTACCCAAACGATTGCACTGTATGCTGATTGGGTTACTGGTCCCTGTGCTTTGATGCGGTAGAAATATTTTGTGCTGGGCAATAATCCATTGTCTTTATAAGTAGTTGAATCTGCAGCTGGGTGTGCCACATCCACAAAGTTCACGCTATCAGTGCAACGTTCTAATATATAGTTCAGCTCATTGTTTGCATTGTCTATCCAACTGCAGTTTACTGTACTGGTTGAAGTAATGGAAGAGGTGGTTGCATTCAATGCCAAGTTGGTTGGAGCCTCTACAAAGTTTGGACTTTGAACAGCCAATTCACCAGTAGCTTCTTTGAACTTCCATAATAATCCGGGACCTGGTGTAGCTGGGTCAAACTGAGTAATGGTTCCAGTAATAGTAGCTGGGGTAGTGAATATTTTGAAAATATCCCCAGAAGCAGGCGTGCCTGTAAAATTGATTTTCAAAGTGCCACCATAAGCAATATTGCTGGTTACATTTATCTTGTCCCAACTGCTGGTAGTTTTGTTTACGTCAATAGATGTGATGGCTGTTGGCAATAAAGTCAACTTGCTTTTTAGTGTGAATGTGTTGATGGAACTATCGCCAGGTTCCAATGTCCCAGCCACTTCCACATCTGAATTGATGCTTCCTGTTCCAGCCAAAATAGTTCCCGTGTTCACAGTTACTTTTCCTGTGCCCGTATTGCTACCATTCACAATTAATTTGCCACCAGTAATAGTGGTGGTGCCATTGTAGGGATTGGAACCCGTAAGTCTCCAAAGGCCATTGCCTTCTTTGATAATAGTGGTTTCACCATCGGTATTGTTGGAGCTGCCATACAGTTGATTGTTGATGGAGCCTGCAAATGTTTCATCCGTACCGGCGGCACCCACAGAGTAGGTGGTGTAACCAAAACCAAAGGATATTGTTTTTTGGCCCCCACAGGAAAGCATGGTGCCAGATGGCCCAGCTAACCCTCCTAAATAAAGTGTACGGTTATTTGAATAACTGCATATTTTGGTAACACCTGCAGTCACCACCCTATTACTTGGAAAGCCAACGCCATTATCTATCATTAAAATACTTCCATCGGTAGAGTTGACACCATTGGCCACCAATGTTCCAGTGAAGTCACTCCAATCTCCTTGTACCAATTCCCTTAAATAAGGGATGGCATAATTCAATGTTCCATTGCCATGAACATTGCAGTTTAAGTTGGCATTTCGAAAAGGTTCAAAACCATTTACCGTGCTATCATCTACATACATTTCCAAAGGATAGTTTTCATAAATGGTGGTGCTTCCATTGGAAGTTTTGTAAGTACCATTGTGCAACCTCAAAACATTTGATGTGCCGATGGCCACATTGTTATCAATAATATCATCAGCTAAAGTGGCACTGCTTACAGGTATCACTTCAATCGTTCCTCCTTTGATAACCGTTTCCCCTGCATAAGGATTGATGCTTTTTAGCACCAGTTTACCAGGGCCGGATTTGGTTAATCCTCCATCGCCACTGATTACGCCTGTAAAGGTTACTGTGCTTGCACTATTGCTTACATTAAACTCTGTGGTAGCATCAATTACAGCATTCCTGTCAGTGCTTACACTTGCACCAGTGTAAGACCATTTGCCACCTTTCCAGACCCAGTTGAAACCATAATTGGGAGAAGCACCAATTGAGCTTGCACCACCACCATTGGCCAATTTGTTCAACTCGATTGTTCCCCCTCTTAAAACGGTGGCACCTGTGTAAGTGTTATTTGTTTGCAAGGACAGGACACCTGCACCCATTTTATTCAACGATTTAGACCCAGCTATAAAACCGGTACCGGAGAAAGTATAGTTGCCATCACTACTGACCAGTATGTCTTTAGCTCCCATTTGTGCAGTAATGTTCACGGTCTTAGGCGTTGTACCGGCTTCTGGAAAAATCAATTTGCTGCTATCTGTAAATGCAGCAGCCGTGTTTGCTGAAGTTTTCCAGTTATTGGTTGTTTTATCCCAATCTTGGCTAACAAGACCAGTCCAAGTTAAATCAGGAGCAAATGTTGATGGGTCCAATACAGGTACTTGAACAGGTTTTGTTTTACCAACCAGCACATTTGAATAATCAGATTGCATGGTAGCATTAAAAGCCTTCACCCGAAAGGTGTCTGACTGTTCAGGCAACATGCCAGTCACCGTAAAGTAATTGATGTTAATGCCAGTAGTGCCTATTTGAACAAAACTTCCGTTTACTTTTTTCTCCACGATATAGCCCAATTCTTTTTCAGTATAGTCAAGCCATGATAAGTACAAACTGTTCTGTGTAGCTGAATCTACTTTCAACTTCATGGGAGCCCTCAAGTAATCTTGGGAATAACTTGCATTGATGCCATTGATATAGTTTTCAATATTGGTATAGCCAGATGCTGTAATCACCATTGCATCATTCACATTGGGATTGGTGCCATTGGCTGTTTCCCAAGCATTGGGCATACCGTCATTGTCTGTATCCAATCTTGCAGTGCCTGCCCATAAAGGCCAACTTGTAGGCACGCCAAAAGGCAGCACACTTTCATTGGCAATCAGTTCACCTTTTGTTCCAAATGTTTTTACTTCATTGGTTACATAGTAATCTACATAATCCCTGTAAGGCAAACTTGCGCCAACAGCAGGTAAAGAAGTACTGATTAAAGTGTTGGCAGCAACGGTGGGCAATATTGGATAAGCATAAGGTACAGCCTGAAAATCCGGTGGGCCTTCATATTCACTTTGTGGAATGGCATAAGGGTCGAAACTGCCATTTCTATTGGTGTCGCTAATATTGTCATTGGCATAAATATGGAACTGGTTATTGCCCAAACTAAAAGGTACTACACCATCTACTGGTCCTTGTATGAAACAGTTGCCCACTGCATTTACATAGGAACTTCCACTGGATTCCCCGCCCATAATATATGCACCAGCTTTCCAGTTGTAAACGATGTTGTTTACATATTGGCTAACACCTTTTACTTTATTGTTCCTTGTGCCGTTGTCTGCATAGAGGTTCCTGTATAAAGTAATACCGCCATCACATTGTATCAAGCCTCCTGCAGAGTGCGTAAGCAAGCCTTGGGAAATGATACAGTTTTGAATAGTGATATTTGTAGCAGTGGTAGAGTTGATGGAAAAATTTTCATCCCTTCCCCATGAAATGGAGCAATGGTCAAAAATCACATCATGCCCATTCTCCAGGCCATTGGCATCTTTACCGCTTGTGCCCACAATGCCCATTCTTATTTTCATGTAACGGCAAATGGTATTGCTGGCACCAGAAAAAGTCCAGCCATTTCCATAAACAGTAATGCCTTCGCCAGGAGCAGTTTGACCAGCTAAATAGATATTGGCTGATACAATTAAACGCTCCGTAATTTTTATAACACCGGCCACATCAAATACCACAATCCTATTGGATGCACTCACTGCATCCCTTAAGGAGCCTGTACCTGAATTGTTGAGGTTGGTTACATGGTACACGGTTCCTGTTCTGCCACCAGTAGCATATTTCCCATAGCCCTCGGCACCTGGGAAAGCCAATAATTGAGCAGACAAATGATTTTGAAAAGAGAAGATAATTGGAAATAGGGCTACGCAAAATAATTTGCTTGTAGCAACTAGCGAGCGTTGTTTTTTCATGGCAGTTTGCAAATAGTTATAAATCGTATAAGGCAATCGTTATTGTTGTTTACAGCATGGAATTGACAACAATAGCTGGCTCAAAGTATTGACAATGAGCTTACTCCCTGTCCTGCTCCATGCTGCTGTTAATGAGAAATTGTTTGTGGAACAACTGTACGTCTATATTGGGGCACTTAGCAATTGATGCACCGAAGCGTTCAATATTGGCAGGCCACGTTTCCCGTCGCTAAAAAAATGAGACAATTTTTTTGTGACATTTTAAATTGTCTCATTTTTTTTGTCTCATTTTTTTTTCACTTTCAGCAGCCTTATTTGTCCAATCACATTGCCAGGCATTTGATGGGCAAAAGGAAAGATGGCAATGACTGCTTACTAACTTATTTTTCTTGGGGCAAGGAAAGGCAGGTTTACCTTGCAGGATACATCAGGATACAGTTTATTTCATTGTTAACTAACATGCACTCCTAATCTTCACATTAACGATTGCTTATGCGCCTATTATGCTCCATTCTACTGTCTGCCTCCCTCGTTACTAGTTGCATGGCCCAGAAAGTTCCTGCTAAAGCAGAAGTCCTCAAGACCATGGAATTGGCCAATAGCTATTTCATGCAGAAATGGCCCGATACCAAGAAGGAGATTTTTGTGCCATCCAAAAACAGGAGCTGGCCAAGTCATATCTGGACAAGGGGCGTTTACTACGAAGGTTTAATGGCCCTGTACAGCGTGGACAGGAAAAAGGAATTTTACGATTATGCGGTCGATTGGGGTACCCAGCATAACTGGGGCCTAAGGGATGGCACCAAAACACGCAATGGTGATAACCAGGTTTGCGGGCAGACCTATATTGACCTTTACTTGATTGACAAGAAAGCGGAACGCATCAAGGATATCAAAACATCAATGGACTCCATGGTGGCAAGTGCCAAGAAGGATGATTGGTCATGGATTGATGCCCTGCAAATGGCCATGCCTGTGTTTGCAAGGTTGGGCGTGGTTTACAAAGACACCAACTACTTCCATAAAATGTATGATATGTATGCCTTCACCAAGTACAACCATGGAGGTAAGGGCCTGTACAATGTGGAAGACCATTTATGGTGGAGGGACAAGGATTTTGTTGCCCCTTATAAGGAACCCAATGGGCAGGATTGTTACTGGAGCAGGGGCAATGGTTGGGTAGTAGCTGCCTTGGTAAGGACCTTGCAACTGCTGCCAAAAACAGACCCGCATTACAAAGAATATATGCAGGATTACAAGGACATGTGCAAGGCCCTGCTGCCATTGCAACGCAAAGATGGGACTTGGAATGTAAGCCTCCACGACAGCACCCACTTCGGCGGCAAGGAAATTACTGGCACATCCCTATTTGTCTATGGCTTTGCTTGGGGCATAAACAATGGACACTTGGACAAGAAGACCTATTTGCCAGCCATTGTGAAAGCATGGAATGAAATGAGCAGGACAGCAGTTCATGCAAACGGTTTTCTGGGCTTTGTGCAGGGCACAGGCAAGGAGCCGAAGGATAGTCAGCCTGTTGGTTATGACCATGAACCGGATTTTGAGGATTTTGGTCTGGGCTGTTTCCTATTGGCTGGCAGTGAAGTATATAAACTCAAATAAAGCGTACTATAATGTTGCGGTTCAAGATTACTATAATTGCTGTTTGCTTAGTGTCAATGTCCATCCCATCATTGGCACAGCAACAAAGGCCCAATATCATTTTCCTGTTGGCAGATGATTTGGGTATTGGTGATGTTGGCTGTTATGGTCAGCAGAAGATAAGGACACCCAATATTGATGCACTCGCCCTATCGGGTATGAAGTTTACGCAGTTCTATTCCGGATCCACTGTTTGTGGGCCTTGCAGGAGCAGCTTCATGACAGGCCTGCATACAGGCCATACACCAGTTCGTGGCAATAGGGGGGTGCAACCTGAAGGCCAGTATCCCTTGCCTGCCAATACCAATACCATCGCAAGGATGCTGCAGGCAAATGGGTATATAACAGCCGACTTTGGTAAGTGGGGATTGGGCGGTATTGGCACGGATGGCATTCCTTTAAAGCAGGGTTTCGATATTTTTTATGGGTACAATTGCCAGACCCTTGCACACAATTATTATCCTGACCATTTATGGAGCAACAATGACCGCATTGAGCTTCCCAACAAGACAAAGGACTCCGTTTATTCTGCTGACCTGATCCAGCAAAATGCCATGAAGTTCATCCATCAGGAACATCGGCAGCCTTTCTTTTTGTATCTCTCCTATACCTTGCCCCATGCAGGATTGAACCTGCCAAGGGACAGCGTCTATTGGAACTATGTAAAGCAGTTCAATGATGCCCCATTGAAGGAAACAGCAGGCGTAAAACAATATGAAAGCGGGCCATTTGAGCCATATCCACATGCAGCTTATGCAGCCATGGTGGCAAGGTTGGACAAGTACGTGGGCGAAATAAAGGCCTCCCTGAAAAAGCAGGGCCTGGAAGAAAATACCCTGTTCATTTTTACCAGCGACAATGGGCCACACAAAGAAGGTGGTAATGACCCTGAGTTCTTCAATAGCAACGGTATTTACAGGGGCAGGAAAAGGGACCTGTATGATGGCGGCATACACATGCCCTTCATAGCAAGTTGGAAAGGAAGGATACCATCAAATTCAACCAGCAACCAACTTGCAGCAATATGGGACATGTTCCCCACATTCTTGAGTGCCGCTGGAGTAAGGAGCAGTGCTACGATTGATGGCATCTCTCTATTGCCCACATTACTCAATAAAAATGGTCAACAGGTACAGCACGAATATCTGTATTGGGAATTCCATGAAGAAGGGGGCAAGCAAGCTGTTCGTTGGGGCAAATGGAAGGCCATCCAATTGAAAGTTTCGGAGAAAACGGACGGGCCTATCGAACTCTATGATCTGGAGGCCGACCCTTCTGAAAAAAACAATATTGCTGCACAGCAGCCTGCTATTGTAAAACAGATGGTGGCCTATATATTGGCTGCACACGTTTCCAACAAAGACTGGCCCTTGTTGAAGAGTGAGAAATGATAATTGGAAATGGCAGCAATGGAACGGCCGTGCTTCTTTTCGACTACCGTTGTGTACTTTGTGCCCTTCGATCCCCCAAATTTCTACGAAGCGGAAATCTTATTCAATTTCATCAATTTCCACCTCATCAATCTCCTGCCTGCTCCTGGTACTCCTGATGGCAAAATACCCATGCGTCAAGGTCGCTGCATCCTTATAGGAAAAGAACAGCTTCCCATCAACCAAAAACTGCACCCACCCGTCCTTCATAATAATTTCAATCTGGTATTCTTTATTTGCATCAAGTAGATGGAGCTGGTCCTTGAATTCGGCCAGCAATTGCTTATCGCCCTTCGCCGAATACTTCCTGAACCTCGTGGTGGTATTGTAATTGCCGCCAAAGCCCACATAGTACATGCTCAATGAATCATACTCCTTAAAACCACCACTGCGGCGGAACATATTGTTTTGAAAAGGATCAGTGACCATCCAGAAAAAATTGCAGTCAGATAAGCGGTCATTCTTTCCACCTTCAACAATTACTGTCCTTTTCAGCTTGATGCACACATTCCCTTTCAGTTCCTGTTTGTACCAAACCGTTGCTCCATTGTAAGTGTCCAATAGGAGCTTCCCATGCTGTATGGCAACAATCTCGGTATCGGCTGGTTGCTTTTCAATGATCCAGTTATTGTTTAACGATGAGGAGAAATCATCTTTAAGTAACTGTTTCTTGACAGTATAATTTACCTGACTGCTTGCATTCAATGCAAATAGCAGGATGCTGGCCATAGCAAGTGGTTTAACCATATTGTTTTCGGTTGTCTAAGTTAAAGATAACATTCAGTCGTTAGCGTAACCTGCACATTCCAACAAATTCTGTTCGGTGGCAGGAATTAGGCTTATACTCCATTGAACATCAAAATCTTGTGCTATATTCGGCGGCATAAAATTATTCATCTTGGTGCAGGTAGGTTCAGGATGATTTATGGGCCATTTTGAGCAACATTAGCACCTTCTATTCCAACTCTTAAACGATTAATGCTTATGAACAGTCTCGCCTTTTTGGACAAAATCATTTTTGTTGTTTATTTTCTCATTGTAGCATCTTATGGTTACTGGATTTATAGAAGGAAGAAAAAGTTGGTTACCGATACGCATGACTTCTTCCTGGCTGAAGGTTCCTTGACATGGTGGGCAATTGGAGCTTCATTGATTGCTTCCAACATTTCTGCAGAACAATTTATCGGCATGAGTGGTGAGGGCTTTTTTGTGGGGGTGGCAGTAGCAGCTTATGAATGGATTGCAGCCATTGCGTTGATCATTATCGCTGTTTGGTTCATCCCTATTTATTTGAAGAACAAGATTTATACCATGCCGCAGTTCCTAACGGTCCGGTACAACGAATCCGTTTCACTGATCATGGCCATCTTCTGGTTGTTCCTGTACATTTTCGTGAACTTTACTTCCATTCTTTATTTGGGAGCAGTTGCCATTAATGGGTTGCTTGGCGGCGGTTACTTACATGAAGTGATGATCCTGCTCATGTTGATGGCATTGTTAATCACGCTGGGGGGAATGAAGGTAATTGGGTATACGGATGTAATACAAGTAGCCGTATTGATTATAGGTGGTTTTGCCACTGTTTATATGGCATTGGTCATTGTGGACGAAAGGATTAACCATGTGGTAGATGGCAGTGCCATTGCAGGTTTCAAGACATTAATAGGCCAGGCCCCGGAACATTTCCACATGATCCTGCCCAAGCCTGCATCCACGCCAACGGTCATCAACACGCCCGAGAACCTCAATGTCCAGAAATATGTGGTGCTTCCGGGTATTGCCATGTATTTTGCTGGCCAATGGATTGTGAACCTGAACTATTGGGGCTGTAACCAGTACATTACACAACGTGCACTGGGTGCCCAATTGGAGACAGCAAGAAAGGGTATCCTGTTTGCTGGTTTCATGAAACTGTTCATGCCTGTTATTGTAATGTTGCCGGGTATAGCCGCTTTTGTTCTCTACAAGAATGGCCAGTTGCCAGGTTTTGGTGGCGGTAAGGATGGTGCCTATTCTGCCATTCTTGCATTCCTCCCTTCTGGCTTAAAAGGTTTGGCCATTGCTGCGTTGACCGCTGCCATTGTAGCTTCATTGGCAGGTAAGGCCAACAGTATTTCCACCATTTTTACATTGGATATTTACAAGAAATACCTGAACAAGAATGCGGATGAAAAGAAAATGGTTTGGACAGGTAGGATGACCGTTGTGGTGGCCATGATCATTGCCATCATCTTTACATGGAAGGACTTATTGGGTATAGGTGCTGAAGGTGGCTTTACATTCATCCAGAAATATACGGGTTTTATTAGTCCGGGTGTGTTCGCCATGTTCATCCTTGGTTTCTTCTGGAAACGTACAACAGGGGCTGCGGCCCTGGTTGGCCTAATATTGGGTTTTGCACTTGCTATCTTCTTCAATAATTATGCTGTAAACATTTTCGGAAAAGAAACTTGGCTATATACTGCTTATGAATACCAGAAGATAGGAAAATTAGGTGTTGAAACCGTTGTGGAAATTCCATTCCTCATTAACATGGGATGGTCGTTCTTCTTCACGGTACTTGCAATGGTAGGGATCAGCTTGGCAGGCCCTAAGGTTAACCCTAAAGCATTTGAAATTGATGCAAGCATGTTCAAGGTAAGCAAGTCAACCTTGATATTGATTGTGGTTACATTGGTCCTTTTAAGTGCCTTGTACGTCAAGTTCTGGTAGGGAATGAACAATCTTCCAGTTACTTACTGATGTTACGCAAAATGTCAAATACTGATGTCAGGTTGAGCTTGTCGAAACCTTTTTGGAAACCGGAATCGCCTTCGGGTAGTTCGGCAAGCTCACTATGACAAGGCTGACATTATTCCCACAAGCTTTGCGTAACACCAGTTACTTAAATAAATAAAGAAGGAAGCCCCCGTCAAAAGGGAGCTTCCTTTTTAAAGTGGAAGCCCGATAATAGCAAACGATTGCCATGAAAAAGTGCCTGTTTATATTGATTGTTTTGTTCAATGCAAAAGCATTTGGGCAAAGCAATATGAGACTTTGGTACCAGCAGCCTGCCAAGGATTGGAACGAGGCCCTGCCTATTGGCAATGGCACGCTAGGTGCCATGGTGTTTGGAAGGACAGGGGAGGAACTGATCCAATTGAACGAACAGACCTTATGGACAGGTGGACCCGCTAATTTGAACCCCAATCCTGATGCGCCCCAATATTTGCAACCAGTAAGGGAAGCCTTATTTAAGGACAGCATCAATCAAGCGGTCAAGTTGCTGCACAAGATGCAGGGTCCCAATGTGCAGATGTACCAGCCTTTGGGTGACATCATTATCAAACAGCGATTTATTGGTGAGCCTTCTGCATACATAAGGGATTTGAATATTTCCAATGCCACATCTACGACAACATTTACAGTTGATGATGTTCAATACACAAGGGAGATTTTTGCCACTGCTCCAGATAAGGCCATCATCATCCGTTTAACTGCCAGCAAGAAAAATGCACTCAACTTTTCTATTGATGTGCAGCATGAGCTGAAATATGAAAAATTGGTTACAGCCGATAAGGAACTGGTGCTGAAGGGTAAGGCCAGGATCAACAATGATGAAAGGAGAAGCCCCAAGCCTTTGATTTACGAAGATACCGAACACAAGTTCGGGATGCGTTTCCAGTTCAGCATTAAAGCTGTGAACAAGGATGGTATATTGAGCAGTACGGATTCATCGCTTGTTATCTCCAATGCAACAGAAGTGATGCTGTATGTTACTGCTGCAACCAGCTTTAATGGTTATGATAAGTTTCCTGATAAGGATGGAAAGGATGAAGAGAAACTGGCCACCGATTATTTACATGCTGTTGCAAAGAAACAGTTCAACGATTTGCTGGCAGCACATGTAAAGGATTACCAGCAATATTTTAACAGGCTGAGCCTTTCGATTGTTAAGGTAAACAATGAAACTACTCCGACAGACCAACGCTTGGAAGCCTACAGGAAAGGGGCAACCGATATCGGGCTGGAAGAACTGTACTTTCAATTTGGTAGGTACCTATTGATTTCCTGTTCAAGGCCAGGAGGGTTCCCTGCCAACCTACAGGGGATCTGGAACAAGGAAATACGCCCCTCATGGAGAAGCAATTATACCACCAATATCAACCTGCAAATGAACTATTGGTTAGCCGAGGTCTGTAACCTATCGGACCTTGCACAACCATTGATAGAACAGATACAACGCTTTGCCAAGAACGGCACTGCCACTGCAAAGAATTATTACAATATGCGTGGATGGGCCGTGCACCACAACAGTGATATTTGGGCCCAGACCAATCCTGTAGGCGAAGGGGGAGGTGATCCCAAGTGGGCCAATTGGGCCTTGGGCAGCCCATGGTTGTCACAACATTTGTACGAGCATTACCGCTTTAGCGGCGATACGAAATACTTGAAGGACACAGCTTACCCTTTGATGAAATCGGCGGCAGCGTTTTGCTTGGACTGGTTAGTTGAAAAAGATGGCTATCTGGTTACTGCTCCTTCTACTTCTCCCGAAAACAACTACCTGCATCCCAATGGGTTCAAAGCCGCTGTAACAGTGGCATCGGCCATGGACATGGAAATAATATGGGACCTTTTTACCAACATCATTGAAGCTACGGAAGTACTGAACATGGACAAGGACTTCGCTGACCTATTGAAACAGAAAAGAGCAAAATTTAGCCCATTGAAAATAGGCAGGAAAGGCAATTTAGTGGAGTGGTTTGGCGATTGGGAAGATGAGGACCCACAGCATAGGCATGTGTCGCATCTGTTTGCACTGCATCCCGGCAGGGAGATCTCCCCATTAATAGATACTGCCTATGCCAATGCAGCTAGGAAAACCTTGGAAATTAGGGGCGATGGTGGTACAGGGTGGAGCAAGGCATGGAAAATCAATTTCTGGTCAAGGTTATTGGATGGCAACCATGCCTACAAAATGTACCAGGAACTGTTGAAGACCTCAACCATGAACAATTTATTCGACACCCATCCGCCATTCCAGATTGATGGGAATTTCGGGGCCACATCAGGTATTGCAGAGATGTTCATCCAGAGCCATTTGTCAACTATTCAATTATTGCCAGCTCTGCCCGATGCTTGGAAAACAGGTAGCATTAAAGGCGTGAAAGCAAGGGGAGGTTTTGTAATGGATATGGATTGGAAAGATGGTAAATTGGTTACATTGAAAGTGTATTCAACTATTGGGGGCAATTGCAAACTTACTTTAGCTGGTAATGTTAGGCCAGTTGGTACAACTGTCTTAAAGGCAAATGCCCAAACCAATACTGTTGAATTTGCAGCGCAAAGGAATAAGACATATACATTCTCGTTTAGGTAGAAGGTAACCCTGTTGTTCATGGATTCATAATTATGTATCATGTTTGTTTATAGAAAGATAGGTCCAGTTTTGTTGTTCTCTGTTATTGCAATGGCATTGCATGCACAGGGAGGCAACCAGTTATTGAACGTGTCTACTGTTTCCCGACCTGAAAGTTTTTCATTGGTGGCAAAGAATCAAGCAGCTTCCATTGCTGTTGATACCAACCAGGCAACTGTTGTTCGCCTTGCTGCCAACTATTTTGCACAGGATGTAGCTTTGGTAACAGGTGTAAAGCCGACCATTAATAGCAGGAGTCCCACCATTATTATAGGAACGCTTGGTTCGTCAATGATCATATCGACAGTTGTTGCGAAAAATAAAATAGCTGTTGATGCGATTAAGGGCAAATGGGAATCGTACATGATTGTCGTAAACAAAGGCATATTGTATATTCTTGGTAGCGACGATAGGGGAACTGCTTTTGGTGTATTTGAATTGAGCCGGAGAATAGGCGTGCATCCTTTTTATTGGTGGGCCGACATTGTGCCGGAGCATAAGTACCAATTGTTTATATCAGGAAGTTTAACGCAAAAGTCCCCATCGGTTCAATATCGTGGCATCTTTTTGAACGATGAAGATTGGGGCCTGCAACCTTGGGCCGCCCATAAAATGGATACGGACATCAAGGATATTGGTCCCAAGACCTATGAAAAAATATTTGAGTTACTGTTGAGGCTCAAGGCCAATTATATCTGGCCTGCTATGCACCCCTGCACCAAGGCATTCTATTATTATCCAGAAAATGGCAAACTGGCTGCTGATTACAGCATAGTTGTTGGTACAAGCCATTGCGAGCCCATGATGCGCAACAATGTATTTGAATGGGCAGAGAACTACAAGAATGAATATGGGACCGCGCCAAAGGAGTGGCGCTATGATTTGAACAAGGAACAGATCTATACTTATTGGAATGATAGGATAAAAGCAGTGAAAGATTATCCTACCGTTACCACTGTTGGTATGCGGGGCATACATGATGGCAGTATGCCTGGCCCTAAGGACATGAAGGGAAAAGTAAGCTTGTTGCAGGAGGTGATTAAAGACCAACGCTCCATTCTCTTCAACAATTACCGGAAACCCGTTGAATCCATTCCACAGATATTTTGCCCTTACAAGGAAGTGCTGAATGTATATAATGCAGGACTTCAATTGCCTGATGATATTAGTTTGGTTTGGAGTGATGATAATCATGGTTACATACGTCAACTTTCCAATACTGCTGAGAGAAAAAGGAGTGGAGGAAGTGGTGTGTACTACCATTTAAGTTATTGGGGAAGGCCACAGGACTATTTATGGCTCTCTACCATTTCCCCTTCTTTGATAAGTTATGAAATGAGCAAGGCTTATGTTTTTGATGCAAAGAAATTATGGGTGTTCAATGTAGGTGATATAAAACCAGCAGAAGCTGAAATGCAGTTTGCCATGGAGCTTGCTTGGGATGTAGATAAATGGCCCCCTGAAAAATCTTACAGCTATGCAGAACAATGGGCCAAGGAAATTTTTGGTGCAAACAATGCTCCTGCAATTGCCTTAATTAAAAACAATTATTACCGTTTAGCTGCTGCTGGCAAGCCGGAGCATTTATTGAAAGTAAACTATCGTGATGCAGAAGCGCAGCATCGTTTGGAAGAATACCAATCCATTGCACAGCAGGCAATTGCTTTATATGGTATGATACCTGAACGCTTGAAGGATGCTTACTTTGAACTGGTATTGTATCCTGTGCTCTCTGCTACATTAATGAATGAAAAGATATTGTATGCAAAGCAGGGCCTCAATCTAGCAAAGATGGGCAATGGTCAAGCATTGGCTTTTAGTGCTAGGGCAACATCAGCTTATGATAGCATTGCTTTACTAACACAACAATACAATCAACGGATTGCCAAAGGTAAATGGGATGGGATAATGAGTTGGCACCCGAGGGACTTGGATGTGTTCAAAATGCCGAAAGTCGCAGATTCCTCCTCTTCGAAAAGTTTCATGCATCATGAAATGCCAGAAAACGATACGGTTTTTCAAACTTATATAAGTGCTGGGAATTTTGATGGGAAACAAGATGCTATCAATCAAAAGATAACTGTGCTGCAAGGCTTGGGCATTGATGCAAATGGTATTGCCATTATGCCTTTCAACACAAATTCAACAAGTGATATTTCAAAGGCAGCCTATGCAACTTATGAAATTAAATTGGAGAAAGGTAACTATATCCTTCAGCTAAACTGCTTGCCCACGCATGAAGTGAATAGGGAAAACAAGTTGGGCATTGCAGTTTCAGTCAATAATAATACCCCGGTTACCTTCAATATAGAAGCTGCTGCCGATACGGCACCTTGGGACAGGAATGTGCTGCAGGGATTTGTGAGGAGCCAGTTTCCGTTTACTGTAGTGAATGAAGCTGCAGCCTACATCAAGGTTTACTTACCTGTATCTGGCGTGGTACTGAACACCATAGACATTTTAAAAATCAATTCAAAATGATGATAGCAAACTTGAACCCCAAGAAAGCATTGGCATTGTTGTCGGTAACTTTTGTGTTACAAGCAACAGCTCAGAACAATGCCCAGTTAGTAATAAATGGATTGGCTCCAAAAACAACCATCAGCAGGAATATCTATGGCCATTTTGCAGAACATTTAGGCCGTTGTATTTATGATGGTTTCTGGGTGAGCGATACATCTTCGCTGCAGAAAAAAGATAGGATACGTTTGGATGTGGTGGAGGCATTGAAGAAAATTAAAGTGCCCAACCTGCGTTGGCCCGGTGGCTGCTTTGCAGATGAATACCATTGGCGCGATGGTATTGGTACAAGAAGCGAACGCCCTAAAATGGTGAATACCAATTGGGGCAATGTTACAGAAGACAATAGTTTTGGTACGCATGAATTCCTGGAACTCTGCAGCCTCATTGGTTGCGAACCATACATTAGCGGAAATGTTGGTAGTGGTACTGTTGAGGAAATGAGCAAGTGGATTGAATACTTGAATTTCGATGGGTTGAGTCCGCTAAGTACTTTAAGAAAAGAAAATGGCAGGGAAAAGCCTTGGAACGTTACCTTCTTCGGTATTGGTAATGAAAGCTGGGGCTGTGGTGGCAATATGACACCGGAGTTTTATAGTGACCAGTTTAGGAGATACTCAACTTATGCAAGGAATTATCCCAACGCTAAATTGAAAAGGATTGCTACCGGACCCAACTCTGGTGATTACAACTGGACAGAAGTGCTGATGAAGAATGTGGGCAATAGGATGTGGGGCCTATCATTGCATTACTATACCATTCCTTCAGGCTCATGGAATGCAAAAGGCTCGGCCATCCAGTTTGACGAGAAGGAGTATTTTGCTACCATGAAAAACTGCATGAAAATGGAGGAGCTTGTTACGAGGCATTCAACTGTTATGGACAAGTACGATCCTGAAAGGAAAGTAGCCTTGGTGGTTGATGAATGGGGTATTTGGACAGATGTGGAGAAAGGAACCAATCCTGCCTTCCTTTACCAACAGAACAGTTTAAGGGATGCACTGATAGCCGGTATCAACCTAAATATCTTTAATAACCATGCCGAACGTGTAAAGGCGGCCAATCTTGCACAGGTTGTGAATGTATTGCAGTCCATTGTCTTGACAAGAGGGAATGACATGTTACTTACTCCAACCTACCATGTATTCGATATGTACAAGGTCCATCAGGATGCCAAATTGCTGCCTATACAGATCAATAGTCCCGATTATGTAGTAGGTGACCAAAAGCTGGCAGCAGTGAATGTTTCAGCATCCCAGGATAGCACTGGTGCGGTGCATATTTCTTTGGTGAACATGGATGCAAACAATAGCGTTACCATTAGAACAGCTATCAACAATATCAATTGGAAAACGGTGGAAGGGCAGATGTTGACTTCTGCAAAATTTACAGACATCAACACATTTGAAAACAAGAATGTGGTTGTGCCAACTGTATTTAAAGGAGCAAAAAAAGAGGGGAATGATTTGGTGATTGTGTTGCCCAAGCTAAGTGTGGTAGTACTTGAATTGAAGTAGGATGTCAACCTGAGCCTGCCCGTTCCGTTCAGGCGGGCTTGTCGAAGGCGAATTTGATGCTGGCTAATAATGGGTTGCAACAAGCTCAACAAGACATCGTATTCCTTATGAAGTTCCGGTATAAAAAATAATTGATGAAGAAGAAACTGATTTTTATTTCGATGATGGCTGTTGTGTCCATGCACTTGCATGCACAGACCATCCATAAGATGGCTGTTGATGTCAACAAACAGATGGCTGGTATCTCGCCCACCATGTGGGGTATTTTCTTTGAAGACATTAACCTTGCTGCTGATGGTGGCATTTATGCAGAATTGGTGAAGAACCGCTCCTTTGAATTCAATATGCCAATGATGGGCTGGAAGGAAGCCAAGCCAAACGGGGGCAGTATCCTTATTTTGAATAGGGCCATTGAAAATCCTGCTAACCCTAGGTTTGCCAGAATCACTGTAAAGAACGACAAGTCCTTTGCCATGGCAAACGAAGGCTTTAGGGGGATGGGTATAAAAAAAGGGAATAGTTATAATTTTAGTGTATGGGCAAAATCTGTAAATGGAAACAATGCTGTTATAAGGGTAGAGTTGGTTACACCCAAAGGTGATAAAATTGGGGAAGGCACAGTTGGAATAAATGGCAAAGGCTGGAAGCAGTACAAACTGAGTTTCGTTGCTACAGAAACAGAATTGAAAGCCAAAATGAATTTCATCATTGAGAACAATGGCTTGTATGATGTTGACATGATCTCTTTGTTCCCTGCCGATACATGGCAGGGCAGGGCCAATGGTTTGCGTAAGGACCTGGTACAATGGCTAGCTGATATGAAACCGGGGTTCATCCGTTTCCCCGGGGGCTGTATTGTGGAGGGAAGGGACCTGAACAACCGTTACCAGTGGAAGAAAACCGTAGGCAATGTAGAAGATAGGCAGCTCATCATCAACCGCTGGAACACGGAATTTGCAAGCCGTTCAACACCTGATTATTTCCAAAGCTTTGGATTGGGCTTCTATGAATATTTCTTATTGGCTGAAGACATAGGGGCAGAGCCACTGCCGATATTGAACTGTGGGATGGCCTGTCAGTTCAACACAGCAGAAGCGGTTCCAACAGAAGGTTTGCAGCCTTACATCCAGGATGCCCTGGACCTGATTGAATTTGCCAATGGCGGCACGGGAACAAAGTGGGGCAAGCTCCGTGCAGATATGGGCCATCCCAAGCCCTTCAATTTGAAAATGCTTGGGGCCGGCAATGAAAACTGGGGCGAGCAATATATTGAACGGTTGAGAATCTTCACCAAAGCCATCAAGGAAAAATACCCCAACATGCAATTGGTGAACAGCTCCGGCACCGATCCGGAAGGGGACAGGTTCAATTACCTCAACAATGAGTTGCGTAAAAACAAAGCAGACATTATTGATGAACATTACTACAAACCTCCAACTTGGTTCCTGCAAAATGCCAAGCGTTATGATGGTTATGATAGAAATGGAAGCAAGGTTTTTGCTGGTGAATATGCTGGTCATACCAAACTTACAAATGTTGCTGAGAAGAAGAACAACTGGGATGCAGCATTGGCTGAAGCTGCCTTCATGACTGGGTTAGAACGTAATGCAGATGTGATAAAGATGGCTTCCTACGCACCCTTGTTTGCACACATTGATGGCTGGCAATGGGCACCAGATTTGATATGGTTTGACAACCTTGTTAGCTATGGCACCCCAAGTTATTATGTACAAAAAATGTTCAGCAATAACAAGGGTACCAAAGTAGTGTCCATTACCATGAATGATAGTACGGTTACTGGTCAGGATAGTTTGTATGCTAGTGCCTGTATTGATAAAAGCAGTAATGAACTCATTGTAAAAGTAGTGAACACTTTGGGCAAGGAACAGATGCTGGACATTGGTTTTACAGGTTCCAACAAGTTGCCCACCACCATGAGGCAAACCTTGTTAAGGGCTGCTTCATTAACTGAGGTAAACTCTTTTGAAGTAGCTGCCAACATCAGTCCTATAGAGACAGAACTTGCCATAAACAACAATCGAATAGAGGTTACTGCTGCACCTTACTCTTTCATGGTGTTCAGGATTAAGTTGTAGCGAGCTGTTGCGCTGAGTTTATCGAAAAGAATCCGAAGACGGATCCAGTTTCGACAAGCTCCACTTGACATCATCTTTTAAGTATTATTTTGAGGAATATTTTGGAGACAAGCAGCAAAACATAAATCAACCTCAGTTGCACTGCACACTGCAACTGGAAAATAGGAATTAAGCTTTTACCATGCGCAAAATTGCCATTATAGTGCTCCATTTATTTTTTGTTATGCCTGTGCAGGCACAGCAAAAAAGCATTCAGGTGCATGATCCTGTGATGATCCAGCAGGATAGTCAATTCCATGTATTTTGCACAGGGCGTGGCATTTCGGAATGGGTTTCCAATGACCTTCAAAACTGGACAAAACAAAAGCCCGTTTTTGATACTTTGCCCTGGGCCGTTGAGGCAGTACAGGGTTTCAGGAATTATGTCTGGGCACCCGATATCAGTAAGTATAATGGTAAATATTACCTCTATTATTCTGTAAGTACTTTCGGTAAGAACACATCCTGCATTGGTGTTGCTACCAATACAACCTTGGATCACAACGATGCCAATTATCATTGGGAAGATGCAGGGAAGTTAACCTGCTCCCGGCAGGGCAGGGACAATTTCAATGCCATTGACCCTAACTTGATTGTGGACAGGAATGGCAGTCTTTGGCTGGCTTTTGGCTCTTTTTGGAACGGTATCCAATTGCTGCAATTGAACGATGATGCTTTATCTATAAAGCAGCCACAGCAAATCATCAATATTGCAAAGAGGGATAAAGTAGTCAATGGCAACACCGCATTGGAAGCACCATTCATCTACTTCAAAAATGGCTTCTACTATTTGTTTGTTTCGGCAGACTTATGTTGCAAGGGAGCGGAGAGCACCTATAAGATTTTAGTTGGTAGGAGTGGGGCAATCACTGGTACTTATTTGGATAAAGAAGGCAAGTCCATGTTAAACGGTGGAGGAACGCTGGTACAGCAAGGCGATGGGATCCAGTATTATGCAGTTGGCCATAATGCAGTAACCATATTAAATGGAAAGGAATACATTGTTTATCACGGTTATGATGTAAATGATAAAGGGAAATCAAAATTGGTCATACATGAATTGTTATGGGATAGTGAAGGTTGGCCATTGGTAAAACAATAAAATCAAAAAGATGAATAGAAAGATGGTTCTCATCGTGTGCTTACAGGTAATGGTTATTTTGTCAGTTGCACAGAACAACATCACTGTATCAAGCCCTGATAGGAAAATAAAAGTTACCTGTAACATTGGGACAATGTTGTACAGTGTAAGTTTCAACAAAGAAATTGTACTGAAGGATTCAAAACTTGGTTTAATAAGGGGAGATGAAAATTTCACTACTGGATTGAAGTTGCTACAATCATCTCCGCAGGTCCTGATGAAAGACAATTACACCATCCTTACGGCCAAAAAGAAAAACATTGCATACACAGCCAATAAAAAGATTATTGGAACCATGACTGCCCTAGGTAAAAAGATGAACATTATTTTTCAGGTTTCCAACGATGGTGTCGCATTCAAGTATGAATTCCCTGAAGAGGATAAAGCCGTTAAGAAGATTACTGGAGAAACGACCTCTTTCCATTTCCTCAATGGAACAAAAGCTTGGCTGCAGGAAAAAACAGAAGCCCAGAGTGGCTGGGAGCATAGCAATCCGTCCTATGAGGCACATTATCAAATGGAGATTGCAACAGGTACCCCATCACCCACGAAAAATGGTTGGGTATATCCGGCACTGTTCAGGTACAAAGATGTATGGGTGCTGTTAAGTGAGGCTGCTTTGGGCAGGACCTATTGCGGAACCGCATTGAAGCAGGAGTCACCTGATAACGAATACAGCATTGGTTTTCCGCAAACTGCTGAAACAATCAAAGGTCGGGCATTGGACCCTGAGTCCACCCTCCCTTGGCAAACACCTTGGCGTATTATTGCCATTGGTGCGCTCAAAACCATCATGGAATCCACTTTGGGAACAGACCTTGCCTTCCCAGCAAGGAATATGGATAACGGTTTTATCAAACCGGGCAAATCCAGTTGGAGCTGGATCATGAAGAAAGATGATTCCACCGTCTACCGTGTGCAGAAGAACTACGTGGATTATGCAAGCGATATGCACTGGCAGTATTGTTTGCTGGATGCCAACTGGGATACGTTGATGGGTTATGATTCGGTGGCCATACTTGCCAATTATGCCAAACAAAAGAATGTTGGCCTCCTGCTTTGGTACAATAGTGCAGGGGATTGGAACACAGTGAAGTACCATCCCAAGGATAAACTGCTGACACATGAAAGCCGTGCAAAGGAATTTGCCCGTTTGGAAGCAATGGGTATCAAAGGAGTGAAGATTGATTTTTTTGGAGGTGATGGGCAATCGTTCATCAACTACTACCAGGATATTCTGGAAGATGCAGCCACTTACCATTTGCTCGTTAATTTTCATGGGGCCACCTTGCCAAGGGGCTGGCAGAGGACCTATCCTAATTTAATGACCACTGAAGCCATCTATGGTTTTGAGATGATCACCTTCAATCAAAAAGATGCAGACCAGGAACCACAGCACGGCATCATGGCTGCAATGGTACGCAATGTGTTTGATCCAATGGACTTCACGCCAGTCTGTTTGTATAGAATCCCAAAAAAGAAAAGGGCCACTACCCAAGGCTATGAGCTAGCTACCGCCGTTGCTTATCTCTCAGGTATACAGCACTATGCAGAAAGCCCGGAAGGCATGGTTTATGTGTCGCCCAGTGTCAAAGCCTGTTTACAGGAAATACCCGCTGTTTGGGACGAGGTGAAGTTCTTGGATGGCTACCCCGGAAAGTTGTTTGTTGTGGCAAGAAGGGCTGGCAGTAAATGGTATGTTGCTGGTCTCAATGGAGAAGCCATTGCAAAGGACCTGGAACTTGATTTGTCATTTATCCGTAAACAGGCAACAGGAACTATTTTCAACGATAATGTGGATGCATTAAACAATCTGGATGCATCTAGGGTCAATATTGTTCCTGCAATAAAAAATAAAATCACTGTTCACCCGAATGGTGGTTTCCTAATGGTCTTTTAATTGATTAGTTATGATAAAGAATGTTTTCAAAGCTGTCTTGCTGGCAAGCTTAATGGCCTTTTGGCTATCGGGTACAGCAATGGTTTACTATGTTGCCCCCAATGGAAATGATGCCAATGATGGCAGTATGAACAATCCTGTGCTTACCATACAAAGGGCACAATCCCTAGTGGTAGCTGGCGACACCGTATATGTTCGTGGCGGTACCTACAAAATGGAAGAGGCACAGGTGGCAGCATATACAGGGGTATGGGCCTATGTCATTTTCCTGAACAAGAGTGGCAGCAATGGCCATCGTATTAACTATTGGGCTTACCCAAAAGAAAAGCCCGTATTTGATTTTACAAACGTTAACCCCCAAGGCCACCGGATAAATGCCTTTCAGGTGAATGGCTCGTGGCTGCACATTAAAGGGCTTGAAGTAATTGGTGTGCAGGTAAACATTACTGGGCATACCCAAAGTGAATGCTTCGAAAATCAGGGCAGCAACAATATCTATGAAATGCTGGGCATGCACGATGGCAAGGCCATTGGTTTTTATTTGAACAAGGGCGGTAACAATTTGATACTGAACTGTGATGCCTACAATAACTGGGACAATGTTTCCGAGAATAAGAAAGGTGGCAATACCGATGGCTTTGGCTGCCATCCAAACCCTGCTGGCTTGGGCTATACCAACAATGTTTTCAGGGGATGCAGGGCCTGGTTCAACAGTGATGATGGCTATGACTGCATCAATTCACACGAAGCAGTGACATTTGAAAGCTGTTGGGCATTCTACAATGGATATTCTACTTCCTTCGAAAGTTTGGGTGACGGTAACGGCTTCAAAGCTGGAGGCTATGGCAAGTCAACCTCACCCAAAGTCCCTGCAGTCATTCCAAGGAACAGCATCCTTTTCTGTTTGGCCGTACATAACAAGGCCAATGGCTTTTACGCCAATCATCATTTGGGTGGCAGTAATTGGTACAACAATTCGGCCTACAATAATGGGGTGAACTATAATATGTTCAACAGGAGTGCAGACTATACAAAAGATGTGGATGGTTATGGCCATAACATGAAGAACAACTTGGGATTGGGTGCAAAAAGTACTGAATACAGCAATATAGATTTTACTGCTTGCAACGCTGATGGCAACTATTTCAATTTGCCGCTAACGGTTACGGCTAACGACTTCTTGAGTTTGAACCAAAGTTTGCTTACTGCACCAAGACAAGCAGATGGAAGCTTGCCAAACATTGAGTTCATGAAACTTGCTACAGGTAGCAAGCTAATCGATAAAGGCTTGGACCTAGGCTTTCCCTACAAAGGGGCAGCACCGGATTTGGGCTGTTTTGAATCAACTGGAAAATAATACAGTAGTAATGGGATGCTGTTCTACATTTAGCAGTAACCATTCACCGTTTTAAATCTTTTTTTAAGCGGATTCCATGTTGAACCATGATAGTTCAGGATGGTATGGCTTCTACTTTTACAGCATAAAAACAAATGCCAACGATGTTCATAAAAGCTTGCCGCGTTTTGATGGCCCTTTCGATTACAGGGTTTACCGCATCGCTCCATGCCCAGAAATCCATACCGCTCTTTTTTGAAAAGGTTTACCTGCATACCGACCGTTCCTTATATGCAGGGGGCGATAATATCTGGTTCAAGTCTTACCTTGTTAACCCAAGAACCAATATGGCTTCGTCAGCAAGTGATAATTTGTATGTGGAGCTCTTTGCTCCGGATGCAAAACTAGTGAAGAAGGAAACCATCCATTTAGAAAACGGTTTGGGAAAAGGTGATTTCAAGTTGCTGGACAGCATAGCAGGGGGCACTTACCATATAAGGGCCTATACCAATTGGATGAAAAATTTCGGTAAGCATTTCTTCTTTGAAAAGGACATACAGGTAGCAGCCGTTACTGCAGATGCGAAAACTGGCACCCGCCAGCCTGCCAATGGAAGCAGTGCAGCCAAAGCAAAACCTGGTAGCAATAGCTCCTCCATACAGTTCTTTCCTGAAGGAGGCACCTTGGTAGCTGACATCCCTTCCGTTGTTGCTTTCAAAGCATTGAATGTGTCAGGTAAGGGCACTGGTGCAAAAGGTAGCGTTATTTCCGAAAAAGGGGACACAGTGGCACATTTCTCCACTACTTATCTGGGCATGGGCAGCTTCACTTTTACGCCGCACCAGGATGTGGAGTACAGGGCCGTGGTTACCTATCAGAACGGTAGTACAGCAACGGTTGACCTGCCCGCTGTATATGCACAGGGCTATGCGCTCTCCTTATCCATGGAAGATACAAGTGTGGTAGTAAATATTGTTGCCAATAAGACAACCTCATCGGTAAACACTTCTAATGAAGCAATCCTTGCAGGGCGGAATGCGGGGAAATTGCTGTACAAGGAAAAGGTACCCTTGAAAGATGGCAGGGCTACAATAAAAATCGGTAAGCATACTTTCCCCAATGGAATTGCAGCTTTTACTGTGTATGATGATAAATTAAGGCCCAATGCAGAACGGTTGGCCTTTATTGAAAACAAGGATGAAACAGTTAAACTAACGGTTATTACAGATAAAACAAGTTACCAATCAAAAGACAAAGTAGTGGTAAGCATCACTGCAACTGATGCTGCAAATGCACCCATTGCTGCTAGTTTTTCCATGGCAGTAGTGGATGCTTTATCACAGGAAAGCAGCAATACAAATATTGCATCCTATTTAGGGCTGGAGTCCGAACTGAAAGGTAATATAGAAAACCCTGCTGCTTATTTTGATGTAACTGATCCCGAACGTTTCGAACATCTGGACCTGCTCCTGCGTACGCAAGGGTGGCGGGATTTTTTGTGGAAGCAAATTGCAGATACAACCTTTTCCATAAAATATTTGCCTGAACAGGGCATATCGCTTTCCGGTTATGTGAAAGAACTTTTTGGCAAGAAGTTATTGCCCAATATGAACATTACTTTGCTCGCCCCAGGGGCAAAGGGCAACAAGATCTATTTCACCCAAACAGATAGTAGCGGTAAATATTACTTGGATGGATTGCCCCTATACGGCACACAGTCCATCAAAGTGAACTCCAAGAACAATAAAGGCAAGAAAGGGGGTATTATCTTCCTGGATTCATTGAGCCAGCCAGCCAATTATGCTTATTCAATAAAACCCATAGAGGAAACCGAAGAAATAAAACAGTTTGCCGAAGAAGCAAAGAACAGGTGGGTTGTCCAGAAGAAAATAAATGGGGAAGACCTTACCCTTCCTGGAGTGGTGGTTACAGCTAATACGAAGCCAACAGTAACGCGTGATGGGACGGTGGAAATAAATTCCGGCTATGCATTTACAGCACAGATCAACGCAAGTGATAAGCAGTTTGGAACCTTGGATAATTACCTCATCCACAAAACAAGTGCAATTGCCGATGTGGAAAATGAAGGGGTGAACTACCAAGTGAATGGCAAATTGGTAAGGCCAAGGTTTGTGGTTGACAACCGTGAAGATGTTTTTGAGCGGGTGGATTACTATGCCATCCCTGTGGACCAAATTGTTTCTGTAAACCTGAACCAGGTAGTGAGCAATGTAAATGGTAATTTGGTTGATAGGATTGTGATACACCTAATATTGAAGCCCGGTGCTTACAACCAGGACATGGCATTGTTGATTACGGATGTGGATGGCTATTATGAATCAAGAACATTTTATGCCCCCACTTATTTCCTTTCCACTGAAAAAAAGAAACAGGATGTCCGTACCACCATTTTTTGGGACCCCCAAATCGTCACGGATGCCAATGGTAAAGCAACCGTAACCTTCTTTAATGCAGATCCTAAAACCAAAATAAAGTTAAGTGTACAGGGCCTATCCAATAAAGGCGTACCTATTGCATCCACTACGGAATACATGGTAAAATAGGGAAGGAGCTTTGGGGGCCAGGGGCTATTTCAGTTTGAATAGTTCATTATTACGAACCTGGAACCCCATTAAGGAAACTTCAGAAGCTTGTTGAAGGCGTTCACAATAAACTGCCACCTAGCCAATGCGCTTATTGCTTCCGCCGAATTTGCTCAACCTGAAATTGAGGCTTAACAAGAAATACCTGGTCAGTACATTGCTTTGCGTGTCCTCTATATAATTGTCACCCGAATAACGCCATATACTCACGTTCTGCTTCAATAGATCATACCCCTTCAGTTTCATCCATACCTTCCTTTTTTGTGAAAAATATTGGGTCACTTCTGCATTCAGCATGTTCACCTTCCTGTTGAAACCTGCAGATTGGCCAGTATAATAGGAATAGCTATAGTTGATATTTATTTCAGTAACCTTATTGGGCATGATGCTCGTGCCCGTTGTATAGGTGTAGGAATGGTTTGTGTTGTTTGAATTTGATTGCAGGGAATATTGGCTGGCCTGTCTATTCATGCCAATGGATGTATTCATGTCAAGCCATTCACCAATATTCAATTTGATACCGGTGTTGATACCGAGGCTGTTATTGCTACTGATGTTCTTTTCGTTGTTCAGGAGGCTCACGTTCTTGCCTGAATTGTAGTTGATGTTCACATTGAAATTGGCCCTGTTTTTCTTCTTGCTGCTATTGGGCTGCATAGGTACATAGAAGTAAACATAGGCATAGGTATTACTTGCGCCATTAAGGTTGATAGGCTTCGTGGTTTGCTTGCCTGTTGCGGCATCAAGTACCATGCTGTTGGTAATTTGATTGGAAGTGAAACTCATATTGCCGTTCCCGAAAACATTGATCCCTGTTTTCGTATGGTAATAGTTCAGGTTGAAAGCGATATTGTGGGTGGTGGCATATTTCAGGTCAGGGTTCCCAAGTCTTTCATACAGGGGATTTGACTTGTCAATAACGGGTTGCAGTTGTGAAGCCTGCGGCTGCCGTATGCTGTAATTATAGTTTACTGAAAAGCGTTTTCCCTTCCCGCTCAGGTAGAAATTGGCAGATGGGGTTATCCCTTTGTATTCCTGTCGGTAGCTGCTGTCACTGCCCACCGACCTACCTTTTGAAATAACATCCTGCCCACGGGCACTTAGGTTGAAGCCGCCTGTTTTCCAACTGTAGATATAACTTAAAGATAGCTGGTGATTGTAATTGTAGTTATTGAACGTGTTGCTCAGGGAATCGTTCAGCAGGTCATATAATTGCGATACGGAATTGTAATCAAATGTTTCCCTTAGCGAATAGTTCTTGCCATAGGAATAATTATAGCTAAGGCTAAGGGATGATTTTTTGGTAATGGGCTCATTGTAGCTAATAGCGGTGCTGATGCTGGTATACGTATTGTTGTTGTTGATTAACTGGTTCTGCAATTGTTGGTAATTGGGGCTGCCAACAGGATAGAAGTAATTATTGGACAAATTGAAATTGTCTGCAAGGCTGCTGTTGATATTGTTGTTCAAGTTGAAGAACATGCTTCGTCCTTTCTTCTTGAAGCTTCTGTTGAGGGAAAGTTGGCCATTGAAGGTGGGTGCGCTGGACTCACTGGAATTGTCCCTGCTGCCTTCGTTTATTTTCTTGCCACTGGTTGAACTGGTGGAAACAAAACTGGTAGCGTAAGTAGATGCTGTTTTACTGAAACCGCCAGCCTGGGTAAAACGGATATTCGTCAATGTATCCGGCTGCCAGTTAATGCCAATATTTGCACCGATATTGTTTCTCCTGTTCGTATTGGTCGATTGTTCATTATAGTAGTTGGACGAATCTCCAAAAAAGGTTTGCCTGTTACGAATGTTTTCACGGGTAGTCCGGTTATTGGTAACATTCATGCCCGCGTTGTAGTCAAATTGCTTGCTCTTGATATTGCTGTAGGTCAAGCGTAACTGCTTGTCATCACTGATTCCACTGGAATTGTTATAATAGCTGCTTTCCCCGTCACCATTACCATAATCACTTCTTCCCGTATTGTTTCCCATGGCAATGATGGCCATCTTTTCATCTTTGTTGAAACGGTTGGCATTGATCTTCGCCTCACGCCTGTTATTGGTTCCCCCTGCCAAATAAGCTGAACCGAACACACCTTTCTTCTTGTCCTTTTTAATGATGATGTTCAACACTTTGTTCCTTTCCCCATCATCAACCTTGGTATTTTTTGCCTGTTCCGATTTTTCATCGATTATCTGGATTTTTGCAACAATATCCTTGGGCAGGTTCTGCGTTGCAGTTTTTGGATCATCACCAAAAAATGGCTTGCCATCAACCAGCACCTGTGTTATTTTTTTGCCTTCTGATTTAATGCTGCCATCCTTTTCCACTTCAAGTCCAGGAATCTGTTTCAGTAGGTCCTCAACAGTTGCGTTGGGCCTTGTTTTAAAAGCATCTGCATTGTACTCAACAGTATCCACTTTAATGGTAATCGGGTTCCTTCTGCCAATCACCAGTACATCTTCCAGTGTATCCACAGAAGGCTTCAGCACAAAAGTTTCAAGTTGGTATGTTTGTTTCTCGGCCACTTTCAGGAACCTAGCATAGGGCTTGAAGGATAGGGCAGTAGTCAGGATATTATAATTACCCGGTGCAACATCCCTCATCTCGAATATCCCTTTCTTGTCCGTCAGAACAATCAGTTCCACAGTGGAATCCCTTGCATTGATTAAACTGATGCTCGCACTTTCAACCACTTCCTTGGTCGAATCCGATAACACTTTTCCTTTAATGATGGTTCTTTGTGCAATGGTAGGATTGACCGTGGAAAACAGTAGGATGGAAGTGGACAAAATGAGCCTGCTAAATGATGCCATAACAAGGTTGAACCATAAAAATAATCTCCTATAGTGAAAAAGCCCGAACAATTACATGAATTGCACGGGCTTTTAAATAGGATTAACAATTTGACTATTCAGGCACTTTGGTCACCTTCAAAATATTGGTAGGCAAATGGGCCTCAACCGGCGTACTGCCTGTATTCACCACCACATCGCCCGGATTGAGGAAACCGCGTTCCTTCAGGATATCTATTTGGTCAGTAATGATATCATCCAAGCTGTTTTCTTCATCATAATAAAACGCCCTTACGCCCCAGCTCAAACTTAATTGGTTCACAAGGCTGCGTTTTTTGGTGAAGATGAACAACGGCGATTTTGGCCGGTAGCTGCTCAATATAAAACCAGTATAGCCACTTTGCGTCATGCCAATCAGTGCCTGTGCATTCAGGTCCTCTGCAATATGGCAGGCATTGTAGCAAACAGCATCGCTAAGGAACGATGGGGAATGGGGCTGTGGCTTCAGGTCCTCGTCCCTGTTGTAACGGTATTCTGTATTCTCCACTTCAATAATGATCTTGCGCATGGTTTCTACCACTAGCGCAGGATGCTTCCCTGTTGCGGTTTCGCCGCTCAGCATCACGGCATCCGCACCTTCCAGTACGGCATTGGCCACATCCGTTATCTCGCTCCTGTTGGGTTTTACCCTGTCGATCATACTCTCCATCATCTGCGTAGCCACGATAACGGGTTTTGCACGGTGGATGCACTTGCGGATAATTTCACGTTGGGCCATGGGCACTTTCTCCACGGGAAGTTCAACACCAAGGTCGCCACGGGCCACCATCACGCCGTCCGATTCAACAACGATGTTCCTCAGGTCGGCCAGGGCCGATGGCATTTCAATTTTGGCCATCACCTTTATTTCACTGCCAATTTCCTTCACCAGTTTCTTCAGGTTGATGATGTCTTCTGCCTTCCTTACAAATGACAGCGCCACCCAGTCCAGTTTCTGTGCCACTATGAAATCGAAATCGATAAAGTCCTTTTCCGTCATGGCTGGTAAGGAAATGGCCGTATCTGGAAGGTTCAACCCTTTTTTGGGCAACAATGTGCCTCCATAGGTAACCACCACCTTTACATCTTCATTGGGGGTAATCTCTACAACAACAACCTCAAGCTTGCCATCATCAATCATGATCTTGTCACCAACTTTCACATCACTGTGCAGGTTTGGGTAGGAGAGGTAGATCCTTTCCTTGGTACCCACTACTTTTTCTTTGGAAGTAAACGTGAGTATATCGCCTGGCTCTATTTCCATCGAGCCGTTCTCAATTTCACCAACCCTCAGCTTCGGCCCTTGCAGGTCGCCAAGTATCGAAATATTGTAAGGCTCAGTATTGTTGATATTGCGTATATGTTCAATGATCTTTGCCTTGTCTTCATGGTTTCCATGGGAAAAATTCAAGCGGAAAACATTTACCCCCGCTTTCACAAGCTCCAATAGCTTGTCGTAGGTATCACATGCTGGCCCCACAGTAGCCACAATTTTCGTTCGGTGGTTCACATGTGCCAAACCTGCTTCCTTGTCCATCTGCTGGTGCAGGTATTTTGAAATATTCTTGCTCATAATATTGTATAATTTCTGATTTAACGATTTATAATTTCTTCATTAGCACATCAGCACATTATCGAATTAGCACATTGTTTTAACTCGCCAGTATCTTCACAATCTTCATCCATTCCTGACCGATTTTCTGCTTCTCCTTCACGGCCTTATCTAACGGCGTGTAATGTATTTTATTATTGATTACGCCCACCATTACATTGTTCCTGCCAATCATCAGGCTTTCAACTGCATAATAGCCCATATGGCTGGCCACCAGCCTGTCTGCACAGGATGGGGACCCTCCCCGTTGTATATGACCAAGGATGCATACCCTGATATCTGCCGTCGGGATCCTTTCCTTGATGATCTTTACCAGTTCATTGGCATCACCAAATTCACCGCCCTCTGCCACCACCACAAGGTTCACCAATTTTTTCCGTTTTTCCTTTTCCATTAGGGAACTCAGCAGCTCCTCAATATCGGTTTTTGTTTCGGGTATCACAATGTTCTCCGCGCCCGTAGCAATGCCGCTGTGCAGGGCAATATAGCCGGCATCCCGGCCCATCACCTCCACAATGAACAAACGGTCATGGGCATCCATCGTATCGCGGATCTTGTCAATGGCCTGAACGGCCGTGTTAACAGCAGTGTCAAAACCGATGGTCGTATCGCTTCCGGCTATGTCCTTGTCAATTGTGCCCGGTAGGCCAATGCAGGGGATGTCAAACTCATTGCTGAACTTTTGGGCACCGCGGAAACTGCCATCGCCACCAATAATCACCAGTCCATCAATATTCCGTTTCTTTAAATTGTAGTATGCCTTTTCACGGCCGGCATATTCCATGAATTCCTTGCTCCTGGCCGTTTTTAATATCGTGCCGCCCCGCTGGATAATATTGGCCACACTACGGCCGGTCATTGGATGGATATCATCATCGATCATGCCTGCATAGCCACGCATGATGCCATATACGCCGAGCCCGTGGAAAATACCTGTTCGTACAACTGCCCTTACGGCTGCATTCATCCCGGGGCTGTCGCCGCCGCTGGTAAGCACACCGATATTGGTTACTTTTTTGCTCATTTGTTCAATCTTTTTTTGCTCAGGTAGCTGTTACTGGGTAACAAGTTGCCCTTACCTGTTTTTTACAGGGGTTAGTGAATACATTAAAAAACTAAGCAGCAATCGAAGAGTGGTGGTTCAATCAAAACCGAGGGCCAATATTATAGCATTCAATCCGAAACTGAAAGTTTTTAATTTGATCGTGTATTTTTTACACGTTTCCGCAAATGTAGGTATTTGGTCATAAAGAACCGGCAATCGAAGTGCCGGTATCTTTTTGTAAAATTGCTTTTAATAGGTCATGTCGTCAACTGTTTCTAGCAGTATGCTTCATGGCCATATATACGGGATGGTTGCAGTTTTTTCATTAAGGTAGTAATTTCTTTCAAATGACAATATTCATCACGGGTGCCAATGGTTTTTTGGGGCAGCACCTCAGCTTGTATCTCGCAACAAAAGGGTTCGAAGTGATTGCAAGTGGAAGGGGTGATTGTAAGATACCCCCCAAGGAAACATTCATTTACAGGCCATTGGAACTCACCAACAAACTGGAAGTGGATGAAATGCTGAACGCTGTAAAGCCAGCTATTATCATACATACCGCAGCCATGAGCAAGCCTGATGAGTGCGATAGCAACAGGGAACAGTGCTTATTGAACAATGTAACTGCCTCTATGTATTTAATTGAAGCAGCCAATGCGGTTGGGGCAAAGGTCATTTATGTGTCCACCGATTTTGTTTTTGGCGAAGGTGGCCCCCACAAGGAGGAAGACCAGCCTGCACCACTGAATTTTTATGGCGAAAGCAAATTAATGGCAGAGCAATTGGTGGAAGCCAGTGCCAAACAGTATGCAATCATGCGGCCAGTATTTATTTATGGAGAAGTTTGGGAAGGCATAAGGCCAACTTTTCTGCACTGGGTAAGGAACAACTTGCTGCAGGGTAGGCCCATCAAGGTAGTGAGCGACCAACAGAGAACCCCCACTTATGTCATGGACTTATGTAAGGGGATAGAAGCTATCATAAATAGGAATGCCACCGGTATTTTCCATTTGGCAGGCAACGAAATACTGTCACCCTATCAAATGGCCATCAAAGTGGCCGATGTGCTGTCGCTCGACAGTAATTTAATCGAAAGTGTTACTGCTGCAACCTTTTCCGAACCGGTTACAAGGGCCAAACAATCCGGACTGGCAATTGACAAGGCAAAAAATGAGCTGGGTTATGAACCGCTCAGTTTTGAGGAAGGGGTGAGGCTGACTTTCGGGTTGTACTGATAAAACGTGCATCCTTATCCTGAACCTTTTATCTTCTCCTCACTTCAGCATCTCCTTCATTAATGGAAAAAGCAGATCTGCCCATTTCCTGTATTCCAATCCAGAAGGGTGCAGCCCGTCACCCGAAATCAGGCTCGGATTGGTGGCAGCCTCCCTTGAACTGGGTACGATATCAACATAGCCAATACCATAAGATAAAGTGACCTTTTTGTTGATGTCATTGAACCAGTTAACCTCCATGCTCACCACTGCCTTAACGGAAATGGACACGAAAGGTGTAGCACTGTAATCTGGAATAGACAACACAAATACCTTTTCTTTTCTGTAGCCAGTTAAGGCAATGGCCATGTTCAATAATTGAGTAAAATGGTGTCTATAGTTGGTGGTATCATGCGTCTGGTACTGGTCATTCACCCCAATCAACAAGCTTACTGCATCGTAGGGGCCTTGTGGGTTCCTTGCATTAATGCCCGCTTGAAGGTCCAATGTTGTCCAACCTGTCGTGGCAATGTATTCAGGATCGCTCATTGCAATGCCGCTGTTCCTCAATTGGGCGGTTACCTGTGCAGGGAACCTTTCAGTTGCCTGAACAGACTGCCCAATAGTATAGGAATCGCCAAGGGCCAAATACCTTTTTGGGGAGTTGTCTACGGGTACCATATTTTCAATGGAACCACCTACAGTTTGTTTCTGGCAACCAAGGGTTGCAAGGCCCAATGGGAAGTACACAATGGAGGTTGCTATTAACGCAAACGTTTTCATGATTTTATTTACGTAATGTAACGGCCTTTTGTTTGTTGACTAGGCTAAAAAAAGTTTAACCCCTACATTTGCACCACTTTAAAACACACAAACAATAAATTATGGCAACCAAAATCAAAGTAGCCAATCCCGTGGTGGAACTGGATGGTGATGAAATGACAAGGATTATCTGGAAATTCATCAAGGACAAATTGATCCTTCCTTACCTCGAAGTGGATATCAAGTATTATGATTTGGGCATGGAATACCGCGATGAGACCAATGACCAGGTTACTATTGATGCTGCCAATGCCATCAAGCAATATGGTGTGGGCATCAAATGTGCTACTATCACTCCCGATGAAGAACGTGTGAAGGAGTTTAGCCTGAAACAAATGTGGAAATCGCCGAACGGCACGATAAGGAACATTCTGGATGGAACTGTTTTTCGTGAACCCATTGTTTGCAGCAATGTACCACGTTTGGTACCAAACTGGACTGCTCCCATCTGCATTGGCCGCCATGCTTTTGGTGACCAGTACCGTGCAACAGACTTCGTTACAAAGGGCAAGGGCAAACTAACCGTTAAATTTGAAGGGGAAGACGGAACAACACAGGAGTTTGAAGTGTTCAACTTCAAAGGTGACGGTGTTGCACTGACCATGTACAATACGGATGAAAGTATCTTTGGTTTTGCACGTAGCTGCTTCAATACTGCCCTACAGAAGAAATGGCCTTTGTACCTCTCTACCAAGAACACCATCCTTAAGAAATATGATGGCCGTTTCAAGGACATTTTTGAGGAAGTGTACCAGAACGAGTTCAAAGCAAAATATGCAGAAGCTGGCATTACTTATGAGCACCGCCTGATTGATGATATGGTTGCCTCTGCCCTGAAATGGAACGGCAACTTTGTTTGGGCCTGCAAGAATTACGATGGTGACGTGCAGAGCGATACAGTAGCTCAGGGTTTCGGTAGTTTGGGGCTCATGACTTCTACCTTGGTTACACCCGATGGAAAAGTGATGGAAGCAGAAGCGGCACATGGCACGGTTACCCGTCACTACCGCGAGCACCAAAAAGGCAAGCCAACTTCTACCAATCCCATTGCCAGTATTTTTGCTTGGACCAGGGGGCTCGAGTTCCGTGGCAAACTGGACAATAACCAGGAGCTGATCAAGTTTACCCATGCATTGGAAGAAGTTTGTGTGGAAGTGGTGGAAAGCGGCAAGATGACCAAGGACCTGGCTGTTTGCATCCATGGCAACAAAGTAAACCACGGAGAACATTATTTATATACAGAAGAATTCCTGGACGAATTGGACAAAGCATTGCAAGCAAAACTTGCATAAATGTTGAAAAGAAAGGGCCACTGATAAAGTGGCCCTTTCTTTTTGCGTGTACAAAAAAGTAGTGACCAACTAAAGCCTAGTCTTTTTCGTATTTTTTTGAAAGTCAATTAAAGGAGTGCCCAATTTCTATGCATTCA
The DNA here is from genome assembly GCA_023251255.1 of Chitinophagaceae bacterium. Lineage (GTDB taxonomy): Bacteria > Bacteroidota > Bacteroidia > Chitinophagales > Chitinophagaceae > UBA1930. Next base: position 37,077 of record JAHEZD010000026.1, read on the forward strand.
AAAATGCGACAAAAAAAATGCGACAATTTAAAATGTCGCAAAAAAATGTCGCATTTTTAATTGATGTAAAAACGAGTAAGGCTTTGTTTGGCAACAGTTCTGTCTGATTAACTAGGCGGCACCCAAAACAGCAACTGACATCCTGCGCAAACTAGACAAGGACCATCAGGTTTATGGCCTTTCTTCTAATAAGGAACCGCAAGTACCGCACTTTCATAATCATCCAATCTATCCAAATGGAGAATGGTCCTGGAGTTATCCACGCTTCTATTGTACATGGGCAGGAACCTGGCCCCGTAAACAAACTCCTCATAGGTATAGGATGCTTTGGAAATAACCGTACTGGCAAAGCTTTCATCGAAGCCCTCCACAAAAATCAGCAATTCCGTTTGGGCATTGTCAATATCCTCCTTTGTCAATTGGTAAAAAGGGCTCTCTTCATTGATTACATGCACCAATGTCCAGTTGGCCGTCATGGTATTGGCCTTCGCAATATCCAATGGCAAATTGAAAAACCTGTTCTTCATCACGCCATCTTCCAATAACCGCAGAGCAAGCGTAACCCTCACTTCCACGTTCACCAAGTAGTTCTTGGTATAGGGCACCATCCTGAACATGATGGCCACCCCACCATCTTTAAAGGGGGCAAACAGGGCATTCTTGCTGTAACGGATATATGATTTGGGCCTTGCAAAACGCCCATACAGCAAACCTGTAACCAGTGCAAAACTCATCAGGCCAATTAAGGCTTCTAGGGATGCTGTAAAGCTTGCCCAGAATCCAATGGGATTGATCCTGCCGTAACCAACTGTAGTGAATGTTTGGGCCGAGAAGAAGAAGGCCTCACCAAATTTTTCACTTACGGAATTGGCCACCATGCCACCTAAATGGTCAAGCCCAATCAATAAATAAAGACTGGCAAACAATAAGTTCACTGAAACAAAGAACACCATGATTACCGTAATGAACTTCCAGTTCTTTGTGGAAAGCAGGGCATGATAAAGGTTCAGTCTCGCAAAGAAGGGCATGCCCCTCACTTCCATGTTGGGGGTACCATTGCTATTGAAGAAACGTCCCCCGCTCAGGGTACTGTTGGTACTGAGGCCTGTTTCGTTTTCCGCTTGTGCTTTTTTGTTGAGGTGTTTCAATAAGGCCATGTTGGGTAGAATGGTTTTTCCAAAAATACAGTAATTAAACTATCGTATTTTAGCCGCCAACATTCAAAAAATTGTAATGACGTTTGAGAAGCTGCTGCAACAGAGTTTATTGTGGAGAGGGTTTTACTTCATTACATTATTGTTGGTAAACGTGGTACTCAGCCGTTACCTACAAGCAGAAGGTAGTGGTTGGATTTACTACCTCACCAATTTCTTCTCGCTCATATTATTATTGGCCAGCCTGAGCATGGAAAGTGGGTACACCTATTATGCCGCTGGTTATATTATCAACCACAATAAGTTGGCTTGGTTCTCCTTGTTGTGGACATTGGTAATCGGAGCAACTGTAGCTGTAGTAATTTATTATTATTTCGGCAGTTTCAAGAAAATCCCTGCCAAGGAAGCCAACAACTACATGCTTTATTCGCTTACTTATGTCTGTGGCATATTGCTCATCAATTTCTTCACGGTACTCTTCTATGCACATAAGAATTTCCTCCTGCCCAATTTGTTGATGGGGATGCTGAACCTGCTGCTGGCCATACTTATCTTTTCGATTCGGAAAAAAACGGACGCCTATCCAATCATTGTCAATAGCTATTTCTCCTTTATCCTGTTGCAGGGTATTGTACTGGCCATTGCTTTTATTTGGCTCAACGGGAGCTTTAGTGTTTTCTCATTGCCCAATAAGAAGGAATTTGGCATGCTATTGCGGTATTCATTGATGGCCCTTGCTGGCAACCTGCTGTTTTTTTTTATGTACAAGATAGATTACTGGTTCGTAAAGCACTACCGTGGTAATGGTGCTGAACTGGGCAATTACATCCAGGCATCAAAACTTGCCCAAATGGTGTTGATTATCCCCCAGATATTGGCAAGCGTTATATTTCCACAAACTGCTGGGGGCACCCAGCAAAACGATGTTGGAAGATCTATCCTTGTCCTGTTCAGGTTATTGCTGCAAGTAATAGGCGTATTGATGCTAGCAACATTGCTCTTGGGGCAGCCATTGTTCATTTTTGTTTTTGGAACAACATTCAATAATATCAACATGCCTTTCCTTATGCTGTTGCCCGGCATTTTTTCCATGTCGGTTACGGTATTATTGGCAGCTTTCTTTTCCGGTCATGGCCATGTGAAACTGAATGTGATTGGAACAGGCATAGGATTACTAGTGGTGGTGGTGCTGGATATTTTGTGGGTCAAGGATTATGGCATAAGAGGAGCGGCTGCAGCTAGCAGTATTGGTTATTCAGCTTTTTTGTTCTATGCGTTGTGGTACTTCAAGAAAATCTATTCTTTCAAAGTGAAGGAAATGTTCTGTTTTTCCTTGAACGATTGGCGTTGGGTAAAGGATATATTGGTCCATAAAAACAGCAAGCTATGAAAGCATTATGGCTTGCCAGTTGGTACCCCTCAAAAAATGACCTGCTGACTGGTGATTTCTTTCAGCGTCATGCACGTGCCGCAGCCCTGCATGTGGATGTGCATGTGCTGCATATAAAACGCGACAATTCCATTCAGGGGACCATTGATAGGACCTACTCCCAACAAAATGAGCGGCTGTACGAAACCATTGTTCTTTATAAGCCCCCCCTGTATAAGGTGTGGGGAATCAGTACCCTGTTTTCTGCCATTATCTGGTTCAAGTTAATGAAGAAGGAAATCAACCAGTGGATGCTGCAGAATGGCAGGCCCGATATCATACATGTAAAAGCTGCTTGGAAAGCAGGGCTGATGGCAAGGCGGTGTAAAACAAAATACGGTATTCCCTATTTTGTTTCCGAACAGTACACTGGTTATTTCAAAGAAGCGGGAGGCCTGGTACCCACCTTCAATTTTGTACAGCATTATTTTCTGAGGAAAATATTCCAAGGAGCAGATAAAGTATTGCCCGTTTCCGATTATTTGGGGAAAGCGTTGAAAGAAAGGTATGGGGTGGACTATACAGTGCTAGATAATGTCATTAACACTTCCATTTTTAGGCCGATTGATGAGAGCTATTGCAATACGATCTTTACATTACTGCATGTATCCCTATTGAACCTGCAGAAAAATCCTGACATTCTTTTCCAAGCAATCAGGTTGTTGGTTGAACAATCATTCAGTTTCAGGTTGCACCTAGTAGCACCAAAGGATATGGCGGAAACCTATCTTCATAAATATCCTGAAACAAGGCCGTTTATTATTCTGTTGCCAGAAACAGGGCAGGAAGAACTTGTGAAGCCAATGCAGGAAGCGGACTTGCTGCTCTTCCCATCAGCATTTGAAAGTTTCGGATTGGTGGCCTTTGAAGCTATTGCCTGTGGTACACCTGTACTATTGAGCAGGATAGAAGTGTTCACAAATAAGCTTTCAGGCAAGGAATATGTTTCCTTTTGCCAACCCAATAATGCGGAAAGCCTAGCGGCATCAATAATTGATATGCACAAAAAAGGATTGAAATTCAATAAGAACGGAATGCACCAATTTGTCGATGCTTCATTTTCGGAACAAGCCATTGGGAGAAGATTCCTGGAACTCTATAGGGCTGATTAAATGTTCTTCGTAACGAAATAGATGAGAATGCTCAGCCCTATGATAAAGTAAACATAGTAGTTCAATAGGTTGTTCCACCGCATATAAGCAATACGTTTACGGTTGCTGCTCATGCTCCTTTCGTCCATATTATATAGGCGGAAAAAGCTGAAAAGCACTTCAGCAAGGTCAAAACGTTTCATCCTTGCAATCAGGTACATTTTAATTGCAACAACGGCCCCAATACTCAGTAAAAAAAAGGGTAACGCCTTTTTAAGGAATTCAATAACTAAATCCATCTGTGTTAAGTTTCAATAGATTGCAATTAATTCTGTTGTTACGGGGTGTAACAAATATAAACGAAAATTTTTCTTCCGTCCCGTTATCTTTGCCCCCAATTATGAAAAAAATCAGAAACTTTTGCATTATTGCACATATTGACCATGGCAAAAGTACATTGGCAGACAGGCTCTTGGAGCATACACATACTATTGGCGCAAGGGACATGCAGGCACAGGTACTGGATGATATGGACCTTGAACGCGAAAAAGGTATTACGATTAAAAGCCATGCCATCCAGGTAAACTACAAAATGAATGGCGAGGATTATGTACTTAACCTGATCGATACCCCCGGTCATGTGGATTTTAGTTATGAAGTGAGCCGTGCGCTGGCAGCTTGCGAAGGGGCATTGTTATTGGTGGACGCTTCCCAAGGAATACAGGCGCAAACTATTAGCAACCTGTACTTAGCCATTGACAACAATTTGGAAATAATTCCTGTCATCAACAAAATCGACATGGATGGTGCCATGATACCCGAAGTAACGGACCAGATTGTGGACCTGATTGGCTGTAAACCAGAAGAAATCTTATTGGCGAGTGGGAAAAGCGGAATAGGAATTGATGAAATCCTACAGGCCATTGTTAACCGGATACCTGCTCCAAGTGGTGATCCGGAAGCTCCGTTGCAGGCACTTATTTTTGATAGTGTTTTCAACAGTTTCCGGGGGGTGATTATTTATTACAGGATCATGAATGGTACCATTACCCGCGGACAGAAAGTAAAGTTCATAGCCACCGGGCAGGAGTATGATGCCACGGAAATAGGCGTCCTGAAGTTTGGAATGGAAGCCAAGAACCATGTAGGTTGCGGCGATGTAGGCTATATCATTACAGGTATCAAGAATGCCAAGGAAGTGAAGGTTGGCGATACACTTACTTCAAGTGGAAGCATGGCAGAACGCATCAACGGCTTTGAAGAAGTGAAGCCAATGGTTTTTGCAGGGATATTCCCTGTGGAAACCGACGCTTTCGAGGAATTGAGGGACTGTATGGAAAAGTTGCAATTGAACGATGCTTCGTTGACCTTTGAACTGGAAACATCACAAGCTTTGGGTTTTGGATTCCGCTGTGGCTTTCTCGGATTGCTGCACATGGAAATCATACAAGAGCGGTTGGAGAGGGAATTCAATCAAACGGTCATCACTACCGTACCCAACGTTAGCTTCATTGCCTATACTACTAAAGGTGAGAAGATTGATGTAAACAACCCTGCTGAAATGCCTGATGCCACTAAATTGGACAGTATTGAAGAACCATTCATCAAGGCCCAGATTATTACACAGAGCGAATACATAGGCAATATAATGACACTTTGTTTGGGCAAGAGGGGCATTCTACTGAACCAATCGTACATAACACCAACACGTGTGGAGCTTACTTTTGAAATGCCATTGACAGAGATTGTGTTTGACTTTTATGATAAATTAAAGAGCCAGACCCGTGGCTATGCAAGCTTCGATTACCATCCCATTGGTTACAGGGAAGCCGATATTGTAAGGATGGATATATTGTTGAATGGTGATAAAGTGGATGCATTAGGCTCATTGATACACCGAAGCCGTGCACAGGATTTCGGAAGGAAATTGTGTGAGAAGTTGAAGGAGCTATTAACCAAACAGCAGTTCCAGATTGCCATACAGGCAGCCATTGGCGCAAAGGTGATTGCCCGCGAAAACATCAGTGCCATGCGCAAGGATGTAACTGCCAAGTGTTATGGTGGTGACATCAGCCGTAAACGCAAGCTCTTGGAGAAGCAAAAAGAAGGGAAGAAACGCATGCGCCAAATTGGAAATATAGATGTACCCCAGGAAGCATTTTTGGCCGTACTGAAACTAGACTAAATAATATTTGACCGATACGGAAATGCCCAACTCGAGAAGTTGGGCATTTTTGTTTATGGTAAATTAGGTAGGAGTAATTGTTTAGAAAGGCAATCCGATGCCCAATTGGAAGGCATAGTTGCGTACTTCTGTATGGGTGCTATTGTTCCTGTTTTCCTTCCATTTGAAGCTGCTCATCCAACCATTGTTGTCTTCGCGGCCGGGATCTTTTACCCTGTAAGCAAAATCCACGCGGATCAGGAAATAATTGAAATCAAATCTTAGCCCAGTACCAACGCCCACTGCAATATCCTGTGCCAAACGGTTCAGGGAAAATTCCGAACCTAGATCGTTCACGTTCTTCTTCACATTCCAGACATTGCCAATATCTGCAAACAGGGCACTTCCTATTTTGAAGCCATTGATATTGGCCAACGTAAAACGGTATTCAAAGTTTGTTTCCAATTGGAGGTCTCCAAACCTGTCCCTGAAGCTATTGGCTGCAATGGTATCACTGGCAATGGATGAACCAAGTCCCAACTGTCTTAGTCCCCAAGCCCGCATGCTGTTGGGACCACCTGCCGAGAACTGCTTGAAGAAAGGTAAGGATTTGCCACCCAGTGGAACACCGATACCACTAAAAAAATGGTAGGCAATTTCGCTCTTCGGTCTTTTCTGGCTGAATTTGTAATCGAGTTCCAATTTTATGTACTGGTATATTTTATCCTGCCATTTCTTTACAACAGTCAATGGGAATATCGGAAGCAGGAGCCCTGACTCATCTAAACCAATACGCACTTGATGGCTATTCTTGGGGTTTCTCTTACTATTGAAACTTTTCGTAATGGTAATGCTCGCTCCAATTACATTGCCCGTATTGAAGGAATTGCGCAGGAACGGATTGTCCTTGAATATTTGGTCAAGTAGGGGCAATGTGTCTATTTTATAGAGCTCCACATTATAGGGTTTCCATGAAAACAATGTATTGTTCTTTTGCCATTCCCAAGTGCTGCTTCCGGTTAGCTGGCGCACCCTATACGTGTCAAAACGTTCTATATAAGAAGCACTTGCAGAAAGGATTGTCCTTTTGTTGTCGCTCTTCCTGCCCAATTTAAAATACTTGGGGAAAGGGACAATTAACCTTGGCCAAACAAGATTCTGCGTAAGCCCAATCTGGAAGGTCTGTATCAAATTTTTTGTGCTCGAAGTAGTATCCACAAAGTTCAGTTCAATGCCTGCCCTTATGCTGGTGTTTGATTGAATAGCCTGTTTCCAGACATTCCTATTTGTATGCGTTGCACTAAAAGAAAGTCCAAGCAAATTGCCTGAGGTAAAGTCATTGCTGTTACGACTTGTTTCCAAGTTGTAGGTCATGTTCTGTTTGATGGCAGGCTCCAGAAAATAATGGACATCAATGGTATCCAATCCCCTTTGAACAATCCTAGCATCTACTTGCTTCCAAGCAGGGATTTGGGAGAGCGTATTGATGGTCTTGAAGTAAAGGTCCTCATTGTATTCACCGTTAACCGTATCCTTCCGGAGGTAAGTATGCTCACGCAATGGCCGCAATTTGAACTTGCCCATATGGTCACGTATGATTAAATCCCCTTTTTTGTTTTTGGTTTCCCTTGCCCATTTCTGAACAATAAGGCTATCAGGGAAATCATTGAAGGATGTTTCTGGATAATAATAGATGTTGCCTACATAAAATTTCCTGAGTTTACTGGAATCCTTGATTTCCCTCTGGCGTACGTCAATGTCCCATGTAGGGTTTTCCCTTCTCCGTTTATCAGCATCTGCAATGAGCTTTGCCTGTTCAAAGGGGTCAAGCGTAAGCTTAAAAAGGTTTTCATTGGCTGTGTCTACCAAGGCATAAACATCTTCCCTTGTAAACTTATAATAACCATTTTGTCTGAACCAGGTAACAATCCGGTCCAGTTCATCAGATATAGTTTGTTTGGTATAGGGTTTTCCTTTTTTTAAAAGACTGTTTCCAAACTGCTGCATGGCAAGTGATTGCAAAGCACTATCCGCAACGGATTTGTGTAGGCTATCAACAAAAGTATAGCTTACGGAATCAATAGTAATATTCTTGCCCAAATCGATATTCATGGTTAACGTGGTACGAAGCTGGTCCTTAACCGTATCAATTTGTATTGGAGAGGTTGGTCTGATAATGGCATAATAATATCCCTGCGAATTCAAATAGGCATTCATGAAACTTGTTGTACGCATCAGGTTCAATGAGTCGTAAACAGGAGGGTTCTTGATGGTAAAGAAAATACCGAACTTCTGCAGTTTTGCCACCTTCAAACTATCGTCCCAATAATTATCAAGTTCTGTTGTTAAACGTTTTTTCTCATCTTTGGACACATTGCCATTCAGTATAACCTTGGTATCAAAAACAAAGGGTTTGTTGGGCTGGAAATTCTTTACTGTGGTACAGGAGCCAAGAAGGAGCATAAAACATATTGTATAGCAGGTTGTCTGGAATAAACGGGTTTTGCCAATCAAAAACATACACGATGATAAGTAAGAGTGAGCTCAAATATATCCAATCTTTATGCCACAAAAAACAAAGGCAGGAAGAAGGGCTGTTCATAGCCGAAGGCCCAAAACTGGTGCATGAATTATTGAACAGCAATTATACCATTCATAAGTTGTATGCGCTGGCTGGATGGCTGCAGACTAACAAACAGGTCAATATTGATATTGTTGAAGTAAATGAAACGGAGCTGGAGAAGATCAGTGCCCTCCAAACACCCAACAGCGTACTGGCGGTGGTCCAGCAGAAACAAGCCACTGATCCCAATATAAAAGGAAAAATAAGTTTGTTATTGGATGGCATTCAGGACCCTGGGAACCTTGGAACAATCATCCGCATTGCGGATTGGTTTGGTATCAATGAAGTTCTATGCAGTGGGGACACTACCGAACTTTACAACCCCAAAGTAATACAAAGCACCATGGGCAGCTTTGTTAGGGTAAATGTTTGGTATGGGGATATAAAGAATTTTTTGGAAAATACAACCGTCCCCGTTTACGGAACCTTGTTACAGGGCAGGAGCATTTACGAAACAGCCAAACCCAAAGAAGCATTATTGATTATTGGTAATGAGGGCAGGGGCATAAAGGATGAACTATTGCCTCTTATTAACTACCCTATAACCATACCAAGGATGGGCGGCGCAGAAAGTTTGAATGCAGCCGTGGCCACGGGTATTGTACTATCGCATTTGGTATGATTTATGGAAAACCTGTTCTTTTTATTTCATAAAAAATTTGTTATGAAGGTGGGTGCTTCCTGCTGGGCTTAATTACTCTTTCTTATTTGGTAGTCCTATTATGGAGCCAAGTATTGCAGCGAACCTTAATTGAAAAATCGCTGCTCATTACCTGAACTGTATCGCTTTTACAGGCTTTATGCTCCTTACCAACAATGTTGGTACAATCAAGCATATAAAACATACAACAGCAGTTCCCAAGCAAACCCCAGCCACCTGCCACCATACTATGTCAACTGGGGCCTTGTTCACATAGTAAGTGCTTTCGTCAAGGCTTATAAAGCCTGTATATTGCTGGAGCAAACAAAGACCAACGCCTCCAATCAGCCCAATACCAACGCCTGCCAAAGTTATCACGCCAGCATTGTACAGGAATACCTGCTGTATGCTATTGTTTGTGGCGCCAATGGCTTTTAAGATGCCTACCATCCGTGTCCGTTCTAATACGAGAATAAGCAAGCAGGTAATCAAATTAATAATAGCAACAATGGCCATCACCACAAAAACAACATTGCGGTTCACATCTTGGATGTTCAACCAGTCAAAAATATTGGGGTACACTTCCTTGATGGTCTTGCTTGCCCAAACAGTAGGAAGTTCAGTAAGCCTTTCATTGACGCTGTCCATTTGTCGATAATCCTTGATGAACACTTCATAGCCACCAATCTCATCCGGCTCCCAATTGCTCAACCGCCTAATCAGGCGGAGGTCCCCCAACACAAAAAGTTTATCATATTCTTCAATACCTGTTTTATAGATGCCCACCACCCTCACTGGCCTATGGGTAGCAGTGCCTTCTTGTGGGGAAATGAAGTGTATATTGACTGTGTCGTTCAGGTATATCTTCAGTTCTTCCGCAACCTGTGCAGAAATGATGATTTCACGGCTGTACAAACTATCGTCAAACTTCAACCAACGGCCTTGTGTAATGAATTTCTTCAATTGGCTGCTATCATAATCATTTTCTATTCCCTTGAACAATATGCCTTCAATTTCCTTCTTCTTTTCAAGTACGGTACTCTTGGTAGCAAAAGCCTGTACCTGCGTTACACCAGTTTGTTGTTTGATGAGATGGTAGACCGTATCATTTTTTTTGATAGGTGTTTCTTCGGATACCAATGATTTGCTCATTTCAAAATGCTGCACCCGCAAATGCCCCCAGAAACTGAAGACCTTCTCGGAAACCGTTTTCTGGAAACCGTTCACAAAGGCAAGTGTAATAATCATGGCCATGACACTTACGGCAGTGGCAGCAACCGATAAGCGGATAATGAACCTTGAAAAAGATTTCTGCCTGTTGAAGGCAATACGTTTACCTATAAAAAATGCAAGGTTCAATGGTACTGTTTTAATAGACTTCAAAACTACAGGTAACGGCGTTTAAAAAATCGGAAGTTTCATGGGTATACGAGAAGCATCTTATACCCACCACGGAAATATCTATGGCATTATTTTTCATTCTTTGTAGTATCCAAGAAAGTTGTACGTTTAAAAATCAAATTACATCAATGAAGTATTCCCTTGTTTTCCTTTTTTCGGTTTGCGTCCTGTTTGCCAATGCCCAGGCACTTGCTCCTGATGCTGTTTATATGAACATCAAGAGCATCAAGCTTTACTCACAGAACAACCAGCAGAGCGAGCCCATCATTAACCTCAATTCATCGGATTTAATGGAACTCCATTTTGATGATTTAGATGGCTATGTAAAGAACTATTCCTATACTTTCCAACTATGCAATGCCGATTGGACAGAAGTTGACCTTAGTCCATTTGATTATATTAAAGGGTTTACGCAAAATAGGTTGAGCCAGTACCGAGTTTCATCCATTGCATTGACCAATTATGTCCACTACCAAGCATTGTTACCGGATAGGGGATGCTTTCCGAGCAGGAGTGGCAATTATTTATTGAAGGTATTCTTGAACGGCAACCTTAATCAGTTGGCTTTTACTAAACACTTCTTTGTGGTGGATAGCAGGGCAAATATAGCAGCACAGGTACTGCAACCTTTTAACAACGACCTTTTCAAGACACACCAGCGTTTGCAGTTCAGCGTTAATGCTGCGCAATTGAACCCAGTGAACCCACAGCAACAAGTGAAGATCGTCGTGCAGCAGAACCACCGATGGGACAACGCCCTCACCAATCTTGTTCCCACATTTATCCGTGGGAACGTATTGGAATACAATGGCGAACAGGACTGCCTTTTTCCCGGAGGGAAGGAATACCGGTGGGCAGATTTAAGGAGCTTCCGTTACCAAAGTGAACGCGTGGACAAGGTGGACAAAACCGTTCAGCCAAATGATATTTTCTTGAAGGCTGACCCTGTACGTATTGCCATGCGTTATGCTTTTTACAAGGATTACAATGGTTGGTATGAGATAAGCAGCACGGAATCCATCAACCCATTTTGGCAAGGAGACTATGCCAATGTGCATTTTACCTTTGTGCCTGACAATAACCAGCCTTATCCTGATAAGGAGGTTTTCCTGTCTGGAGAATTGACCAACAATCAACTGGGCGATAGTGCCAAAATGAAATACAATGCCGACAAAGGCGTATACGAAAAGACCCTTTTCCTGAAACAGGGTTATTATAGCTATACCTACCTCACAAAAGAATTTAAGAACAAACGGGCCATTGCAGACGCTGCTCAAACTGATGGTAATTTTTGGGAAACGGAGAATGAATACACCATTTTTGTTTATTTCCGTTCATTAAGTGGCAGGCATGATGAACTGGTTGGCATAAGCACGGTCAATTCAAGAAATGGTAGGGGAGGATTTTGAGGGGATTGGCCCTGAATCCTAAATGTAATGGCAGTTGCTATTTTCTAACTAACATTGCAGCCATAACACAACAGTATGTATCCAAGTCTATACGATTTCTTCAAGGACGTTTTTGGTGTTGAATGGCGTGGCCTGAAAATCATCAATTCATTTGGCTTTTTTGTGGCCTTATCATTCATTGCTGCTGCTTGGGCATTGACTGCAGAATTAAAAAGGAAGCAGCGTCAGGGCCTGTTTGTGTACACAGAACAGGAAATCTTGGTTGGTAGTCCAGCAAGCTTTACTGAAATGCTCATCAATTTTTTATTGGGTTTTTTAATGGGCTTCAAAATCATTGGAGGCTTCTTCATGCCCAATGCTTTCGATGATCCGCAAGCCTTTATTTTCTCCTCACAGGGAAATTGGTTATTGGGTATTCTGGTAGGATCCTTTTTTGTATGGCTTAAATGGCGTGAAAAGAACAAGCAGAAGCTTCCCAAACCTGAGAAAAGAACGGTACGCATTTGGCCACATGATAGGGTGGGCGACATGGTAATCTACGCAGCCATCTTCGGCTTTGCAGGAGCCAAATTATTTGACATCCTCGAAGCCCCATCAAGCTTCTTCAGGTCATTGCAGGAAGTAAGGGAAGGTAAGCAGGACGCAAGTTCATTGATTTTCAGTGGGCTCACTTTTTACGGTGGGTTGATTGTGGCCACCATTGCCATTATCTATTATGCAAGGAAGAACAAAATTGGGGTTATCCATTTGGCAGATGCCATTGCACCCGCTATGATGCTGGCCTATGCCCTTGGGCGCATAGGTTGTCAAGTAGCAGGCGATGGCGATTGGGGTATTGTGAACAGTGCATTTGTTAGTTCTGCAGATGGGCATGCTATCAGTGCAACATCCGAACAGTTTACTATAGCAGTGCAGAACAATGCAGAATATATAGCAAGGAAGTTTGGTTCCATTGAAAACCTGCAGCACCATTCCGTTCATTCATTCCTGGGGTTGCCCAATTGGGTTTTTGGTTACACATACCCACACAATGTAGTGGGGGATGGCGTTAACCTGATTGGCTGCAAGGGAGCACATTGCAGTTATTTGCCAATGCCTGTTTTCCCGACACCGCTCTATGAAATGATTGCCTGTGGTATCCTGTTCCTGGTTCTTTGGAACTTGAGGAAGAAACTAAAAGTGCCTGGACAAATGGCTGGCATTTACTTAATCTTCAATGGTGCTGAAAGGTTCATGATAGAGAAGATAAGGGTAAACGCCACTTACAATATCGCCGGGATGAAGATTACACAAGCAGAAATCATTTCTTTCTTGTTAGTGATTGCAGGCATTGTATTATTAGCCCAATCAAGGAAATGGTTCGGGAAGAAGGAGGAAGTTAAACTTGCTGATTAGTCATTGTCAAATTCTTAATAAAAAGCAAACGGTCACTTCTATAGCGGCCGTTTGCTTTTATGTATCCTGTTCATTTATTGTTTTACAAACAAGGAAGAATAGACACTTCCATTCTCTTCCACTTGAACAAAGTATGGCCCCGGGGCCAATTTTGCAATGCTCATATCTATCTTGCTTCCCGCATTATTGGTGCTTGTGAATACCACTTTGCCATAGTTGTCAATGATCCTGATGATTGCATTCTTAAGCACATCGACTGTAGTAACGCTGATTTGTTCCTTGGCAGGATTGGGGTAGATGCTTATGTCCTTTGAAGACCTGTTCTTAATGGAAACAATCGAACTGTATGTTGAACTTCCATCAATGTTCACTGTTTTGAGCCTGTAATAACTTACTGAACCAGCGGTAGAAATATTATCAATGAAACTGTATGCTTTTGTGGAACTGGTATTGGCGGCAGGCACTGTTCCGATTTTTGTAAAGCTATTTCCCGAGGCAGAATACTCAACTTCGTAATGGTCGGTATTGGTTTCTTCAGAAGTAGTCCAGCTAACCGTTCTTTGACCATTTTGCAAAGCAACGCTGAAATTCACCAATGATACAGGCAAAGTCGTATTGCTGAGGTCTGCACCATAATCCCTCAGATGGTCCCTCCAAACACTATAATAGCGGATTTGGGTGGGGGACACAACGCCCATATTTTTTATGAAAGATGTGTTCTTTGTAGTTGCATTGTCTGGATTTTTTTTGTTGAATGCTTGAAAGGCAATAGTGCCACCTAGAAGTGTGGCAGATGCGAGGATATTGAATAGTTTCATCTGCTGTTTGCTTTAATGTGGATGATATGGGTTTGTAGCTGTTATTGATTGTTTAGTTAAAACGCTTTATACTTAAAGTTCTCTGTAGGCCATAACATAGTAAAGAAAAATGGCCAGCGCACTAATTCCCTATAGCAGCTGCATTACCAAACTGCTAATGGCATTACTATTTCCCAGCCCTTCCGCAATTCAGGGCAAGCCACACCCGCAAGAATTGCACCAGCAATACGTATGTATCTGTAAAAAATGGGTTGGTTCAACAAAATCACTAAGGACTATGAGCATAACAATAAGAATTTAGTAATAACCCTAACAATTACTATTTAAACAACAATTGCGCGTAATAACAATTCTTTCAGTCTTGCCTACGAAAGGATACTCCATTTATCACCCTTATTTTACCGTTCATGCCTAAATTATGTACTATGCAAAGCATGGTAGTTAGTTTTGTTCTGTAATATTCAAAGGCAAGAACTAAATACAACTATAAAACAACTGTAAAAATGAAAAACATAACTTATTATTTAGCGGCTATTTGCTTGATTTTCAATTTATTAATAGCTAATGCCCAATCTGACAATGCTGGAAGAGTGACCGGTGTTGTCATGGGTAAGCCAAAAACAGTGGAAGCTGCCAATGTAGATTTGCTGAGAGCAAAAGACTCTACTATTATAAAAATGGCCATAACAGATAAGGAAGGAAGGTTTGAAATAACAAATCTGTCCAATGGAAAATACTTATTGATGGTACAAATGATAGGTTACGGCAAATACATGACTGCGCCCTTTGAACTGTCCCGCACAAGCAATAATTACACTGCTCCAACTATAATCCTCCAATTGACCAATAAGGATCTTGGAAACGTAACCGTTGCTTCCAAAAGACCTTTTATTGAACAGAAATTGGACCGGACAATTGTAAACGTAGATGCACTTCCAACAACCTCCGGCTTAACGGTTCTGGAAATACTGGAGAAAGCTCCAGGTGTGGTGGTTGATAAAGATGGTAACATCAGCCTGAAAGGCAAACAAGGCGTGATGATCTTGGTTGACGGAAGACCAACTTACCTATCGGGGCAGGATTTGGCAAACATGCTCAAAAATATGCCCGGTGGCAATTTGGATCAATTGGAAGTCATGACAAACCCGCCGGCAAAATATGATGCTACAGGAAACTCAGGCCTGATCAATATCAGGACAAAAAAGACAAAAACAATGGGTTTTAATGGTAGTGCCACGGTTGGTTATGGTCAAGGTTTCTATCCAAAAACCAATAGCAACATCAACCTCAATTACCGCAAAGGCAAATTCAATTTTTTTGCCAATACGGGGTATAACTTTGCAGAACGGTTCCAGAACATTGAACTCAAAAGGATTTTCAGGGACAATAACAATGCACTTCTGTCAACCTTTGAGCAGAATGCTTATAGCAAAAGGAACTATAACAGCCTATCCTATAAAGTAGGCATGGATTATTTCCTGAGCAAGAAAACTACTTTTGGTATCGTGGTTAATGGTTATGGTGAGAATGGCACAGAACTGACCAATAACCTTACCCTTATTAAATTGCCAACCGGTTCATTGGATACAAGAAATACTGCAGATAATAACATTAGGAACAAGATGAAGAATACAGGTGCCAACTTCAATATCCGCCATTTATTGGATACGGTTGGAACAGAGATTACTGCCGATATTGATTACATCAACTACCATTCAAGGAACAGGCAATCCATGAACAACTATTTCTTTGATGCAGCAGGCAGCAAGAAAAAAGCCGATGAAATGATGAAGGGCTATTTGCCATCGGATATTGATATTTACAGTGCCAAGGTTGATTACAGCCATCCCTTAAACAAGACTTCGAAGATAGAAGCTGGCATAAAAAGTAGCTATGTTGAAACAGACAACAATGCACAATATGATACATTGAGTGGAGCAATATGGGTGTCGGATGCAGGCAGGAGCAACCATTTTGTTTACAAGGAAAATATCAATGCCGCATATATAAATTTCAATAAAGAGCTAAGCAAGAAATGGAGTATACAGGCAGGCCTACGTTTGGAAAATACCATAGCCAACGGCAATCAGTTAACCACTGGTCAATCTTTCAAAAGGAATTACACGCAACTGTTCCCAACTGTATATATAGGCTTCAACCCAAATGAAAAGAACCAGTTTGCCTTAAGCTATGGAAGGAGGATAAATAGACCGGATTACGGATCATTGAATCCTTTTTACCACTTCTTGGACAAATACACTTTTGAAGTGGGCAATCCTTATTTGAACCCGCAGTTTAGTCACAACATTGAACTGACACATACCTTCGGAGGCTTCTTAACCACCACCATCAACTATAGCAAAACAATTGATATAATACAGGATATTCTCGATCAGGTGGACAGTACCAATACCACCTTCATACACAAGGACAATATCGCCAAGCAGCAGAACATTGGACTGTCAGTAAGTGCCATGATACCTATTGCCAAATGGTGGAAGGCAAATGTTTACACAAACATCTATAACAACAAATATAGCGGTTTGGTGAATGGGGCTTACTTGGATGTTGAAGGCACAACTTTATCAGCCAATATCAGCAACCAGTTCAGTCTCAAAAAAGGCTGGAATGCAGAAATAAGCGGCAACTACCAGAGCCGGGCATTAGGTGGGGTAATTGTAATGAAACCAATGGGCATAGTCAATATGGCTATTACTAAACAGGTACTGAAAAACAAGGGCACCTTGAAACTCAATGTGAGGGATGTATTCCGTACGCAGGAATTCAATGGTTACTCAAAATATCAGAATATCGATTTGACCATACATCAAACACGTGACAGCAGGGTGGTGAATCTTGGCTTTACTTACCGTTTCGGAAAAGGCAAACCGGCACAGCAACGAAAAAGGGGCGGTGCAGGCGAGGAGCAGAATAGGGTAGGTGGTGGTAGCAACTAAGCCCAACAATCCGATGTCTATTGTCAACGATGAATGGTCCATTGTACAATCAATTTATAACGATAAAACTCCGCTCATCCTAGAACGGGGTTTCATCGCTTCCACAAAACATGGATAATTCCCGTTTGTCCTAATTTCACAAATTTGTTTGCACGAGGCTTGTCATTTTTATCGGGCAAACAAAATAGTTCACGGCATCAACAACTACTTATGAGACAAGCTCTATCCTGTATAATAGCAATGGTACTTGCAGTATCATCATTCGCTCAGAATAAGATTGGCAAGATATCCGGAACGCTACAAAGCAATGATGGCAAAGCCTTGGAGGCTGCAACCATATCCCTGTTACGTTCAAAGGATTCAGCAGTGGTCAAAACCGCCATCACCAATAAACAAGGTGAGTTTGAATTTGATAAAATAGTTGATGGTAAATATTTGATTGCCATTTCCACCGTAGGTTACCAGAATTATTTCTCCGAAATAGTGGAAATAAATGCCACAAACCCCGTTTTTAAAATCCCAATAATAAGCCTTGCAGTTGCACAGAAAAACCTGACCGAAGTAACCGTTAGTTCCAAGAAACCGTTCATTGAAAACAAGATTGACAAGATGGTCGTAAACGTGGAAGCATCCACCACAAGTACTGGTTTGTCGGCATTGGAAATATTGGAGAAATCCCCTGGTGTAACCATTGACAACGATGACAACATCAGTGTAAAAGGTAAACAGGGCGTCATCATCTTATTGGATGGCAAGCCATCCTATTTGAGTGGAAAGGACCTTGCCAATTACCTGCGCAACCTTCCCGCCAATCAGTTGGACCAAGTGGAAATCATGACCCAGCCTTCTGCAAAATATGATGCTTCGGGCAATTCTGGTATCATCAATATCAAGACCAAGAAGAGCAGGGCCAATGGTTTCAATGGTACATACAGTGGCAGTGCCATCTTTGCCAACTATTTCAAGAATACCAATAACCTTACGTTCAATTGGCGCAAGAACAAACTGAACCTATTTGGCAATTATGGCTATTCAAATTGGGTGGGCTTCAATGATATCAAGATACAGCGGGAGTTCAGGGCAAATGGAAATACGCCGTCCAATCGTTATTTTGATCAGGGGACATTTGGCAAGTTCAAGGGTTATCCACACAACTTTAAATTGGGGGCAGACTACTTTGCCTCAAAGAACACAACGATTGGAGCAGTGGTAACAGGTTCTGTTGATAGCAGGGAGTTTACCTCAACAGGTACATCCAATATTTATGATAGCCTGCACCGTTTCAGCCAATACAATCAATCGAGTTCACAAACGAAGGACCCTTGGACCAATATTGGTTTCAACTTGAATTTCCGCCAGTTGCTTGACGCAAAGGGCAAGGAGATTACGGCTGATGCGGATTATGTACTGTACAGGACAAAGGGCAATCAATACTCTGATAATTATCTCTATACGGCCAACAATGTATTGGTAGAAGACCCCTATTTGCTCAAAGGGTACCTACCTGCGAACATTGACATCTATAGTTTCAAAACCGATTATGTTCAACCATTGACTGGTGAAGCCAAACTCGAAGCAGGCCTGAAAATAAGCTATGTCCAAACAGATAACGATGCACAGTATACAAGGTATGATGCCGCCCAAACAAATTGGGTGGTCGACACTACAAGGAGCAACCGGTTCATTTATAAAGAGAATATCAATGCTGCCTATATCAATTTGAACCAGCAATATAAAAAGTTGGGCATTCAATTGGGGCTGCGGGCAGAGCAGACCATTGCAAAAGGCAACCAAGTAGTAAAGAACAGTTCATTCAGTAGGAACTATACACAGGTATTCCCAACAGCCTATTTTTCCTACAAACTTAATGACAACAACACTTTGGGCCTAAGTTACGGTAGGAGGATAGAAAGGCCCGGTTACCAAGATCTGAACCCATTCCAGTATTTGTTGGATAGGTACACTTATCGTGAAGGCAATCCTTATTTGCAGCCCCAGTTCAGCCACAACATTGAGTTAAGCTATAACTACAAAGGGCAATTGAATGTATCAGCCAACTATACCAACACTACAGATATCATCAACGATGTGCTCACAACCACAAAAGATGGCGATAATTACATTACCTCACAAAGCAAACAGAACATTGCTACGAGGAAGAACATAGGTCTAGCCATCAACTACAACAAGCAGTTGCAGAAATGGTGGAGCATGAATATGTTCTTCAATGTTTACAACAACAATTACAAAGGTGTTATCAACAATGAAAATATTGGCCTGAACATCACTGCTTTCACGGCCAACTTCAGTAACCAGTTCAGTTTTGGAAAAGGGTGGACAGGCGAGTTGAGTGCCTTTTACAATAGCAAGAACCTGGTAAGCAGTGTCATCCTTGCTCAACCACAGGGTATGTTTGCCTTGGGTGCGGGCAAGCAGATATTGAAACAAAAAGGCTCCGTACGTGTAAATGTCCGCGACCCCTTCTGGTTAATGAAATTTAAGGGCAATACTACCATGGACAAGTTTGTGACAGATATCCAAAGCAAGTGGGACAACCGCCGCTTCATCGTTTCCTTTACCTACCGTTTTGGAAAGACGTTGCAGCAGCAACGCAAAAGGAGTTCAGCTTCACAGGATGAGCAGAGCCGCGTGAACACTGGCGGTCAACAATAGTTTTTTTCTCATGTGCATTATATAGGAAAACGGCCCCCATTTCTATGGGGGCTTTTTCATGACAAGTGCAAATGTTTACATGCCACCTAACAAGCGTTAGCTTCCATCCATTATCTTTGCCACCTCAAATAAGAAGCATGAGCAATAAAACAGTTTATATAGTATCGGCAGTACGCACACCAATGGGCAGCTTTGGCGGTTCCTTAAAAGAGTTGTCTGCTACCCAACTAGGTGCAGTGGCCATAAAGGCAGCAGTTGAAAAAGCTGGTCTCCAGCCCGAACAGGTGCAGGAAGTATTGATGGGCTGTGTCATACAGGCCAATCTTGGACAGGCTCCCGCACGCCAAGCCGCAAAGTTTGCAGGGCTACCAAATAATGTGATTGCAACAACCATTAATAAGGTCTGTGCCAGTGGCATGAAAGCCATAGCGCAAGCCGCACAAACTATTTTATTGGGTGATGCGGATATCGTGGTGGCAGGGGGCATGGAGAGCATGAGCAATGTACCCTTCTATTCCCCCAATATGCGTTGGGGCAACAAGTACGGTAATGTGAACATGCTGGATGGCCTGGCAAAAGATGGCTTGACCGACGTATATGCCAATGGCGCCATGGGCTGCTTTGCAGATGCCACTGCCAAGGAATGCAATATAAGCAGGGAAGAACAAGATGCCTTTGCCATAGAAAGTTACAAACGCAGCCAGTCTGCTTGGGAAGAAGGCAAGTTTGCTGCAGAAATTGTACCTGTGGAAATTGAAACAAGGAAAGGGAAAGTAATAGTAGATAAGGATGAGGAGCCGTTCAACGTGAAGTTTGATAAGATACCAGAACTGAAACCTGCTTTCACTAAGGATGGTACGGTAACCGCTGCCAATGCTTCAACCATGAATGATGGTGCTGCCGCACTGGTATTGATGAGCAAGGAAAAAGCAGATGAACTGGGCATAAAACCATTGGCCATCATCAGGAGTTATGCAGATGCGGAACAGGCCCCTGAATGGTTCACCACAACACCTTCATTGGCTGTGCCAAAAGCCGTTGCCAAGGCTGGCCTCAAAATGGATGATGTACAGTTCTTCGAACTCAACGAAGCTTTCAGCGTGGTGGGCATTGTGAACAGTGAAAAAATGAAGCTCTATCCCAAGCAGGTGAATGTAAATGGTGGCGCGGTGGCACTTGGTCACCCCTTGGGCTGCAGCGGTGCAAGGATTATTGTTACCTTGATCAATGTACTGAAACAGAATGGTGCCAAAATAGGTGCAGCAGGTATCTGCAATGGCGGCGGCGGTGCCAGTGCCATGGTGATTGAGAATATTGATTAATGAATTCCTGATTCAAAGAGAATTAATATAATCTATTTATAAAAGAGGCCTTCCATATGGGAAGCCTCTTTTATTTAAAAGAAAGAATGTAGTGGGATACTTAAAAGCTGTGCATCCAAGCTTTTATCGTTTCTATGAAATTCTCCACTGCCCTGAAATCACTGAAAAAATAACAGGCTATAATTATAAAGGCAATACCATAAATGGCACCCCAGATATGGGCCGAGTGGTTGATATTGTCTCCGCCCTTCTTGTCTAGGTAAGCAGAAATGAAAAGATAGATGGGGGCAAAAATAAAACCTGGTATAATGGGAGGAATAATGAAGAGGCCAATCTTGGCTGTCGGGTAAAGAAAAATGCCAGCAAACACAATGGCCGATACAGCACCAGACGCACCAAGGCTCCTATAATGATAATTTTCCTTGTTCTTGAAATACGTGGGCAATAGGCAAATGACCAGCGCACTGAAATAGAATAACAGATAGATCAATTTGCCCTTGGTTCCAAAGAAGGTCATGAAATCCTCTTCCACAAACCTCCCGAACATATAAAGCGATACCATGTTGAATGCCAGATGCGGCACATCTGCATGGATGAAACCACAGGTAATAAAACGCCACCACTGCCTTTCGTTGGTAACAGCAGGAGGATAGAAAATCAGGTCATCCATCATTTTTGCATTCGAAAAAGCCATGAAAGAAACAATGGCAGTAATGGCAATAATGATTATCGTAAGGGTTATGCTAATCATGGCAGCAAGTTAGCTACTTCTTATATATGGTGGTATTTTTCATTCCTTAAAATGGAACAGGCCCTGTAAATCTGTTCGCTCAGTATCAGCCTGACCAACATATGGGGGAACACTAGTTTGGAAAAGCTCCAGGTATAGTTGGCCCGCTTCATTACACTGTCATCCACACCAAAAGCCCCACCAATCAGGAACACGATTTTCTTGTGGCTCCCGTTCGCCAATTGCTGCAGCAGTTGCGCTAGTTCAGGTGATGAAACCTGCTTGCCTCGCTCGTCCAGTAGTACTAGGTAATCATCCTTAGTAAGCTGCTGAAGTACCATTTCGGCCTCTGCTTTCTTTAAATCAACCTCACTTAATACAGCAGCATTCTTAGGTGGTGCAATAATTAACCAATCGGCCGGGAAGTACTTGTTGATGCGTTTGGTGAAATCCGCTATGCCATCTTTTACATAGGCATCATGCGCCTTGCCAATGCTCCAAAGTTGAAGTTTCATGCGCTAAAAATAAGCTCCTTGTCACAAAGACTGAAATGTAACCAGTGTGCCCTTTTGATTTGATGATTGCAGGGGATACTAAAAGAGCAGCATTAATGGCTATGATGCCAACAAATGCTGCTCTTTTTACTTGAAATTTACACCGTACTTAAACGCTTATCCCTCATTGCCTATTCCTTACCCTCAACCTCATGCCCTACACCTTAAACCTTTTTTCTCCATCAATCAAATCAGCAATCTCATCAAAACTTCACCGTTGGGCATTTAATATTCTTCTCACCACTACCATATAGCCCGTTCTTCACAATAGATACTTCATAAGCACCCCTTGTTTGGTTGTACTGTTTCATGGTAGAATAAGTGACATCATAATTAAAAGTGAACTTTACGTTCTTTATGTCAAACCCTACCATGGGTATAGCGGCATCATTCTTCCTGAAATAGCCGCCAGCCAAAAATTGCAGGCTTCCATTGTGTTCACCGCTAAGGTCCCGCTGTACGATCATCCCCATTACCAGTTCGGTGCTACTGGCCATCTGGCTATAATAGATATTGGGGCTCAGTATCCACAGGTCATTTACCTTGACACTGGCGTTTGCAAAATAGGTATAGCGCACATCCAGCCTAGCATCATTTGCATTGGTCTGTGCAAAGAAACTTTCCCTAGGGCGGTTGATATTGCTCATACTGATGCCCGCATTCAGGTAAAGGTTATCACTGGCAAAATAAGCATAGTTGATACCAGCTTGCAGGGTAAAGTAGGAAACCGAGCTGTATTGGAAAGGCTCATTCGAAGGAACCGTAACATCAAAAAACTTACCGTTCCATTGACTATTGAAAGTGAACTTATTTATATCGATGGACTTTTGTGTAAACCCGACATTGAATCCTCCACTCAACAAACTTTTGAAGCCAAGTAACTGGTGGTAGGCAATGGAGGCAAAGCCTTTTGTTGATTTCAAATTGCCCGATCCCGCCACATCTTGCAGCAGGGCACCGCCAACACCTACCCATGCATCCTCAAAACGGTTATTGAACAATTGGGCATCGGCCCATACGCTCATGGTTTTATAGGGATTATTTGAAACGGTGGTCCATTGGTTCCTGTAATTGCCACCCACACGGTAATCGAAATCAGGATTGAAACCTGTATTGGCAGGATTTACCAACAAGGGTGCATTGAAGTATTGGGAAAAGTGTAGGTCCTGCGCACCTAGCTTGTTCAATACCATCAAGCAGCAGAAAGCAAACAGTATGTTTATTTTTTTTGTCATTCGCTTCATTGAAAACTTAGAATCATTATCAATCATCAAGCCAATAAGTGCATTACCGCAGCAGGGTTATATCACCTGTTGTACTGTATTTGTCACCATTCGTATATTCCACTTCCAGCCCATAGCTATATACGTCCTGCGGCTGCAGCACCCCCTTGAACTTGCCATCCCATCCCTGTTCCTTGCTCATGGATGTGAACATTAGCACACCCCATCTATTGTAGATACGCCAAATCATCTGCTTGATGCCGAAGCCGTTCACATAAATAATATCGTTCACCCCGTCATTGTTGGGCGTAAAGGCATTGGGCACATCCAGCGCAGGTATTACACGGGCCTGCACCGTTTGGCAGGTTGTGTCACTGCACCCATAGTCATTGTTGGCAATAAGGCAGGCTTTATATGCCTGTGTGGCGTTGTACAGGTGCCTTACCACCGTATTCTGTGTAGTGGTGGTCAAGGATTCCCCATCACCAAAATCCCACTTGTAATTGGTACCCGCAATGGAGTTGTTGGTAAACGTTACGTAGGTATTGGCAACAGGCGGCTGCGGCAAATACGTAAAGGCAGAAGTGGGCTTGCCACTGATTACAATGGTAAAGGATGTTTGGTCCGTTTTATTGCAGGTAGCAGTGTCCACTGCCACTAATGTTACAGTATAGGTCCCCACGGTACTATATAGATGCGTAGGGTTCACTTGTGTGGATAGGGGTGAGCCATCACCAAAGTCCCATGTGAAATCTGTGCCCGCTAAACTGGTATTGTTGAACAATGCAGTATAAGGCGCACAACCAGATGGTGGTGTTTCAAATTGGGCCTTTACCAATGGGGCCACACGTATTGTTTTGAGCGCAGTATCCGGTTCATTGCAATAATTGGTATCAATCAATATCAACCGTACATTATAGGTTCCTGGAGCAGTATAGGTATGGCTCACAGTCTGGCTACCGCTTACCAATGTGGTGCCGTCGCCAAATTCCCAACGGAAACTGTTTGCCTTGAACGGTTTGGCTGCAGGAGCCACGGAGTTGTTCACAAAATTGTACAGGAGGGCATTGCAGGGCTGTTGCTTAATGGCATCAAAAGCAAGCGGTGCATCATCGTTCCTTATCCGCATTGTTGTATAGGAAGTATCGGAAATATTGCACTTGGAAGAATCAATCGATATCAGCATAACATTGTACAGGCCAACAAAATTGTAAGTATGGGTAATGGTCGGCACGGTGGTACTAACATCTGGTGAACCGTCCCCAAAACGCCAAATGAATTTTTTCCCTTCCCCAATGATATCCGTAAAAGTCACATCAAGTGGCACGCATCCTGATGTGTCACCTGCTACCCCATGTATGGAGGACTGCACAGAGCCGCCCACGCCTGCAAGATTGAAGGCAATCTTAATAGCCGCAAGGTTGCAGCCCTGGTTACCTGCCCCATTGGTCTCGGCCCATGCGCCGGGTGTAGTGGGGAATACGGCCCCGCCTTCACAATTGGCACAGATGGCCTGGTAGATTACACCACTTTTGTCAAAACGACTGGTACCACCGTCCACATGTTCCGGATAGCTACCATTGTCCTGCCCAAAAAAGCTTCCGTACAATTGCGATGCAGCATTCCTTTCTATTACAATAAAATAGAAATCACTTTGGTCCGTGGTGGCCTTATAGGCGTCGGGTGTAACGCTCATCCCACCCGTTGTGGCCGAGGTATAGCCCTGATTGGTATTCCCTTTGCCTCCCCATCCTGAAACATATACGTTCTCGCACCTGTCAACCAGGAAAGCAGTAGGGGATATATTGGGCTCCGTACTGTTGGATCCGAATACCGTTGAATACTCCCAACCTGATAGGTCCTTTTTGAGTTTGGATACAAACTGCTTACCGCCCGTTTGCTGGAAAGTAGCATTTAAAATGGGCCAATTGCCCGTAGTGGTACCCATAACATAGGGATAACTGAATTTGTCGAATTGGATACCGTACACAATATCTGTACCACCGGTTCCTATATAAGTTGACTTTACAAAGGAGGAACCATCGTTGGTAAGTACCTGAATAAACCCATCAGTAACACCACCTTGGTAAGTAGGAAAAATCGAACCCGTGAAATTGCCCGGCATATTGGTACTGGTTGTTCCACCTGCTACATAGATATTATTGTCAGTAGGGTTAAGGGCCAGCACAAAAGCTGCATCGTCCCCTGTTCCACCAATCAGGGAACTGAAAAGCACTGTGCTTAAATCGGCTGTTGTTTTAATGACTACCCCATCTTGATAGCGCCCACTTGCAACGTTTCCCGGTGTGGTCTGGGCTGCGCCGGCAGTGGTAGGAAAATTGGTCGATTGCGTACAGGAAGCCAAATATATATTGCCACCAGCATCCACGATCACTTCACTTCTGGCATCGTCACCATAGTACCGCCTGATGGATTCGTCACCGGTGGGGGTCAAATATTTGGAACGTATGTTTACGCCATCATCACCAGTACCACCAAACTTCCTGCTGCTGATCAATGCGGTACCGGTGGCATTCAGTTTCGTTAGGATAATGTCCCATGCGCCGCCACTACCAAAAGTGGGCTGGGTAGTGGGGTAGTCGGAAGAAGTGGTCCTCCCTGAAATAATCAAGTTATTGGCATTGTCAACCACCAAGCTATGGGGCTGTTCATTGCCTCCGGCTCCCCCGATATAAGTAGCATATACCCTATTGGTACCAGTTGAATTGAATTTCATGATGCCTATATCAAAGGGGCTTCCTTCACCCGTACTGCCACCACCTTGGAAAGTTGTTTGGAAAGCACCATTGCTCACTGGGAAACCTGTTCCAAAAACAATCCCACCAGCGTAGAAATTGCCGGAGGCGTCGTAAGTAGCCGTATAGCCCCAGTTATCGGAAGTACTGCCAGTAAAAGTGGAAAAGATTAAAGTGGGATCGATTACCAAAGTAGCAGAAGGATCAGTAGGGCCTTCTGTTTTGAACCTTACAATATTGCCCTTGATATCATATGAACATCCAATGTCTTTTTTCGTGGTCTTGGTCAACTGGTAGCTGTAAGGGGCCAGTTCCTTGATATCGCCAACAGAAGTCTTTACAATCAGGTCACCATTCTTTGATTTCAGTCCTTCCGCACCATCAAAGTAGAGGGCAATCTTATTGGCATCACCTCCAGGGTTGACGATGATGTCGTATTTCAGGTGGCCATTGTCTGTATAGTACCGCACATCAATATTGGGGTACACATTCTTGTAGGTAATGGCCTGGTAAATCTTGCAGTTGCTGGCCCATTTGCTGTGGTCATTGCCAATGAAATAATTGTTATAGGTATTGGCGGGCTTTTCTGGAACAACAAGGGCATTTTCATTGGCTCCCAGGAACTTCACCTGGTAGGCATGGGAATGAACGGTAAGGGGGGCGGTGGTTTTGCCCGGGCTGCTCTTGCCGGCCACTGCGTCCTTATGACCATGATAGAATTCAGACACTGCTTTCGTGTCCTCAGGATTATTCAGCACTATCCTGTAACCGGATGGCTGCAAGGCAAAAGCTCCGTTGGTCATTAAGCCTTTAAACTTGATATCTGAGGTCCATTGTCCCTTGTTCTCCACAAACTCAAGATAGGATTGGGCCTGTGTCTTAATGCTGCCAAGGAGGATGAACAAGCAAACTATTTTTATAATTCCTTTCAATTGGGGTAGTAGTTTAATAGTAAAAGCCGGACGTTGAAAAATAAAATGCAAACTCAATATACGAATTAACTGGTCATTGTTTTCCGTTTTAAGGTTTTATCTATACTATCAGGATATCTTGCTCCAACCAGTTTTTCCTTTCTGGCTTTGAAGGTATTTCTTTAATGGCAAATTTTTTGCCATGATTATGTCAATATCCTCCTCCAGCAAATTTTCTGCTTCAAACCTTGCCAGTTCCAATAGCTGCTTATCATTGACAATGGATGCCAGCTTGAAGTTTAATGCGCCGCTTTGCCTTGTTCCTTCTATCTCTCCCGGGCCCCGCAGTTCAAGGTCCTTCTCTGCAATCTTGAACCCATCATTGGTTGCACACATAATGGAGATACGTTCTTTTGCATCAACGCTTACTCGACTGCCTGTTAAAAGAATACAAAAGCTTTTTTCGCTTCCCCTGCCCACACGTCCCCGCAACTGGTGCAGTTGCGATAGCCCAAACTTCTCCGCACTCTCTATCACCATCACACTGGCATTGGGCACATTCACGCCTACTTCTATAACGGTGGTGCTTACCATGATATGCGTATCCCCCTTAACAAAACGGTCCATATTGGTTTCCTTCTGCGTTGCCGGCATCCTTCCATGCACCATGCTGATGGAATACTTAGGCTCGGGGAAATAGCTTTTCACCTGTTCATAGCCCTGCATCAGGTCCTCATAGCTCAACTTCTCGCTTTCCTCAATCAATGGGTAAATAATATAGGCCTGCCTGCCCTTCGCAATTTCATCACGTATGAATTCCATGACCTTGAAACGCTGTGTTTCATTGCGGTGTACCGTGGTAATCGGTTTCCTCCCCGGCGGCAGTTCATCCATCACGCTGTAGTCCAGGTCGCCATAGGCTGTCATGGCCAGTGTACGGGGTATCGGCGTTGCTGTCATTACCAGTATATGTGGTGGAACAACCGCTTTTTTCCATAACGCTGCACGTTGGGCCACACCGAACCGGTGCTGTTCATCCACCACCACGAGCCCCAGGTTCTTGAACTGCACCACTTCCTCGATCAATGCATGGGTGCCCACAATAAAATGGATGGTATCATCCAGTAGCCCTGCCAGTATTTCCCGGCGTTCCTTTGCCTTGGTGCTGCCAGTTAGTATGCGTAGTTCAATACCTGTTCCTTTTAATAACGTACTCAATCCCATAAAATGCTGGTTGGCAAGTATTTCAGTGGGGGCCATTAAGCAGCTTTGGTAACCATTATCTGCTGCCAGCAACATACTCAATAGGGCTACAATGGTTTTGCCACTGCCTACATCACCCTGCAGCAAACGGTTCATCTGGTGCCCCTTGGCAGTGTCCTGCCTGATTTCTTTCAGTACACGTTTCTGTGCATTGGTCAATTGGAAGGGGAGATGGTTATTGTAAAAACCATTGAAATAACTGCCCACTTTTTCAAACACGGCACCACGGCTTGCCTTATGCCGCTGCAACCGCACCAGGTTCATGCGCACCTGTGCAATGAAGAGTTCCTCAAATTTCAGGCGGTGGATGGCCTTGTCATATTCTTCCTGCGTTTGCGGGAAATGGGCGGCCCTATAGGCTTCATGCCGCTTAACGAATTGGTATTTGTGCAGGGTGTCTTCCGGAACGTTTTCCGCTATATCCGCAGGCTGCAATTGCATGAATAATTGATAGGTCAGCTTGGCAATCTGCCTGCCGTTCAAAGCCCTTGCCTTCAACTTCTCTGTGGAGGGGTAAACAGGTTCCAGGTAGTTTTTGCCATCTGCCTTGGCAGGAACGAACAGCTCAATTTCTGGGTGTACGATCTGCGGTTTGTTGTTGAAGAAGCCCGTTTTGCCAAATACCAGGTAAGTGTTGCCCACTCCGATGCTCTTCTGCACCCAATTGATTCCTTGGAACCAGGTCAGTTCCAGTACGCCAGTATCGTCCCTCAATTGACCAATCAGCCTTTTGCCCCTTCCATCCCCAATGGTTTCGAGGAATTCCAGCTTACCTGTCACCTGTATATATTCTGTCTGGAAATTGATAGATGCT
This sequence comes from Chitinophagaceae bacterium, assembly GCA_023251255.1. Classification (GTDB taxonomy): domain Bacteria; phylum Bacteroidota; class Bacteroidia; order Chitinophagales; family Chitinophagaceae; genus UBA1930. Next base: position 66,404 of record JAHEZD010000026.1, read on the forward strand.
ATTTTGGAAACCTTTGTTTTATCTATATGCCTGTGCGGGAACAGGTTCAGCAGGTCATCAAACGTGTAAATGTTCAGTTCCTTCCTTAGCAGGTCCGCACGTAATGGGCCAACACCTTTCAGGTACTCAATCGGTGATGCAAGTATGGAAACTGTTTGGTTGATAATGCACAAGTTGGTAGCTACAAATATCGGTCCCAAACCGGTTAAATAACACAAGATACTGGTTGTAAGTAGCACTCCGGTTCAACACGCATGCTTGTCAGCTTGTAGCCAAGGGTACTTCTGTCCATCTAGCGTTATCGTCCATTGGCAGGTAGCTTGTTGCTTCCTTTGATGGAATGGTTCCCTTCACGGTGCCATCCGTACTAGGCCTGACCGATTATGAGCATGGCATCCGAAGTATCTCGACTTTAGTGACCTTTTCCATCATCACTGACGAAAATGAATTATACAAGAAATCCCATGTACCTTTCAGTTGAATTAAGGAGCATGAAACGAGTTATCGGTAGTTTATTGTTTTTCTCCATGTCTGTTTCCCACGCACAGAAAACAGGTGTATTCATCGATTCTATTCTCAGGAACCGCACGCTCAGGATTCCTGTTTACCAATTGGCTACCATCGGAAACCAAAGCAAGCTGCTGAGCATGCCTTTTGGTAAAAGTGAATTCCTTGACACTGCTGGTATTTACTGCCTGCGCGATGCGGAGCTATTGTCCATTGACCTTGTCTTTACGGATTACCCCGCCAAGTTGGACCTGAAGCCACTGAACAGGAGCCGTTTCCTGACACTAACCAAACTCCTGCCCAATGCCATGTCCAATCCCAATACACTCTGGCAGGTAATTAGGCAGATGGATGGCTATGATAAGGAGACAGCTATGGGAATGGTACATGGCTTCGTCATCAATTACCGGAAAAAGCCATCCAGGTCCGAAACTAGAAAGGAGATCGAACTGGTCAAGGCCATGACACCTGAGGAAATCATCATTGCTCCCGAGCCCGAGAAAATTCCCCCGCCCAAGAAAGTCAATAACTGGGAAGTGATACACCGTAGCGGTAGGACCAAGTACCTGTTCTATCATGACCGGCAGATCAAGTCCATCGGCCCGGATAAAAAGGAAGTTGCGAAGGGCATGGAGAAAAGGGATTCCCTCTTCAGCCTGGACATCAAGGAGGCAAGGCAGTTGAAGCTGCTTACGGAGAATGATAAGGTACTGTACGCAGGTAAGGATTCCACCTATATTTTACTGTATCCACGGCCGCAGGAGGATACATTCCTCATGAGGAGGATGTACAGGCCAAGTGTGATCTATCAAAGGGATTCTTCTGTTATGACCGTGTTGAAACGGAACAGGTTCAGGAACATGCTGGTGGTGGCAGACGTTACCGGAAGCATGAGCCCCTATACTTCCCAAATAGTGCAATGGTTATCGGATGAAGCCAACCAGCAGAACCTGCGGAGCTTTGTTTGCTTCAATGATGGTGACAGCAAGCAGAACGAGGCCAAGGAAATTGGCAGCACGGGCGGCATTTATGGGGAGATCTTTAAGGACCCCATCCAAATAAGCGAACTGATACAGCATACCATGTACAAGGGAGGGGGAGGGGATACGCCCGAAAATGTATGCGAGGCATTGATTAAGGGCATTGGCCTGTTCAGCAATTATGAGGACGTGGTGCTGATAGCGGATAACTGGGCCCCTGTTAGGGACATCTCCTTGGTAGGGCAGGTTACCAAGCCCATCAGGATTGTTGCCTGTGGCGATTTTGCCCCGCATCCGGACTATGTGGACATTGCTTTCCATACGCGTGGCAGTCTCCATTTATCCAATGAAGACATTACAGATCTTTCTGCATTGACCATAGGCAAGCCATTGACCATTAGGGGAAAGAGCTATGTACTGCAGAATGGGAGGGTGGTGGTGCAGTTAAGGTAGGGTAAGCTTTCATGCAAGGCATGAAGCAATCTGCCTATATTTATGGAGCTGTGTTTTTCGGAGGGGCCTAGATTGCTTCCTTCGTCGCAATTGACGGCCCCAGCCAGCCATTACAATGACAGCCTTTAACGGAAAACGGCCATTGCTTTCGCAACAGCCGTTCCTTCTTTATGCAACCAAAACAAAAATTTATCCTTGATTATTGATGATGGTTTGGTCCATCTCATCTTCAATGGCCTGCTGTTCCTTCAAGCGTTTCAGCTTGCGACCGTAAGACAGTTTTGTAATCAGTACAAACAGTACCGGTACCACAAAGATGGCCAGGGTTGTGGCTGCCAGCATCCCGCCAAATACGGTCCAGCCAATGGTTTTACGGCTTTCGGCAGCAGCACCTGAAGCAAATGCTAGGGGCAGTACACCCAAGATAAATGCCAGCGATGTCATGATGATGGGACGTAAACGCAAGTGGACTGCTTGCAAGGTTGCCTGCACAATATCAGTACCCCTATCCACTCTTTCCTTAGCAAACTCCACAATCAGGATGGCATTTTTGGCTGCCAGGCCAATCAGGGTTATCAACCCAATTTGGGCGTAGATGTTATTCGTGAGGTTAGGCAATAACAACAGGGTCAGGATGGAACCAAATGCCCCAATAGGAACTGCAAATAGTACGGAGAACGGTATGCTCCAGCTTTCGTACAAAGCCGCCAGGAACAGGAATACAAATACGATGGAGATAGCAAAAATCAATGTTGAACTGTTACCTGCTTTTATTTCCTCCGCACTCATACCGGAGAATTCAAAGCCATAACCTACTGGCAATGTCTTGGCTACTTCTTTCAAAGCAATGATGGCCTGCCCACTACTGAACCCCGGTTTTGTTCCACCATTAATTTCAATGGCACGGTACACATTGTAGTGGGAAATCAGCGATGGGGATTCTACCACTGTTGTTGTTACCAATGAACTTAAAGGAATCATATTGCCCTGTACGTTCCTTACATAATATTTGTCCAGTTTGTCCAATGAGGAGCGGTAGCTGCTATCGGCCTGTGCCATTACACGGAAGTTCCTTCCGTACAAATTGAAATCGTTGATATAGCTACTGCCCAGCAATGTACTCATGGTGCTGTAGATCTCGGCTATGTTCACGCCCAGTTGCTTGGCTTTC
>JAHEZD010000027.1:0-28017 GCA_023251255.1 Chitinophagaceae bacterium
TGCATTGTGAAGGGTGCAGTAAAGGCACAATCCAGCCAAAGTTCACCACAAAAATGTGGTTTTGATATGGCTTTGGTGCCTGCAAAACCACTGGCAGGTAACAGTGAAATGGGTGTTTGGATAATTGTTGGTAATAGGCCAACATGGGTGGCGATGGAGCAAAAATTGTGCTATGGAAGGACTGTTTGGAGTAGGTTGGAGAAATTTTTGAGGCCAGGTGAAAAAGGCGTAAAGGGCATTTGTTTATTAATAGGGATGTGGCTGAACACCACAAGTCGGGACTGATGGGAACACAAGTGTTGTAGCCAGTTACAAACTGGCTTTTATTGGAAATCCGGAGTTAGCTGGGCACATAGCTTTTCACCAAACTCCGGATAGCAGCTCCGATTTAATCTTCGGGACAGACTAATGAGAGCTGGCCAACATGGGTAGCGATGGAGCAAAAACTGTGCTATGGTGAGGGTATTTGGGTAGAGAGAATGTAACCTTTTTTTTGTAAACTTTTAAAAGTTTACAAAAAAAAGGTTACAAAAAAAGCAGGGCATTTTCTCCTATTTGTGGACTAACCAAGGGAAGGGATGACGAACATAAGGCTGGGGCAATTGTGACTACTGCCTTGATATATTATGCCCCGTACTTCCACACAAACCCCTTATGCTGCCTCCGGATACCCAGGGCAACTTCGCTGATACAGCCTGCATCAATGCCTGTTTCCCGCTCCGCAGTCTTTCAATAATTCTCCGAGTGAGCCGTTCCAAACCCTTCGCAATTGCATCAAGCGTTGAAAGATAGAGGTTCGTTTGCCTTCTCGAAGTGGTGCGCTTGGTTTCATTCAATATCGCTTGCATAGGCAAGTTCTTCTAGGGTAGTTGTTTTTCGAAGCCTATAAAATAGGGGTTTTATCCGTACCAAACTTGCGGATCATTACGCAATTTTTCGATCCTGCCATACCGTATTTTCGGGGACAATTACACTTCAACAACCTGGCCCAATGAAAATACCCATTTATATATTGGCATTCCTGATCTGCAGTTTCACCTCTTCCGGCCAAACGGCAACGGAGCAGCCCGCTTCCCTTTCCCCCAACATGGCATCCAGGTTCCTCAATGGAATCAGCAGCAAGTTTACCAAGCTGCAACAGAACATTTCCAAGAAGACGGAACAGATGCTGGACCGCATGGAGAAGCAGGAGGCCAAACTGTGCAGGAAGCTGCAGAGGAAGGACAGCGTTGCCGCCAAGAAACTCTTTGCCAGCAATGCTGCCAAATATGCACAACTCAGGAACAGGCTCCATGCTGCAGACAGCAACAATACCAAACTCAAGGAATACCTGCCACATTTCGATACGCTCAAAACTTCATTGGCCTTTCTGGAAAAGAACGCTGGCAACAATCCCCAACTGACCAAGGAACTGACCGGGGCCAAGGCCCAGTTGCAGCAGTTTGAAAACAAGATGCAGGTGGCCAATGAAATAAAGCGGCAGGTAAGGGAAAGGAAGCAGCAACTGAACGAACAGTTGCAGCAATTCGGCATGGGCAGGGACCTAATGGCGATAAACAAGGAATGTTTTTACTATCAACAACAGTTGAACGAATACAAGGCCTTACTGAACGACCCCAAAAAAGCGGAGCAGAAAGCCATTGCCGCACTCAGGGGAAGCAGTCTATTTAAAGATTTCATGAAGAAAAACAGTTTGCTGGCACAACTGTTCAAACTACCGGACAATTACGGTTCCCCCGAAAGCCTTGCAGGATTGCAGACAGTGGCCAGTGTCCAGCAGATGCTGGACCAGCGGATTGCTGCTGGCGGTCCCAATGCCCAGCAAATGATACAGCAGAACCTGCAGCAGGCAAGGAACCAGTTGAAGAATTTAAAAGATAAGGTCAATAAACTGGGAGGCGGAAGCAGCAGTTTGGATATGCCAACAGGGTTCACTCCTAAAAAATTGAAAACGAAAACCTTCCTCCAGAGGATAGAATACGGCCTCAATATACAGACACAAAAAGTTAGGGGCATACTGCCTGCTACCAGTGATATCGCCATGACGGCTGGATACCATCTGTCCGAAAAATCAACGGCAGGTCTGGGGATTTCGTATAAGCTGGGATGGGGAAGTGGCATCAGGGACATCCACCTCAGCAGTCAGGGTGTGGGGCTGCGCAGCTATGTGGACATCAAAATGAAGGGGAGCTTCTGGATCAGCGGCGGCTATGAAATGAACTACCAGCATGCCTTTGTGAAATACGAGGAACTGTACAATATCCATGCATGGCAGACGAGCGGGCTGATTGGTCTGACGAAAAAGTACAAAATAGGCAAGAAGACGAACAATATGCAGGTGCTGTGGGACTTTTTGAGCTACAGCCAGACACCGAGAACGGAAGCCATCAAGTTCAGGATTGGCTATACTTTGTAATGGTAACGCATCAAATTATCTGGTTTTTAAAATTTCAAGCAAATACAAGTGTTCAGGGAGGCCAATTCCGGCCTCCCTGAATTTTTTATAGGATATTATGGATACTTTTTCCGGCTTCAAAGCCTTTGACAGGGCATTATTGCTATTCACGCATCAAATTATCTGGTTTTATGGAATGTAAATTTTGCAGCAGTAACTGCCAGAAAGCAGGAAGGCAGAAAAATGGCCCCCAGAAATTCTATTGTGTGCACTGCAAGAAATACCAGCAAAAGGAATATCAATACTGCGCATACAAACCAGGTATCAACACCATGATACCAAAACTGGTTTGCAACAGTGTAGGTATAAACAGCATGGCACGCATATTACAGATAGCAGCAAATACAGTAAGTAAAAGGATAAGGGCAATTGCTGCTTCCATAATGAAGCCATGTATTCCCCTAGGCCGTAAATCTTTTGAAATGGATGAACTGCGTACCTACATACGCAACAAGGAAAACCAGTACTGGGTAGCCTATGCACTGTGCAGTGATACCAAGCAGGTGGTGGACTTCATTGTTGGCAAGAGGAGCAAGCGGACATTGCGGATAGTGGTGAACAACCTATTACTGTCGGGTGTGCCGACCATAAAAACAGACAGGCTCAATATCTACCGGTCACTTATACCAAAGGACAGGCATGTAAGCGCCGCCTACAATATCAACCATATAGAGCGCAACAATCTCAACCTGCGCACGCACCTGAAACGGTTGGGCCGCAGGACCATCTGCTACAGCAAAAGCTTCAACATGTTATGCGCCTGCCTGAAGATATATTTCTGGTACGGTGCATGATGGGAATCTTCTATAGCATTCCTGCATTGCCCAGCCCCGATTGGAGCGGATACCCCGCAGAGGGCATGCGGCATGGCCCCGTAGTGGAGTAGCAGTGGAAAGCGGGCGGAAGCCTATTATGGAACGGGAACCCGCTGCTGCATAGAGTAGCCAAGGATCTCTTCCAACAAAGGGGCTGTAGCGCTACTAACGCTACTAATAAGAAACTGGCGACCTGCACGATGGCAGCAAGATGAATGGACGGGTGGAATATGATGCACTGGCAATTTGACAGTAAAGCAAGCAGCACTACCTTAAATTCCAGGTACGGCCTGAGTACGGACATAGTACACCTTGAGTACGGAAACAGCATTCTCAAATCACTCAGACTGTCACTTTCTTTTTTGACACCGTTACAGCCTGCAGGGAGAACAAGGGGGACAAGCCCTCCACGCTGCGCAAATCATAAATCATAAATCCTATATCCTGGATTATTTCCTATTTACTGATAATTTTTATCTCCACCCTTCTATTGGTTGTTTTTTCCGCTTCTGTTTCTTCTTTGGTAATGGGGAATTTATGACCAAAGCCCTTATAGCTCATTCGGCCCACATCAATACCGTTCCTGAACAGGTACTGGTAAACGGCCCTTGCTCTTTGTACGGAAAGGTCACGGCTGCCCAGGTCCATGTCCACACCATCAATCTCGCCTATTTCGCAACAGATATGGCCCTGTATTTCTATGACCAAACTGGGTATTGCCTGCATGGTGGCCAGCAGTTCGTTCAGGCCGTTGGTTGATTGTGGCAAGAACACATGCCTGCCACCTTCGAAGTTGATGTTCTGCAGGGCAATATTATCGCCAGCCTTGGTGGTGCTGTCCTTTATCTTATCAATTAAAGTTGGCTTCTTGGCTGTTGTATCCTTTTTCCTGGAACTTCTCAGGATGACCGTTTCTTCCACCACTTTGGCATCGTAGGTGATCATTACCAGCACACGCCTGTTCTGCTGCCTCGATGCTTCATCCATTCTGTCAACCACCAAACCATCTTCCCCCTTGCCCTGTACAATAGTGATGATGCCGGCATCGATGCCCGTACCGATCAGGTATTTCTTTACCTCCGCTGCCCGTTTGTCCGAGAGCTTGTTATTGTATCCGTTACTGCCAACTTGGTCGGTGAAGCCATATATCTTGATATTGGTGAGCGTAATGGATGAATCAAGGGGTTTTATTTCGTCCAGTTGCAACCTGGCTTCTTCGGTCAAGCTGTATTCATTGAACTTGAACTGTACCTGAACGGAAGTGGTATCGCTGGCAATGGAACAGGTACTTGCAATGCAGAAAAGCAGGATGGATAGAAATCGAAACATGGAATCGGTTTGGCCATAAAGATGGTAAAATACACCAATGCCATAAGCGCAGCACCTAAATTTTACAAAAGCTTTTACACAAATGTGGAATTTTGTAGGGAAGGATGAAAATGGTGAAGCCCTATATTTGGAGTTGTTTCGTACAGTTGTTGCTATAATGGCACTGTATACTCTTAACCTTAATTGTAAGCATGGGCATTCCTAAAGGAAAACTGATCGCTATTGGTGGTGCAGAAGATAAAGGCACGGATTTGCCCAAGGGGCAGTTTGTACACAGCAACCTCAACTTTATAGAACTGGGCATACTCCGCAGGATCGTGGACGAAGCTGGCGGCATCAACAAACGCATTGAAGTGGTTACCACTGCTTCCATGATCCCTTATGAAGTGGGGGAGAACTATATGGATGCCTTTGGCAAGATTGGCTGCATCAATATAGGGGTGCTGCATATCCGCAATAGGGAAGATGCCATGCGCCAGGACTATATAGACAGGGTCAAGGCCTGCGATGCGGTCATGTTCAGCGGGGGCAACCAGCTCAGGCTATCTGCCACTTTTGGCGGAACGGAGTTCCTGCATGTAATTAAGCAGCGTTACCTGAACGAGACCAACTTCATTGTAGCAGGTACCAGTGCGGGTGCCATGGCCATGAGCAGTACCATGATCTACGAGGGCAATGCCACCCGTGCGCATCTAAAGGGTGAGGTGAAGATTACCACGGGCCTTGCTTTTATGGACAATGTAATTTTTGATAGCCATTTTGAGAAAAGGGGCAGGTTCAGCCGCTTGGCCCAAGCAGTAGCCAGCAATCCTAGCTGCATCGGCATTGGACTGGGTGAGGACACTGGTATGATCGTGACGGACGGGAATAAAATGCAGGCTATTGGAAGTGGCCTGGTAATCATAGTAGATGGCCATGAAATACGCCATAGCAATATTGCTGACATTCCAGAAGGCAACCCCATTAGTGTGGAGAACCTGAAGGTCCATTTTTGTGAAAATGGTAATGGCTACCTAGTGGAGGAGCGGAAGTTTATTGTGGAAGCGGAGAAGGGTTCCCTGATCGAGAAGCAGGTGCATGTGGAATAAGGTAGTGACCCATTTTGAAATATTGCCAGAGTCTGCCCCGATTTTTCCATCGGGGTAGGGACCCGAATAGTCGGGATTTTCAACCTGTCGAAACCGAATTAGAATTACGATAGAAAGCCGCCTTCGACAAGCTCAGGCTGACACTCAACTATTCAAAATGAGCCACCACTTGGAATAGGATAATTGCCAAGAAAATACGGCGTAAACGATATTTGATAGATCCAGTGCAAAATTGCAACTGAAATACCGTTTTCCCATACCCAAATATCTTCATAAAACTTTAACAACCACTTGCATTACTGTCGGTAACTGCATTTTCAATTTTCCCTTTATTCAATTATGTTTGCCAACTCTCTTTAAAAACCAAGACATGAACTTTAAAAAGACTAACAACATTGTAGGCTGGATTGTTTGTTTGATTGCTTGCTCCACATACATTCTTACTGCCGAAGCAGGGGGCAGTTTATGGGACTGCGGCGAATTTGTAAGCAGTTGTTTCAAAGTGCAGATTCCCCATCCACCGGGAGCCCCTTTATTTGTTTTGATGGGACGTTTCTTCATTGTGTTGTTTGGCAATGACCCAATGACTGCTGCCAAGGCCGTGAACATCATGAGCGCATTGGCCAGTGGCTTTACCATATTGTTCCTGTTCTGGAGCATTACACACTTTGCACGCAGGATCGTGCATACAGATACGACCAAGGCATTGACTTCCACACAAATATGGAGCATCATGGGTGCAGGTGCAGTGGGTGCACTGGCCTATACATTCAGCGACAGTTTCTGGTACAGTGCTGTGGAAGGTGAGGTGTATGCCATGAGTTCCTTCTTTACGGCACTGGTTTTCTGGGCCATCTTGAAATGGGAACACCAAGCAGATGAAAAGGGTGCAGACAAATGGATTGTTTTCATCTTCTTCATGATGGGGCTGTCCATAGGTGTCCATTTATTGAACTTATTGACCATTCCTTCCATTGTGATGGTTTACTACCTGCGCAAGAGGGATTCCTTTAATTATAAGCCGCTCCGCAAGTGGTTCCTGATACTTACCGGTATTGGCGGTGCATTGGGTTTTGTGGGTGCCATGATCATGGCCAAGGCAGAAGAAACTGACCGTGTGCCAATGGATGCTACCATGGCGGGACTTGTGCTGCTAGGTACCATTGTGGCCATAGGGCTCCTTTACCTAATTGAATCAGTTGGTTCCAAAAAGAAGGCCTATTACGGTGGCATGTATATTTTCTTTGTGATTGGCTGTGTTATCACAGGTGTGGTGCAGGTGGGCGTTATACAGTACACCATCAAAACGGCAGGTGCATTTGACAGGTTCTTTGTGAACAGTATGAACATGCCTTTCTTTACGGGGTTCACGTTCTTCTTTATATTGTTTGCTGTATTGATATGGCTGGGCCTGCGCTATGCTGGCAAGAAGGGCTGGGGCTATCTCCGTTTGGGCCTTTGGTGCATTTCCTTCATGCTGATCGGTTACAGCACCTATCTGACCACCATGATCAGGAGCAACGCCGATACAGCAGTGGATATGTACAATGTGGACAATCCTTTGAGCTTGGTGGGTTATTTGGGCCGTGACCAGTATGGCGATTTCCCCATTTTGTACGGGCAGAAGTTTACTGCACAAAGAAGCGATACCAAGGAAACCAGCGAGAAGTTCGAGAAAAGCAAGGATGCTGTAACCGGCAAGGATAAATATGTTTCCATTGGCAAGGACTTCAAAGTGGTGTACGCTGCTGAGGACAAAATGGTTTTCCCCCGTGTATGGGATGGCAGCAACGATCAGGGCCATGCTGATTACTATGCCAACTTCTTGGGCATTGGTAAAACCAAGGATGGCGGTTATGACAAGGATCCCAATTTTGCGGACAATATTGCTTTCTTCGGAGTGTACCAAATCAACTTCATGTATTTCCGCTATTTCATGTGGAATTTTGCTGGTAAGCAGGATGATGTACAGGGCACTTACCAAGGTAATATCAGGGATGGCAACTGGATCAGCGGCATTCCTTTTCTTGACAATGCTCGTTTAGGAGACCAGAGCCAATTGCCCGATAGCTTGAAGAAAAACAAGGCGCACAACACCTTGTTCATGTTACCTTTCATTTTGGGTATTATTGGTATTGTGTACCATTTCATGAAGAAAGGCGGCGATGCTTTTGTTAGCTTCCTATTGTTTTTCTTCACTGGCTTTGCCATCATCATTTACCTGAACCAAGCGGGCAACCAGCCACGTGAACGTGACTATGCCTATGTGGGTTCGTTCTATGCGTTTGCTATCTGGATTGGTCTGGGTGTACTGCAGGTGAAGGACTGGTTGGCCAAAATTGCCAGTCAGAGCATAGCATCCACCTTAGCCACAGCCGTTTGCCTATTGGCTGTTCCGGTACTGATGGCCCAGCAGGAATGGGATGACCATGACCGTAGCAAGAAGCAATTGGCCCGTGACCTGGCTAAGGACTATCTGGAAAGCTGCGATAAGAACGCCATCCTCTTCTCCTTTGGCGATAATGATACCTACCCTTTATGGTATGCACAGGAGGTGGAAGGGATACGTCCTGATATACGTGTGATCAACTATAGCCTCCTAGGTATTGACTGGTATATCAACCAATTGCGTTACAAGGTGAACCAGAGCGATAGTATTGATGTTATCTGGTCGGCCGCCCAAATTGAAGGAAGGAAAAGGGACTATGTGCCTTACCTGCCCAAGCCCAATATTCCGGAGAATGCTTATTACGACCTGTACGACCTAATGAAGGATTATGTGGGCAGTGACAAACCTGAAAACTTGGATACCAGGTACTCTGAACCCATGAACACTTTCCCTGTTAAGAAGGTGTCTGTTGCCGTGGACAGGAATTTCGTTATCAAGAACGGAACCGTTAATCCTACTGATTCCATTGTAAAGGAAATGAGGTTTGATATACCGAAGAACGCCCTGCAGAAGAACGATCTGGCTTTGCTGAACGTGATTGCTGCCAATAAGTGGAAGAGGCCTATCTACTTCACCAATAGTTCACCTTACCAAATTGGTCTTGGCTTTGAGAAGTTCCTGCGTATGGATGGACTGAGCTACCGTTTGGTGCCTGTTGAAAATACCAATGTGGCTACGAAGGGTGAATGGCCTTTTGTGAACACGGATTCGGCCTACAAGCGCATGATCCACACATTTGCTTTTGGCAATGCCGAATTGAAGGGTGTTTATTATGATGAGGAAAACAGGAGGCATTTGAACACCATCCGCGAAGCTTATATAGACTTGGCGATGGACCTGGTAAACCGCAACAGGAAAGACGATGCAAGGCAAACATTGAACAAGTGCGATAAGATGATGCTGGAAGAGAACTTTGGCTATGGCCAAGTAAGCCGTGGCAGCCAGCATAATAGGAACTCTCTTCGTTTCCTATCTGCCTGTTACAGTGCGGATGATAAGGCACTTGCTGCCAAAGTGTCCGCTTCCTTGAAGAAGGACCTGGAGCAGCAGCAGAACTACTACACATCATTGAGTGGTGGTAAAATGTCGAGGGCCGAATATGATAAGCTGGTGAAGGAATACCTTTTCCGTTACAGTACGGCCCGCACAAGACAGGACCAAATTGCAGCGGACCAGATGATTGAGAACAATTTCAGTGACCTGCAGATGAAAATGATTGACGATATCCGTATGACCACCAGTATCTTGCTGGAAATGGATGAAATGGAGAAAACCTATGCTACTCCGAAAACAGTGTCGCCTGAACCTGCATTAAAGGATTCGCCACTTAAGAAATAAATAACAGCGATTTTACCTTATATCGAAACATCCCGTTCAGCTTAATTGAAGAACGGGATGTTTTTTTGTTGAACTTTATGGTGATGATGATTGTTGGGCATGGTTCATGGGGCATAGGTGATAGGTCATGGCTCATAAGTTATAGCTCATAGGTTATAGGCCATGGGATTACCCCATCAATCATCAGTTACTCATTAACTAGTTAACTAATAAACTTTTCTTCATGATAGGGCATAGATTTATCAATTTCAATCCGCAGGAGAATGCCAGGAGCAAATTTGAACAACTGCTGGACATTTTCATGCAGTTACTTACGTACACCAATGGCGATGCTGGTGAGGCATTGAGCTGGATGAACGAACTGGACAAACAGTACCAATTTACTGACAAGGATTACGGTATGGGCGATTTTATCCAGGACCTCAAAGACAATGGCTACATGCAGGAAAACCCTGTGGATGGCAGTATGAGCATCACGGGCAAGAGTGAGCAGAGCATCCGGAAAAGGAGCCTGGAGGAAATTTTCGGCAAGCTGAAGAAAACGAAACAGGGCAACCACCAGACATTCAAGCATGGCCAGGGGGATGAAGTGAGCCCTGATACAAGGCCATTCCAGTTTGGCGACACCCTGGAGCAGATTGACTTTACGGAGAGCATACGCAATGCTCAGATCAATCATGGGATTGACAGTTTCAGTATGCATGAGGATGACCTGCAGATAAGGGAAACGGATTTCAAGACGCAGACATCTACGGTGCTGATGATCGATATATCCCATTCCATGATCCTGTATGGGGAAGACCGGATTACGCCTGCCAAGAAAGTGGCGATGGCCCTGGCTGAACTGATACAAACAAAATACCCAAAGGATACATTGGACATTGTGGTGTTTGGCAATGATGCCTGGACGATTGAAGTGAAGGACTTGCCTTACCTGCAAGTTGGCCCTTACCATACCAATACCGTTGCGGGACTGGAACTGGCGATGGACCTATTGCGCAGGAGGAAGAACCCCAACAAACAGATTTTCATGATTACGGATGGCAAGCCTACCTGCTTGAAAATAGGGGGGAAGTATTACAAGAACAGTTTTGGTTTGGACAGGAAGGTGGTGAACCGCTGCATTAATTTAGCTGCCCAGTGCAAGAAACTGAAAATACCCATTACTACTTTTATGATTGCATCAGACCCATACTTACAAAGCTTTGTACAGGAGTTTACAGAGATGAACAATGGCAAGGCTTTCTTTGCTTCACTGGATAAACTGGGGGCGTTTATTTTTAAGGACTTTGAAAGTGGTAAGCGGAAGACTGTGTACTAAAAGTAACTGGGGAGAGTTTTTTTGCCACAAAGACACAAAGGGTTTTTCTGTGAAAAACTAAAGTGCTTCTTTCATGATTGCTTCGGACCCCTACCTGCAAAGCTTTGTACAGGAGTTTACGGAGATGAACAATGGAAAGACCTTCTTTGTAAGTCTGGATAAACTGGGCGCATTTGTATTTAAGGACTTTGAGAGCGGCAAGAGAAAGATGGTTTGCTAATAGGTTTAATGGGAAAAGAGGTTCTTACCACCAAGGCACAAAGACACAAAGAGGAAAAACTTCGTTTTTCAAATGCTGTAATTGAAACAAGTTATAGGAATGTTATACAATAATTTATCACAAAGGGAGGAGTGTCTAGCAAAGGAAATTGTTGATTGTGCATATAAGGTTCACAGGGAGCTTGGGCCTGGACTTTTAGAAAAAGTTTATGAGGCGCTTCTGCTACGAATTGGAGAAAAGAAGCATTCCTTATAAAAGGCAAGAACCAATAATACCGATCATCTATGATGGTAATACTTTTGATGAAGGATTTACTGCTGATGTGTTAGTAGATGAACTGGTTATTTGTGAACTGAAATCCGTAGCAGAAGTCAATCCTGTTTGGCAAGCTCAAGTTATTAGTCATCTTAAACTAACAAAACTTAGGTTGGGATTTCTAATCAATTTCAATGTCCCTTTGATAAAAAGTGGAATCAAACGATTTATCGTTTGAACTTTGTGCCTTCGTGTCTTTGTGGTCAGAAATCTAGCAGGGTAATATTGTATAAGTGTGCAACACAACTGATAAGTCTAAAAAATTAAGTGCAAAATAGAAAATATGGATATTAAAAAGATTCTAACATTAGGTGAATTAAAGAAGAGTGGTTATAAGCCCACAAGTATTAAAGAAGAGGTACGCAGGAACTTAATTGGTAAAATCCAATCAAAAGAAAACCCCTTTACAGGTATCATTGGTTATGAGGACACGGTTATTCCTGATACGGAAAGGGCATTGCTTAGCAGGCACAACATTTTGTTTCTAGGCCTGCGTGGACAGGCAAAGACAAGGATGGCCAGGCAGATGGTGGAACTGCTGGATGAGTACATTCCCATTATTGCCGGTAGTGAAGTGAACGATGATCCATTGAACCCATTGAGCAAGTATGCCAAAGATTTAATTGCGGAACATGCAGAGGAAACACCCATTAAATGGATCCATAGAAGCGAGCGTTATGGTGAAAAACTGGCCACGCCTGATGTGAGTGTTGCAGATTTGATTGGCGATATTGACCCTATTAAAGCGGCCAATCTCAAACTCAGTTTTGCTGATGAACGAGTGATACATTACGGCATCATCCCAAGGAGCAACCGTTGCATTTTTGTGATCAATGAGATACCGGATTTGCAGGCAAGGATACAGGTGGCACTTTTCAACATCCTGGAGGAGGGCGATATACAGATACGGGGCTTCAAGCTGCGTATGCCTTTGGACATACTGTTTGTATTTACTGCCAACCCTGAGGATTATACCAACCGTGGAAGCATCGTAACGCCATTGAAGGACAGGATTCAAAGTCAGATATTGACGCATTATCCAAAGGATATTGAAACATCATTGGCCATTACCGAACAGGAAGCGGCGATTATTGACGAGCAAAAAGACAGGGTAGCAGTAAATGACCTGGTGAAACGCTTGATTGAGCAGATTGCTTTTGAAGCGAGGAGCAATGAATATGTTGACAAGAAAAGCGGGGTGAGTGCAAGACTTACCATTGCCGCATTTGAGAATGCAGTGAGCAGTGCTGAAAGACGTGCCATTATCCACAATGAAAAGAAAACACAGGTTTGGATAAGTGACCTGATGGGCGTGATCCCCTCCATTACTGGAAAGATAGAACTCGTATATGAAGGGGAGCAGGAAGGACCTTACCAAGTAGCGGTAAACCTATTGGAGAAGAGTATCAGGACACAGTTCCTCCAGTATTTCCCCAACCCTGAACAGGCAAAGAAGCGTAGGGGCACTGGCAAAAAATCAATGGAAGAAAAGGAACCGGAGAACCCTTACAAACAAATTACCCGGTGGTTTGATGCTGGTAACCATATCGATTTGCTGCTCGATATGAAGGATGAAGCAAAGATTCAAACATTGTACAAAGTTGACGGGCTATATGGCTTGGTGAAGAAACTGTTCCCTGCTGCTAGCGACAGTGAGAATGCTTTATTAATGGAATTTGTGCTGCATGGCCTTTCTTCTTATTCACTCATCAGCAAGAAGATGATTGAAGGAAGGATCGAGTTCAAGGACCTGATGGGCAGTATGATGAACCTTGGGAGTATGAACTTTGGTGCTGAGGAAGATGATGAACTGAATGAGGATGATTTCAGGTAAATTTAGTTTATGAAATACTTGCTGTTTATTTTGCTTTTGTTTGTTGGTCGTTTTTCAATAGCACAGAAAATACCTAAAGTTGTTTTGTCAACAACCAAAACGAGGGTGTTGTATTGTGGTATCGATAATCCAATAGAGGTAATGATGGAAGGTTCGCCACAGAGGAAATTCACTGTGAAAATTGATAGTGGAACGATTAAGAAATTAGATCAGTATCATTATGAAGTTACACCGACTAAAATAGGGCGTATAATATTTACCATCATTGACGATAGAGGGGTAAAGCTTTTGGAGGAATTATTAATGGTAAAAGCATACCCTCCACCATTGTTGGCTGTTGGTGGCCAAATCAATGGTGGAATGGCAATAAGCAAATTCAAAGTACAAGGAGGCGTTAGTCAGTTCAGGGACTGTTTTAATATGTCTGAACCGAAAAGTGAAGTAACATCTTATACAATAAAAGTTATACGCAATAATAGTTCAATACTTAAACTTGATATTAAAGGCAAAGCTTTTTCAGATGAGTTCCGAAAATTTTTCAGCGAACTAAACGAGGGTGATAAAGTACTGTTTGAGAATATAGAGTACGAATGCCTACCATGTGTTACAAAGGCGATAGCTGAACCAATTTCAATAGTACTGGAATAATAAAAAGGGCGATTGATATTCAATCGCCCTTTTCTACTGAATTAGTGGAATTATTTAACCAACAGCCCCACTCTTAACCCAAAAGTAAAAGAAAGACTAGGACTTTGCCCAATCCTTGAATTGGCGTAATTAAAGGCGGTAAGGTTATCATCGTATACGGTAGTGCCTGCATTCTTCTTGTTGTCCACGCCATATCCAAACCCATAATAAATATCCAAAAGGAACTTATCACCATATACCCATTGCCTACCAAGTTCTATCTGCAATGCACTGAATGTGATATTCCTCCTTTCCTTTACATACTGGTTGCTGCCTTTGTATGCAATTACATTTTCACTGTAGTTACCAAGGTACAGTGCTGGTTTGATATAGGTGCCCTGCATTAAGTGGCTCATTTTTGTCTTGCCAAAGAGGAAGTCGGGGAGTTTATTGAACTTGAAACCGTAGGAAGCAAATGCGCCAAATTGGTTCTTCTTTTCAGTGGCCAGTTGGCCTGTGGAACCGTAATACGTAACACCAAGGCTTTCACTTTTGCCTGCGCCTATAATACCAAGGCTTATTTCATGGCCGCTGCCCACTTTGGTACTCTTCTCAAAGGTAAATTCCGTATAACCATATAAGGGGCTCAGGAAATTTACTTTGACAGCTTTGCGCAACTGCCCACTATACAGTTCAGGGTCGCGCCAGTCGCCGCTGTTATTGTTTACCTTTTCTTTTTTGCCATTGCCGAATTCAATACGGGCTACCTTTTCCTTTTCAATGGTGTAGACAGGGCCTGTTGGGTTATCGGAAGGGATGTATTTTATTTCGGTGGAGCCCACTTCAAGAATTTTGCACTTAATTGTTTCCCAATTGTTCCTGAGAATCCTATCCTGTGCAGATACAGTTAGGGCAAAACAAAATGATAATAGGAACAACACTATTGTTTTCTTCATAAAACAGTTTTTTGTTTCAAGACAGGTCAGGAGATTGTAATGCTGCTATGGAATTGCCAAAGAATTGTCATATTATATTCACTTCCCTCTCCAATTGAACACCAAACTTTGTTTTCACTGATTGGAGGATGTCTTCACTGAGATCAAAGATTTCCTTACCTGTTGCCTGGCCATAGTTCACTAGTACCAAAGCCTGTTTTGCATGGCAGCCTGCATCATTTTTCCTGAAACCTTTCCAGCCACATTGTTCTATTAGCCAGCCGGCAGCAAGTTTTGCAGTTGGGTGTTGGGTGCCTGCTTGTCCGGTAGGCAGGCTGGATGTTGGATAGTTGGGGATGTTGGGGAATTCCTCTTGTAATTTATTGAGTTGTTCAATGCTTATGGTTGGGTTCTTGAAGAAGCTGCCTGCATTGCCAATTTCTTTTGGATTGGGCAATTTGGAGGAGCGTATATTGATGACTGCCTGCGAGATGGCCTGAATGGAAACATCTTTCACACCCATATTTTCAAGTTCCTGATTGATGGCACCATAGGAAGTATTGAATATCGGCTGCTTGTTGAGTTTGTAAGTGACATTCAGTATCACAAATTCGTTTTTGTACATCCTTTTGAACACGCTTTCTCGGTAGCCGAATGCACAATCATTTAAGGAGAATGTCACTTTTTTTTTATCATTGAGATGGTAGGCTTCCAGTTCATAGAAAACATCCTTTATTTCCACACCATAAGCACCAATGTTCTGCATGGGGCTAGCCCCCACATTGCCGGGAATGAGGCTTAAGTTTTCCACCCCTGCATAGTTATTGTTGATGCAGTGCAATACAAAGCCATGCCATGCCTCGCCTGCTGCTGCTTTTACATAATAGTGTTTGGCATCATCTTTTACCAGTTCAATACCCTTTAATTCATTCTTCAGGACAAGGCCATCAAAGTTTTTGGTGAAGAGGATATTGCTACCACCACCCAGGATCAAAGTTGGGTGTTTGGAGTTGGATGTTGGATGTTGGAGCATTTCACTTAGTTCGTCAACGTTGGTAAATGCTGCAAATGATTTAGCCGTTATATCAATGCCAAATGTGTTGTATGGTTTGAGTGAAATGTTCTGTTGTACCTGCATGCGCAAAACTATCCACTTTTAACTGGTTTTGTTAATGGACACCTTACATAATTGAAAAAAGATACCTTAATAAAGTGTTTTCAGTACCCTGTTAATTTACCCCCTTGAAGCAATGCTAGCCCAGTGAATATAGGAACACAATAAATATCAGGTTGTAAAATGACTTTAATCATTAACTGCCTTTTGTACGGCTCCTAATTTTGTACCTTCAAAGAAGGAATTATTTATATAAAACGATGAAGAATGAAGCAGGAATACTGGATCAATGTTAAGCATGTTGACAATCGGATGTTGATTTTTATCAATGGGGAAACTGTATGGGACAGCGGCATTGTTCATAATGATCCGGATATGGATGTATTCATAGATATTACGGACCATCTTTTCCGGCATATTAACCATTCGGTTGAACTGATTTTTGAAGGGTTCAACGATAGCTATGATGCGGAGGAGGGCGATTTGAACCCGTGGCATTTTGAGTACAGGATTTTGGAGCGGGTGGCAGATGATGCTGGCAGGGTTATGAGCGAGCAGGAAATGATAAGTGGATATAATGAAAAGCACCAGTCCAATCCCAATATCCGGGCCATGAACAATTGCTATAGGGTTGTGAGGAAGGACAATAGCTTCAAGGTTGTATCCAATTCACTTTCCCAAAACTTCTATAACTAAAATAAGATGGGTGGTTAATCAAAGCCAATGATTTTTTTGGCTGGTTGTAATGAAGAGTTGGCATTTGGGGCCAACTCTTTTTGTTTATACAATGTTTACAAATCATTATTGATTGCATATTGGTAGTTCAATGAATCAAGTTCTATTTCTGCAAAGTCAAGAGCTGAAATGAACTGCTGCTTGCCCGTAGCAGCAATGCCTGGCAATTGGCGGTAGTATTTAATTCCGTTTAGGAGGTTCTGGTAAAAAGCGGCAAAGTATTTTTTCTTTTTGGCCGCATCATCAGATTGGGCAAAAGTTTCCAATTCTTCTTTTAAATAATCGATATATAAATTGAGTTCAGCAATGAACATGTGTGGCCTATTGGCGTTGGTCACAATGTCCTGCCTGCCATAAATATGGTCCGTCATGGTTTGTAGTGACACCAGTTTGGAGAAGTTCACAATATTGGGCCCCGGGCAGATGTTTACAGCATTCAATTTTTTAATGAAGGTTTCATTGTATTTGATGGCGGCGGCATTGCTGAGGCCCACACATAAACATTCTTTTGCCAATACTTCTCCAACTTGCTTTTTGAACTTTGCCTCGGGCAGGTTCAATGATTGCAATTGGGCAATTTTCAATTGCTGGTAATTATGTGATGCGGTACAGATTGGCTTCTCCGTAAATTCCGTATTGAAGGCCAAGTGTTTTTCTGTACATGGACTTCCGGGTTTCCCTTTTTGTATGCGCAATAGTTTCTCGTTCTCCCCACTGGTCCCCTTCAGGTAATGGAACCTTACGTTCAGGGGTGAGTTATGGCTCAGTACCACATCCTCTTCCTTTGCTGCGCATAATTGCTTGAGCGTTGTATCATCTACAGTGGTAGCTTCCGGCACCAATAAAAAAGGGGTTCCCCAGCCGGTGCTCTCCAAATGGTAATGGTAGTGCAGGAAATCATCTTCTTCGTGGCTGCCAATTCCGCCCTGAACGGAGAAACGCATTTCTGGTGGAGTAAAAAGCATTCTATTCCCTTTCTTTTCAATTGCTGTGTTGTATATTTCAAACAGTGAGTCAATTAGGCCCTGCCTATTCAACTTGAATTCTTCCAATATTGGCCCAAGTAGATAGCCATCCGTTGCAAAAGCGTGGCCACCGCAATTGAGCCCAGATTCAATCCTGAATTCACTGACCCATATTCCCTTCTTGGCCAGGTATTTCCCCTGTATCAGTGCACTCCTGTAATCGCTTACTTTAATAATCACTTTCTTTTGGAACACGCCATTCTCATTGGCATCAAACTCCTTGCAGTTTTCGAGATAATTGTACAGCCGGGGGTTGAGCCCCGCAGAAAAAATAACTGATGAGTTACTGAGGTCACTTTGTGCAAACCCCCTTAGTGCAGTTACTGCTTCCGAACCGTCCTGTTGCAGTTCACCCTGCTCACTGAACCGGTTGCCATCAAGCTTGGTCATGATGTTCACGTCGATGCAGCCAGGCCTTATTTGTGATCGCAAATGTTTTTCCATGCTTTCTTTCACTGGAAGGTCAGTTGTGCAAACCATTTGAGTGTACATCTTCTTTAATGTACTATCGTCCGGAAGCATTTCGAAATATTTCACTATTTCGGACCCTGTTTCGAATGCTGCATTCCTCAACTTTTCCACTTGTTGCTGTACGATGGTATTTACAAGGTTCAGGTAATCGGTTATCCGTTTTGCCCTGTAATCATTTTCATGTATGCTGATAGGCTCGTATGTTTTGTTGATGGTTGGGTAATAATGGCTGCGCATCATTTCCACCAAGCGGTCTTCGACAATGGAAATAACGGATGATATGCCGAACCTGGCCACTTTAATGGGACTGTCTATCGTATAGGCCAACCCCATTACGGGGATATGGAACCTGTGTTGGGGAGGATAAGGCATCAGTTGGTATAAATTGTTTTATGCGTTATTGAATGGATGATCAGACCAGCACTTCCTGCTTTATTCTTTTCCAGTTTATTTTTTTCCCAAAGCCAAAGGAACTGTCGGTCATTTTAATATGGTTGATCTGCAAAGTCCAAACATGTCCAGCCATGGCCAATGCCATTGGGTGCTTTTTGTGATAGTATAGGGATGCCTTTTCTTCAGGCACAACATCATCCGGTATAATAACCCCTTCGAATTGAACACCTTTTACAAGCATGGGTATCTGCTTATCCGGTAATATTGTTCCTGCTACGATGGGATTATTCTGAAGGATAGATGTATGCAGGGCTTCTTCGGAAGACTTGAAATAAAAGAATCCTTTTTCACTGTTGAATGCATAGAAGCAGCTAAAGCACCATGGATGATGGTGTCCATTTACGCAGCAGATGCTTGCTGCATGCTGCTGCCTTAAAAAACTAACAATAGCATCATTCATAATAAAACGTTTACGCCTTTATTATTAAATATGGTTATATTGCCTAATGGTTAGCTGCTTTGGCTTGTTCAGCCATTTAGTAATGCTTTCCGTTACAGGGCATCAGCGTAAAACAAAAAGGCGATTGTTTTACAGGAACCAGAACAAGGAAAACCAAACTTATTTGATGCCATTAAGGCCTGATGCAAATGTACTAATTAAAGACACAGTTATCTTTAATTATGCATTAACTGACAAGAATCATAAATGCAAGAAGGGGTGGATTGTGAAAGGATAAGTAGTCCGGAAATGGAATAATAGGACGGTCAGTTTGCATGAACTGGGGCAATGCATCGGTTATTTACTGCAGGGCAATTCAACTTTGAAAACAGTTCCTTCTGGTTGGTTCTGCTCGGCCCAGATGGCCCCCTTGTTATTGGTGACGAATTCCTTGCAAATAATCAGTCCCAGGCCAACACCTTTTTCACCTTTGGTACCAGCAGTTGAAACCGTGCTGTTGGATTCAAATATTCTTTCCATGGTTTCCTTGCTCATGCCAATACCCATATCACTAATGGCAATGGTTACCTTATTGTCCATTGCTACTGAACTTACTGTTATTGCACTGTTTTCATTGCTGAACTTGATGGCATTGCTCACCAGGTTCCTGATTACAATTTCGAGCTGGTTGATGTCTGCAATAACCATTGTTCCCTGTACCGTAATGTTCTTTAAAGAAATATTTTTCTTGCTGGCTACGGGTTCAAGGAAATCAAAAACCTTGTTTACCTGTGCCCATATATTCACATCACTGATATCTATGGAAATGCCATCCAATTGTGCATAGGTCCAGTTGAGCAGGTTGTCGATTGTATCGGAAAGTGATTCCACTTTTGCCAGTATCCCCGGTAAGTGTTCCGTAAGTGCTTCTTTCTGTATAATACCTTTATCAATTAGCGTCAGCAGGCCATTGAGGTTGCCAATGGGGGTGCGTAGGTCATGGGCAATGATGGAGAAGAGCTTGTTTTTTGCTTCATTGGATTGTGCCAGGTCCTGTTCCCTTTTTTCAATGGCTTCCTTTTCCTTGATAACGCTTATATTCTTTTCGTTCAGCACAGCATTGATCCGCTGTTTCTGCTTCAGCAACAGGAAAACAAAACCTAGGATCAGTACTATGGCAATAATCGAAATGGTAAAAGCCAGTTCACTGTTCTTTTTGCTCCGTATGGTTGTTTGCAGCAGCAAGGCATTTTGTTTGTTCTTTGCAGCGTTTACTTCGGAAATCTGCAGGTCCAGTCCTGCTTTGTTCCTAGCAGCATTGACTGAATCCTTTATGTTGAATGCCATCTTCAGGAAATGTTCTGCCTCCTCAAATTGCTCTTCCTGCACATAATATTCGGACAGGTACCGATAGGCTTTTGAACGCATGCCGCTGAACCTTGTCTGAGCTGCATTGGCATCAAGGAGAAATATGGCGCTGTCCAAATATTTCTTCGCATTTTTCGTATCATCTTTTTTCAAGTAAACGGCACCCAACGTGGCATAGGAACCCGCTGCACTTTCGGGCAAATGATGGGCCAAGCTAATATTGATATCCGTTAACAGGAAGGGCACAGCATCAGCATAATGGCCCATGATATAATATGTTTCACCAAGGTTGCCATTGGCAATGCCTATCCATTCCTCGCTATTTTCTGACTTTGCTTGTTCCAGCGCTTTTTGCAGGTAGTACAGGGTAAGGTTGTAATCCTGCTTTTCTCGGTAAATAAAACCAATAGTTGTGAGCACATTGATCCTCCTGGCAGGGATGTCTGTAATAGGTATGGCAAGTTGTTTCCCCAAATAGTATTTGGAGTTGTCATAATCGCCAATACTATAATAATAGGAAGCAATATTGGATAGTATGGTCTGCTGGATTTCCGGCTTGGCAAATGCGGGCTTTTCAACGATGGTAAGTAGATAAAGTAGGAACTGCTTACCAATTTTTCCTTTTTGGTAAAATTCCTGGGCCAGTTCAAGCAACTTGTTGAAAGCTATTTTATAATGCGGTAATTCAGTGGAAATATCTATCAGCTTATCTGTGGTGGCCAGTGCATCTGCAACCGACATTGCTTTGAGGCCTGCTGAAATATTGTCGAAAGACGCATCGAAGCTCTTTTCTGTGGAGTTGAGCAGGAGGTTTTCCAGCATTAAGCCATTTACTTGCCCTTGGGATGGATTACCCAAAACCATACTGATGCCCACAAGAATTAGGTAGCAATATCTCATCCGATGTTTTTCCTTGCGAAAATACAATTGCAACACCATAAGGGTCAATAAAATTCATGGATGATCATTCAAAAACATAAATGGCACCATCCCCCAACTTCTTCAGTAGTTTCATTTTTTTTGTACGGGTCATGAAATCCAAATCGAGCAGGTCGGTATTGTCACCATCATCGAATGATATGAAATAGCAATGTGGGTCATTCAGGAGCTCCTTTATGGCTTTAGGGTCTTCTTTATGTGGCGTGAATTTCCCGCTCCTGCCAGTAAAAAAGTAAACGGCATCGTAGGCGTTTGCATAAATGGTATAACCTTTTTTAAAGGGCAGGGAATCTTTCTGAATGAACTGCACTGTTTCCGACAGTTTCCATGAATCCTCAGCATAGCCGGGAATCCCGGCATCCTTCACCCCATCCCAGGTTTCGGCATCAGCAACCACTTGCCCGTACTGGAAAAGCAGGAAAACAATCGTGCACAATGCGGCAGACCATTTTCTTTTGCTGAAATCCATGTGGTAATGCAGTGAGACCAGCCAGTGGCTATAGGTACATACCAAGGGAATGAAGACGGGTGCAAGGAACCTGCTATTGAGTGTTTCAAACCTTGAAACAGTGGCCATAAAAACCATAAACAATAGATATACCAATGCAAATAAGGCCATTATTGATCCAAGGTCAGCAAGCCTCCGTTTGTGCAGGAACAATCGGGTGCATGCAATCAACGAAGTAACCATTACAAGAGTGCCCAGCCAAATGGCCCCTTTGCTAGAACTATTTGTGCCAGTTAGCCAATCATAGAAAACGGTACCTACATGTTCCAGGTTCTTTCCCAAAGAAGTCAATGACCTCTCACGCATACCTGTTAGCGTGCCGCCTACTATATGGTTCCTGATGAGATTAACGGCCAATGGTAATGGAGCTATGAAGGCATATAATAGAACGGGCTGCACTTTCTGGCGCCATTCCCTTTTCATGTCAAGCAGCAGCAGTAGACCTCCAGTACCTATAATGGTAATGCCTGCGTAACGGGTAACAGCGGCCAATGAAGCAATAATGGCGGCAGCTATAATGAACTTCAATGAATAGGACTTGAAGTAACGGTGCATGGCCATAAAGAACAGTAGCAGCAATACAATAAACACAGTTTCAGACCATAGCATGGAGTATACTTCCAATAAGCAGGGGCTTATTGCCAAACAGGAGAGAACAGCCCATTTGCACCAATTTGAACTGTGCTTTAAACGCTCCATGATGAAGCCCGCTAAATAAATGGCCAGCCCAAAAAGAAGGGCATTCAATATAGGTGCAAATGTCAAGGGCTTCATGTGTGTAAGCCATATAAGCATATTGATGAAAATAGGATAGCCACTTGGAAAGTCAACAATCGGTTCGTGTGTAAAGTCAACTAGCTTGCCAGTAGTGTGCAGGTTTTCGGCAGTAGCCAGATAAACCACACTGTCCGGGCTGATACCAATACCACTATGTTTGGTAAACAGGATGATGATGGCAAAGCCAATTGCGGCTGCCAATAAACTATCCATTTTTCTGAAACGCATGAACCGGGGCATTACATGATTGGTTTAAGAAAGTTTTTGCAATTTAGAATAAACTGCACAGTTTGGGTCCAATGGCAAAGATCCATTTTCCTTATTCTGCAAAAGGGGATTTTCCTTACATTTATGTGGTCAACTTGGCATATGAATAAAACGGTTAAGACAGCCTTCCAGTTTCTCTGCTTGTTTGTACTGCTGGCGCAGTTGTTTGCTGCCTGCGTCAATCCTAGGTATGCGCTGAACGATGAGGAACGCAACTATGTTAGTAGGAACAGTTTTGGGGATGCAGAGGTATCCATTTACTATGACGATAAGGCGATACGCAAATTCAAGGACAATGGTGTTTATACCGTAAAAGTGGAGGCAAGGAATGGTATCATCAAGGATACCAATTTGGTAAAGCAGGGTGCCATGAAGATTGCTGATTATGTAAAGCGGATCATGAACTTCAAGGAGCATTACCGATATATTGATGTAATTGTTACAGGCTCCTACTATTATGGATATGCAAGGGCCTATATATCCGAATACCGCTACGAAGTGAGGATGCCCCTAGCAGACCTCTCAAGAGCCAAGCTGATACAGAAGTTCCTTTCCGAAAACCTTCCCATTAATGGCAGGGAAGATGCTGTGGCTCCTTTGCCAAGGCCAGCACCCGTTCCTGTTTCCCGGTATGGGTTCTAGTAGGCAGTTATTGCCAGTTTTGCTGTTCTACTTTGTTCAGGAATGTCCAGGCAACCATCCGGCTCGTTTTGTTTCCCTGGCCCATTGCAATGGTCCTAACTTCCAGTGCCCCTACACTTTTCAAGGATTGGTAAATGGTTTTTAAATGGCTGCTTTTTGAGACGAGCGTAGTGAACCAAAGAACGGTCTTGGAAAAGGGCCTGCTTTCATGGACCATCCGCTTAATAAACTGCTCTTCCCCACCATGGCACCATAGTTCATTGCTGGCACCCCCGAAATTCAGGATGGGCTTGGCGTTCTTTTTCTGCTGCAGGTTGTTCAGTTTCCTGAGTGTTCCGGTTTGTGCTGCTATGGCAGAGGTATGGAATGGAGGATTGCAGATAGTGAGGTGGAACCGTTCCTCCTTTTGTATGATGCCCTTGAATATATGGTTGGTATTGGGTTGCAGTCTTATCTCAATTAAACCTTCCAATGAGGGGTTCATGTGAATGATCTTGTTGGCAGATTGAACCGATGCAGCATCTATATCACTTCCCGTAAAATGCCAACCATATTCCTGGCTACCTATAATCGGGTAAATGCAATTGGCACCTACACCAATATCCAGACAGCGTATTTTATTGCCAACTGGGACCTCTCCATGATGGTTGCTGCCCAGTAAATCTGCTGCATAGTGTATATAGTCGGCCCTACCGGGTATGGGCGGGCATAAATATCCCTCTGGAATATCCCAATGGGCAATATGGTAATACTGTTTCAGTAAAGCCCTGTTCAGTGCTTTTACGGCAGCAGGGTCAAAAAAATCGATGGACTCGTCATTGTAAGGATTCAATTTCACAAAAGGCCCTAGCTCGGCACAGGACCCTACCAACAATTTGAAATCATAACGTTCGCGGTGCCTGTTGCGGACATGCAGTTCCATTTTTTCTTTGGGATGTTCTTTTTTCTTTGGTTGCATGGAGCTTCTGCCAAACTGTTGCCATTGGCTCCTGCAAATAAAGCCAATTAACTGGAAGCAACGTACTCTGATAAGTAAACCACTACTTATGTAGTTTTTACAACCACATAACATTTGCAATCCAGACTACTTTGTAAAAGCGTACCCGTTGATAATATTGTACTGTTAAACAATATTATCATACTGCTACATTTGGTACATCATGAGAAGGACACGTTTTATTGCGAAATACTCAGACAATGAATTTGAAATGACAACTGCTATTTTATTGCTCATTTCGATATTTGCCGCTACAATTTTCAGCTTTACTGTTTGGCAACTGTTCAAGCAGTTATTGAATAAATAACTGATGTTATGCAAAGATTGTGGCAATAATGTCAGCCTGAGGTTATCGAAGGCGATTTCGGTTTCCAAATAGGTTTCGACAGGCTCAACCTGACATCAGTAAATAATATTGCCATCCAAGCTGTTGATACTGTCCAGCAGTTTGAATGGCAATATTGGTTTGACCATTAAAAAGGCTCCCTTGGTTTTGCAGCCTTCATGTCCCTCGTATTTTTCTGCACGGCTATGGCTGCAAAAAGGCTCAGTACAAAAGACATGGCATAGAATCCCTTTTCACTTTTTTCCAATGTGGCATTCCATAGGCCAACTGTCAATAGCACAATGGACAGGATGGTGCTGAACCATGCAATGCCATAGTACAGGTTGGTTACCGGGATTTCCTCCATCTGGTCACGGACTGCTTTTTGAACGGAGATAGCCGCAAAGAGCCCGAACATCAGTACCGTAAAATAATATCCCTTTTCATTCAGTTGCATATTGGCATTCCAAAGACCGATTATAAATGCGGTGGTGCCAATAAACAGGGCACTCCATGAAGCTGCAATAAAAGCTGAAGACGGTTGCTGTAGTTGTTTCTGTTCCATAGTGGTTGTTTTAAGGAACAAAACTATTGGGCCTGCCCAACTTGATTTTTGACATCCATCAAAAATGCAAACCGCAAATGTTAAAGCTGGCCCCTGATCCTGCTCAATGTTTCCTGGCTGATGCCCAAGTAGGAAGCAATATGGCCCAATGGCACCCTTTCCAGTATATGTGGTGCCTGCTGCAACAGGGTTTCGTATAGTGCCCTTGCTGTTTTGAACTGTGCGTTCACGAACCTTTCTTCCAGACGGATATAGTATTTTTCATAGGCAATTCTTACCAGCCTTTCAATTTCATGGTGCTGGTTGAACAGGTTGGTCAACTGTCTTTTTGAAATGGCCCAAACGATGCTCCCTTCCAGGAGCTGTATATTTTCCACTGCTGCCTGGCCCGTGGTGAAGCTGTGGAAGGAAGTCACGAAATCATTCTCAAAACCGAACCAGTGCGTGATTTCCTTCCCATCCAAATTGTAGAAGCCCCTCAATGCACCTTTCTCCAAGAAATACAGGTGGTGGCAAAGCTTACCCTCGCGGAGCAGGAAGTCATTTTTCGGTAGCATCTTTTTTTCCATGCAGGCTGATAGCGCCTGCTGTGCATCCGCGCTTAAAGGATGATAATTGAAAAGCTGGTTGATGAGTTGCTCCATGGATGGAAGATAGTTTTTTTCAAGCATGTCAATATTGTAAAAAAATGATGGACCTTAAAGGGTCATACAAGTGGAATCCAGCAATAAAGGAAGCTTTTTGCTTGTGTAAATGGTTATTGCAAAATGCTCATGCGTGGTACATTTCAATTGATTGTTGTACTGGGTTCTCCTAGGGGAATTCCTCCGGCATTTCTTCCTACGTGTTATAAGGTACGGTTTGCTAAATGTGCAGGGTATATATTTGGGCGATGAAAAAGATAAGCATCTTCATTTCATTGATATGCCTAATGCTTGCCGGTAATGCATCTGGTCAGTCAATTGCTACTGATTCTGCACAAGTGGCCAAAGCTTTCAAGGAGCTGCTGGCCATCTGCAAGCGGGTGCAAGCAGCAGATGCTGGAACCCAAGCAAAGGAAGGGTTCTCCAAAGCTGCTGCATATATTGCCTACCGTGGCAGTGACGCAAAAAGGAAGTGGAAAGATTGTTCCAACTATGCCCTTCCAGAAGAGAAGGAGCGGGTGGACGATATGTGTTTTGGCATTAATGGCTCCGTGAACCGCGATCCGGATTATGTTATTGCAGGATACCTACAGAAAAAAGAGTCCGAAGGAACCTGGCATACCTTGATAGTCAATTATACAAAAAGTGGCAAAGCAAAGCAAATCCATTTTGCCTTCCTGAGAATCAAGGACCGCTTTGTACTGGGCGATATCAATTGAGCAAGGAGCCTTCCTATGGCTCTTTAAATAATGAAGCTGCTCAAATCTCGTTACCTGTTCTGGAATGGAACCTGTAGTAACAAAATTTGAACAACTTCGACTATCATCCAAGTATTAAGGTGTCTTTACCCTTAGCTTGGTTACTTCAAGTTCATGCAATTGCTTTTCCAGTTCATCCCTTACTTCCCTGTAGGCAGGGTCATAAGCCAGATTGGTATATTCTGATGGATCATTAATAAGGTCGTACAGTTCATACTGGTTGTAATAGGCACCCAATGCATCGAAATAGATATCGAACTTCCACTTCTCCGTCCTAATGCAGCGGATACGGTTGGCAGCTTTCACCGCCGACAAGTTGCTGTTGGAACCGGCCTTGGTATCATCAAAGGTAAACAGGATGCTTTCCTGCACGGGTGTACCATCTTCCATGATGGGCAGCAAGCTCGTGCCGGCCAGCCCTGTGGGCGGGTTCGAAACATTGGCCAGGTCTATGAAAGTGGGCAGGATGTCAACCAATGTGGCCAGCGCCATGGACTGTTTGATGCTGTGGTTCCCGAACACTACCGGGTTGGAAATAACCAGTGGTACCCTCAATGCTTCTTCATAGGCCACAAAGGTTTTTTGGCGGAGGCCACCATGGGCCAGTCCCATTTCCCCGTGGTCCGAGGTAAAGGTTACGATGGCCGAGTCTGCCAATTTTTTGCCATCCTTGTCTTCTGCATACAGTTCATCTACAAAATAGCCAATCTCCTTGTCCACATGGCTCAGTAAGTAACCATAGAAATTAATATAGTCCAACTGCTGTTCCTCATTGGGCAGCGTGCCCAAGGATGCACCCATGCCTACCAATATCTGTTCCTGTGCCATGGGCTTCTTGTTCAGCAGTAGATTTTCGTTGACGGTGGCGGGCAGTCCTATTTCCCTTCCCGACCAACTAGCTGGATGGTATCCCGAAGTGCCCGCTGTCTTTGGATAGGCCAGCACATCATGCGGGTTTACCAATGACAGTATTAGGCAATAGGGTTGGTGGTTTCCTTCGGCCCTTTTGGCCCTTACCCCTTTCAGGTACTTAATGGCCTCTGCCGTGTATTTGGCATCGTGGTTGGCATAGCCACCGCCAAAGTTCAACGGGTTCACATCTTCCCCAGCATCGGGGGCAACCCATCCCATGGCCGCATACAAGGAAATATCTGCTGCAGTGAGCTCATCGTAATTGGTGGTGGAACCATTTGCTGCCACCCCTTTACTCATATGCCACTTGCCCCTGTACTGCACATCATAGCCTTCTCCCCACAGTACGTTCATGATAGTGGGCAGGGCAATGCTGAGTGTGGGTTCACCGGGTGATAGAGGCCCCCCTTCT
>JAHEZD010000027.1:28027-69501 GCA_023251255.1 Chitinophagaceae bacterium
CCCTTCTGTCAATGTTTGGGTAACCCCATGCTTGGCAGGATAGACTCCCGTAAACAAAGTGGTCCGGCTTGGCGAGCACATGCAGGTATTGCAGAACGCCCTGTCAAAGCTGAAACCGTGACGTTTGAGAAAGGTAAGTGTGGGGAGGTTCTGCTCCTCCCATCCCGGTGGGAAATGCTGGGTGGCCCTTTGCTCATCGGTAAGGATCAGGATAATGTCTGGCTGCTTGGCAATTTGTTGCAGTTTCTTTTTGAGGCTCATTGTTTGATTTTTTTATGTTTGAGGTAAAAGATATTAATAGGACTGTTATTGCGGTGCCACGATATTGAACCAGAATTTGAACTCTTCCATCATGCCAATGAAACTGTACCAACTATTGGCATTGCCCGTTATGGTAGCCTTGCCTGTTTGCACGGCATCTTTCATAGCAGCGGTGCCATCAACTGGTCCGCGGGTAATGATTGCGTTCATGGTGTTCTGTGGAAGGCTGATGGTGGCATCAAAGGATTTGCCTTTGGGTGCACTGGTCAGTATTTCATAATGGATGGCATTGTTTTCCAAACTGATCAACATGGTTGACTTATTGGCACTGGTATTGTTGAAGTTCACCTGAAAATGGTAGACCCGATCTGTTTTCAGGTCGGGCACCAAGTGTATGGCCATAAAGTCAAGGTACTGGTCCAACGGCATGGTATTCATTACTTCGTTTTCCGGGTACACATTGTTTTTGGACAGCAGTTCCGTTTCCCTCTTGAACCTTAGTTCCTGGGCACCAGTCAGGTAGAAATTGCGCCAGGGTCCCGATTCGGCCTGGTATCCCAATTGCTCATAACTATCCGCCAGCAGGAACCTTGCATCTGTATTATTGGGAAAGGCAAATACCAAGTGGTTCAGTACCATGGCCGCCCAGCGGTACTCGCCCCTAGTGAACGAAGCATAGGCTTTTTGGAAGGTTTCGTTGGGGCCACCCATAAACTCCACATATTTGAGGCCTGCTTCCTGTGGTGGTAGTGGGTTCAAATTGGCCGGGTTGCCATCAAACCAGCCAAGGTAAAAGCTGTACACCGATTTGGAATTATGGCTCAGCGTACCATAATAGCCACGGTTGGCCCATACGGTATCCAGGCTTTCGGGCAGTTTTATTTTCTGGGCTATGACCAATGGGGTATTGCCCTGATTGGCCATGCGCATGCTCTGGTCATGTATATAGCGGTACAGGTCGCGCTGTGTAGTGAGCAGGTTGGCAATATTCTGATGGCCCCATACTGGCCAGTGATGGCTTGCAAAAATGATTTCTGCTGTATGGCCATACCTGTTCAGGGTGGAGTCTATGAACTTGCTCCAAGCAAGGGCATCCCTTACTTTAGCACCGCGTAGTGAGTACACATTGTGCATGGTATGGGTTACTTCTTCCGATGCGCAGATGGCCTTGAAAGAAGGGAAATAGAACATCATTTCGGCGGGTGCCTCGGCCCCGGGTGTGCTCCAGAATACTACGTCAATTCCATCTACTGATAGTGGGGCAGCATTCAGTATGCCATTGGCTATGTTGATATTGTTGGTTACGATACCCGATTTGCCTTTCGCTATGCGCTTACCGAGTCCGGCATCCACCATCCGCACACTATCGCTCATCAGCAGGGACCCGTACATGTAAGTGGCACGTCTGCCCATTACATTGCCTGCAATCGTGTTTTCGCTGATGGCATGGTCCAGGAAGCCTGCCGGGCCATAAATTTTTGCGCCTACCGTTAAACGGTCCATAATGCCCAGCACACCACCGTAATGGTCTATATGGCTATGCGTGAATATAATGGCCGATATCCTTGTAGGAGGATGGGCATTGAGTTTGGTAAGCACGTTGATCAGCGAATCAAATGCCGCTTTGGCGGTAACGGATGATTCAAGGGGGTCAACAACAATCCACCCACTGTTGCCCCTGATAAAAGTGCTGTTCGCCAAGCCGAAACCACGGGCCTGGTAGATGCCTTCCACCACTTTGAAAATGCCGGGGATATAGTTCAGTTTGGCCTGCCGCCAAAGACTGGGGTTAACAGTATAAGGGGCATTTTTAGAATCGCTTGAATTGAGGAACCCGAAGGTTGACATGTTCCATGCATCCGATGTGGAACCCTGTTCGGCAATGGTGAGGTTTGGCCAAGTAGCCAGTATGCCCCGATGTGCATCTATAGAATCCGCTTTGCTGTTGAAGTTCAGGTGTGAACTGTCCCTAACATAATTGTAGGCCGCAATGGTGTAGGAACTGGCTTCCTTGGCCCTAGGAGTGAACTGTGGTTGTTGTGCAATGGCATTACCGAAGCTTGCCGCCACCAGCCCTGCCAGGAAGATGCTTTTTTTCATAATGTATTTTTTTTTGAATGGGAAGGATTGGTGTGTATTGAATGTTATTTGAGGTATATGCGATTGAAGATGCCACTGTTCACGGGGCCACCTGTTTCGGTACTGCAGATGTACACGTCGTTGTTCATGCCCGGGAAAATGATGCCCATGGTTGTTTCCATTGCTTCCAGTTCCATATAGGCCAGTTCCTCTCCGGTGGACAGTTGCAGCACCACAAAATGGTCATGGCCGTCCTTGTAATCGTTGATGTATAAAAGGTCGGTGGAAGTAACAATGGCAGGTGACGCACTGATAAAATAGCTTTTCTCCCATAGCTTCTCCAATGTTCCATCCTTGTAAAGTCGATAGGCAGCAATCAGTTCGTTGGTAGGGGTGAAGGTAATCATGGTACCATGGTCGGCATTGGAATAGGGGTCGCCACCTACTTTCCAGAAATTGATACCCGGCTGGTCTGAAACAGCAACATGTGGTGCAAGTACCTTTGGCGGGTCAGTTACCGGATGCGTGAAGAAATGCAGGGGCTCGGTAATGTATTCGCCCGGTGCGGAATTGTCGGGGAACACCACATGGCTCTTCATGAACAGCGTACCATTTGCCCAAGTGGTGCTTGTAGCTTCCTCTTCCTTGTAGGTGGCCGTCCAGTCTTCGTCCAACACGAAATCATCATCGGTTATCCGGAACCGGCGCGACTGTGACATGGTGGGCATATAGGCAAAGGCGGCCCCTGGTTCGGTTTCGTCAATCATCAGGCGGGCCGACTGCACTTCAATGAATTTGGACACGAGTATATCGAGATTGTTTGGGTCAATCTGCAGTGCCCACCCCTTGCCCATGTTCTGGGCGGTAAAGCATTTGGTTACAATGCGGCCATTGCCCAGCACCTGGAGGCCATTGTAAATGGTGGAGGTGGCCATGCCCGGTTGTTCACCGTCCACCAGTGGCAGTTCAATGGAAATAAGGATGTCCATGCTGTCCGGGTCTATTTTGTACAGCACTGTTTGGGCCACGGCATATACAAAACCATTGGCATGCATCAGCATTCCGCCTGGATAGTTCACAGCCCTGTCCCTGCCCACCGTCAGTTCCCGCATTTGGTACTGCATGGTTACTGCATCCAGTTTGGCAATGCAGGGCACATGCTTCCGGTCGTCAAGCAATTGATGCAGTGTATCGGATCTTCCATACGTACTGTGCGTCATGTAAAGCTTGGTGTACATGTTCATCAGGTAGGGCATGCCCCCCATTACGAATACTTGGCCCTTCTCACGTGTGGCACCCACAATGGGCTGGTCCATTTGGACCGTGTCAATGGCGAGTTGCATCCGGTCAAAATTGGGAGGTAGGCCTCCAATGGGGGCTGTTTGCGTGCGCCAGGTATCTGCATGTTCCAAGGGCCAAACTGTGTTGTACAGGCCTGCTCGGGACCTGGCATGGGAATGCTTCACGGCCCCCTCGATATTGTCTATTGAAGGTATCATTAATTGATTGTTTAAATGAAGGGATGGTTGTTGGGTGCAGGAATGCACTGGGCCAATGCTATTACTGGCCAATATCAATGTTACAGGTAGCCAATCCAAACTGGATCCGGTTGCATTGGATAACCTATTTGAAGGAAATGTTCTTGGTCCCATTTCTGGGCGATGGTGCTGGGCATCAAGTTAGTTGGTGGCAGCAAATAGGGTTATGTAGGGCTGCTGGTTTTATTGCAGTAGTTTTTTAGGTCCATTAGTTTGGTTGGTGTTTTAACTGGATGGAGCAATGTTGCTATCCTTTACGGTACAAGGTAAATTGATTAGCTGTGAATTCATAGCATTCTCGGCTCTTTTTTCAAAGATTCAGTATCAGCACGTAAAAAAATTGCGTGTTACCACGTATGTTTTGTTTGATAAAAATTAGTATGGAACCTGTGCTTATTATGAAGCATCACAATGCCCAATGATATAGGAAACTATAAGGCCTGTTATGAGCAGGGGACCTTGAGGCAGTAAATGGTCATTTTTAAAAAGATGCCTTGAAAACATCACTGGTTGACGGAGGAAGTGTGCAGGATATTTACAATGAAAATAATTTGCAAATTAAAGAGTCCTTTCCTACTTTGCACAAAACAGTTGTATGCAAACTAGTGATACTGCAACAAACGGCCATACATTATCCAACAGCAATGTGCTGGCAGAAGCACTGCAGGCCGGTTTTGTTTTCAATGTAAACATGCTCATGCAACAGATGGTAGCCAGCCAGCATGCCCTGCAGCAGGTGCTCACCGCAGCCACTGCACGTTCCGTGGCCGATATTACCAGTCACTCCGCATCCGATACAGCTACGTTCAAACAGAGTGTTGACATTGTGCTGAAGGCCATAGAAGAATCTGCATTGCTGCATATCAAAATGATGCAGCAGTTAACGGAAGAAGCAGTGAAATGCGCCAAAGTACTTAACAAACAATAGTATACTCACCAAAAAAAATACCATGGCAGATATTGTTAACCCACAGATTACCGATGCAGTAACCCAGAGCAATGTAAAAGTAGTTGGCGAAGCACCCGCCATGGCCCTTGGCAGCCTTTACCAGGCCACTGCACAGGCATTGTCCATTGCAGCACAGAATGCTGTTAGCCACCAGCAGAACATGAACGTGATTGCCCAGGCCGCCACTACACAGGGTGTGGCCCTGATTTATTCCGTGGATACTGCGGCTGCAGGGGCAGCCACGAAGGAAATCCTCAATACACCAGCTTAGCAGTAAATAGATAGGGTAGTATTTTTTTGTACGGTATCCCTTTTTCCGTAGTGCTGTTTGCAGGTACTACGGAAGGATATGTATTGTGCCTCTATGCCCTTAATACTTATTTACGACCTATGATGCAGGGGCAAGTCATCCTTGCTCATTTTTTTGCTTTCTTCTCGTCCTCGCCAAACAATATGCCCCAGGCTTCCAATGAAGCAATGTTCTCGAACATTATTTTGAGCATGGCTGCCAGTGGTATGAAGAGGAACATGCCCGGTATGCCCCAAACAATATCGCCTACAATCACGGCTACGATCATGATGAAAGCATTCAGCTTCATGCGTGATCCCACAATCCTGGGCAGCAGCACAATGCCATCGAGCAAGTGGATGGCCATTAAAACAATGGCCACGGTAATGGCCGTGGAGCCGCTGCTGTTGGCATAGGTTACCAACATGGAAATAAGGATGGCAGTATAGATGCCTATATAGGGAATGATGTTGAGCAGTGCAGCAATGATGGCCAGCAGCAGTGCATATTTAATGCCCAGCAATAGCAGTGCCGTGCTGATGAGCACCAGCATAATGGCAAACTCTGCCAGCAGGCCCATGATATAGCCCTTGATGACCTTCTTGTTCTCACTGATGATCACGGGCATTTCATCGGGATAGTCCTTCTCCACCAGTTTCATCACGAACCTTACCAACCGGCCCCGATAGTATAATATGAAAAAAGTATAGATACAAACAAAGAGTATCCAAACCACAATATTGCCCAGCGAAAAAATGAGACTGTACAAAAAGCCGCTCAGGCCGTTCAGCAGTTCGTTGACCGAATTGCTCAGGTAGTCCAGTTGCTGTGCATTGTTCACATGGAATTTAAGGGTCACCCATTGCTGTAGGGAGGCGAACATTATTTTTACCTTGATTACAATATTGGGCAGTTCCTTGCTGAAGCCGCTGATTTGTGAAGTGAGGAAATAGTTCACTATGAAAAAGCAAATGATGAAGCAGAATACGGCCACCAAGCAGGCCATGCTTTTGGGAACACGCCACCGCTCCAGTAAATTGGCAATGGGCAACAGCAAAATGGCCAGCAGCAGCCCCGCAAACAGTGGGATGAGCAAGGTGGCCGCCCCACGGAGTACCAGTACGGTAAACACCAGGCAAACCATTACAATGGTCAACCGGATATAGAAGGGCAGTTTATTGGATGTTAAAGTGCTCGGCATAATGGTTGGTATAAGTGGCCCAAGTTAACCTTTATTGGTGTTGGTTGATAACACTTGGCGGCGGTTCCAGCCCCGTTTGCATTCTTTTAGCTTGCGTTTGCATGCCGCTTGCGTTTCTGCATATCCTTTGCCAATTCGGCCACTCCAAATAATATTGGCTGCCAGTAAAGATGGGGCTGTTCGTTGCTGACTATGCCCAGGAAGCCTGCCTTCATTTCCTGCGGCATCCTAGCCTATTGCGCAGGGGTACTCTCATGTCTGTATTTCCTGATGTACTTACTGCTTCTTGGTTTTGAAGGATAAATTAAAATGACCCGAAAATGTGCCAATTTTTTTGTTGGAGTAAACGGGCCAGAGCAAAATGGTGTCTTTAAATTAAGGGGCATCGGTAAAAAAATAACCCGGTCAATAAGGGTAAGCAGGAAATTTGGTGTACTGTTATTGACAGTAGGCATATTGAAGCATAAACACAACTATTTGCAAGCGGCAGAAGCACCCATTGCTGGTATTGATTTTTTGGAAAAGGCGTTTCATGAGCATTATGAAGGCATGCACCGTTATGCCTATACCATACTGAAGGAAAACGAAGCAGCGAAAGATGCGGTGCAGCAGGTATTCATGCAGGTTTGGTCAAGAAAGGAATACCTGCAAGCAGGACTTTCACTGAAATCCTATTTCTATAGGGCCATACATAACCATTGCCTCAATGCGAGGTCAAGGGGCACCCGTCATGAAGTGTTGGAGCCGGAAAGTAGCCCAGTGCCCATCCATCCGGATCTTACAGTGGAGCTGAAGGAACTGCAGATGCAGGTGCTTTCCTCTATTGAACAACTGCCTCCCCAATGCAGGACTGCCTTCCTGAAAAGCAGGGAAGAGGGCAAACCTTACAGGCAAATAGCCAACGAAATGGGCATCTCCATCAAAACGGTGGAGGCACAGGTTTCCAAGGCACTGAAAATAATGCGTAAGGCCCTTGCACCTTATATGGATATCCTATTGTTGGCCCTTATCAAACACCTCCATCAATTCTTACCATGATGCCCACCAAATCCATATTTCTCAGGTACCTTGAAGGTAAGGCCAGCCCCGAAGAAGCAGCTATGATAGAGGCATGGCAAGCTGCCTCGCCAAGCAATAAGGAAAGTTTTGACCAGCTATGGAAGCTTTGGCAACCGGCATCCAATAAGCCTTATAAAGCTCCGGTTGTAAGTGATGCATGGAAGGACCTGCTAGATAGGATACAGGCGCCCACTACCGGTCAACACATACAGGCAAGGACATTACCTGTAAGAAAATACTTTTTTATGGCCACTGGGGCAGCATTCATAGCCTTAATGGTATTTATAGGCTGGCCAAAGGACAGGCAGGAGGCTGCAGTGGTGCAGAAGCAATCAACTGGTGAATGTGTGAGGGATACCTTGGCGAACGGGCTTGTTGCCGTGCTGGATACCTATAGTTCCTTACGCTATCCAGCCGGAAGTAGGGGAGGCTTGGAACTTGGTGTCAATGGTGCGGTATTCTTTGAACCCCAACCCATCGGTAACACTCCTGTGACCGTTAAGGCAGGGGAGCTATTACTGAGGCCAGCAGCAGGTACCGGTTTTTATGTGCGCAATGATTCATTGAACGGCATGGTAGCAGCAGCAGTGGATGCTGGCGTAGTGGTGCTTTCGGACGGCAGCAACCAAGTGGCACTGGAACCCGGTGAAGCAGTTGAATACAATAGTAAGCTGCATGTATTTGGCAGCAAGCATGCTGCCAATATCAACAGCTTCAGTTATGCTACCCGTGTTTTTTATTTTAATGATACACCATTAGCGGAAGCGGTTGGCTATTTGTCAAAAGCCTACCATATTCCCATCAGCATCAATAACCCAGCAGCGGCAGCATGCAGGATTACCACGCAGTTCGACAATAAAAGCATTGAATATATCATGGATATCATGTCTGCCACTTTACATTTCAACTATGAGTTTGTTCCGCAGCGCAACAGCATCAATATTTCCGGTGAGGGTTGCAATTAGGTATGGCATCCTTTTTTTATTGATTACCTTATTGGTGGGCAGGGCAGGGGCACAGCCTGGCATGGCTGGCAATGTGCAGTTGTCCATTAAGGGAAACCTGTCGTTGGACTCGCTCACCAGCTTGGTGCATGCAAGCACAGGGGTGCGTTTCTCCTTCAATTCCGTAAAGGTGAAGGGCAGCAAGCTGATTTTCTTCCCGCAGGGCAGGTATACCGTACGCCAATTGCTGCAGCATGTGCATGCCACCACGGGGCTCTACTATTTTCCGTACAAGAAGTATTATATTTTCCAGGATAATCCACCCAAGCCTGCGCCAGTTGCCATTGCCCCAGCGTCCCCAAAAACAGTACGGTCAAGGGTAGCCATGGTACAGCATGCTCCGGTTAAGAAGCAGGCAGCAAAAAAGCCAACATCAGCAGCACCAACCGGTAGCCCAGGGATGGTACCGATAGTGGAACGGCCAAGCCCACCAATGGTAATGGTACTGCCCAAGGATACATTGGTACATGCACCAGGCACCCTTCAACCAGTAACCACTGTGCCAATGGACACTTCCACACCTGCACCGCTCAAGGTGGAGGCTCCGCCACAAAAAAAGGACAATCCTGTTAAAGGGGAGGGAAGTGCCAGTAACAGCCTTTTCCATTTCCAAACAGGCTTTTTTTCAACGGAGGTGCTGTATGCCAATGGGGGCGTTGAAATTGGCATCCGCCCTATACAGGCCCATTTTTCCTTTGCCAGCAATTTTGAGGTAAGTGGCCCAAGGGTAGGGCTAGGCTCCATCATACGGAACAGGGAGGAAACGCAATGGCAGTTGCAGGCAAGTATATGCTGGTTGAAGCGGACCTTTACAATAGACAGTGCTTCATTGCCCACTGTATTCAAAATAAAAGGCCAATTGTATAGTGCAGGTATACAATGGTGCAGGAAACTACAGGGCCATTGGGTGCTTAAAGTGGGCCTCTCCTATAACCTGCTGCATAGTACCTACTACAATAAGGATGACCAGGAGAGGACCTTAAGTGGGTTTCCCTATTTTGAACAGCAACCCGATAAGGCCATACACCTGCTGCACCCGCCCTATATGCTCAGCAATAGCTATAGCGATTTTACTACCAGCAATAACAAGACTTGGGTGGGGGCTTGCATTGGTTTTTATTATACACTGCATAACCGGTAATTCCTTATGTGTTGGGCAATCGTAGCCACATTCCTTACAAATGATCTTTGCAGGCAATAAGGGTAGAATAAGTTTGTTGTGTATTATGGTAAGGGTGGGTGCATGGTGCATACACCTGCAAAACTTATGGCCCATGTACTATAACGAAGAAGAAAGGGACATGCTCATGGCCCGTTTGCTGCTGCGCATATTGATTATCGGGGCATTGCTGGTAGCAGGCACCATTTTCCTATTGTGCTGGTGCCTGTAATTGGTCTTCCTGCATATTTGTTTCCTTTAACCTGAAAATAATAGCGTTAGCCTGCAATAAGCTGAATGTTGAAATTGTAAAGTACGATAGATAGGTTGTCGTTCATGAATGATAGGAGGGTGCCATCAAATATAAATAGCTTCTTAAGGGATAGGGAAGGTCCTGACCCTTTCAGGTCAGGACCTTTTTAATGATAGTCCACTAATTACTCTTCTTCGTATGTCCTATCGGTTACATTGCTATTGGTCAGTATATTGGCCGGACTGCCCAATACCGCCCCATCAATAACTTCCTGGCCCTGTTCCCCTGTTACCGGAGCCTTCATGGTGCAGATGGCTCCCGAACCTGCACAGGTATTAGGCCTGACACTTCTTTCTAAGGCAAGTAAGATGCATACTATTTCAAGCAAGCAACTGTACAGATTGACAATAACGAATTAGACTTTAAATAAAACAGCAACTTCAACTTCGAGGGCAGCAGCTAATTCAGCAACCGTAACTAGAGTGGGGTTAATTAAGCCTTTTTCCATTTGAGCGATTTTACTAAAATCGACCTTGCAGTTATAAGATAGTTGCCTTAGGCTAAGTCCTTTCTCTTCCCTTATTTTTTTAAGATTCCCACCAAACACTTTCAATATTTCCTTTTCTTCTGCTGCCATAATGTTATGCAGCGTAAAGTGGATAAAATAATTTAGAGAATTGTGTACTTATAAGTACACAATCATTATATTGCAATAGAGAAGCGATGAACTGGGAAGCTAGATAAACTGATGCTCCAAATTATCTTAAAATCGAGCTATGCTTACAAAGACATCAAAAGAAGATTCTCTATATGTGGCCTATAAAACAATAGATGAATTCTTTGATAGCTACAGTATACATAATGCTGTAAGACAAATACAAGATGTAATCAAGGCTGCAACAGACAATCAACCGTATAAAATGGGGCAAGCTTATGATGTAGTATTTTTATTAGAAAATCTTTCCGCTTTATATAGAGCAGCCTTAGTGATAGGCAATGAAAAAGAAAAGAAGGTAATTATCAACGCAAGGGAAAATGGTTACCCTCAAATGACCCAACTACAGTATTATGTGAGTACTAACCATGCTAACAATCAATGGAATTGCTTCCCTCGTTACCTCACTGCAGAACAGTATTTTAATCCGTATAAGGCAATTCAAGAGGCTTTTGTTGAAATACCAATAGATAATTGGGATTCTGTGCTGAAAGAAATCCAAAGGTATGCACTCAGCGATGAACCCATAGACCTTGAACAGTCTTCATATAATGTGCTTTGCATCCAGCTAGGATTGCAGTTGCTTGTAGAAGCCTGCCATTTGTTGTATGTGCGTTTAAGATTAGAAAGAAAACAAAAAGAAGAGTAGCCATGTATTATTTGCCTACAGACAATTTCAAAAAGACTGAAAGAAAAGTTGTTGAACTAATACTACAACTTGCCCCTGTAGAAAAGCTGTACTTACTTGGCCCAAAGTTTTTTCAACAAAGAACCGAGAACATCTTTATGCTCACTAAGCCAACAAGTAGTCATACAGGCCATTGCTGGCTATTAGTATTGGTAAAGAATACAAATAAAAGCAACGCTTATTGGCAGGATAAAATTGAAAGTAGTTGTCAAACAGTGATGCCAATAACAGCGATTGTATTTAATATATCCACGTTTATTAACTGGTTAAGAAATGGGCACCGTTTTGCAATGGCTGTATGGAAAATAGCAGTACTCCTCTACGATAGTAACGATACTCAATTGGATAAAGTGATTTGCGAGCAAAAAATGGTAGAAGAGATATGCTCTACACAGTACGTCAAAACCGCAAATGAATTTATTGTGGGTGCAGAGTTCTATTTCCAAAGGCAGCAAAACGGAATGTCTGCTTTTATGTTGCACCAAGCAACTGAAAATGCACTACACGGGGTACTAAAAGAAAGTACGGGATTGCATATAAATACACATAATCTCGACAAATTGATACGTTACTGTTCCATGACTACATATAGGATAAATGATATTCTACCAAGGAACAATGAGATAGATAGAAGGTTGTTTAAATTATTGCAGAATGCATATATAGATGCTCGCTATAAAAAGAATGATAGTATTATGAACGATGAATTGGTAATCTTATTGAATAGGGTAAAAACTTTATGCCAGATGGTAACTTTCCATCTAGCACCTTATAGGAAGATTAAACATAACTCAATAATTGCAGAACACTTAGCGACCACATGTTAACCAATTATTCATCATAAAAAACACGCATTATGAGAAAGCTAAAAACAAAGGGTATGAAACAACTGTTTACAGTATTGGTAATGACAGCATTATTAAGCTGTAGCAAGAACAAGGATGTGCATCAAATGTCCAATCAAAGAACGGACTTCTTTGCTAACGAAAGCGTAGCAGCCAAAACGGTACAAACTGCATTGGATAAAAAGAAGAAAGGGGAGAAATTGGAAAAGATAGAAAGCATATCCTACATTGATGGCAAGGATAAAAGCTATGCTTTTATATTTTACAAAACAAATATGGGCGGCGGCAACCTTGTTATTGAACGGGGATATGTCAACAATCAACTGATATTGAAAAGCACCACTTGCGAAGGCGAAGAGTGTACCTGTAAGGTAAAGACCGTTATTGCAAGTAACGGTGAAGTTTCATTAGCATGTTCCTGCAAGTCCTGTTCCATGGTGATTGACAATTTTGCCGATTCGGAACTGCAGCCTTAAGATGTCTTACTAAATAACCACAAAAAAAGAGTTGCCCTTTGGACAACTCTTTTTTTGTGGTTTTAAAAATACATTAACAAAATACAGCACCTCTCTTAACACTTTATATACAAATCATTATGCATTTTAGCATTGCCATATGTAATACAAGTAGTAGTATTTTTTAACCATTAAATAGTAACACTTATGGCACAGTCCAAAGACAACATCGTCACCCACGGCCTCAGTGGTAAAGTAGGCAACATCCTGGTATTCTCCCAACGCCACGGCAAAACCTTTGTTGGCAAGGCACCCAAGAAATCCACCAAAGACGACACCCCCGCACAGGAGGCACACAAACTCAGGTTCCAGCGCGCCATCATCTATG
Organism: Chitinophagaceae bacterium; assembly: GCA_023251255.1. Lineage (GTDB taxonomy): Bacteria > Bacteroidota > Bacteroidia > Chitinophagales > Chitinophagaceae > UBA1930. The sequence goes on from JAHEZD010000027.1 coordinate 40,911, forward strand.
GCCAAACAGTCATTGCCGACCCAGTAGCCAAAGCAGCTTATGAAGCTGCCGCCGAAAACGGGGAGTCCGCTTTCAACGTAGCCGTAGCAGACCTGCTGCAGGCACCAGACATTGACAGCGTTGACCTTTCAGGTTACACAGGCCAGGTCGGGGAAAAGATCATCATCTTGGCCACGGATGATTTCAAGGTCACATCCGTAACAGTGAACATTTCCAATGGAGATGGTACCTTGGTAGAGCAGGGAGCCGCCGTCCTCGGCAACACGGGTCTAAACTGGGTGTACACCACCACGGCCGTCAATCCCAGCCTAAGCGGCGATAAAATAACCGTGGATGCTACGGATACCCCCGGTAATACAACAGAAAAGGAAACCATCCTCCCATAAATAATCCAAGGGCCAAGTTTGAAGCAAGGATCAGCACCCCCAAGTACCCCTAACTGCCACTATTGTAGTGGCAGTTTTTTTGCTGCCAGCAGTCACTAGCAAGGCATAATAATAAGCAACATCATCAAAAAAAGTAACCCATGCAATTTACTTTCCAGTTAGAGCACGTTCTGCTGTCGCTGCTAGCTGCTGCTCATGAGCTAGGTTGGCGAAAAACTTTAGCCGATGCGATAGTTTTATGCTTTCCGTTGAGGATACCAGTGACTAAAAAGCCTGCAAAGATCTGTACCAAAAAATCACTCGCTTATAACACCAACGGACAGTATTAGTAACAACAAAGCCGCTCGATTGAGTGGCTTTGTTGTTACTATTTATTTTTCCTTTTTGGTCGATTTCAATTGTTTTTCTTTTTCTCCAACTTCTATTTCCTCAGGATATTCATCAGGCCAGACATCAGGTGTTCCAATTATTCTTGATGCATACCTGGAAGCCCCGTGCTTCCTCCTAACCTTTTCAGCATACAAAACTCCAATAATGACAGAGATTGCTGTAATTACTATTGATAGCCATAATAATTTCTCATTGCCGATATAAATAAACAAAGCAATAAGCCCGCCTATACCAACTGGAGTTATAAAAAACTGAATCCAAAAAATGCCTTCAACTAATGCAGAAAAAACCTTTTTCATAATCATTTTCAATTTAAAAATTGCCGATACCCTCCTTCAAACATAATTCACTTTTAATCAAGAACATATTGTTGAACCCGATTTATCTCTTGCTGATAAGAGCTATTTAGCCTTTGAAGGTCAATAATTTGAGTTCCTATTGATTCAATTCTTTTATCTATCCTTTCGTTTTGCTTTTGTATCATGTTATAACGAACTAACCTACCCCCATCATTCCCAGTCCTTGGATCTCCTTTAGTAGCATCACTTATGATTTGTTCATTTTGCAACCTTTGTTTTTCTGTGACTTTTGAGCCTGCCAAAGTCTTAACCTCTTCTTTGAGTTCTTTAATGGTGGTATTATTTATATCAATTATTTTAGATGAAATTTGTATGTCGACTTTAGCAAGGTCACTTAATTCAAGCTTCTTAGCTATAAGGGGGGAACTTATTGTATTACCAACCCCAAGATTAAATACCCCTTTCTTATTTGCAGTGAATCCATTATCCTTTAATAAGGTGACTGCACCCTTATCCTCAATTTTCAAGAACTTTGCTAACGTCTGGGCATTATCTCCTTTTTCTGATACAAGATTTCCCTTTCCATCCCTTGCCCACATCCCATCAGGATCTAAAAAGCGTATCGGGCCATCAAATGCATAAGTATAAGGGGACCATCTTCTTCCTTTTTCACCTAATGGGTCTATTGTAATCCATCTTCCTGTTTGGATATCATAATCCCTTGCTCCATAATCGTACCATTCCAATCCTGAACCATCTGTAAATTCCTGTGATTGTAGTTCCTTTCCATTATACTTCATCCTGTTCACTGCTGTATTCGTTGCCGCCTTGCTGCTTATCGCTGCCATCATCAGTCCATAGGGATAGTACTGCGTCTCCTCCACCAATGGGCCCCTAGTATGCCCAATGTGCAGGTCATCAAAGAACACCGGGTAGTCCGTATTCGTATTGCTCAGGTAAATATACAGGTACCCATTCCTTGTTATGTCGATACCGTCACCTTCGTTTGCCTGCAGCAGGGTCGCTGCAGTGCACCCGCCGCCCGTTCCTTCCGCCTGCTTGAAGAAATCCGCAAAGCCCGAACCGCTGCTTACCAGCCTGAACTGCTCATCGTCCAGCAGTACCCAGTTCAGGTAGGCCCCGCCACTGCTGTAGTTGTCCTGCGTACTTAGGAAGTCCGCTATGCCGCCCGACAGCAGGGAGCCGCTTCCCGTGGTGAAGCCGCCATGTTCCCCGCCCGTGCCCACGATGCCGCCACTGAACAGGGCCAGCAGCAGGTCCTGCAAGGGGGTGAGGCTGCTGGGGTCGGTATCGTTGGTGATGCCATTGCTGAACCACCCGTTCACACTTGCATCCACATGGTCACCTGCCATTACCTTGATGACCTTGCCCGCACCCACCACGGCACCGTGCCCATCGGAAAGCTTTGCTGCGGCACCAATAATCTGCACCTTCTTGTTTTCACCGTTGCTGTCAAAGCAGTTCGGTTTGCCCACAATGTTGGTGTACCTGCTGAACAGTTGCCCCTCTGGGCCTGCATCCGACTCCTCGAAACCAGCATGGTAAACATCCTTCCTCAGTTCGTCCGTAATCTCTGCCCTTATATTGCCCAGATGGTCCTTCTCAAAATAGTTGTAATAGGCGGTATCGGTATGGTCGTTTGCCAGCCGCAGCCTGCCTTCCTCATGGGCCATGTATTCCAGCGTGTCGTTCCGGTACACCATGCCATCCAAATAGACGGTGGTGGTTGTTTTGACAGTGCTGCCTATACTGTCCACCACTTGCTTGGCCAGTTTCCTGCCTGATGCATCATAGGTATAAACAATCTTTCCCTTGCCAAGTACCCTTACCTCCTGTGCAAGGTTCAAATGGTTGTAGGTAATGCCCGTAACCTTCTTGTTATTGTCAATGTACATATTGCCATTGGCATCATAGGTATAGTCGTCACCCGTATTGGTGCCATCGTGGAAGTCACCGAGCTTGTTGTCGGCAGTAATGCCGTCGGTCACCCTTGCCAGTTTATTGCTACTGGTCTGGTAGGCATACAACATGCTGTCAATGGTCATGCTGCCGCCGAGGGCCAGCCCCCTTTGCCACATTTTCAATATGTTTCCATTGGCATCATAAGCACTCGTGCCATCACTGCCATTGCCCATCTTCATGCTATAGTCAACCCCTGCACTATTGTCCCAGCCGCCGCCCGTTGCTTGGGTGAAGTCACCCTTCAGCAGCCTGTTGGCAGCATCATATCCAAAGCCGTAGGCACGCTGCTCATCATGCCCCCTGCTGCGCCAGCGGGTACCGGCTATGTTGCCATTGAGCTGTGGGGTACTGAAACCATGGTCGTAGGCCAGTTCCATACCGAACCAGTTCACTGCACCATTTTCATTCCTCGCATAGTCCTTGTTGATGCCCCGCAGCCAGCCACGGATATTGTAGCTGTAGCTCAAGGAGTCCATCACGTCCGCTGTATAGGTATTCCAGTTGGTGGCGTCCCTTTTCTGCCCCAGTTTCTTCTGCTTCAACTGCCCCATCTCGTCATAGCTGTTCTCCACCAATAGCACTTCTGGGCTGCCATTGATTTTCTTGTAGGTTTTTGTGAGCCTTCCCATGTCGTCGTATTCCAACTTGGTAAGGGTGATGTACCGCTGTGCATTGGTACCAGCCTTGGCCTGGCAGGCAAGGCTCCGCAGCAACTTGCCGTCAAAGCTGTACTGCATGGTCACCGTATCCTTCCCACCACTGTAATTGGTGCTATGTGTCTGCACTGCCCTTCCCCTGTCGTCATAGAAAGTGGCGCTGTACAGGAAGGTGGATGTTCCCAGTATACGCACCTTGCTGCCCGTTACCATGCCCCTGGTGGACATGTCGGCCGCAATGGTCCGGGGGTAGGGCCAAGTGTTGTCACTTGGGGAATAGAAGTAATTGGTATTGGAGGCATAGGTACCTATGAAACTGCTGCTGAGGCCACTGCCGCTGCTGCTTACCCAATCATAACCGTCATAGTAGGTCTCGGTGAGTAGCTGGTCGGGCATGTAGGTGTACGGGTCCTCCGTGCCGCAGGCACTCCCTTCCCCACTGTTCACTGCTTCCTGCATGTAGTACCTGCTGCAAAGGTCCTGTACCAGCCATGTTTGCGTGGGCCTGTTGAGGTTATCGTAGACTGTTTTCAGCCACTGGAAATTGGTGCGCAGGTTGGCATCCTGCACATACACAAGCCTGTCACGCAGGTCGTAGACCATGTGCACCTGCCCCGAGCCGGGCACCTTCTTCACAATTGGCCTCTTCCTCCCATCATAGGCATACCAGAAGCAGAGTTCGTCCCTGACCGTGGAACTGATGTTCCAGAGCCCTGCACCCTGTATGGCCTCCACTGCCTTGGGTGGTATCACGGAACGCAACAATCCGAAATCATCGTACACATAGTAGGTGCATAACCAGCCTTCATGGTGCGTGGAAGGGGCCGTTGCTATCTGTACCTTCTTCAGCACTGTATGCCCATCCTTGTCCTTATACTCGATTACCTGCTTGCTGTGTTCATCAGTCACAGTGGTTTTATAAAGTTCATTTGCGGGGTAGCAGCCACTGCTTGTTGGCGTTGCGCCAATGGTTGTAGCTATGTCCCATATCCGCACACTGTCCGCTGCCGCATTGGCCCCGTATGCCATCGTGGTGCCCACATTGCTGCCTCCCCAACTGTTACCGGGGGCATAGGACCCCACTGGCCTGTTCAGGGGTGATGCCTCGAACAATGTCTGGCCGTAGTACACCTGCTCACCAATAAGCCCGGGGTTATAGCTACTGTTGTTCAGGAAGGAAGCCTGTTCATTGAACGGGTCACGTTTGAAGAGGCCATTATTGGTATTGCTGTCAATGGGCACGTAGGGCAGGTACTTGTAGGCTTCCCTGCCGAATGCATCGTAGAGGTCCATGGAAACCATGTCCCTGCCCGATGGGCTGGCCTGCTTGGCCACTGACTGTATGGGCCTGCCCAGCCCGTCGAAGTACTGCGTGGACTGCTTCACTTCCTGTACCGTGCGGCTGGTGGACACCACATCCGCCACATCCGTAAAGGGCCTTGTTGCTGTCCATGTGCGGATGAGGTTCAGCTTCGAATTGCTGTAGTAGCCTGCGGGCACTGGCGCAATGCCCGAACCGATATGCGCGGGGCGGGTGCTGGTATCTGGTATTACTTGGGCGAACGAGCGCCCCATTGCAAACAGGGCAATCACCAATATGTAAACAGGTATTCTCATTGGTCTGGGTTGTTGTTAAATGGATGTTACCCGAAAGTACGGTAGGGCAGGATACCAAACTTCCGTGCAAGCACGCAAGTTTGGTATCCATAAAACCCTTATTTTATAGGCCCGTATTCCTGTTGTATTGACTGCAATTACTCAAGGGGGGCAAAAGGAAAAAGAGTCAATTGGTTTTAGGCATTGACATTGACCCACTTCGGCCCCGCGCCGCAACCTCCAATTTCCCCTAACTTTCCCGCTTCGACAATCAGCAATCCTTTTTACGCTTCCTTCGCTTCTCCTTCGCCCCTTGTTCGATAAAACGCCCTAAAAAAAACTGTTTTTTCGGGCGTTTGGATAGTTGGGGAAGGCTTCCATTTCCCTGATAATTTGGCAGAAAAGCCCCAAATCCTATCTCAAATTCGGAGTACGGCTTGAGTACGGGAACAGTACGCCTTGAGTACGGAAACAGCACCCCAAAAATACCCCCAAATCACCACTGCAATAATGTCAGTTTTATTTAAGGCAGTGGTCATTTCCATTTTATTGGTGGCCCTTTTGCTGTACCAGTACCTCGAACCGCAGGCCCGTGCTCGCCGTACTTTATAATAGTGAAATTCTTTTTGTCCAGTATATTCCACATTTCCTCCAATTGCTTTCCCAGCAGCTCCCCCAATACGGTTGAAACCTGGCAGGCGGTATAGTAATCGCCCTTCTTCCCGATCTTATTTTTGGGCGAGGTATAATACCCCAGTTCTGGATGGTACAGGGCCATTTCCATAAAATCGCGGAAGGGGACCGGCCCTTCCGCTTTTATTTTTTTCATGATGATTGCTGCGAGTGACATGCACTTACCCCAAGTAAAATAATGCCGATCCAGGCGTGGAGCCATTTGGGGAACCGTGCCCCCTTTTGATGCCGGGGGGCCAGCACGGCACGGTTATTACAGCAGGTACATTCTAAAGCAAATGTCATGGAAACAATCCTTGTACTGACTGATTTTTCAGCAGTGTCCCATTATGCGGCCTCCTATGCCTGTGTACTTGCCAAGCAATTGAAGGTGCCCACACTTGTGCTTTACCACAGTTACCAAACCGTTATTGCCCCAAGTGAAACAATCACCTATTTGGGCGATGAGGAAAGCTTGAAGAAAGTGGCCATGCAGGCATTGGAAGACCAGGGTAGGGCCCTTCAGGACCAATTGCCCATGGGTACCACATTACGATACCGCACAGATACCCGTTTACTGGATGAAGCAAGTATGGTGGCCGCAGAGGAGGCTGCCGTTATGATAGTTATGGGGACCACGGGAAAAAGCAAGTTGCAGGAAATGGTGTCAGGCAGCAATGCCATACAGGTTTGCGAAACCAGCCACTTGCCTGTTGTGCTTGTACCTGCTGAAGTGCTGCTGGAGCCCATCGGTAGCATTGTGTTTGCCTGTGACATGAAAGAAACGGGTGGAACATTGCCCACGGAACGGTTGACCAATGTGCTGGACATGTTCCCTGTGCCATTGTCCGTGCTGCATGTGGAGAAGGAGGAGCAAGGGCTGCTACCTGAAGAAGTGCCTGAAATGGTGGCACTGAACAAATTATTGCAACCTTACCGCCCAGCCTACCAATCCATTAAAGATGACGATACGGCAACGGGCATATTGGAATTTGCCAAGCAGCGGCCGGCATCCATTGTGCTTGTAATTGCCAAACGCCACGGGTTCCCTTCCGGATTGTTCCACAGGAGCATTACCAAACAATTGGCCTTCCATACCACCATTCCGTTAATGGTGCTGCAGGCAAAGGAAAAAGAACCAGCACCCTTACCAGTAATACCGCTACTTGAAATATAGCGATGTACCTGACAATGAACGTGGCGGTATTTTGATGGGCAATGACCAACCCATGCGGTAGCGGGCAGTATTTTGACATTGTGCCAACAAAATTAATAGTGCAGAAAAGCAAGCGGCACATTTTGTGATGCCCTCTTCCTTTCTTAACCAATTAAAGCAAAGCGTATGAAAAACAGGAACCATGGCCTGCAGCATTTCTTTATGGAAAGCCTGCAGGATATTTATTATGCGGAAAAGCACTTGGTGGATGCATTGGGGGCCTTTGGGGCAAGGGCCACCAATCTGAGCCTCAGGCATGCCCTTGCCATGCATGGCGATGTAACCCAGGGGCATGTATTCCGTTTGGAAGAGGTTTTCCGGCTACTGGACGAACCACCCGTAACGAAACCCTGCCGGGCCATGAGGGGCATCATCAAGGAAACCAATGAAATGATTGATGAAACTGGCATGGACAGCGCCACCCTTGACGCAGGGCTGATTTTTGCCGTGCAGAAAGCTGCCCACTACCAGATTGCTACTTATGGTACATTGGTAGCTTTTGCGCAGACACTGCAAATGGAGGACAGCCTGATCAAGCTGCTGTACGAAACCCTGCATGAGGAAAAGCAGGCAGATGCTGTGCTGACAGGCATTGCAAAGGATTTCGTGAACGAACTGGCACTACTGGAAGAAGAAGCATAATGAACAGGGAAGGGGTAGTAGGGTTTGGCAGCTTGTTGTAGCTGCCAAACCTTTTTTATTTCCCTAAACTGCCCAATTATTTTGTCATAGGACCTGCCTGATTATCCGTTAGTTCAAAAGCATGGTTCCTTTGGGCTGAAATGGCCAAGGTTGCCCATTTCCCTACGCAGGTTATCCCGGGCAGGAAACACTATTTCCTTCCATGAAATTCCTGCAACGTTCCTACCTTGCCCATGATAAGGATAGCTTGGATCCAAAGGGGCAGGCCCTGAATAAAGTGTATTGGCTATACTGCTTATTTGGTATAGTATGTATATTTTTAAGCCGTTCAACTTTTTTACTGCTAATGATAGAAAATTTCCCTTTTTACTTAAGCCTTATTGTAGCCATTGTATTGCTGATCATGCTGGCCAATAAAATAAAAGTGGCCTATCCTGTACTGCTGGTACTGGCGGGATTGGTCATTAGTTTTGTTCCGGGCATTCCGACGATGCACATAGACCCGGACCTTATCTTCCTTATCTTCCTGCCACCATTGTTGTACGAGGCTGCTTGGGCCATATCATGGAAGGAACTATGGCACTGGCGGCGCATTATTGGCAGCTTTGCTTTTGTAGTGGTATTCCTTACGGCCCTATCGGTGGCCTTTGTGGCCAACCATTTTATTCCCGGATTCTCACTGGCATTGGGCTTTTTACTGGGCGGCATTGTATCGCCACCCGATGCTGTAAGTGCAGGTGCCATTTTGAAATTTGTAAAAGTGCCCAAGCGGATGCGGTCTGTTCTGGAGGGTGAAAGCTTATTGAATGATGCCTCGTCATTGATTATTTTCCGGTTTGCCATGATAGCGGTAGCCACAGGGCAATTTATTTGGTACAAAGCGGCTTTCAGTTTTGGTTGGATGCTGGTGGGTGGTGTGGGCATAGGATTATTGATTGGCTGGATATTCATGAAAGCCCATCAATACCTGCCTACCGATGCCAATACGGATATTGTGCTTTCCATTGTGACTCCCTACATTATGTACATTACCGCAGAAGAAGTGCATAGTTCCGGTGTATTGGCCGTGGTAAGCGGGGGATTGTTCTTATCAACAAAGAGGCATCTTTTCCTGAGCAGCACTTCACGGCTGCGCGGTGGTAATGTTTGGGAAAGCTTGTGCTTTGTACTGAATGGCCTAGTGTTTCTACTGATTGGGCTTGACCTGCCTGAAATTTCTGCAGGGCTTGAAGGGGTGAGCATTCCATCAGCCATTGGTTATGGGGTGCTGATTACCATGGTGCTGATCGTGGGCAGGATCCTATCGGCTTATGGTGCCGTAATCGTTACGCTTATTGCCCGTAATTTCATAACTGTTGCAGATGCCCGGAACCCGGGCTACAAAGTGCCATTGATACTTGGGTGGACGGGTATGCGGGGGGTGGTTTCGCTTGCTGCGGCTTTGTCCATACCGGTAAAGCTTGCCAATGGGGCTGCATTTCCCCAACGGAACCTTATCCTGTTTATCACATTTATTGTTATCCTTTTGACACTCCTGCTGCAGGGGCTGAGCCTGCCGTACTTGATCAGGAAAATACATATGCCCGATTTGGGGGATAGCCTGCCCGAAGAAGAAGCGGACAGCCTGATAAGGGTGCAACTGGCCGAACATGCTTTGCAATATGTCAGGAGCCATTACAGTGAACAACTCAATACCCAGCCTGTACTGCAACAAATGGCCCGCAAATGGGAAGACAGCATTCTTTCAACTGATGATGTGCTGCTTGCCGAGGAATTAAAAAAGACCTATGGCGATATCCTGAACCAACAGCGGCAATGGCTGCTGAAGAAAAACAAGGAAGAAAAAATGCTGGATGAGGAAATTGTCCGGAAGCATTTGCTACGTCTTGACCTGGAAGAGGAGAAGCTGCGCTTTTTGTAGGTGAGGGGAAGCAAGATTGATTAGCGGCTTCGTGTTTACTGCTTATGAAACCAGCGGGTGAAAACCTGCCTTTGCAGGCAGGCACACTGCTGGGGCGATTGTTGTTTTTATGCTTTTTATTAAAGAGGAACACCAACAGGATCTAGAGAAATGTAACCCTTTTTTTTGACGTTTTTACAGTGGCGTCTGCGTATGACAGCCTACGGAACGAACTATGGGTTACGGGTTGCTTCATTATGAAGTCCAGTCTTTGTAGAAAGTGAACCTGCCGCATGAAACCATCAGGTGAAAACCTGCCATTGCCGTCAGCAGGCACGCTGCTGGGCGGTCGTTCTTTTTTATGCTATTCATTAGGGAGGAACACCAACCTGAAATTACAAGCTTTGTGTTTTTATGCAGGACGCCCCTGCCTGCGGCTTCATCATCAACAATCAGGATTTCAAGGGTTTCTTTAAGCTTCATCATTGGGGATAGCAATTTTTATTTCTACCAAGGTTCCTGCGGCTCCATCATTTTCTTCAAGATCGACGATATTCAGCTCTGCCAAACAGTCGTTGTTCATGCTCTGATATGCTTTCAACCGTTCCCTGATCAGGTTTATTCCCTTGGAAATATGGATGGACGATTTGTTTGAGGAGGATGCCTTCCTTCCAATGCCATTGTCCTCCACCTGTATTACCAGGACATCATTGGCTTCCATAAGGATCCTCAATGAAATTTTGCCTTCTTTGGCCCCTTTCAATGGCAGTATACCATGCCATAGCGCATTTTCTATAAAAGGCTGGATAATTAAGCTTGGGATGTTGCAGGACATAAGCTGGGGTTCAATTTGTGAACTGAAAGTAAATGAGTAGTCTATCCTTAACTGGTTCAGCTCCACATACAGGTTGATCAGCGCAAGCTCTTCCTCAATGGTGGCAAAAACGGAATCAGACTGGTTCAGTATCATCCTTATCAACCTTGAGAATTTGCCCAGGGAGTTATAGGCCTCTGTTTTGTCCTTTTCAAGAATGAGGTTCTGTATGACATTGATGCTGTTGAAAACGAAATGCGGGTCCATTTGTGCCTTTAAAGCGGTGAACCTATATTCAGCAATTGTTTGGTTGATGGCTGCTTTTTCCTTTTCGGCGCCTTTGATTTTCCTTATCCGGAACTGGATAAACATAAAAATAACGGCAATGCCAACGGATACCATCAATAGCATGCCCCACCATGTTTGCCAGAAAGCGGGTCTAATGGTAAAAGAGAATGTTGCAGGTGTGGTATCTTCCGTATTGTCGTCATAGAATGTTTTCGCAATGAATGTGTAATTGCCTGGGGGAAGGTTGTCATAATTTACAACATTGCCGGTTGCCGGACGGAAATCTTTCTCCAGGCCATCCAAACGGTATTTGAAAAATGTACCCCTTTGAGCAATTCGTTTGAATGCTAAGGCATCTACCCGGAAGGTGAGATTATTCTTGGTATGGGAAAGAACAGGGCTGCCGTGCAAAGCAATGGAACTATCATTAACAGTAATTCTATTAATGACCGTATTTGGATACGAATTGTGGAGCAGGTCCCCTACCTTGCTGAATTTACAGAGCCCCTTTGAGCTACTTACATAGAAGCTGTTTTCGAACTGTACAACATTATACACATCACTTGACAGGAGGCCATTGCTCTTGTCAAGGTTTTCCAAAGTATATTTTTTAAATGTCGTGTCTGTGAAGTTTATTTTCAGCAGACCTTTATTGGTACATGCAAGAAAGGAGGTTGGATTTACCTGCAGTACATTCCTGCAGCTAATATTTGTTTCAGTTAAGGGAATGGAAGTTTTTAAATTAAAATCTTTATCCAAAATATTTAAACTATCACTATTAGATGGAAGCCAGAAATTACCATGGCCATCTTTATAAATTCTATTCACATCGTGGATTGACAAGGTTCCTTGTGTGATGATTTTTTTAGTAGTTGAAGTATTTGCAGATATAGTTTCTATATACAAACCAAATTTGCTGCAGAACAAAATTTGATGGCTGTTCAATAAATAGCCATGTGTTACTTTTGGATTATTGGAGATAATGCCCCTAACCTGACTATTTAGCAACCTGTTGATATTAACGTTATTAAAAATATAGAACGTATCCGAGGGGGTGCCAATAATACCATTGTAACCAGATAAAAAAGGCTTTAGGGTATAAGTGAAATAGGGGGTATAAACTGGTGTGACTTTTTTTAATTCTTTATCAATAAAATACAGCCCGCCGAATGTGCTCAAATAATACCCATTTGAAAAATGGACAATATCCGTAACCTTCGGATGTATTTCATTACCTATTGCTTTCAGATAGACAGTGTCTTTGTCAATTGCAGCAAGGGGCACAGCATCATTGCTGAGGAACAGCTTCCCATTGACTACTTTGCTGAAGGTTATTCCGTTATTGCTACCCAACAAACTACCTGTAACCGTAATTGATGTGTTAGGACAATAAAAAACACCTTTTTCAAGCGTGGTTGCCCAAATGCCGCCCTCCCTATCTTCTGTGATATTGCTAACAGATATATCATTTAGCAAATGCAATGGTTTTTTTGAGATATTGCCCCCAGTAAAAAGGAATAGGCCATTTTTTTTGCAGCCAACCCATAGATTTTTTTTGGCATCAACAAAAAGGCTTTGAATTTGGGTAAACAATTTTGTTTTTTGCGAAACAATTCCCTGCTTTTTGTCAACTAGCAGTGTTTCATTCATTATGCCAATGAAAAAAAAATCCTGGCTTAAGGGTGCAGAAAAAGCTTCAGCAAAAAAAATATGGGTAAAAGGAACGAGTGGAATTCCCCGATTGCTTAAATGTAATAATAACGAAGCTTCTTTTCTTCCAGATGTAATGAATGGTTTATCAAAAAGGTTTGCTACATAATCATTGTCCAAAAGCGCATAATCGTTTTTTTTGCCATTTTGTTGTATTCCCCTTGAAACATAGGTATTTTGAATTTTTGAAACTTCCACGGTTTGAAAGTGGCTCGAAACGAATAGGCTATTGGTAGCATCGTTATATTTAATCTTATAAATTAAATCGCCATTTTTTGTTTCTTTATTGTAGAAGTCCAATTCGGGCAGAACAAATACGGAATCATTGCGTATATACCCTATTTTCCATGTGCCTGTTGCAAACCATACCCTACCATACTTATCTGCATCCAATGCATATACGTCGTTGTTGGATGGCATTCCATTGCGGGTATTGAATAATGTAAATTCCTTGGAGTTGTACTTGACCAGACCAGCATCGGTGGAAATCCACATATAGCCCTTGCTATCCTGTATAATCCTGTAGCTTTCATTGGATGGCAACCCCATATCCGTATTGATGTTGATGAAATTGAGCTCCTGTGAAAAAGCAGTTGTTGCGTGTAGGGAAAACAATAAGATTACTAGCTTCAGAATTCTCATCTGGCTGAAAATAGGCAATAAACATAAATAGGACGCTTACTCAACAAAAAACTATCCATAATTTTTTCTTCACTTATTGATTTTATGTCCTAAAGCGCAAGCACCACATTCGCGCCCATGCCTATGTGCAGTTAAATAACCATCTCCAGTGCCATGCAAATAGGAAAGGCTGCACAGTGGCAGCCCTTCCTATTTGTATAGATTCGCTCGTGCTCCTGCTCCTATTGTTTTATTAACCGGAGCGTGGCACTCTTTTCGGATGCCCGGAATCCTTTTTGGAAGCGGCTTCTTACAGCCCTTAACAAGCCTTGCCTACCAGCAAGCTTGTTGAAATATAGACATGCTGCGAATTACAGGGACTAATCGGTTCTTAATAGCACAACAGTTTAAGGATTAGAATGAAGTTGTAAACAAAATAATTTGAGGCTTTAAACAAAAGGGGCCAAGAAATGATAACCGCTCCGTTTAATTGGTGGTGACCCAGTTTGAATAGTTGAGTGTCAGCCTGAGGCCCTCGAAGGCGTTTTCTGTTTCCAATTAGGTTTCGACAAGCTCCTGACAATATTTTAAACTGAGTCACTACCGTTTACTTGTGTACTGATAAACTTTGGGCTGCCAAGTATTGGGCTGCTATAGCCTCCTCCCATATCGGTGCATGCACCTACATATTACTTGTTCGGTTTATCAGAGTATAATATGTACATCATTGCCATAAACAAAAAAAGTTACCAGTTTTGTACTGATAACTTTCTTGGTGATCCCGCTGGGACTCGGACCCAGGGCCCATACATTAAAAGTGTATTGCTCTACCAACTGAGCTACGGAATCATCCTTCCTTCCAACAAAACAGTGTACCCGTTTTGTTTTGGGAGTGCAAAAATAGGGGTATGAATTTTTTAACCAAATTTTTTTATTGTTTTTATTTAAGGTTGCCCACAGGTTTATCAACACAACATGCTTGCTTACACTTATTTTTGCCCATCAAATAATCGATATGTCTGCGTTTACTAATAAAGTAGTGGTGGTTACGGGCGGTTCCGAGGGCATTGGCAAGGCACTGGTGCAGCAGTTCCTGCAAATGGGCGCCAAAGTGGCCACCTGCGGAAGGAACTACGATAAACTGTACCAGCTCCAAAAAACATCGCCTACCAAGCCCTTGATGATCCATACGGCCGATGTAAGCAAGGAACAGGATTGCCAGAACTTCATAGAAGCAGTGGTGAAGAACTTTGGAACCATTGATATACTCATTAACAATGCAGGTATTTCCATGCGGGCACTGCTGGAAGAAGTGGAACTGGAAGCCCTACGGAAGGTCATGGACGTGAATTTCTGGGGAACGGTGTACTGCACCAAATTTGCCCTGCCCTATATTATTGCCAATAATGGCACCATTGTAGGCGTATCATCCATTGCAGGCTTCAGGGGGCTGCCGGGAAGGAGCGGCTACTCCGCTTCCAAATTTGCGGTGAACGGGTTCCTGGAGTCTGTAAGGACCGAACTGCTGGACAGCGGCACCAACGTTATGTGGGTATGCCCTGGCTTCACGGCTTCCAATATACGCAAGGCCGCACTGAACAAATTCGGGAAGGAGCAGGGCGAAACCTCCATGAACGAAGGCGAAATGATGAGTGCCGAGGAATGTGCCGAACATATTATCCATGCCATTGAAAAAAGGAAACGCACACTGGTGCTTACCTTCACGGGCAAGCGCACCGTGTTCATGACCAAACTGTTTCCCTCGCTTGCCGATAAACTAACTAGGAAATATTTCTTCAAAGAGGGGCAATTGGTGAAATAACAATTACAATCATTCTTCGTTAACAACACAATGCCTTTACTAACCCTCAGTACCGATATTGGCCAACAGGATTATATAGTTGGGGCCATCAAGGGGCAATTGGTGACCACCAACCAAGCATTGAACATTGTGGACATCACCCATTACCTGCCCCAGGAAAACTTTCCCCATGCTGCCTATATCTGCAGCAATGCCTTCAAGCATTTTCCGAAAAACACCTTCCATGTGGTGCTGGTGAACGTTTTTGAGACCAAGGGTGGGCATTTCATCATGGCCGAGCACAATGGACAGTACATCATTTGTCCAGACAATGGCATACTCACCATGATCATTGGCGGCATACCCAAAAAGCTGGTCACCCTGCCCGTCATCAATGCAGCCACTTTCCTGGAAATTACACAGACCATAGCCCACGCCGTAACCGCCATGATCAATGGCAAGCAAATGGAGGATATCGGCACCAATGGACTGAGCATTGTGGAGAAGCTGATGCTGAAGCCCATGATCGGCAATGACTGGATCGAGGGGCAGATACTATTCATCGATAATTTCGAGAACGTAATCATCAACATCACCAAGGAAGAGTTTGACAGGGAACGGAGGAACAGGAAGTTCAAAATTGTGTTCAAGCGCAATGAAGTAATAGAGACTTTGAGTGATAATTATGGTTCGGTAGATGAAGGCCATAACCTGGCCCACTTCAACTCAGCAGGCTATTTGGAACTCTCCATGAACAAGGGCAATATGGCCGGACTGTTTGGCCTGAAGAACTACAACGAAAAGATGCAGCAGCAGGGCAATGCCGTTCAGAACAACTGGTTCTACCAAACAGTAAGGGTGTTTTTTGAATGAGGTACCTAAATGGGTAATGAATGGGCCTTGCCCAAACGGAAATAGTCATTTTAACGCTTAAGCATTACATGAAAAAGGCAAGGAAAACCATTCTTCGGGCAGCAGGCATCCTGCTAATTGCTTACATTCTTCTATGCCTGTGCTACTATTCATTCCAGGAAAAATTCCTGTTTACCAATACCAGGCCAACAAGCTATGCCTACCATTTTGACAATCAGTTTGAGGAGCACAATATCCAAACCAAGGACGGCAAAAAATTGAATGGCCTATTGTTCAGGTCAAGTTCATCCAAAGGGCTGGTCTTCTATCTGCATGGTGGTGGCCATGCGCTTGATAAATGGGGGCAATACGCAGGCACCTACCTGAAACTGGGCTATGATATATTCTTCCTTGATTACCGTGGCTTTGGCAAAAGTGAAGGTAATGTGCCTACCGAAAAACAACTGTACAGCGACGTGCAGGATGCCTACAACAATTTGAAGGGATCATACCAGGAAGACCGTATCGTGGTGCTCGGCTATTCGTTCGGAACTGCGGCCGCAGCCATGTTGGCTGCCCATAACAGCCCTAAACTGTTGATACTCCAAGCACCATACTACAATGGTGATGAAGCGGTAAAAGGCAATTACCCATTCCTGTATGCCATCATACCTTCCTTCCTTTTGAAGTACAAATTGAAGGTTAACGAGTTTGTGAAAGGAACGCAAGCACCCATTGTGATCCTGCATGGCAGGAACGATAGCACTTTCAGTGTTGCACAGGCCTACCGGTTGAAGGCGCTGCTGAAGCCAACTGATGAATTAACTGTCCTGGATAAACAGGGCCATGACCATTTCACTGAAAACCCAGCGTATTCAATTGAACTGGAACGGATATTCTCAAAATACCCATAGTCAACCGGTCCGCTCAACAGCCAGGGCAAAACTCCTTTTCCAGCCACGATTGAACAGTTAAACCTGTGTCTCCTATCTTTAAAGCATCAACCACTTTACATGAAATTCATTTTCCGTGTGCTGCAATATATATACTGTGTATATGCCCTGCTATTGTTCATCCTGATCATGTTCCTAGCATTTCCCCTCATCATTCTGGCTTCACCATTCGGTATCAAGGGCGGCAACCTCATTTATAAAATATGCAAGCGCTGGGCAGGCACCTGGTACCTGCTGGTGGGCATACGGCACCGGGATATTTTTGAAGCCCCGCACCATACCAGCAAGCAGTACATCTTCGTGGCCAACCATATTTCCTATATGGACATTCCCCCCATTGTGTTAACGGCCAGGCAGCCCATTAGGGTACTGGGCAAATATGAAATGGTGAAGATTCCCGTATTTGGCTGGATCTACCGGACGGCCGTGATACTGGTAGACAGGCGCGATGCGGAAACAAGGGCCAAAAGTGTAAGGGCATTGAAGGCTGCTATTGCAAGGGGCATTTCCATTTTCATCTTTCCCGAAGGTACTTTCAATGAAACGGGGCAGCCCCTGAAGGATTTCTTTGATGGTGCTTTCCGCATTGCCATAGAAACGCAAACGCCCATTAAGCCCCTACTGTTTGTGGATACCCAGAAACGCCTGCATTATAGGGGCCTGTTTGAACTGACTCCGGGCCTTAACCGGGTAGTGTACCTGGAGGAAATAAAGGTGGATGGCCTGACCATGAAAGACCTGCCCGCCCTGAAGCAGCAGGTACATGATGTGATGGGGGAGGGGTTGAGGAGGTACAACCCCTAGCCCCTGAAGGGGATTATCGTAGCGAAGATTGTAGCAAAGAGAGGTGCTCCTGGCCCTGAAGGGGGATGATTGGGTGAAGATTTTTCTGCGGATAACACAAATGATAGGGAAGACAAAATCCACCTTCCACAACTATCTTCGTCAACACTTTGGCAAATAAGGACACATATACCGATCTACTTTTCAATGCCCCTTCAGGCGTGGGGGAAATGTATGCTGAAATCATCATCCCACTGGCACTGCCCACCACTTATACCTGGGCCATTCCCGCCCATTTGCAGGCAGGGGTGCAGATTGGCGTACGTGTGGAAGTGCAACTGAGGAACAAGAAGTACGCGGGCATCATCAAGCATATTTTCACCCAGAAGCCACCGGCCTTCCAGCCAAAAGAAATTATCAATGTGCTGGACGATGCACCATTGGTGTACCTCACGCAGATCAAGCTATGGGAATGGATTGCCCAATACTATATGTGCAGTGAGGGCGAAGTGATGCAGGCGGCCATCCCCTCCAATTTGAAACTGAGCAGTGAAAGCATCCTGATATGGAACGAGGAAACGGATTTTGACCTGAACGATGGCAGCCAGTTTGGCGATGAGGAATACATTGTGGCACAGGCACTGGAAGTGAAGAAGGAACTGCGCCTGAGCGAAGTGCAGCAACTGCTGGATGCCAACCATGTGTACCCCATCATCAAGAAACTGATTGACAAGAAAGTGTGCTATGTATGGGAGGAACTGAAGGACAAGTACAAGGTGAAAACGGAAACCTATATTACCCTGCACGCCACTTACCATAACGAGGACAAGCTGGCCGACCTGCTGAACAATTGGAGCAGGGCCCCCAAGCAAATGGAACTGCTGCTGTCCTACCTGCACCTGATCAAAACGGAGGGGGAAGTCACACAAACGGCCTTGCTCAAGAAATCCAATGCCACTGCAGCACAGTTGAAGGGATTGATAGAGAAGAACATATTGATAGCGGAGAAACGTGCCACAGACAGGGTCAAAGCCCTGCCCAAGGATATTGCTATCGATTTTACTTTGTCCCACGCACAGCAGCAAGCATTGCATGAAGTGGAACATAGCTTTATTGACAAACATGTTTGCCTACTGCATGGCGTTACCTCCAGTGGCAAAACGCAGCTTTATATCACACTGATTGAGCAGTACATCAAGCAGGGCAAGCAAGTGCTGTACATGCTTCCCGAAATTGCGCTCACTGCACAGATCATCCGCCGCTTGCAACAGCATTTTGGTGGGCATATTGCCATTTACCATTCCAAGTTCAACCCCAATGAACGGGTGGAGATATGGAACAGGATAAAGTCGGGCGAAACCAAGGCCGTGGTGGGAGCAAGAAGCTCGCTCTTCCTGCCCTTCAAGGACCTGGGGCTCATCATTGCCGATGAGGAACACGATCCCAGCTATAAGCAGCAGGAGCCTGCCCCACGTTACCATGCCCGTGATGCGGCCGTGTACTATGCTTCCCTGTTCGGGGCCAAGGTGTTGCTGGGATCTGCCACGCCCAGTATTGAAAGCTACTTCAATGCGGTGCAGCAGAAATACGGACTGGTGGAACTGAACGAACGTTTTGGCAAGGTGGACATGCCCGTGCTGGAACTGATAGACCTGAAGAAACTGGTGACCAAGGCCAACCAGAAAATTGCCCTGTCGCCGCAACTGATTGCTGCGGTGGAAACCTCACTGGCACAGAAAAAGCAGGTAATCCTTTTCCAGAACAGGCGTGGCTACAGTCCCTATATGATCTGCCAGACCTGTGGCTGGATACCTCAGTGCCATCAGTGCAGCGTAACGCTTACCTACCACAAGGCCAAGAACAAGCTTACCTGCCATTACTGCGGCACCACCTACCCTGTGATCAATACCTGTGCGGCCTGTGGCAGCCACAACTTTATCCAGAAGAACTTTGGTACGGAGAAGATAGAGGAGCTATTGGCCGAACAGTTTCCCGATGCCAAGATAGCCCGTATGGACTATGATACCATCAAGGGCAAGAACGACCATGATACACTGATCAAGCTTTTTGAACAGCAGCGCATAGATGTGCTCGTGGGCACGCAGATGGTGGTGAAAGGTCTGGACTTTGAACATGTGAACCTGGTGGGCATCATAGATGCGGACGGTATTTTGAACTTCACGGACTTCCGTGTAAACGAACGTGCCTTCCAACTAATGGAGCAGGTAAGCGGCCGTGCCGGCCGCAAGGATGGCAAGGGTAAAGTGTTGGTGCAAGTAAGCAATATCTACCATCCTGTGCTGCAGTTTGTGCAACTGCACGATTACAAGAAACTCTACCAGTACGAGCTGGAAAGCCGGAAGGCCTACAACTATCCACCCTTCTACCGCTTAATAGCACTTACTTTCAAGCACAAGGAAAAACATATAGCCGAAGAGGCGGCCAATATCATGGCCAATGGACTCAAGACCAATTTCGGTCCCTACCTCAATGGCCCTGCCCAGCCCGTAGTGGACCGCATACGCAACCAGTACCTCTGGGAAATACTCATCAAGCTGCCCAAGGATGCCAGCCTTATTAATCAATGCAAAAGGGAGATACAGCAGCAAACAGTGATCATACAAACGAATAAATTGTATAGGGGGGTAACGGTGCTGCCGGATGTGGACCCGGTGTAGTGAATAAGGTGGAAGGCATAAGGCTTAGGGTAGAAGGCGAAAGGCTTATCGAAGCGGTCGTTGTGAAGAATGAAGCAAAGCGGTCTTCTCCAATTGAAGCAGCCGTCATTGCGGTTTTCGTCATTGCGAGGAGTTGCGTAGAATGAAGCAAAGCAATCTGCATCACGAGGAGTGCGTAGAATGAAGCAAAGCAATCTTTTCCAATCGAAGCAGCCGTCATTGCGAAGAATGAAGCAATCTTCTTCAATCTGAACGGAGGTTTGAATGTAAGATGATGTCACACTGCTTGTCGAAGTGGGAACTTAGAATGAAGGATTTTTATGAGATCAGCGACAGTATTCCATGGAAACATTATAGACGGCCTGTCCGATTTTATTTCAGGAGTGCAACCTTCATTGTGCTGTACTTTGGGAAACATTGCACCATGCATGAAATGATCATCAATGCATCCCTATATCCTCCTTTTTCCCCCTGCCGCTACAATTGGTAGAAAAGGACCATACTTATGCTGTTGTTCACTGAAACTATCCGTATATGGACCAAAGGGATGGTCAAAGGGTTTTGCAGAAAGTCTTGGCCAGTCTGTCGTCAGTTTTTTTACCGGTCTTGGTTGTGAAGCAATGAATGCTGCCACGTCCCAAGCTTCCTCATCTGTTAGCAAGGGGTCCAGGTAACTGGCTTCGTTAACAGGCATATTGTTTTTAATGTAACCGGCAAGCTTTGATACACGGTATAGCCCTGCACCTGTATTGAAACTGTTACCGCCCCATACTGGCGGATAGGTATAACCATATCCTTCCGTATTCAATTGGTCTTCACCATTGCTGCCATGGCAACGTTGGCAGTTGTTGATAAAAACCTTTTTTCCCTTGGTGGCATCTGCTGCGCGTTCCAAGAAGGGGATGTCCATGATGCCGCTTCCTTTGGGTTTCCTGCCCCTTGGTACTTCTTTGCCCACCCATTTAAGGTAGGCAACAATGGCTTTCATTTCCTTGCTGGCACTATCAACCGCTTTTCCGTTGAGGCTTCTTTCAATGCAGTCATTCACCCGTTTTTCTATGCTTTCCAGTGCCCCACTTCTTTCCCTGAATTTTGGATAGGTAGCTGCCACCGCACTGAAGTTATTACCCCATGGAATGATGCCTGCTTCCAAATGGCAGTTCTGGCAGTTCATGCCATTGCTTATTGGGCTGAGTTTCCCTTTTGGTCCCCAATAATAAGCGGTGTTGGTAATTAAATAGTAACCATAGCGTTCAGCAGAGTCCGTTTCCTTCAACTGGTAATGGTTCCAGCCATACCAAACATAACCAGTTGTATCTATGGGTGATAAGTGGCTGGCATTGTTACTGCAGGACGAAAAGAACAACGCCAGCATCCACCCAACAATAAACAGCTTTTGGCATGAACCGATTGGATGGGCGTTATAGGATTGTTGTTTTGCTTTCATATCATGCGGGAACAGTTGCCCATTTATATAAGCTCACCAACAGACAGGTGCAACGCGACTAAAGTTAAGTAATGGGCCCAACAAAAGCTACCTATAATTTGGAATGCCGACAATTGGGATAAAACTAATGGTTCCTTGCTTAAGTCCAATGCTCATTTACTTCAACCCGAAGCAGCTATCGTAGTTGTGTGCGATGGCTTGTGCTTAGCACTCCTTAGTATCTATAAATATCAAACTGGAGCTGCTATCCTTAGTTTTGTGCGATGGCTTTAGAGCTCAGCTAACTAAGGATTTCTTTACCGTTGGTTTTGCGTCACAGCATAAACTAGAATAATAAACGCCGCCCCTGCTGGGTGTTTTTCACCAGCAGGTTTCTCTAGTAAAATTTCGTCAAAACAAATTTGATGTTGGTGAGAACCTGCCTATGCCGGCAGGCACACCACCTCGGCAAAGAACGAAGCAAAGATTTCAGCGAAGCTCTTCAATAACTAAAATAAAGCCCCTGCAACCTGCAGGGGCTTACAATCTCTTTCTGCTTATTTTTTCTCGAACAGCTTTTTCTATCAAAGCTTAATTCTTATTCAACTATCAATTTTTCTGTTCTTGCTTCCAGACCATTGTTGAACTGTATATGGTAGATTCCTGCTGGTAGCTTGCTGATATCAATGTTCTTGCTACCATACTGTACGCTGCCAAGGTTGATATGCTGCAACTGCTTGCCCTCAATATTGGTAATAACAATACTTGTATTCAATGCCTGCGCCTGGCTATAGCTTAACTGCACCATATTTTTTGCAGGGTTGGGGCCAAGAATGATACTCAGTTCAGTAATGGTTGGCAGAACTTTCTCTTTTGCATTGAACACGATACTGAACCTATCTGGCATGGAAGCAGTGCTGCTACTTACGGCAAAACTATAACTGTTATCATGGGTCACTTCCGTTAGGATATTGGTCACAGCATCTTTCAGGTACACTTTATTGCCCTTTGTAAAGGCATTCAATGTTTGTGTATGTATAGTGTATCTTCCTGCTGCTAGGTTATTAATGCCCAAAGCCAGTTCCCTGTTTTCTGCCTGCCAGTTTTTCAACTCGCTGCCATGGTAAATACTATACTTGATTTGTGCATTATCCATTACGTATAAATCATGTGCAGCACCGGTCAGGTTTTCCGCATCATAGGCTGGGTCAAAACCATCACTTGCTTGGTCATGTCCAAACCGCATGACTACTTCATCAGTATCCTGTGTGCCCTCATTTTTCAGTACCAAACTGATGCGATTGGTAATGGTATTGTTTGCCCGGAATACCGAATTTGTGGGATTGCTGCTCGTTTTGTCCGTTTCATGCCAACCCAAACTGGGGCTGGCAGCATTGGCCCTCACAAAGAAACTACTGTAAGCTTCTATGTACTGGCTGCCGCCATTGGCTGCACTGCCATTTATATAACTGCCATAGTTGCCACCACTTAAGGTAGGTCTGTAGGTATAAATGGCGTCATTGGTATTGGTCTTGGTAACTGTTGTCCAGTCCACATTGCTAGTGTAAGGATTGCTGATCAGGTTCCAGCCTTTTGCAGCAGAAGTGAAGCTTAGGGTCTGTACAAAGTTGCCCTGTCTCGGAATACCGGTCAGGTCAAGGGTCACAGGATCCGGTGTATAAATGCCCCCTGTTAAGGAACCAGCTTGCCCCTTGCTTCCCCTTATCAATACCCTGAATCCCCGCCCCGCTGCAATGAGGGACTGGGAGTTGCCACTGGTGAACGCTGTCCAGCCTGCATTACTGCCACTGCCCATTGTTCCATCATCGTTGGCCTCGGTAAAGGAAAAGCTAGATGGTGCATTACTTGCTGTAGCAGTGAAAACATTGGCATTGCTGCCTGTTATTGTTCCGGTAATATCTATGTCATCGGTAAGGCCTGCAAGCCCTATCGTTGAATTGAATGGATGTCCAAGGAAGCGGTACTTCCTGCTTCCACCAGGTATGTACTGTTGAATGGTTATACTGCCACTGATATAGTTGCCCGCACTGCTGCCTGCTGCTATTCTTGCCGTATGGCTGGCATTGCTGGTCAAGGTGAGCAGGTTATTGGTGGTGAGCACGGCGCCATTGTTCACGGTTAACGTGCCACTGAAACTTAGTGTTGACCCTACAAGGGTGCTGCTGTTACCCGCAATAATAAGGTCACCTATACCTGTTATGCCATTTCCATTATTTACGATGTTCTCATAAATGGTGGCCACCCCACCTGCTGGCAAGCCCACTGAAGGACCGCCGCTATTGATGGAAAGCCTATTAACAGATGCTGCTGTGCCACTGGCAATAATGGGGTAGTTGGTAACGATGGGTATGGTGACATTTACGCTGCTGGTAGGCACCTGCAGCAGGTTCCAGTTGGTGGCAGTGGCCCAATCTGTATTGGTGGCACCTGTCCAGCTATAGGCATAAAAATTCTGGCAGGTAAAGTTGGCACTATTGGTAGTGGTGCCGTTCCCCAATTGCCCATTGCCGTTATAACCAGCCAAGCACACAGTACTACGGTTAACCTTGATGATACCGGAGTGCAGGTTCCTGGAGCCCCCGCCATTGGCCAATGCCACCACATTGCTTTGGCTATTTACCTGTATGGGCAGGGCCTGGGTAAAGAAGGTGGTGCCGTCACCAAATTGGCCCTGGTTATTGAATCCCCAAGCCCAAAGGGTGCCATTGCTTTTTAGTGCCATCGTATACGTATAGCCAGCAGAAACGCTTACCCAATCCGCATCTGTTCCTATTTGCAAAGGACTGCTCCTGTCGGTAGTGGTGCCATCGCCCAATTGCCCATTGCTATTGTAGCCCCAGCTCCACAGTGTACCATCGCTTTGCAAGGCAATCGTATGGTATTGCCCGGCAGCAACGCTTGCCCATTTGGTATCTATGCCTATTTGTGCCGGGCTATTTTTATCGATAACAGTGCCATCGCCCAATTGTCCATAAGTATTATAGCCCCAGGTCCAAAGCGTACCATCGTTTTTCAATCCAACACTATAATTATCACCAGCAGTTATGCTTACCCATTTGGTATCTACGCCTATTTGTACAGGACTGTTCCGCTGGGTAGAACTACCATCGCCCAAATCCCCATAAAAATTATTTCCCCAAGCCCAAAGGGTACCATCACTTTTCAATCCAAGGCTATGATTTTCGCCTGCTGCAATGCTTACCCATTTGTTGTCGGTGCCTATTTGTACAGGGCTGTTCCTACTAGTGGTGGTACCATCGCCCAATTGCCCATAAGTATTGTACCCCCATGCCCATAATGTGCCATCGCTTTTTAAACCGATAGAATGACCAAATCCTAAGGCAACAGTTATCCATTTATTGTCCATGCCTACCTGTACAGGGCTGGTTTTTTGAACACCCGTACCATCGCCCAATTGGCCAGCATAATTAGCTCCCCATGACCAAAGGGTGCCGTCGGTTTTAACCGCTACAGTATGGTTCCCGCCTGCTGCAACACTTAACATGCCGGATTGTACGCTACTGATAGCTATGGGTGTGGTTTGGTCGGT
This sequence comes from Chitinophagaceae bacterium, assembly GCA_023251255.1. Taxonomy (GTDB): domain Bacteria; phylum Bacteroidota; class Bacteroidia; order Chitinophagales; family Chitinophagaceae; genus UBA1930. The sequence goes on from JAHEZD010000027.1 coordinate 66,148, forward strand.
CGTGCTACCATTGCCCAATTGTCCATTAATATTGTGTCCCCATGCCCAGAGTGTTCCATCGCTTTTTGAACCCATACTATGGAACTGTCCAACAGTAATGCTTACCCATTTGTTATCCGTACCTATTTGTACAGGGCTGCTGGTTGTGGCACCATTGCCCAACTGCCCATAATTGTTAAGTCCCCATGCCCAGAGGGTACCATCACTTTTTAAGCCTAGAGTGTGGGAATAGCCCAAAGCAATGCTTACCCATTTGGCATCTGTACCTATCTGTAAGGGGCTGCTGGTGCTGGTTGTAGTACCAGCCCCCAACTGCCCATTATCATTCAATCCCCATGCCCACAGCGTACCATCACTTTTCAAGCCTAGGGAATGTGCATATCCAGCAGCAATACTTGTCCAATTGTTGTCTGTGCCTATTTGTATAGGACTGGTGCCATTGGTGGTGGAACCATCGCCTAGTTGGCCCGCCGCATTACCACCCCATGTCCACAGTGTGCCATCACTTTTTAAACCCATAGTATGCACATATCCTGCTGCAATACTTACCCATTTGTTATCGGTACCTATCTGTACAGGAGCATTTTTGGGGACAGTTGTGCCATCGCCCAATTGCCCATTGGTATTATTACCCCAGGCCCATAATGTGCCATCAGTCTTCAAACCAATGGTATGGATTTCGCCTACGGCAATGCTTGCCCACTTATTGTCTGTGCCTATTTGTACAGGGCTGGTCCTTTGCGTAGTTGTACCATCGCCCAATTGCCCATTGGTATTACCACCCCATGCCCAGAGGGTGCCATCGGTATGTATTTCAAAGGATGAAATACTGCTATTGCAACTGGCCATACGTTGGTAATTGTTATGGTAGGCATTGGCACTTTTGCGGTGGCTGGTGCTGGTTTGCGCCCCTGTGTGAAAAACGACGCATAGGAACAGGAACAATGTTGTGCAATATTTCATCATAGCAGGGACTTAAGATAAGGTTATGGGTGGAGTAATTATAAATTACTGGACAATAATAATTAAATTATCAATAAGATGAGGGTCAGTAGCACGTATTCCTAAATTGTTCGCCGTTGGTCTTCCTTTACAGCATAAACTAAAATAAGCAACAGTTGCCTTGCTGTGTGTTTTTCACCAGCAGGTTTCATTAGTAACATCCCGGCAAACAAATTCAAGGTCGGTGAAAACCTGCCTCTGCGGGCAGGCAGGTACAGAACCTCGGCGAAGAACGGAGCAAAGATTTTAACGAAAGGTAGAATAAGATATCCGAGGCCTGGCCATCAGAAAAATCATCCTCAACCGCTGACGAGGTTGGAACCGCCGTCAGGATTTGATTGATCATTAACTGATGTTACGCAAAGATTGTGGGAATAATGTTAGCCTGAGGTTCTCGAAGGAAGCTGGTTTGCAAATAGGTTTCGATAGGCTTGCCTACCGGCAGGCAGGCTCAACCCCGGATAGTCGGGGCGGGCTCTGACAACAGTATTTGACATTTTGCGTAATATCAGTTATTAAGAAGGGTATGAGCTTATTTATTTCCTACAAAAGCTTATCCGGCGTAATCGGCAGTTCCCTGATGCGCTTGCCAGTGGCATGGTACACGGCATTGGCCACGGCGGCTGCAAAACCGATCAGGGCAATTTCGCCCATGCCCTTGGAGCCCATGGGGTTGAGGATATAATCGGGCCTGTCAATAAAAATGGTATCGATATGTGGCACGTCTGCACTTACGGCTACATGGTAATCGCCAAAGTTCTTATTGGCCAACCTGCCCGTGCGGTAATCGATCACCACTTCCTCCGTCAATGCCATGCCAATACCGCCGGTAACGCCACCGATCATTTGGCTGGCGGCCGTTTTGGGGCTCACGATTTTCCCCGCATCGGCAATGGTCACGGCCCGCTTCACTTTTACCACCCCTGTTTGGGGGTGTACACGCACTTCCGCAAAATGGATGGAGAAGGAATAGATGGAGTATTTGGCCTGCTCTGCACCGGCGCCTTTGGAATCCTCCGTTGCCTCGATCAAGGGCAGGTTGTTTTCTTTCAGTACCTGTTCCAATGAAATGGCTGCACTGCCCGGCAGGGCCACGCCCTCCTTGCCGAAGACCAGTTCCTCCGGCTTGGCGTTCCTGAACGCTGCATTCTTTTCAATCAGCATTTTGGAAATGCTTGCCTTCAAGGTATTGCATACCCCGTTCACCGCCGTGCCCATGGAAGAAGTGGTGGAGGAGCCGCCCTGCGTGGGTGCAGGTGGCAGCATGGAATCACCCAGTTCAAATTTTATCTTGCTTACGGGTATGCCCAGTACCTCATGGGCTATCTGTGTCATGGCCGTGCCGGTTCCCGTACCGATGTCCGTAACGGAACTCTGCAATAGCAGGGAACCATCTTTCTGCAGGATGGCCTTGCAACTGGCACCGCTCCTGTAGGCACCAAAAGTGCCGCTGCTCATGCCATAGCCCACCATCCATTCCCCATCCTTCATGGAAGCGGGTAGGGGATTGCGCTTGTACCACCCAATTTTATCTGCCCCCAATTGGTAGCCTTCCTTCAGGTTCTTGCTGGAGAAGGGCTTGCCGTTCTGCGGGTCCACATCGGCATGGTTGATCACGCGGAACTCAATGGGGTCAAGGTTCAGCTTGTAGGCCATTTCGTCCATGGCCGATTCCAGTGCAAAGGAACCCGTGGCCTCACCGGGGCCACGCATCCAGATGGGAACGCCCCTGTCCAGCGGAACAAGCCTGTACTTGGTCACCACGTTGGGGCAGGCGTACATGAACTTGGTCATGTTCACCGTACCCTCCGTAAAATCATCGTAAGTGGAAGTTTCACCAATGGCTTCATGGTACATGCCCGTGAGCTTTCCGTCCTTGCTGGCACCGAGGCCAATGGTCTGCAAAGTTGCGGGGCGGTAGCCCACCAGCGTAAACATCTGCTCCCGTGTCATTACCAGCTTCACTGGGCGTTTCACTGCTTTGGCTGCTGCGGCCACCACCACTTCCTGCGGCCATGTACGCAGGGCCATGCCAAAACCGCCCCCCACAAATTCAGCAATCACCTGCACATTCTTTTCGTCTATTTTGAACGCACTGGCCAGGGTTCGCTGTGTTGACTTTACGCCCTGCGTTTTGGCATACACGATTAGTTTGTCCTCTGCTGTCCAGTTGGCTGCTATGCCATGCAGTTCCATGGGGTTGTGCACTTCGGCAGGCATCACATATTTTTCCTGCAGGGTCACTGCTGCATTTTTGTAGGCATCCCCATCACCGCGCTTGTAGTCACCGCCACCACGTTTGGGTGCCACGGCCTTGCTGGCGTTTTCTTCCAGGTTGGTTTGCGGGGCAGT
>JAHEZD010000089.1 GCA_023251255.1 Chitinophagaceae bacterium
AAGTACAGAGCTATGTTCCCATGAGTGTAACCCTTGGTGCATCCGCCACCACCATCAGCAATGATGATACCTGGATTGCCATTTATGGCGAGCTGATCCTCAATCAGGGCTCAGGCACCACCCCGGTACCGGGAGTTACCTATTACCTGGACCCTACTGTATTGGACAGCAGCAACCAACCCATTCCCCAGTCCATTGCCAACCTGCCAGTACCTAGTAGCAGTACGCCAGACCAGGTGCTGTTACCGAGCTTTACCCTTACGCAATGGGGCAGCTACTTGGCCATGCCTGCTCCTGTGTACACACCTGCTTCACCAAACGGGCTCACCCAGTTCAGCGGCAGGTTCCTTATTTCCGTGGGCACACCAGTACAGTCGCAGGTAAATTCGGCCGGTGCCGTTTCGGCCCCCAGTGCCAGCGATCCCTTTGACCCCTCTACGGGTACGTTCTGCGATTTCCTTGAGTTTACCATACAATCCAATAGCGATGGTACCAGCAATTTTGATATGGATACCTCGCAAGTGGATTCCTTCGGACTGCCCATGCAATTGCAGTTCTTCCAGGATGCTGCTGGCACCCAAGCTTTCAATTACACCTTTACAGGAACCATTACAGCAGCCAGCAATACCATCACTGCCACCGGCACCCTACCTGCTGCTGTGCAGATAGGTGCCTTGATTACCGGACAGGGCATACCAGCTTCTGCATCCATTGTGGCCATTGATAGCAAAGCAAGTACCGTTACGCTTAGCTTGCCAGCAAGCGCCAGCAGCAGTGCAGAAACCTTTACAGCCGTACTGGCCGGGCCAGTAGGTGTGCTGGCCAACCGCAATGACCTGAACGGTAGCGGTAGCTTCAGTTTCAGTACATTCCTTGCCGGCTTCCCCATCACCAATCTACAGGCCCCCTTGTTTGCAGCCTGCACCAATCCATGGCCCATGCGGTTGATAACGCCCAAGGACCTATCGGAAATGTACAATGGACCAACTTATACTGACAGTTTCAATAGTTTCTTCAATGCACAGATAGATGCTTTTTTCCTGATGTACTATACAGGAACCATCGGTGGCAAAACAGGCGGGGCAAATACCTTTTCACTGGTTTCGGAAGCAAGCGGGTCGTCCATTACCTATTCAGGGTCCGTGGTGTTGGTAAGCGGCAATTATGTACTGCAGCTCACTGACCCAACCAGCACGGAGACCTACAATATTTATTACCCCTTCTTTTCGGGTGTCACCATTCAAGGGTACACGCCTTTGTTCACTCCGGGCCCTGCACCAACATGGCTGCCCAAACCATTGGAATCTGCCTCGCAAATGGTATGGGGCTGCGATGGGGTATTTGCAGACAGTGCCATGCGGCCATCAGGTTCATTCCAGACAGTTGTATTGGGCGATCTGGAGGATTCCATTTCGGCAGCCTTCAACCGGGGCATCATACTGAACGGTCCCAGTACTTGGGGCGATACCAGTACCTGGTTCGATGCTTCCATTACCACCAACTTGGGCGTGTACAATTATTGGGTACAGTACTGGCACCAACAGGGGCTTACGGCCAATAACTTGGCCTACGCATTTCCCTATGACGACAAGTTTGGCGCAAGCACCAATATGCAACAAAGCAGTGTTGGGCTGGTAGCAATAACAATGGGCAGTTGGGGCAGCCAATTACTGCCCACCATCAGCATTGCCCAGCCAGCAGGAACGGTGAACCAATCTGGCAATGTAACATTGACCGCCACCGTTACAGGTACCGGCGCCACCCCTACCGGAACGGTTACCTTTTATATAGATGGCTACCCGGTAAGTACGCAGTTAAGCAGTGGCGACAATCCGTATATTGTTCCCGGCACAGTTCCATCTGCCAACTATTACCCACCCAATTTATTTCCCATAGAACTTACCAGCGGAACCGCTACACAAAATGCTGTTTGCCCTCCATTGTCGGGAGGCTCGGCCACACATACTTATACGGTTACGGCTGTTTATTCTGGCGATACCAATTACCTTCCTTATGTGGGCAGCATTCCGCTCCAACTTGTTAGCACAGTACCACCCAATTCATTCAATCTCCCTTCCTTTGGTGACCTTGTGCTGGGCGGCAGTTTTGATACAGGCTCCACCATCAGCCTGCAGGACAGCGGGACCATTGATGGTTCGGTGGAGATTTCTTTGTGGCAGCCCATTGGCACCACCCAATTGCAGCAAGTGGGCGCCACAGTAACAGTGCCCAATGTAACGGCCAACCCAGTACCCATTGCTGGCTGTACCATACCTGCCCTTTCCTTTACGGGTACCACGACCAATGGTTCGGCTACGCTTACGGCAGTTAGTAGCTGCAATGGACTTACCGTGGGGCAGGTACTAACTGGCCCTGGCATACCGGACAAAACAACCATTGTAAGTTATGCCCCGCAAACAGGGGGAGCCAGTACCATATCCATGAGCAATGAGGCCACGTCCAGTACCACGGGTGCTACCATCAGTTCCAATGGCATACTGGCCACCTACCAGTTGCAGGCAGTGTACACACCCAGCGGCGGGCAGCCACAAGCGGCATTGCCTTCCTCAGATTTTACACCTGTAGCAGGTTAATGATAGGGATCCTGTTCTGGATCGGTAGCAGGTTACCCATCCAGAACAGGATTTTATTGATACTAACTGATGTTACGCAAAGTTTTGAAGATTGGTGTCAGGTTGAGCCTGTCGAAACCAACTTAGAAACGAAAATCGCCTTCGAGCCTGAAGCTGACAACATTTCTATACTATTTGTGTAACATCAGATACTAATTTTGGAGAGGCATCCGATGGCTATTTTTTATGCTGTCCGCTACAAACAACCACTTTTTTAAACAGACCATACCATGATAACAATTCAAGGCACTTACCAAGGAAAGAACCTATACGTACAGAACCCCTTTGCTCCCAATGGGATTGGTTTCTGCGCATACGAGGTAAGGGTTAACGGACAAGTCACTACCGATGAAATCAGTAGCAGCGCTTTTGAAATTGACCTGAGGAACTTCAACCTGAAGATTGGCGACCCAGTAACGGTCGAAATTTTTTCCAAGGAAGATTGCAAGCCCAAAGTGCTCAATCCGGAAGTACTGAAACCCAAAAGCACTTTTGAAACCACGAAAATAGAAGTGGCAAAAAATGGGAGCAGTTATGAACTTGTTTGGGAAACCAAGAACGAAAAAGGTCCGTTGGATTTTTCCATACAGCAGTTCAAATGGAACAAATGGGTAAAATACAACAACACGGTAAATGGCACAGGGAAGGATGGGCCCAATACCTATAGGTTCCCCATTTTGCTGAATACGGGACAGAACCAGTTCAGGGTGGCGCAAACGGATTATACGGGACAGGCCAGGGTTTCCAAGCCTTGCCAGTTCAATCACCCTGCTGCTGCCATTACTTTCAGCCCGAAAAAAGTGGTCAATGAAATCATTTTCTCCGCATTCACCGACTATGAAATCTACGACCAATATGGTAACATCGTAAAAAAGGGACAGGGTACCAAGATTGATGCACAGGCCTTGCCCAAGGGCACCTACTTCCTGAACTATGACAACGAGACCGACCAGTTCGTAAAACTGTAATAGCCCATCAAAGCATTGTACCGTTTACAATGGCCTTCATTTTTGAAGGCCATTTTTGTTCGCTGCTGTTTGTAACAAGACTTTTGTAACAAAATAAATTGTTACAGGACTTTTGTTACAAATTTGTAACAAGAAAATATTTTTTTTTAAAGTTGTTACAAAACATTGATAAATGAAAGAAGTAAGGGAATTAACAGGCATTTCCCAGCAGCAGTTGGCAGACTATCTGGGCGTTAAACGCACACAGGTGGCTGCTGCTGAAATTGGCAGCCGCGACCTGCCTGATGCTGCCAACCTGGAAGCATTGAACATGTACCTGATTTTACAGGAGCCAAAAGAAACGGCACAACTGCAAACCGAAAATGCCAGCCAAACAGTTACGCTCCATAAAAAATTGTTGAAACGCATCAAGCAATGCACTGCCCAGATAGACATAGCACGCATTGAACTGGAAAATATGCAGGCACAGTACAAACAATGCGGCAACGCCCTGTACATGGTGAATGAGCTATTGGTAAGACTGCCCGATGACGAAGCACATGAAACCAACAGGCTGGTGCTGCAAATTATTGAACGCAAAGCCATGGAGAAGCTGAAAACCTGTGGAGTGGAAGTACAGGGGCTGCTGCAGTTGGATATTGATGCGTGGGAATTTGAGAAAGGGAAGGCGGAGGGGATGTTATAGCATAACTTTTTTCCTTTTAAAATCGTTCTTCCTGATCGGTTGTTCTATCATACCCATCCAAACAGCAATATCCAAGTTTTAAGTATCTCTGCACAAACCATAAACCCAAAATAACTGAATGAAAAGAATCTATGTCCTATCCCTATCTATTTTTACAGTGTTCCAAGCCTTTTGCCAATGCCCAACCATCAACAGTGCCATGGTCAATTCATGTGGCAGCACCGAAGGGGTAAACGAGTTCATTGTTTTCACCACTTCCATTACGGCCAATGCCAGTACCTATAGCTTATACTACGGTTCCAATACCCCAGCTACCAACAGCCCCAGTGGTACTTTATTGGGTGCCAATGCCAGGACCAAGACGGGTACCGGCACCATTACCAGCACTGCCGGTTGCACCTTGCATGAAGTAACTTCCCCATCAACCAGTATACCCACGGGCAGTACCGTTATCTTCATCCCTGCGGACTTTGATGCCACTTACGATGTTTCATCGCTCTGCAATGGCGGTAATATTTATGTGGTCTATATCAACCGGATATCGGATGCAGATTGGTCATCCACAGGCACGTTGGCCAATAGCCCATCGGGCAACAGGTACATACAAATTACCCAGGGCAGCAATACCTGCACGTCTTCCATACGCATGTTCAGCAATGGTTGGTCATCCAATGCCGACGGCAATGCACTATACTGGAATGCTACCAGCACCCCCGCCTATGTAAACAATGGCTGCTCCGTCATTGCTAACCCACAGGCGGTGACCATCACACCATCAGGCGCCCTTTTTGCCTGTTTTGGCACAGCTTCCGTTGCCTTTCCCTACACGGTTACTGGTAGTCCCGACAAGTACAGCCTTATCTGGAACCTGGCAGCACAGAACAGTGGTTTTACCAATGTGACGAATGCAGCGCTGCCATCCAGTTCCTTTACCATCAACATTCCCGCCACCGCAACGCCGGGCACTTATACGGCCAGCTTGGTGGCCACCAATACAGGAACGGCAACCAGCAGCACACCGCAGAATATCACACTGACCATTGGCCAGCCACCCATTGTAGCGGACATATTGAGTACAACTTCCGTCTGCGAAGGGTACAGTTATTATTCCATGATGGATGCCACGCCCGGTGGTGTATGGAGCAGCAATAATACTGCTATTGCCACGGTAAGCGCCACTGGCGTGCTTTCTGGCATCACACCCGGTAATGCCATCATCAGCTATACGGTGACCAATACCTGCGGCAGTACCACAAAGACCATCAACATTACCGTGACCAATAAACCGATTGTGGCTGACATCGTTGGTATAGCCTACTTGTGTATCGGCAGTTCTGCTGCATTTACCAATCCTACCCCAGGGGGCGCTTGGAGCAGCAATGATCCGTCTATTGCTGCAGTGGACAATAGTGGCAATGTAACAGGGGGCTCGGGTGGAACAACCATTATCAATTATACGGTAACCAATCTTTGTGGCAGCACCATTAAAACGTTTACCGTAACGGTAGGCAGTTCACTGGTTATAGCAGACATCACAGGTTCACCTAATATTTGTGTGGCAGCTTCAACCATTTTAAGCAATGCCACTGGTGGGGGTACTTGGAACAGTAGCAATCCGGCAGTAGCCACCATCAATAGCAGTGGTTCGGTAACCGGAATAACTACAGGCACTTCAACCATTAGCTATACCGTTATCACCAATAGCTGTGGCAGCATCGTAAAGACTTTCAATATAACCGTGGCAGATAAGCCCATTGTAGCAGATATTGCAGGAACCGCCAATTTGTGTGCATCATCCACCACTGCATTAAGCAATACCACTACTGGCGGTACCTGGAGCAGCAGCAACAATGCAGTAGCAACGGTTAATGGAGCCGGCTTGGTAACTGCTGTATCTGCAGGCACCGTTACCATAAGCTATGCAGTGACCAATACTTGCGGCACAACGGTAAAGACTTTTACCGTAACGGTTAACGACAAACCCATTGTGGCTGATATCATAGGCGCCTCAACACTCTGTGCCGGTTCATCGGGCCTGCTCACCAATACCACCGCAGGTGGCGTATGGAGCAGCAGCAATGCAGCAGTGGCCACCATTAATGGCACAGGCTCCGTAACGGCCGTAGCAATAGGTGCCGCCACTATCAGTTATACTGTTACCAATAGCTGTGGCAGTACCGTAAAAACATGGAACATCACCGTGGCCGATAAGCCCACTGTGGCAGACATAACAGGCTTGGCCAATATATGTGCTTCAGCAGGCACCACCCTAACCAGCACAACCAGTGGCGGGCTATGGAGCAGTAGCCCAACTTCGGTAGCAACCGTAAGCACCAGTGGCATAGTAACAGGCGTTTCTGCTGGGTTGGCCACCATCAGCTATACGGTTGCCAACAGTTGTGGCAGTACGACCAAAACCTTTGCAGTAACGGTGACAGACAAACCAATCGTCGCCGATATCACAGGGCCATCCACAGTAAATATGGCTGGCACCATAGCCCTTACTGATGCTACCCCCAGCGGCACATGGAGCAGCAGCAATCCCTCCATTGCCACGGTAAGCAATAGCGGCACCGTTTTGGGCATCAGTGCGGGCACGGCCACCATTTCCTATACTGTGACCAATAGCTGCGGCAGCACGGTAAAATCCTTTGTGGTAACCGTGCAGTTGCCCACCTATGACGATGTGTACATTCCCAATGCGTTCACGCCCAATGGAGATGGGAACAATGATGTGTTCAGGGTTTACGGCACTGTTATACAAAGTTTGGAAATGAAGGTATTCAACCAATGGGGCGAACTCATTTTTGAAACAACCAATCTATTGGGCAATTGGGATGGCCGCTATAAAGGCAAGATGCAGCCTGTTGGTGTGTATGTATATGCTACCAGGATAAAGTTAATCAACGGAACGGTGCTCAATAGAAAGGGGTCCATTAATTTGGTACGATAGTTATTCAATTGTTCGGTATCCAAAACGAAAAAGTCCTGCCGATAAAGCAGGATTTTTTTGTTACCGTCAACCTTTCTATTCCTTAATAGTTATACTTGGCCTTGAAATTCCCATTCCTTCTTGTTCAGCTTGCATTATGCATGGTTTCAATTTTGAAGCCTGCAACTTATATTTGTATTGCAATGCCAACTTTACTTTTGTTAAATGGATTTAGGTTTTTCTTTTATAGTAATGAAAATAATGAGCCCACTCATATTCATATTACTAAAGGAGATGCCGAAGGGAAAATTTGGCTTGAACCTGAAATTTCAATAGCTTACATGTATGGATTCAATACAAAGGAGATAAACGAAATTCTAGCTATTACCAACAAAAATGCGGAAACTTTTAAAACAAAATGGAATGAATACTTTAACCAATAATTTCGACTCAATTGAGCATCTGATTTATGCTGAGCAATTGCGTATCGAAACAATCGATATACATCCTGAACTGGATTTAATGTTGGTGGTGCTTAATACCAAAGCTGTGTTGCACCAAAAATTGTCCAACTATTCCTTATTCAAGAAAGCCAATAAGGAAGCTTTGATGCAGTTTGAAATCAATGCCAATGGAACAGGTGTACACTGGCCTTTATTGGATGAAGACCTTAGCCTGAAAGGTTTTCTTAGGGATGAGCTAAAGAACCTTACAAAAAAGTCAAATGCAGTAGCAGCATAACAATTTAATAAAAACGAAAGAAAGAAAAAGTCCTGCTTTATCAGCAGGACTTTTTCTTTCTAATAATTTTCTTGTCATATTGAGTTTATCGAAACCTGCCTGCCGGCAAAGGCAGGTGGGATTAACAAAATCTTGTTTTAAAACATGATTTCGACAGGCTCCTGACATTCTATTCCTTAATATCCGTCGTCATACTTGGCCTGTCAAACTCCCACTCCTTCTTGTTCAGTTTGCGCTGTGCAGGATACACTTCATCGCAAGTGGCACCCTCGTAGAGGCGACCATCCTTCATTACATATTTGATGGTATTGGTATTGCGTATGTTTTCCAATGGGTTCCTATCCAGGATAATCATATCGGCCAGCTTGCCTTTTTCAATACTGCCCAAATCCTTGTCAAGGCCCAAACCTTCTGCCCCTAAAATGGTAGCCGTTTTCAACGCATCAATGGTTCTCATGCCACCGCTCTGCATGCTCCAAAGTTCCCAATGGTAGCCCAGTCCCTGGAATTCACCATGGCTGCCCACACCCACCAGTCCACCAGCTTCCACCAGGTTCTTCATGTTCTTGGCGTGCTTCTGGAACACATGTTCCTCGGGCATGAACCAGCCCTCGCCCACCCTCCTTGTCTTGGCAGCCAGTTCCTCATAAGCAAAGAAGTTCTGCACTTTGGGGTCATGGTAGGGATTCTCGGTTTCCCAATAATAGTTCTCGGCAAATGGCCCACCATAAGAAACCAATAAAGTGGGCGTAACTATCATTTTTGCCCTGGCAATGGAAGTGAACACGTCATTGTACAGCGGATAAATGGGCAGTGCATGTTCATGGCCCGGATAACCATCCAATAAATTGGTCATGTTCAGTTTGAAGTCAAGCCCACCTTCTGTGGTTGGCATGATGCCCTGGTTCCTGGCAGCACCAATGATCCATTGGCGTTGCTTGCGGTTGCCCGTCAGGTACATTTTGATGTACTTGGTATGGTAGTACTTGCTGTACTGGGTGAGTACGGACTCCGCATTGGCCGAGTCCTTGATATTGTAGAACCAGTAGCCAACGCCGGGGCCAGTGGAATAGACCCTTGGTCCCACCATCATGCCAGCATCTACCATATCACTATAGGTCAGCACATCAGTGGTAGCAGTTTGCGGGTCGCGGGTGGTGGTTACCCCGTAGGCAAGGTTGGTGGCATAGATCCATATCTGGTTCTTATGTATGCCCCAGTTGGGCCACATATGCGAGTGCGGATCCACAAAGCCCGGAATAATTGTTTTGCCCGCCACATTGTACACTTTGGCATTGGAGGGAACACTGAACGACCCACGCTTGCCCACCGCCTTGATACGGTTGTTCTCCACCAGCACGTCGCCATTTTCTATCACTTCGTCACCCTTCATTGTAATAATCCTTGCCCCGCGGAAAAGCACGGAGCCTTCCGGTGTTGCTTTCTTGAAGTACACTTTTACATCAGTTTCCGTGGCCTTGAATTTCGGGTCCTCTTTCTTGGGTGTTTTCTTGGCTGTGGTATCTTTTGCCGCAATGGAATCGGCAACCTTCTTGGCAAGGTCTGCCGCTTTCTTCAGCACCGTATCTGCATTCACCCTATTGGTTGAATCCTCAATGCGTTTGGCTTCTGCTTTCTTGGCATCTTTTGTACTGTCTTCAAAAAACTGCGCCCGGTCTATATCGTAAATAAAATGGGTGCTGCCCAAACTGTAGTGCACCGTTTTGCCGTCGTTCTGCCAATAAGGGAACTCGCCACCCACTTCGGTCAGTTTCCTGGCAGGGAAATCCGCACTGGCAGCATCTGCCACGGAAATATTTTCCAGCTTGCCCGTTTGCGGTATGGTTACGGTATATATATCATTGTTCACCTGCACCAAGGCATTGCTACCATTGGGTGAGATGGTGATCCATGAAGCTGGCGAAGGTTTGGTCACTTCCCGTTCCTTGTCCGCTTCCTCGTTCTCCACCAATATACACTTCATTTTTTCGGGGTCGGGCCTGCCCATCTTGGTTGGGATGGTGCCGTAAGTGGTAATGCCCGTTACATGGATGATGCGCTTTTCATCGGTACCGTCCCAACGGATTGAAAGCAGGTCGCCGTTGAAGTGCGTGAGGTAAATTTTATCCGGTTGGCTGTTCACAAAATGCGGATTGAAACGGCCCAATGATTTCTCTACCAGGGTCATGTCGCCACCATTTGCAGGAAGCCAAACAATCTCGTCATCATTGCCATCATAACCGGGACCGTAAGATTCCTTGTAGACCCTGGCACTGCTCCTGATCAGCACAATCCTGTCCCCCGCCGGATTGTACACCAAGTTCTGGTAAAGCCCCTTCTCCTTGGTCAGTTTCTGGATGGCCTGTGAAGCTAGGTTCACTTTATAGATATCGCCACCATCCGAAGTCCAGGTGGAAAAAGCAATGGAAGTTCCATCGGGACTCCAAGCCGGTTGTGCTTCCGTGAAGTCATTCGTCGTTAACCGTTTGGGTGTACCGTTGGGATAGTCCATCACATACAGCCTGTTCAGCACGGTAAAAGCCAGTTTCTTCCCATCGGGAGAAGGAACGGCATCACGTATCTGGGTTGATTGCTGGTAAGCTGTATCTGAAACGGGGAACTTGAACGCGAGCCTTGGGCCCAGTTCCAATTTCACGTCCACATCAATGGGTATTTCCGTGATGCCAGTTCCATCAATGGCAATCCTGTGGATCTTGCCACCATAGGAAGCCAACACGGATTTACTGTCTGGTGTAAAGGCCATGGCCGGCAATACGCCAAGTGGTGCAATGGATTCCTGTTCATCCCTTTGTATGGGGTAGGCAATCCATTTCTCCTCACTTGTGGCAAGGTTGCGAAGGATCAACCCTGTCTTGTCTTCATAGCGTGTGCCATATACCATCCATTTCCCATCTTTGGATAAGGTTGGGGTGAATGCACTGCCATACCGGGAGGTGATATTGGAGCTTTTGGCATTTTTCCTATCATACATACCCAATTGGTACTGCGGCAATTGTGCATTGTAGTTCCATGCACCGAAACGTGAGGAGTAATATACATAGCGCCCATCTGCACTTACAGCGGGATCAATGGTTTTCAGTCCAGTAGGTGCCTCAATTAACTGGGCACCGCCGCCACCTTTTTTATGCACCATGAACAGTTTGGGATTGCGCCTGCCCTTGGAATAGATGATGTAATTGCCATCTGGGGTCCAGCAGGCACTGGGAAAATACTGGTTCTGGTCAAAGGTCATCTGGACGGTGTCCTTCTTTTCCGAGTCTATGTACCAAACATTGTCGGCACCGCTCCTGTCGGAGATGAACAATATTTTCTTGCCATCCGGACTGTACCTTGGGTGTACATCATAGGCCAGGCCCTTGGTCACTGGCGTAGCTTTGCCACCAGTTGCCGGCATGGTATAAAGGTCGCCCATCAAGTCAAACAGGATGGTGCTGCCATCTGGACTGATGTCCAGGCTCATCCATGAACCCTCTTTTGTGTTGAAATCAATTTGGCGTGTAGGTTTCAACGGCAAACTTTTATACTGACTGTATATACTGCTGTCCTTTTTGGTGGTATCCTTCTTTTTAATGGTATCTGCATACAGACCATAGCTGTTAACTGCATTGTACTGCATGGACTGGTTGGCAATAAAGGCAACGGCACCCATGCCTAGCAGGATTGAAACTGGTAATCTCATCTTTTTGTGTTTTGGTAAATGGAAGGTAAGGACTCTATCAGTGCGGAATATTATTTTTTGAGAAGCGGTTGTATAAACCAGTAAAAGGAAGGATAAACATACATTGACCTTTTTCCTGACTATTTAGAAGCTGCTTAAAAATGATTGGAGGAATTAATCCAATCCCTTCTTTTTTGCCACTAACATGCTTGCTGGCAAAGGCAGGTCAGTGGCAAAAACAGATGCCAAAGGCATCATATAAAATCTTTTCAATCATTTTTAGACAGTTTTTTAGTGGGGAAGGGCAACAAAATTTGTCCAAGTGAATAAAACCCCTATTTTCACCATGTGTAACATCAGACATGTGTATGAGCAACCCCTTTAACCCAGCCGCAAGGCAATGTAGGCCATTGTTTTTTCTAATGGCAATCGCCACTATTACATTCAGCGATGTAAAGGCACAATCAAAAAATCCGTACAGCTACCAGGACCTGTCCCAATTGTTTTATGGGAAACAGAAAGATTCCATCAAAAAGAACTGGAGCTGCCCAGCTTTGTACACGGACAAGAACACCCAAAAAAAGTACAAGGAGATCTGGGATTCAAGGACCGATTTCATTACGGGTGCCATGGAAAACAACAACTATGTGTTCCAGCAGGACATCTATAATTACCTCAGTGGCATCATAGAGGATATCGTCAAGAAGAACAGCAAGCTGATTCCCGGAAAACCAATCCTATTGATTGACAGGAGCGCTGCCGCAAATGCCTATGCCATTGGTGGGAACATGATTGTGGTGAACCTTGGCCTGCTGTCATTTGCCAAGTATAGGGAAGACATTGCCTTTGTAATTGCACATGAACTGTCGCATAACATTTTCAACCATGCAGACAATTTCATGAAGGAAAAGGCACAGTGGCTCACATCCGATGAATACAAGAATTCATTGAATGCCGTACTTGATTCCAAATACGAAAGGTTCTCCAGATTGAAGAAAGTGTTTGAAGGTTATTCCTTCAACAGGAGCAAGCACCAACGCTACCACGAAAGCGATGCCGATTCACTGGCCATTGTTCTGCTGAAGCAGAGCAATATACCATTTGATGCTTCTTTCTTCCTGCGTCTTGACAGTTCCGATATACAGTACAAGCAACCATTGCAAAAACCGGTAAAGGAATATTTCACTGCTTACAGTTTGCCATTTGAAGATTGGTGGACACAGAAAAGAAGCAAGGGCCTATCTACCAAGAACTATAATTTCAGGGATACAACCGGCCTGCAGGACTCATTGAAGACCCATCCAGAATGCAAGGACAGGTATGCCAAGTCCCTTTCGCTATCTGATATCAATGCACAGCATACCGCTGTTCCAGCAAGTATACAGGAAACAGCGAATAAAATGCTTATCTGGAACATGTACGACAATATGAGCCTTACCGCCTGCCTATACAGGATATTGCTGGAAAAGGATAAAGGCAATACGGATAGCTGGTACGATTTCATGCTGCACAATATTTTTGCGGGCCTCTACTACAATGACCGTCAGTTGCACCGCTTCAATGCCATTAGCGTTACCCCAAAAGAGTATATCTCGCAGAACTACTACGAACTCCAGAACATGCTGGAGCAGATCCCAAGGGAAACCCTTGAACAATACTATAAGGGTTTAATGAACCAGGGCTTCTGGCAGCACCAGACAGCCGATGCCAAGGGATTGAAGAACTTCATGTCCACCATGATCCTTGACCCGACTGATTCCGACAAGGTAAAAGCAGTGGCTGCAAAAGAGTTCCTGACAAGTTACTCAACCAGTATGTACTGTGAATTTGCTGAACATTTCAAAAAGAAATAAAGAACCCATTTCAATAACAACCCTCCTCATAACCGAAATAAATAAACATGAAGAAAATCCTGCTCCTAGCATTGTTGATTACAACCGCCCATTTCGCAAACGCACAATCAAAAGTTTTCAAGGAAGTAAATGATGAAATCTCCACTCAGATAAAACTGATCAGGCAGGACAATTCATTGGTGGGCTATTTGGCTTTCACCACTTTGGAAAAAGCCAGTAGTGATTCGTTCAACTACAAGCTCACCATTATGGATGAGAACCTGAACGATATCGGCACGGTGAGTTTCAGGGACGAAAAGCTGTACCTGCACGATGTATCCTTTGAGCAGGATGTACTGTGCCTAGCATATTACAAGAGCAATATCAGTGGTCAGGACTATACAAAAAAGTCCGATTTCAAGAAACAGGTAAGCACCGCCAAGAACTATATCGTTACACAGTTCCTTGGACTGGATGGAAAGATCATCAAAACCAATTCCATTGTTGCTGACTCCAAAATCAAAGCAAGTGATTACAGTAGCTTCGGATCCAACTATACTATTTATGGTGACCTGAAGCATAGGATACAGCTCAAGAACATCCCACAAAAAGGATTTGCCTGTTTTTATGGTGACGAGAAGAACAACCTGCTTTCATTTGATACGAAGGGCACGCAACTATGGAAGAAAACAGTTCCAGAAAAGGATGCCTACTCATTGATGACGTCCACAGACAATGTTTACTTATTATCCAAGCAAAAAGATAAAATGGTAGAAGGTGGCTATGAACTGTTTGGGTTTGACGTTGCCGATGGAAAAGCTTACGATGCCTATGCACTGAAAGACAAAAAAGGAAATTCACTTAAACTGATCAGTTTGGATTATGACCCCACCACTGGGAAACCATTTCTTTCCGGTAATATCATCAACCCAGATTTAGGGACGGAATACCCAACTGCAAGGAAACTCTGCAATGGAATCTATTCAGGTGTGTTCACCATTGATGTAAGTGGCCCCAAGAAAACGGATATCAAGGAAAACTTTTCTTACTGGAATGACAAATCAAAAGAACCCACTATCAATAACAATGGCCGTTACAATGAAAGCAAATCCTTTACAAGGTTCACCCACGCATTCAAGGACGATAAGGGCAATACCTATTTTGCAGGTTCCGGTCTAGTGAAGAAAACGAAATGGGGTTCTATTATATCCACTACTATCCTTTCGCCATTGTTGATACCTGCCATATGGGTGGCAGCCGGTGGGTACAATAAATTCTGGATAACTGACGCCCTATTGGTAAAGCAGGATCAAAAAGGGACACTTAAAATGGAAAGCGTGATTCCAGGTGACCATGTAAAATTCAAATACTCCTCCATGATTGCCGCTTATGACAACAAGAGCTTTTACAACGTAACCAACAGCAATACCAAGACCAACTATTTAATTGTTGATGATGTAAAGAACATTACGGTATACAATGTCACCCAAAAGAAAACGGCCCGTTCCATAGCACATAAGGAAGGCAGTATCAGGACCAATGTGTTCCCTGCAAAGGAAGGCCATGTAATGGTGTCGGAATACAATAAGAAAGAAAAATATACCCGCTTCTCCATCGAAGCTTTATAAGGGAGGGAGCTCAACGAAAAACAAAGGCCAGTTCAAACACTGGCCTTTGTTTTTTATGATCAACCAAAAGCATCAAGCTCCTTCAATACCATATCCAGCTTCCTGCAAATGGTCCTTGGCCTTTGTAAAAGCATTGGTCGCATGCTTAACGGCTTTCTTTACATTGGGGGCAATACTGCTATGGTAATGTGTATCAAATTCCTCAAGTAGAGGCTCATTTTTCTTCCTCCTCTGCCATAAGAAATAAGCTACGGTTCCAACTACCGCTGCAATGGCGGCACTTGCAATGATGGTTTTCCTTTTCATGGTTTATTTTTCAGGGAATAAAACAATTTGTATGCCTTAAAATTACTTACTGGGCCATTGCATGAATTGCAAGGGCCAACTCTAATGATTAGTGCCTACCTTCAATACCAAAATTTCCCATTGGGAACGATATGGAAACCTACAAAGACTTAAAACTGGCCGTGCTGATTGATGCTGACAATGTACCTTACTCCAATGTAAAGGAGATGTTTGAGGAAATAGCAAAATACGGCACGCCCACCTTCAAAAGGATTTATGCAGACTGGACAAAGCCAACAGTCTCTGGCTGGAAAAAAGTACTGCTGGAGAATGCCATTACACCTATCCAGCAATACAGTTATTCCACAGGAAAGAATGCCAGTGACAGTGCATTGATCATTGATGCCATGGATATACTGTATACGGGGAAGGTAGACGGCTTCTGCATCGTATCCAGTGACAGCGATTTCACCAGGCTTGCCACAAGGCTCCGTGAAGCCGGCATGAAAGTAATCGGCATTGGTGAAAAGAAAACATTGAACCCATTCATTACTGCCTGCGATAAGTTTATTTACATTGAAATCCTGAAAGCCGGCGCAGCGGCCCCTATTGAAAATGACAGTAAGGAAACATCCGCACAGGCCCCTGCACACACCAACAAACCGTTGAACAAAATTGACCCTGAAATCATCAAGCTATTAACAGACAGTATTGCAGACCTAGCCGATGAAGATGGTTGGACCTTCCTTGGTGAACTGGGCAACCTGATGCTGAAAAAGAAACCTGATTTTGATTCACGTAACTATGGCTTCCCTAAAATGCTTGCCTTAATAAGGAGCATCAACAAGTTTGAAATTGATGAAAGGGAAACGGGCAAGCGGAACGTGAAGCATATCTATATTAGGAAGCGCATTGTAATTAACAACAACAGCTCAAAAAAGAAAGGTGGACATAATTAGGCAACAGCAGAACACCAAAACCGGAGCAAAGCTTGCATTGCTGTTGCTACAGCTTTCAATAGTTGCGCAGTTTATTTCCATCTACCAAGTAAGGAAGCAATTGGCAAGCCCATTGGTTCCGGAGGGTACCGTTCTGGAAATCATGAAGCCACTTATTTCCATGGGATTTATTTCGGCTATCATGGGCATTCCCGCATTGCTCCTTTATTTTTATGGAAGATTTTTGTGGGTGATCATATTGGTATGCCTTACCTTAATTTGGCAGCAGTATTTTCCCCATTTATTTATTGGCTGATGATTTAGATTATGAAATTCACTGAAGAACAACAAGCCATCATTGGTTCCATCGGTAATATCAAAATCAATGCAGTGGCGGGCTCCGGCAAAACAACCACGGTTATTGAATATGCCAGAGCGAGACCTGCCAACAGTAGGATACTGTACCTAGCTTTCAATAAATCGGTAAAGTTGGAAGCTGAAAAGAAGTTCAGGGACAAGGGGCTGAACAACGTAAAAGTGGAAACGGCCCATTCACTGGCATTCAGGCATATTGTTTACCACCATCAGTATAAAATAAGGGCACAGGGCTACAAGACCAATGAAATTGTAGAACTCATGAACCTTGAAGCTACAGGCGATAAGCACGCAGTGTACATTGTGGCCAATCATATCAATAAGTTCATTGCCTATTTCTGCAACAGCAATAAAAGCAGGGTGCAGGAACTGAACTACCTGGATGTGGTAACCGATGCTGTGGCCAGAACATTCGTGACCAATTTCTATAAGTATATTGAAGCACAAACAAGGTTGTTATTGAGCAAAATGGACAAGGGCGAAATTGAGATAACCCATGATTTCTACTTGAAGAAATTCCAGTTGTCCAATCCCCAACTCGGCTATGACTATACCCTGTTTGATGAGGCACAGGATGCTTCCCCAGCCATGCTGGATGTGTTCCTGAAACAGCAGGCAACCAAGGTGATTGTAGGCGATACCCACCAGCAAATCTATGGCTGGCGTTATGCAGTGAACTCCTTGGAGAAAGCCAATTTCAGTACATTCCAGCTAAGCACAAGTTTCAGGTTCGGTCAGGATATAGCCAACCTTGCTGTGGAAGTGCTGAAATGGAAGGCTCTCATTGCAGAGCATAGGGAAATACCCATCACCGGCAAAGGGAAGACCAAGGAAATCAATAGCAAGGCGGTAATTGCAAGGACCAACCTCGGACTTTTATTGAAAGCCATTGAATACACGAACGAGCATAAAAAAGTGCAGCATATCTATTTTGAGGGCAATATCAACTCCTATACCTATGCAGATGATGGGGCCTCACTCTACGATGTGCTGAACCTGTACAATGGCAAGCGGCATTTGATCAAGGACAACTTGATAAAAGCCGTGAAGGACCTTGATGAACTGGAAGACTATATTGAAAAGACGGAAGATGTGCAACTGGGCATGATGGTGGAAATTGTGAAGGAATACGGTAATGAGATACCCATCATCATCAAGAAACTGAAGGACAAACACGTGAGCAATGAAGAGCGCGACAAGGCTGAGATCATCTTCTCCACTGTACACCGGTGCAAGGGGCTGGAATATGATGCCATCTATCTGGCCAATGATTTCATTACTGAAGTGAAACTGAAAAAGATAAAGGAGGAAAGCAAGAAAGCACCTGTTAATATTTCCAAACTGAACGAAGAGATCAATCTATTGTACGTGGCCATTACCCGTACCAAAAACATGCTCCATATTCCTGAAACATTGGTGCCTGCTGGGTTCCCTGTTTCTGCCAACATCAATATTATTCCTGTGCTTTCACAGGAGGAGAAAAAGGACAACAAGGATACTGGCAAAAAGGTTCCCTCCTTCCAGGAGTTTGATGCAAAAAGGGGCAAGACCTATTCCGTGGAACTGGTGAGGGAAAAAGTAAAGGACGCTTACCAACCTTGGACCACAGAACTAGATGATGAATTGACAGATATGTTCTGCAAAGGCAAGGACATGACCGACATGGTCAAGCATTTCAAAAGGACCAAAGGAGCTATCCTCTCAAGGATCAAGAAACTGGAACTACATGAAAGGTTTGGATAATGGACATTGTGTACAATTCCAAATTCTAGGAGAACCTTTACCAAAAGGGAAATTGAGGCACTTGCGTTTACACAGTTACACTTGCACCCAACCAGGCCATCATCCCCATGCCAATTTCAATGGAGCGTTCATCCACATTGAATTTCGGCGTATGTACATTATGTACAATGCCAGCAGTTTCGTTACGCACACCCAACCTAAAGAAACAGCCCGGAATAATTTGCGTGTAATACCCAAAGTCCTCTGCTCCCATCCTTAGTTCCGTTTCCAGCACGTTCTCCTTGCCCATGTAACTATCGGCAGCTTTCCAGGCAATATCCGTAAAGGCAGGGTCATTGTCAACCGTTGGATAGCCCACATCAATCTTCAAATCTATTTCCGCACCCATGCTTTCCACCAAGCCAATAGCCTGTTTGGTAATGAGTTCATGGGCTTTCCTACGCCAGGTTTCATCCATTGCACGGAAAGTACCCATCAGCTTCACTTCACTGGGGATCACGTTGGTGGTATGCCCACCCTGAAAGGAACAGATGGACAGCACAGAAGGTGATGTTGGGTTATTGTTCCGGGCAACAATCTGCTGCAGGGACACAATGAGTTGCGAAGCAATTAAAATAGTATCTGCTGTAAGGTGTGGGGCGGCGGCATGCCCACCCTTGCTTTTGATGGTGATGTATATTTCATCTGCACTGGCCATTACCCTACCCTTCCTGAAGCTCAGTTTGCCCAGGTCCAAACCCGGATGGACATGCAATGCAATGATACCTTGTGGCTTTGGGTTTTCAAGAACACCTTCCTTGATCATCAAGCTTGCACCACCGGGGTTCTTCTCCTCACCCAATTGGAAAATCAGTTTCACTGTTCCTTCCCAATCATGCTTCGTTTCCTGCAGGATCTTTGCGGCCCCCAATAAACAGGCAGTGTGAACATCATGGCCACAAGCATGCATCACACCTTCGTTGGTGGATTTATAGAGCACATCATTTTCTTCCTGAATGGGCAGCGCATCCATATCCGCACGGAGTGCGATGATCCTTGATGAAGGACCCTTGCCTTCAATCAATGCCACTATGCCTGTTCCTGCTTTTGTTTCGTAAGCTATGCCAAAAGAGGCCAGCTTATCCTGTATGAATTTTGACGTTTCAAACTCCTTATAGCTAAGTTCCGGGTGTGCATGCAAGTGGTGGCGCACAGCTATGAACTCATCTGCATATTGTTTGGCCAATGACTGTATGGTTTGTTGCAGCATATTTCTGTGTTGATGGGCAGCCACAAAAATAACAAGGATCGGCCAAGCAGCACCTGTAAAAGATTATGCTTGCACTTGCAGTGATATTGGAAATAAGTCCGTCCTTCCAATCCAGTAGCAGATCCATGTTTCGACAAACCTGCCTGCTGCTAAAGGCGGGGATGACAGATTGAATGGATACCAGTCATTCTATGAAGCAGAGCCCACAAAGAGCGGTCAGCTTGAGTAAATCAATGTTTGCTTCGCAAACAAGCACATTTGCCCTGCCTGCCGGCAAAGGCAGGGAAAATAAGTCGGGAAGCTTAAATTACCGTCTTGCTTACCCTGCCGATAGGCATGGCTTGTTGAAGGCAGTCACCAGAATCAACTTTTATCTGTCGCTTGACCAGTTGCTCAAACCTCCCATCAGTTTTTGATTACCTGCTTGCTTACCGTTCCATTGTTTCCAATTAATTGGATATAATAAGTACCTACTGGAAGTTTGGAAATATCCAATTGCATATTGGGCAGAGCTTGCTTCGCAATCAAAGTTTTTCCTTCTGCATTCAGCAGTAGCAATGTTTGGCACAAAGACGGGTTGAACTGTATGGTCACAAGGTCCTTAACAGGATTGGGATAAACATCTACCTGCATGTCATGGTACATTTTTATGGAGATGACCTTACTGTATACATACCTTCCATCTGCTGCTACTTGCTTCAGGCGGTAATAAGCAATATCCTTTATGGGCACTGCATCGTAAACTATATAAGTATTCCGTGCCAATGCATCCCCCTTGCCCTGTACTTGGGTCACTGTATGGAATTGCCTACCATCATCACTTCTTTCAACAATGAAGCTTTCGTTTGGCTGTTCCCCAACTGTTGCCCATTCAAGTGCCACTTTATCCGCATCCAACCTTGCAGTGAAGGAATTGTTCGTCAAGGGCAAAACAGTTCCCGTTGTATATTTCGCTACAAAAATATCGGCGTTGTACAGCACCCCAACAGGATTGGTGGTGAGGGTTGTCACACTGGCTGTGGGGTCAAAATCTATGGTGCCAGTAAAGGTTCCTGCAAGCAGTAGATTGCCCGAAGGGTCAATGGTAACGGCATAACCGTTATTGCTATTGGCACTGCTGCCAAAGTTCTTTGCCCATACATAATTGCCCGATACATCATACTTGGCCATATAAATATCAAAGCCGCTGGAGTATAGGGTTACCGTTGCGGCACTTGGATCAAAATCTGCTTGGCCACCAATATAACCTGTGATATAAACATTGCTGGCTGCATCCACTGTTACGGAAAAACATTCATCCGGCCCCGAGCCTGCTACATTTTTCGCCCATATATAGGCACCACTAGAACTGTACTTGCCAAAGAATGCATCTGTACTACTGGCGCTCGTCAAATTAGCCGTTGACGCACTGGGATCCAAATCTACCGTACCCGATATAATACCGGAAACATACACATTATTGGAAGCATCGGTTTTTATGGAACGTGCATTCGCACTGCCAGTGGCACTGCCCATGTTTTTCGCCCATATATAGCTCCCAGCCCCGTCATATTTGGCTATGAACATATCAGTGTTGCCTATTTTGGTAAGGTTGGCAACTGCAGCACTCGGGTCAAAGTCAATAGTGGTGCTCCCAAAGTAACCAGTAATATAAATATTGTCGGATGCGTCCACAGTAATGCTGTTGCTCAGTTCATAATCGGTACCACCAAAACTTTTGGCCCATACGAGGACACCGCCAGAAGTATATTTTACCAGGAACATATCAAATAGGCCTGCACTATTCAAGTTAGCAGTGGATGCACTTGGGTCAAAATCCACCGTTAACTGGAAGTACCCTGTTACATAAACATTGCTGCTTGCATCCAGTGCAAGCGAAGCACTGTAAGCATCTGAACCCGTTAAAGCATCTGCCCAAACAAGGCTACCAGAAGAACTGAATTTTGCAATGAAGGAATTGTGCAGCCCCGATCCCCCCAGGTTAACAACACTTGCACTTGGGTCAAAGTCAACCGTGCCAATATACACACCAGTCACATACACATTTCCAGTACCATCCACTGCTAGGGAAAGCCCCATATCATCCCCGCTTCCACCAATGCTTTTTGCCCAGACAAAATTCCCGCTTGCATCAAACTTGGTAATGAATATATCCTTGTTGCCCGCACTTACAAGGTTAACGGTAGCTGCACCGGGGTCAAAATCCGCAGTTCCCGTAAAGCTGCCCGTCATGTAAATATTTCCCGTGGCATCGGTAACAACTGTATTGGGATTATTGATGATCTGGTTGCCGGGCGTTACCTGGCTTTTTACCGATCTGGCCCATGTTAATGCGGGGCCCTGGGAAAAAAGCATTTGCTGGCCTAGCAGCGAAAGCACCAGGAGTGTACAGTTCTTTTTCATAAAAGTTATTAAATGTTGGTGGAAATGGTAACCATTCCACTACTAAGTGAACAATTCCCTTACCGCTGGAAAAATCTACAGCACCCAAGTGGTAGATAAGATGATTGAAGTGTGCAAAAACATGGATGAAACGGAACTGGTTCCGGCCCCATTTAATTTTTCACAAAAAGAAATCAAAATGGCTGTGCAGCTATATTTGCCTGTTTCCTAAAAAACTAACTGTTACTCAATGAAATACTGGTCAATACTGTTCCTCCTTATCGGCTTTACCCTTTCCTGCAAACAAAAAGTTGTAAAGCAGCAGCAGGTTTCATTGCTCAAGGGCGAATACAATTTCAGGCAATTGACCAGTCATGAAAAGCAGGTGTACCAGGAAAGCGTTGAGGCACTTTACAACAAAGTGCTGAAGCCGAACCATTTCAATGGAGGCATTATCGTTGCAAAAAATGGGGAAATTGTCTATGAAAAATATGAAGGGTACAGTAATTTTTCCACCAAGGAAAACATAACCCCTAATACCCCATTCCAAATTGCGTCCATTTCCAAAACCTTTACAAGTGCCGCTGTGCTCAGGTTGTGGCAGCAGAACAAGCTATCATTGGATGATAGCATTCAAAAGTTCTTCCCATTGTTCCCCTACCACAATATTTCCATTAAGCTCCTGCTGACACATAGAAGTGGTTTGCCCAAGTACGAATATTTCATGGATACAGCCTGGCATGAAAAGCGGAAAGCTGACAACAATGACATGCTGCAGTTCATGATTTCAAAACAACCTGAAGTGTACAACCAACCCAATAAAACTTACCATTACTGCAATACCAATTATGCCCTGTTGGCATTGGTTATTGAAAAAGTTACGGGGCAGCCGTTTCCACAATACATGAAGGACAGCTTATTTACTCCTCTGGGCATGAAGAACAGTTATGTGTTCAGTGTGAAGGATACATTGAACTATGTGCCATCCTATATGTACAACAATGCACCCTATAAACTGGAAAACCTTGACTGCATTTATGGTGACAAGAACGTGTACAGCACACCAAGGGAACTGCTTCTTTGGGACAGGGCACTATATGAAGGCAGCTTCGTGAGCAAGCAACTATTGGAAATAGCATTCACGCCTTACAGTAATGAAAGGAAATCATTCCATAATTACGGCATGGGATGGCACCTCTTCATCAATAAGGAAGACAAGGTTGTTTACCACAATGGCTGGTGGCATGGCAACAATACAGCATTCACAAGGTTGATAAAGGACACTGCCACCATCATTACCTTGGGCAACCGTTACAATAGGGCCGTTTACTGGTCATGGAAAATAGGTGCCATTTTCTCAGGCAAGGACAAGGAGCAGGAACTGGAAGAATAGCCAACCCAAAT
>JAHEZD010000149.1 GCA_023251255.1 Chitinophagaceae bacterium
ATCCTTGAAGCAATTGGTGGTTAGGGCAGGCAAAAGAATGGGATGTTTTAAAGGTTGGCCAATCATAAACAGAAGCGTTAGCAAACCAAATTTAAAGTTTTTACCTAATTGTAATGGATTGATTTTTTGGGAGTGGGCTTGGAAAGATTGTATACCTGTTTGCTTTGCCAGGCATTTTATTGGACAATAAATTTTATCAGGACTTTTACGTGGCTGCTGATGAAAAAATATTGCAACGCTTTCTTGCTATCCATGCTTAAATGGAAATCATTCTAGATAAGGGTCCATGATTCCTGCTGGATAGTATTCTTTTTTTCTCCAGAACTGCGCTAGGTTGATGCTGCATTCATACTCATTGCTATAGATTGTCAGTTCTTTTTTTATGGAAATATCTGATTTGTCATTAGGGTTAACACACTTCAATTCAATACGGAGTTTTGTATGGAAATCACCAGTGTATTTGGGGGTATGAAATGACCAATAATATTGAGGCTCCAATGTAATAATATGATAGCTATTGCCACACCAACTACTTGGTAAATATTCAATGTCTTTCCATTCCCCATGCGGATTCAATGCCTGAACTTTCATGTATAATCTGCTGTCTTGAGCATTGAAATTAACTTTGTCTTTTGTGTTGTTGATTATGTAAACATTCAAAAAATTAGGATTGCTTGAGGAACTGTCCTTATGGGTTACGTCAACAGAAACACTCAAAGTGTTTTGTTGAAAATTTTTCTTTTCAATGATTTTCTCGGGAATATTCCTTGACACGAATTCTCCGTTGCTTCTTGTTGTGCTGGGTAGCGAGTAGGCCTTAAAGTATCCCCTTTTCATAAAGTCTATGTCGTAATCCAATTCATAGGTAGTTGAAGCGGTATCCTGCCAAACTGTTTTTCCCTGCTTATTTATATAGGTCAATTTGTTATCGATAAAGCATGCTAAGAGACCATGTTTATATCCATTTTCATCTATTGATTGCATAGTTGGTTCAGTTATTATATGGCCGTCCTTGTTTGCAATACCTATTAGCTCATAATAACTGTTTTTGCCATCTGGATTTCGCTTGGAATAAAAAAAATAGTTATCAATTAGCTTATTGCCTTTGATCCCATCAAATTGAGGCTTAAATATATAGTTTGCGTTTGTGTCGATTAGCCCCCATTTTTCTCCGACCTGAACAAAAGCGAGCCCGTTTTTAAAATGATTGCCAAAACTGCCGTCAAATATTTTATCGGATATTTTTCCCCCTTTTGTATTGATGATGCAGTGCTTGAAACTGGCACATTCTACAAATGCTCTGTTATCTGAAAAGTCTTCCACACTTATAAAAGAAGGGTCATTAATTGCGATTTCACCTTTTGCATTAATATAACCTTGACGGTCCCTGCCACTTGTAGCTATTGAATCTCGCACATACACCTTAATCAATCCACAGTGTAAATTGCCATTGATGTCGGCCTTCTCCCGTGATTGTTTTGATACAACTATTTTGCCCTTGGTGTCAATAATTGTCGTTCCCGAGGTGTAACCTTCTATACTGTCCCAAGGCTCAGCATCAAAATTTGCTTCGAAATAGCCATCGTCTAAGTCTTTTATAAATTCATACCTGCCATAAGGAATTACGAAGTTGCCCAATGAGTCAATAACGCCGTGTTCGAGTTTTTTTTGTGGCCCTTTATATTTATTGGCATAGTATTCATCGTTTAATCCAATTACAGTGGAAAAGCCATTTATAAAGGGATACAGTTTTGAGAACACAGTATCTATGAACAGTTTTCCTTCTTTGTTAATGACTCCGAATTTTCCTGAGGCGGTTTTTACGATGGCCCTTCCGCTCTCAAATGACTGGATTTCTGAAAAATTGCAATTAAATGCTTCTTCTCCTTTTGCATTGATAACAAATGGCTTCCCATCTTTGTAAACAACGGCAAGCCCTTCACTAAATGGAGTTGCATATTCAAATTGGGGCTTTATTGCAAAATTTCCTTTTTTGTCGATATACCCATACAACCCACTTATTCTTGCGCTCGCTAAACCTTCGGAGAAATCGCTAGCTGAAATGAAAATAGGATTGATGATGATTTTTCCGGTTGAGTCAATGAAGCCGAATTTATTATGTTGGGTAATTATAAAAAGCGGGTTACTTGCGTTATTTGTTTTGCAGCCTGCAAGAATTGCATAAGCTATAACTACAATAAAATGCCTCATCGTTATAAAGTTGAGCTTGAATATATACAATAATTAAAAACACTTGTGAACTAACAGTGGTTTTCAATGATTTGATAATATTTGTGCTTCAACTTCAAACATTGATACTCGCATCATTTGCCCCTAACCTGTTTATATGCTTGGTAATCGTTGCCTTATCCGCAACTGATTTGGCCAGTGCCAACGATTGCTGGTAATGTTCCAGTGCTTTTGTGGGGTTGATCTGGGCATACAGATTGCCCAGTAATGAGTGGTACAGGTGGTTACTGTTCAGGTTCAATTTCTCCGCTTCAATAATGGCCGCTTCATGTCCATTGGCCCTGGCCAGTGCATAGGTCCTGTTCAGTGCAGCAATGGGGGAGTACTCCATTTGCAGGAGGCGGTTGTACAGTTGCAGGATGTTTTCCCATTTTTCCGCACTGTCCTGTTTCTCTGTATGCCAATAGGCAATGGCGGCTTCCAAGTGGTACTTGGACAATTGGTTGCCATGCGATGATAGGTTCAGGTAATATTCACCTTGGGCAATCAGTTCATTGTTCCAGAGATTGGTATCCTGGTCATCATACAGGACCGGTTCCCCCTGTGGGTTGGTCCTTGCATCGAAGCGTGAGGAGTGGAAGCTCATCAGGGAGAACAGTGCGTTTACCTGGGGCTTATTGGTGGTACTGTTTGCCATCAATAAATAGTTTAGCCGCATGGCTTCCATGCAGAGGTCCTTCCTTAGACCGGTGTTCTGTGAAGGGGAGTAGTAACCTTCATTGAACAGCAGGTACAAAGTGGTGAGCACGGTTTCCAGTCTTTCGTTGATTTCCAGTAAGGAAGGCTGTTCAATTTTCACTTTTTCCATCCGCAGTTTTTCCTTGGCCCGCTTCAACCGTTTGTAGATGGTTTCCTTGTTGGTGAGGAAGGCATCCGCAATTTCTTCGGCCCCAAAACCGCAGAGCAGGTTCAGGGACAACCCGATCTGCGATTCTATCGGGATACATGGATGGCAGATGGCAAACATCATGGCCAATTGGCTGTCGTCAATGTTCTTGTTGGACAGGTCAATGTCCAGTTCTTCAGATGAAGTGCTGCTGTACTTTATTTCGCCCGCAATTTTCTGGGCAAAGAGGGTATGGCGTTTCAGGTAGTCCCTCGTCTTGTTCTTTGCAACGGTGTACAGCCAGGCGGTGGGGTTTTCGGGCAGCCCTTTCAGCCCCCATAATTCGGTTGCTGTCAGGAAGGTGTCGCTTACAATATCCTCCGCAATTTCAATATGGTCAATGCCGAACAGGTTGCAGAGCACGGAAACTATTTTCCTGTACTCCGTCCTGAATAAATGAGGTATAAGTTCCTGTTGCTGCATAAGTGGAAAGCCCCTGTAAATCTACAGAGGCTTTGTTTAAGTTGGTTGGGGCAATCCTTACATTTGGTTGATTTCCCTTACTTCCACATTTCCGCCAGTTGCAAAAATGGGGCAACCTTTAGACAGTTCGGCTGCCTCTTCCATGGAGTCGGCCTTAACAATGGAGAAGCCGCCAATCAGTTCCTTGATTTCGGTGTAGGGGCCGTCGGTAACCACATTGTTGGGCCTCACCACTTTGCCGCCACCGGCCAATGAACTGCCCTTGTCCACCAATTTGTTCTGGGCCGCAATGCCGCCTATCCAGTCCATCCATAGTTTCATGGTGGCCTGCATTTCTTCGGGCGAGCGGTCGGTCTTGGGCAAAGCGTTGTAATCGTTCCTGTAAACCAGTAAGAAATTTTTCATTTTACTACATTTTAGTTGGTTAAAAATAGATGACGGTTGACTTTATCGCAATTGGACAGGATGCGGAAATATTTCCTGTTTTATTTCGCTTTCATTTTATTGTTTTTTGCTTCGTGCGTAAGTTCTGCAAGTTCCAGCAATTCCATTAATGGAGGGATATACATTCCAAACCTTCCCCGGAGCCCTTTCTTAAGCCCGTACCAGCCACCCACTGGGTTACTGGCTGAACGTCCCCAGGCTTCCACTGTTCCTTCCTTTGCGGGCTTCTGTTCATCGGCACTGCCCAGTTCCATCCAGTCCCCATGGGCTTCCAGCATTTTGTGCAGGTGTTCCAAACAGCGGTAATCGTACAACAGGGTTGTTTTGCCAACCACGCAAACAATGACTGCCTTGCCATCTTTTTCTGACCTGTACATTTCGTATTCAGCAGTATTGGGTGGGGTCTTCAGTTTCCACGGATTTTCTTTTGTGCCTGTATTTGCCATGCTTTTGGTTTTCTATGATGATAAGTTACTGATGTTACGTAAAGATTGTGGGAATAGTGTCAGCCTGAGTAAACCAATGTTTGCCTCGCAAACAAGCGCATTGGCCTTGCCTGCCGGCAAAGGCAGGGATGACAGGTTGACCACAAAGGCACTAAGAGCACCAAGATTAAAAAACTATGTTTTTCCTTTGTGCCTTTGTGGTAAAATAGAAGGCATTTGTTTACAAATGCTTTTCAACACTTTATACCAACTGTCATTGGCAGGCCCTCGAAGGCAATCTGGTTTCCAAATAGGTTTCGACAAGCCTACCTTTGCCGGCAGGCAGGCTTGTCGAAACCTGCCTGCCGGCAAAGGCAGGTGTGGCTGCCGAAATCTTTCTTCGTGAAATCGCCTTCGGGTAGTTCGGCAAGCCCGCCTGAATGACAAGTCGGGCAGGCTCACTATGACAAGGCTGACATTATTCCCACAATCTTTGCGTAACACCAGTTAATAAAAGAATTGTTCCTGCACAATCTTGCCATCCTTTACTTCATACACACAAACCTCATCCAGCAACTGCCTGCCCATGCCTTTAAAGGTTGCATCAATGGACATGGAGATACTGAAGTAACGTCCGCCCACTACAGGCTCCGAGCAGGAACCACCATGACGTTCCTCGATCATGGAGGCAAACTGCTTTCCCTTTTCCGCTACGGCTTGCTTTCCTTTTGTATAGGGTGGGGCCATGGCAGTTTCGGGTTCCATGCAAACAATGTCATCTGCATACAGTGCTGCTTGTGCTTCCATGATCTGGCCTTTGCGCATATAGGCTACTAATTGATTGGCTACTTCCTGTGTGGTCATGTTTGTAAAGTTGATGGGTGATTGTTGGATGGGTAGTGACTCATGCTGAATAGCGTATTGTCAGCCTGAGCCTGTCGAAGGTGATTTTCTATCGCAATTCTAATGTGGTTTCGACAAGCTCAACCTGACAATAATTCAAAATGAGTCACTACTGTTGAATGTACTTCTATAACGATTGATTTTGCGTAACTGGACAAATGCACTGATCATTTTCCATTAATTGAACTGGCCCACCTGATAGGTGCCCACCGCAGCACCAAACGCAATATTGATGCGGTTGTAACTGTTGATGGTAATAACGGCCAGTGTCAGGTCAATCAGTTCCGTTTCGGTGAACTGCTTGCTGGCTGCTGCATAAATTTCATCGGGTACCATTCCACTGGTTATTTTGGTGAGCGCTTCGGCCCAGGCCAGTGCTGCCCGTTCCCTGTCAGTATAGAAGGGCGCTTCCCGCCAGGCATCCATCACAAAAAGGCGCTGTTCCGTTTCGCCCTCCGCCCGCAGGTCCTTGGAGTGCATGTCGAGGCAGAAGGCACAGCCATTTACCTGTGACACCCTGAAGTAAATTAGGTTCAACAAACGTTTTTCTACTGGCGATTTTGCCAGGTACTTGCCCAGCCCATACAAAGTGCCCATTGCTTGGTGGCCTTTTTCAAATACGTTGATCCGCTGTTCCATTGTTTGTGTTTTTGTTATTGAATAATTGGAAGTTGTTTAGACTTTTAATTTTACGTGATCAATTTCAAGATTTTTCTAGTGAAGCCGCTTTCGACAGGCTCAAGTTGACAGCTTTTGTCATATTGAGCTTGTCGAAATGTTGACAAAAGCGACTTTTCTAAAAAGTCTAAACAACTTCTTTGTATACCCCTTAACGATTGACATGGACGGCATTGGACAAACCGGGAAATATTTTTTTTGAGGAACATGGATTGGCCGCACCGGGTACGGGGCAAGCGGTTATTGGCGGGGTACAATGGAAAAGAGGTCATTTAAACAGCTTCTCGGTCAATCTATAAGTTTTTGGGGTATTTTCGCAGCTTATGAAGGCAAGAACGCTAACAAAGGACAAGGTAAATATCATCACCCTCGGCTGCAGCAAGAACCTGGTGGACAGTGAAGTATTGAGCGGGCAGCTATTGGCCAACGATATCAATGTGGTGCATGAAAACAAGAAGCTGGACCATAATATAGTGGTGGTGAATACCTGTGGGTTCATCGATAAGGCCAAGGAGGAAAGCATCAATACGATCCTTGACCAATTGGAACTGAAAAGAAGGGGAAGACTGGATAAAGTGTATGTAACTGGCTGTTTAAGTGAACGCTACCGCAGTGATCTGGAATCCGAAATGCCGGAAGTGGATGCCTGGTTCGGCACACTGGAACTGCCCCTGATACTGAAACAGTTTGATGCGGATTATAAAACGGAACTATTGGGTGAAAGGTTGCTGAGCACGCCCAAGCATTACGCTTACATGAAAATCAGCGAGGGCTGCAACAGGACCTGTTCGTTCTGTGCCATTCCGCTGATGCGTGGAAAGCATATCAGCAGGCCCATTGAGGAACTGGTGCGGGATGCTGAAAGTCTGGTGCGGAAAGGAGTGAAGGAAGTGATGCTGATTGCACAGGAATTGACTTATTACGGTCTGGATATCTACAAGAAACGGGAACTGCCCAGGTTGTTGGATGCCTTGGCTGGCGTAAAAGGGCTGGAATGGATCCGCCTGCACTATGCTTACCCATCCAAGTTCCCCTTGGAAATATTGGATGCCATGAACCGCCACGACAATATCTGCAAGTACCTGGACATGCCGTTGCAACATGCTGCCAACAATATGCTCAAGGCCATGAAACGCAATATTACCCGTGAGGAAATGAGCGACCTTATCCATTCCATCCGTGAAAAAGTGCCGGGCATCTGCTTGCGTACCACCTTGATAGCAGGCTTTCCCGGTGAAACAGCAGATGATGTGGAAGAACTGAAAGGGTTCCTGCAGGAACACCGTTTTGATAGGGTGGGCATTTTCAGTTACAGCCATGAGGAAAATACATCGGCCCATGACTTGGTGGACAATATCCCATCGGAGGAAAAGGAGCGCAGGGCACAGGAAATCATGGAAGTGCAGCAGGAAATAAGTTTGGAGAAGAACCAGGAGAAAGTGGGGAAGACATTCAAGGTAATCATTGACAGGAAAGAAGCAGGGCGTTACCTGGGCAGGACGGAATTTGACAGCGTGGAAGTGGACAATGAGGTGATCATCCATTCAACAAGCAAGCTCACTGTTGGGGATTTCGTGAACGTGAAAATTACCAAGGCATTTGACTATGATATAGAAGGGGAAGTGGTGGGGTAAGGAGGCAGTAGGGAGTAGATGGTAGGCAGTAGTTAATAGGCAGTAGATAGGTCCGTTTATTATAATAAATCTGCATCAAATATCATTGCTTCACTAGTCGCAATGATATTTGATGCGGATTCTGCTTAATCGAGGAAGATATCTTCCTCGATTAAGCAGAATCAAAAAATGGCTTAGATATTCTTACTGAACTTTGATGTAAATAAAACCTTCATTATCGATCCAGTTTTTGCATGATATCTTCTTTCAAAACCAAGTCTTCAATATCAGCTTCTTCCATCATTTTACTTAGTGCAAGGTCTTCAAGTACTTCCAGTTGTTGTTCAGATAAAGGAATAAGTACGGCTGCCATATAAACAAGTTTAACTAAAGGTAGCTCAAATTTGTTTTTGGCGATAATGCCAGCAAAGTTTCGTACATCAATTGAATGGTGCTTTCAATATCATCCTTGTGCAGCATTTCCACTGTAGTGTGCATGTAACGCAAAGGAATGGAAATGAGTACCGATGGGCACCCTTCATTGGCGTAGGCAAAACTATCGGTATCCGTTCCGGTACTACGGCTCACCGTCCTCATTTGGAGGGGGATTTTTTTCTTCTCGGCCACATCCTGTACAAAGCTCAGCAACTTATTGTGTACTGCAGGCCCATAGGCAGGTGACGGACCCTTGCCGCACATTACATCGCCTTCAATGGCTTTGTTGATCATGGGTGTATTGGTATCGTGGGTAACATCTGTGATGATGGCAATATTGGGCTTGATCCTGCGTGCAATCATTTCTGCACCACGCAGCCCTATTTCTTCCTGCACCGCATTTACAATGTAAAGGCCAAAAGGCAGTTTCTTGTTGTTCTCCTTCAGCAACCTGGCCACTTCGGCAATCATGTAGCCGCCAATCCTGTTGTCCATGGCACGGCCGATATAATAACCGTTGGCCAGTTCATCAAAACCATCCTGGTAGGTAACCACCGAACCTATATGGATGCCCAGGTCTTCCACTTCCTTTTTGCTCCTTGCGCCGCAGTCCAAACAGAGGTTCTCCACTTTTGGCTGCTGCTCCTTCTCCCCACCGCCCAAACGTGTATGGATGGCCGGCCAACCAAATACGGCTTTCACTG
>JAHEZD010000028.1 GCA_023251255.1 Chitinophagaceae bacterium
GGTCCTCAGGCAGCTGGTCGGGCACGGGGGCGGTTCCGCCACGCAGGCCATACAATTGGGCAGCAGGCTAACAAGGGGCACCTACCAATTGGAACTCGAAGGAAATGGTACAAGGTTACTGCTCAAATTGATGAAACAATAACCCCACCATTACAAATTGATACTATGCCCAAGAAGCGCCCAACCTTTTTATTGATGATCATCATGAACTGTTCAGCCCTGCCGCTGCTTGCACAATTCGATGCACAAGCATCCAGCCCCATTTGGGGCAACAGTGGCGAAACACAATGCATCAGCAGCCCGTTGCATAATGACCCCAATTGGAGTGTATTGCCATCAGAGCAAACATTGAACCCCGGGCAACCCAGGAACAGCAGTAGCAATAGAGGTAGGCAGTACAGGAATTCAAATAACCAGCCTATCCTTACAGATGCGCAGGGGAATATCATTACCGACGTTTATGGGAACCCCGTCATAGATTCAACTTCCTCCTCCTATCAGGGGTCAGCGTCTGGAGGCATGAGTGCCGATGCCGATGGCATTACCCCACCACCAGATGACCCAGTGGATGTGCCTATTGATGGAGGGGTGGGAATTTTACTGGCCATAGGTTTGATGAGTGGTTACAATCAAGTGAAAACAAAAAGAAAATTAGTGTAGCATTGGCTTCCGTTTGGCTGGAGCCCAATCTTCTTTGAACGTTTGGTTCGAAAGCATATTAACAAAAGTTGGGGGTTGGAGCATAGCATTTGCGTATGCTTATCCATCAAGGTCCATTTGTCATAAAAATGACATTTAGCATATCTCAAAAGAGAAAAATGAATGTCATGCTGAGTAACAAATCTTTGCTTCGCAATCAAACACACAGACCTTGCCTACCCGGCAAAGGCAGGGTTTAAAAAGCTCCGCTTTTTCCTTTGTGTCTTGGCGCCCCCGCCTGAACTGGAAGGGCAGGTTTGTGGTAAGCATAAAAAAATCATTTGTTTACAAATGGTTTTCAACATCTTATACTAGTTTTCATGGGCAGTCCTATCGAAGCAATTTTAGATGGAGATTCAGTTTGAAACACATTTCAACAAGCCTTTCTGCCGGAAAGGCAGACAGGCTCCTGGGACATCTTGCAGGACTTTTGAAATATGCTCACTGTTTACATTCAAATCGAACTTTTCCATGCACGTATATAACACCATACCAAATATGCAGTCATTACGTTTCTGTAAAAAACTTAGTAAGCATTCCTGATTCCTATGACAGAACAAAACCCACGGGAGCAATTTTCCTATTTTGCTAACACCAAGGATACCGCACAATGTGGTAGTGGCGGTGCCATGCTTGAACCGTACAACAATATGGGAGACCAGCTTGATGAAGCAATGCAAAAAAACAGGGAACTGCAAAACAGGCTGGATATACTGACCAAAGCCAATACCGAAATAGGAATCCTGTTCGGCAAAATTGAAGAAGTGGTTTTCTCCATTGACCTTGAGGGCAA
This sequence comes from Chitinophagaceae bacterium, assembly GCA_023251255.1. Classification (GTDB taxonomy): domain Bacteria; phylum Bacteroidota; class Bacteroidia; order Chitinophagales; family Chitinophagaceae; genus UBA1930. The sequence goes on from JAHEZD010000028.1 coordinate 1,493, forward strand.
ACAGCAGATCCAAATGTCGGCTGCCTGTGAAAAAATATACGGGCTGCCCCAGTCGGCCTTCCAGTCCAACATGGATCTCTGGTTTGAAATGATATTGCCCGAAGACAGGCACATAATTGAAGCCAGCTATGCAATGTTGCACAAAGGTGAACCATTTGTAAACACCTACAGGATATCTGACGCAAAGGGCAAGATAAAATGGCTTGAAACAAAGCTGTTTCCGACTGTTGCCCCGGATGGGAATCCCATACGGCTTGACGGTATCACTTCTGACATAACTGAAAGGAAGGAGGCCGAATCAACCCTTTTACACAGCGAAACACAGTACCGTGAGCTGTTCGATATCAACCCGCTCCCCATGTGGATACGCGAAGACGGAACTTTCCGCTTCCTGCGGGTCAATCTTGCAGCAGTCAAGCATTACGGATATACCGAAGAGGAGTTTCTATCCATGACCCTTATGGACATACGGCCCGAAAATGAACAGAAAAGGCTTATTGAACTGGGTGGTTCAGGATCTTTAACTGGTCAATATGCAGGTATATGGACACATACCAAAAAGAACGGAGCGGAAATAATGGTTGAAATCATATCCAACCCCATCATCTATGAAGGCAAAAATGCACGCCTTGTTCTTGCCAGGGACATCACCAAAAAGCTCCATAGGGAACGGGCCTTAAAGGAAGCAGAGCAGAACCTGAGCACCATATTGGAAAACACGGAAACCGCCTATGTATTGATGGACAAGGACTGCCGCATTGTTTCCTACAACCATGTAGCCGCAGCCTTGGTACCTGTTACAGCTAGGCGACTGTCGTACCGTGGCGTGTATTACCCTGACCTTTTGCCGAAGGAACGGCAAGCTGCTATTATCGAAAAGATGGAAATCGTGCTAAGCGGGGGCAAGAAGATGAAATATGAAATAAAGAACTATGTAATGGAGCACACAGTTTGGTTTGATATTAGTCTTAGCCCGATAAGGAACGAAAATGATGAAGTGGCTGGTCTCATGTTAGCAATTACCGATATAACAAGCCGTAAATTAACAGAACTGCGGCTGGAACAAAGCAATGAGCGCTTTCGCTTTGCAACAAAGGCCACCAATGATGCGATATGGGAATGGGATTTCGCCAGCGATACCATCCAATGGGGTGAAGGATATGAAAAGCTCTTTGGCTACAGTCAGGAGGCAAATGAAGGTTCGCATAGCTGGAGCAATCGGATACATCCTGAAGATGTCAAAAGGGTCATTTCAACGATAAAGGAACAGGCTGCATCTTCAAACAAAAGCCTATGGCAGGATGAATACAGGTACCTTAAGGCAGATGGTTCCATAGCTTACGTTTATGACCGCGGCTACATCATTTATGATGACCAAAAAAAAGCAGTCAAAATGGTGGGTGCCATGCACGACATCAGCGCAAGGAAACAGGCAGAACTGGAGCGTGAAAAAATAACTGCTGACCTACTGCAACGCAACAAGGAACTTGAACAGTTTACCTACATCGTTTCGCATAATCTAAGGGCCCCACTGGCCAATATCAAGGGCCTCACCAATACACTTGCTGACGGTTCACTTACTGAAAGTGACCGTTCAACCATGCTTAGCATGTTGGCCGTATCATCCAACAGCCTTGATGATATTGTTCTTGACCTCAACAACATCCTTAGGATAGGAAAGAACATAAACGAGAAAAAGGAAACAGTACGTTTTTCACAGCTTGTTGAAGATATATACAACAGCTTGGGGCATAGCATTAAAACGGAAAGCGTTGAACTGAAAACAGATTTTACCAACTGTGCGGAAGTCTTTACCATTAAGAGCTACATGCACAGCATTCTGTACAACCTTATCTCAAACAGCATCAAATACAGGCGTAGCGAAGTACCAGCCATTATTACCATCGCTTCTACAAGGAATGACAGGGAAGCAACATTGGTCCTACGTGATAACGGGCTCGGAATTGACCTGACGCGGAACCATGACAAAGTCTTTGGCCTTTACAAGCGTTTCCATCTCAATATCGAAGGAAAGGGCTTGGGCCTCTTCATGGTAAAAACACAGGTTGAAGCATTGGGAGGTACTATTTTGCTGGAAAGTATGCCAAACATGGGCACCACATTTACCATTACATTACCGCTATAGAAACCAATCAATTGGTCGCAACAGTTTTGCCTTACCAAAAAGAATGATGCAAGCATCCTTCAACTTTGGTAGTGCATCATCTTGAATAGAAATGAATGTAGCCTGAGTAGGAACAATGGTAGTTCCAGATTTATCTTGGCCTGTAGTCTTTCTTCCGCTTCATTCCCTTCAACTTTTTAGCCCCATAGCCCACACCTGCTGCTACAAGAAGCGACAGCCCCCCATCTATCGGCACTTCGATTGCTGGGTCCCCGGAGAGATCACTCGAACCTTGCGCCTTCAAAATACAAGTAAAGCAAATAAAGACCATCAGAATGAGCAATGATTTTATTTTCGGTTTCATAAGCTGCCTAATTGTAATTGTATATGGTGTGTATATGGTGTAATTATTGTAGTCATAAAAAAATAAGCCCCTTTGTAGAATACCACTTCCAATAAAGATGCTTACAGGTTGTGTAGTAAACTCCGAGGAGCTTGGTAAGCTAAATTACGGAAGATTCTGCTTTCCCGTCCTCTGGCACAAAAAAGAGCTCATTGTCTTTATTTAAAAGCAGCTTTTAGCTCTACAGTATTGAATATATAGCAATGATAATGAGTGTACACTGCAAGAGCATCAGTCCGGTGGATTACTCTTTATAAAGAGCTAGGTTTTAGTAGTAATGTCAGCTTTTCTACGCTATTAATTCGAACCTAAATACTACCCGCACAGTACCAACATCCTGCATGGCTTGGACAGGCAACTATCTTCCACCAACACAAAGTCATCCTTAACCCCCTTTTTCACATAAGATGGCACCGATAAACAACCTATCACCCCCTAACTGCACCATGCCATAAATTAATTTTCATTCATTATTGCAACGGAGCAACTTGATCCTTTATCTTTGTTAACCATTTGGTTAAATTATATGGTTAAGAAAGAAAAGGACGCATCAACGGAGCAAAGAATATTGGACGCAGCCAAGCAGGTGTTTGTGTCCAAGGGTATGGCCGGGGCACGCATGCAGGATATTGCCGACGGGGCCGGTATCAACAAAGCCATGCTGCATTATTATTTCAGGAGCAAGGAACAATTGTTCGAAATCATTTTCCGCGACAGCATCGGCAGGTTCGTACCCAAGGTCAAGGCCCTGATCACATCCGAGCTTTCCCTGTACGAAAAAATAGAGCAGTTCTGCGATGGCTATATCTCCATGGCCCTTGAAAATCCCTATATACCGATGTTTGTGCTGAATGAGCTGCACAAGCAACCAGATGCCTTTGTAAGGAAGATGTTCAACAATGAGCTACCCGATCTAAGCAAATTGGTGCAGCAGATAGACGAGGAAATCAAAAAGGGGAACATAAAGCCCATCAGCCCCGTACAGCTCATCATGAACATGATGAGCCTCTGCGTATTCCCCTTCCTGGCAAAGCCCATCTTCTCCATCCTGATGGGACTCGACGAGCTGCAGTTCCGCAATTCCATAGAACAGCGGAAAAAAGCAGTGCCCCAATTTATTATGGACTCCATTAAACGATAATCATTTATGCAAAAATCAACCAAATGGTTAATCCTCTTATTGCTCCCCTTCCTCACAAGGGCGCAGACATTCACCCTGCAGCAGGCCTATGATTCGGCCAGGTTGCACTACCCCCTAATCAAACAGCAGCAACTGGTACAGCAAACAGCAGCCATCAATATCAGCAACCTCTCCAAAGGCTACCTGCCGCAGGTTACCCTCAATGGGCAGGCCACCTACCAAACAGATGTCACCAAGGTAAGCGTCCCCATTCCAGGCATCGTTATACAACCACCTTCCAAGGACCAGTACAAAGTGCTGGCAGATGTGAACCAGACCATCTATGATGGGGGCCTCATCAGGCAGCAGCAACAGTTGCAGGACCTGAACGGAACAGTGGAAAACCAGAAGGTGGAAGTGGAACTGTACAAGCTCAAGGAACGTGTGTACCAAGTGTACATGAGCATACTGTATGTGGACGAACAGGCCAAGCAGGTGGACCTTGTTAAAGCAGATTTGAATACGGGCATCAACCGTGTGCAGGCGCAGGTAGACAATGGCGTTGCCTTCAAATCCAACCTCAACATGTTAAAGGCAGAACTGGTCAAGACCGACCAACGTTCCATTGAACTGGTGGCCACCAGAAAGGGACTGGTGGACGTGCTCTCCCTGTTCCTCAACAGGGCATTGGACAATAATGTACAACTGGTAAAGCCTGTACTGGCCCCATCCATCACAGACAGCATCACAAGGCCCGAACTGGAGGTATACCAAGGCCAATCGTTGCTCCTGCAGCAACAGGCCAAACTCATTGATGCCAGGAACCTGCCCAAGGCAAGTGTGTTTGTGCAGGGCGGTTACGGTAGGCCCGGGCTCAATATGCTGGATAATGATTTTGCGCTTTATGGCATTGGTGGGCTAAGGGTTACATGGCCACTGGGTGGCCTGTACACGGCCAAGAAGGAGAAGCAATTGGTGGCCATCAACAAGCAATCCGTAGAAGTGCAAAAGGAAACCTTTTTGCTCAATACCCATACACAGGTAAAGCAGCAACTAGCGGAGATCGAGAAATTGCAACAGTTGGTACAGAGCGACCAGCAACTGATTGCCCTACGCAAGAGCGTGAAGGATGCTGCTGATGCCCAATTGGAAAACGGGGTAATCACTGCCAGTGATTATGTACGTGAAGTAAATGCGGAAGACCAGGCCCGCCAGTCACTCATCACCCACCAGTTGCAGTTGCTGCAGGCACAGGTGATGCTGCAGACCATTACGGGAAAATAAGGTAGCGCGTCAGGTTGAGCCCACCTTTGCCGGTAGGCAGGCCTGTCGAAACCGATAGCTGCCTATATGCCTTCGACAAGCTCAAGCTGACATTCATTTCAGAAGGGCATATTCAAAATGACCATACTACCGAAAACAATAAACGATCACAAGAAGCATAATATCATCAACATGAAACAGACACTATCCATCTTATCATTCATACTGCTTACAGCCTGCAGCACCAAAAAGGAACAGTTCGATGCACAGGGAACCTTTGAGGCCGATGAAACCATCGTTTCTTCCGAGCTGCCCGGCAAGCTCACCAGCTTCACCGTAGAGGAAGGCAGCATCATTAAACAGGGCGATACCATTGGTAAGGTAGATGCAGCAAACCTCTCCTTGCAGAAGGAGCAGGTGGAAGCTAGCATTGGGGCGTTGGGACAAAAAACAGCAGATGTAAGGCCACAGGTACAGCTACTGGAAAACCAATTGGCCGTGCAGCAAACACAGTTGCAGAACCTGCAGCATGAAAAGCAGCGTACAGAGAAGCTGCTGCAAAGGGATGCCGCCACGGGCAAGCAATTGGATGACATCAACTACCAAATAGCAACTGCACAGGAACAGATCCGTGTTACCCGCCAGCAGATCGAAGTGCAGAAAAGCAATACCGGTACGCAGAACCGCAGCATACTCAGCGAAACCGCTCCCCTGCAAAAACGTGCAGCCCAACTGCAGGACCAGTTGCAACGTTCATTCATCATCAACCCTGTAACCGGTACAGTAATCACCAAGTATGCAGAGCCCGGGGAAATAACGGCAGCGGGCAAGGCACTGTACAAGATTGCGGACCTCTCTACCATTACCCTGCGTGCCTATCTTACCGGCACACAGTTGCCCCTGATCAAACTCGGGCAACAGGTAACGGTACTGGTAGACAGCAGCAGCAATAATTACAAGCATTACACTGGCACCATTACCTGGGTATCCGACAAGGCAGAGTTCACACCCAAAACCATACAGACAAAGGAAGAGCGGGCAAACCTGGTATATGCCATCAAGATAAAGGTGAAGAACGATGGCTATCTCAAGATAGGCATGTTTGCAGAAGTGGAACTAGCAGAAAAGAAAACAGCCTTGTAAAACATTAGCCATGCCATTCGCAGTAAGCATCAATAACATATCCAAGCGCTACGGCACCAAGAAAAAGACCGTGGAGGCACTGGCCCATATATCGTTCAATGTGGAGCAGGGCCAACTCTTCGGCATCATTGGCCCCGATGGGGCAGGCAAGACCTCCCTGTTCCGCATCCTCACCACCCTGCTACTGGCAGATGAAGGAACTGCCACGGTGGATGGTTTTGATGTGGTGAAGGACTACAAGCAGATCAGGAACCGGGTGGGCTATATGCCGGGCAGGTTTTCACTGTACCAGGACCTGACAGTGCAGGAGAACCTTGCATTCTTTGCCACCATCTTCAACACCACGGTAGCAGCCAATTATGACCTGATCAAGGACATTTACATACAGATAGAACCTTTTAAGGAGAGGCGTGCAGGCAAGCTGTCCGGTGGCATGAAACAGAAGCTGGCACTATGCTGCGCCCTCATACATAAGCCCTCCGTGCTGTTCCTGGACGAACCAACCACCGGAGTGGATGCCGTATCCAGAAAGGAGTTCTGGCAAATGCTGGGCGGCCTGAAAAAGCAGGGCATCACCATACTGGTGTCCACCCCCTATATGGATGAAGCAAGCCTCTGCGACAAGGTTGCCCTGATGCAATCGGGCAAACTGCTGCAAATAGATACACCCAAAGGCATTACAGGTTCCTTCCGCAAAAAGGTACTGGCCGTGAAAGGGAACAATATGCTGCCGCTATTGAAACAACTGCAGCAGTTGGACACCGTACAGGATGCCTATGCTTTTGGGGAGTACCACCATACTGTGCTGAAAGAGGGCGTGCAGCAATTGCCCCCTATGGAAGGCGTGGAAATGAAGGAAGTGCAACCCAATATAGAGGATTGCTTCATCGCATTAATGAAAGAACATGCATAAGAACCAGGCCATAACAGCCGAGCAGCTCACCAAACGGTTCGGTGATTTCGTTGCAGTGGATGCCATTTCCTTTGAAGTGGCCAAGGGTGAGATATTCGGGTTCCTCGGGGCCAATGGTGCGGGCAAAACAACGGCCATGCGCATGCTTTGCGGCCTGTCGCTGCCCACATCGGGCAAGGCAACCGTAGCTGGCTTTGATGTGTTCAAGCAGAACGAGCAGATCAAGCAAAACATTGGTTATATGAGCCAGAAGTTCTCGCTGTACGAAGACCTTACCGTAAGGGAGAATATCCGTTTCTATGGCGGCATCTATGGAAAGAACAATGCCTTCATCAAGGAGAAGACGCTTTACCTGCTGGAGCACCTGCACCTGGAGAAGGAGGGCAATACACTGGTGCGGGAACTGCCATTGGGCTGGAAGCAGAAGCTGGCCTTCTCGGTAGCCATCTTCCATGAACCGGAAATCGTGTTCCTGGACGAGCCAACAGGTGGTGTGGACCCTGTGACACGTCGTGAATTCTGGAACATGATCTATGAGGCTGCGGAAAGGGGCATTACTGTATTCGTGACCACGCACTATATGGACGAGGCCGAGTACTGCAACCGTGTGTCCATCATGGTGGATGGCAGGATAGAGGCACTGGACACGCCCAGCGGCCTGAAGAAAACATTCAATGCCAATAGTATGGACGATGTGTTTGTGCAGTTGGCCAGGAAGGCTCAGCGAACGGATGGGTAGATACGCATTGAATGAGTTTGCCTTTGGCAAACAGGTTACTGGAACCATTTGCAAGCAAATGGTTTTATAGACTACCACCAAGGCACCAAGACACAAAGGAAAAAACGAAGTTTTTTTAAAGCTTAGTGCCTTGGTGCCTTAGTGGTAAAACAATCATTGTTCTGCGCTTGTTTGCTTCGCAAACATGATAACTTGACTGGTAAAATAAATTCGTTTAATCACCAATATAAAATGAAGAGATGAAACGGGCATGGTCAAGGATTATCACTAAACTAGTATGACCATGCGAATTCCATCTGGCCGAAGACAATAAAGATATTCAGATGAAACAGTTCCTCAGTTTTGTAAAGAAGGAGTTCTACCATATCTGGCGCGACAGGCGCACCATGTTCATCCTATTGGGCATGCCCATTATACAGATCATCATATTCGGTTTTGCCCTGACCAACGAGGTAAAGGATTCAAAGTTCGCCGTACTGGACCAAGCGAAGGATGCCTCTTCTGCCTCCTTGGTACAGCAGTTGAATGCCAGCAATTACTTTGACCTGCAAACAAACCTCCGCTCCTACAGCGATATCGAAAGCGCGTTCAGGAAGGGCCATATCAAACTGGCCGTAGTGATACCGGCCAACTTTGCTAGCGACCTTGAGCATTTCAACAAGGCACAGGTACAGTTGGTGGCAGATGCCACTGACCCCAATGTGGCAAGCACCCTGACCAACTATGCAACGGCCGTGATCATGGATTACCAGGACAGGCTATTGCAGGACCGCAAGCTGCCCTATACCATTGAAACGCAGACAAGGATGCTGTACAACCCGCAATTGAAAGGGGCCTACAATTTTGTTCCGGGTGTTATGGCCATGGTACTGCTGCTGGTGTGTACCATGATGACCGCTATCACCATTGTCAAGGAAAAGGAACTGGGTACCATGGAGGTGATGCTCGTATCACCCCTGCAACCATTGAAGATTGTACTGGCCAAAGCAGTGCCCTACTTATTGCTCTCCATGGTAAACATTGCCAGCATCCTGCTATTGAGCGTATTTGTACTGGATGTGCCCATCAATGGCAGCCTCCCCTTATTGGTAGGGGAAAGCATACTCTTTACGCTGGTGTCGTTATCACTGGGCCTGCTCATCTCTGCTGGTTCCGGTTCCCAGCAAACAGCTATGTTCATTTCCCTGGTCGGCATGTTCCTGCCAACAGTCATGTTCAGTGGCTTCATGTTCCCCATAGAGAACATGCCAAAGCCATTGCAGGTCATCAGCAATGTGGTACCGGCCAAATGGTTCTTCATCATTGTACGCTCGGTGATGATCAAGGGAGTGGGCCTTGCATCGGTATGGAAGGAAACGCTGGTACTGGTGGGCATGTTGCTGTTCTTCCTTACCATGGCCATTAAGAACTTCAAAATAAGATTGGCATGAGAATACTTTATTTCATCTTGCAGAAAGAGTTCCGGCAAATACTGCGCGACCCTTCCATCATGCGTATCATATTCCTATTGCCAGTAGTACAATTGATTGTGCTGCCCATGGCTGCAGACTATGAAATGAAGAACATCCAGTTGTCCGTTACCGATCATGACCACTCCAGCTATTCAAGGAAACTGGTAGACAAGATTACGGCATCTGGTTATTTCAAACTGGTATCCTATGATGGGGCCTTTGCCCAATCCATGCACCAAGTGGAACTGGACAAGGCCGACCTGATCCTTGAAATCCCGGCCCAATTTGAAAAGGAGCTGGTGAAGGAAGACAAGGCATCCCTTTTTGTGGCGGTCAATGCCATCAACGGTGTGAAGGGGAACCTGGGCGGGGCCTACCTTACCACTATCATCCGCAGTTTCAACAACGATATCAGGACCGAATGGATACAGTTTCCCCGTTTCAGTCCCGAGCCTACCATAGAAGTCGCTTCTTCCAATTGGTTCAACCCCCATATGAACTACAAGCTCTTTATGGTGCCGGGCATACTGGTACTGCTGCTCACCATGATCGGTACCAACCTTACCGCCATCAATATTGTACGGGAAAAGGAAATAGGCACCATTGAACAGATCAATGTTACGCCCATCAAGAAATACCAGTTCATTCTCGGCAAGTTGATCCCCTTCTGGATACTGGGCATGGTGGTCATGACCTTGGGGCTATTGGTAGCAAGGCTGGTATATGGCATCATCCCTACGGGCAGTTTCCTCACCATCTATGTGTTTGCGGCAGTGTACCTGCTGGCGGTGCTGGGCCTGGGCCTATTGGTATCCACTTACTCTGCCACGCAGCAGCAGGCCATGCTGGTATCCTTCTTCATCATGATGATCTTCATACTCATGGGTGGCCTCTATACTTCCATAGACAGTATGCCCGAGTGGGCCAAATGGATCACGAGGTTCAATCCCGTTTCCTATTTCATAGAAGTGATGCGTATGGTGGTACTGAAGGGCAGCACACTGGCAGACATCAAGCAGCAATTACTGATCATTTCCGGCTTTGCAGTGGTACTGAATGCATGGGCAGTGTACAGTTATAAAAAAAGGCAGTAGGCAGTAGTGAGGAGGCAGTAGAAAAAAGAAAGTGGGGAGAAGGAAGTTAATTGGTTAATTGGTGGGGGAAGGAGAAGATTCCTGATTTAGGATTTGGGATTTCTGATTTTGGGTGGAGTAGGGATGTGTATGGGTGATATATGGGTCATGTATGCTTCATGTATGGGACATATATGGGAGATCTATAGGAGAAGCAACCGTACCGAGGGTAATTAGTGCTGAGGAACAGGGAGGAAGTAGACGGAAAGAGCTGTAAGGCGAAAGTTCGAGCGTTTGGTTAACCCCGACCATGACTGCAATAATGGCAGTTTTTATTCCGTAGATACTGTCTTTCCCATGAAAAATGTTAAATAGCGGCTACCCCATTGATCCCTGCCAGGATCTATTTCCCTGACTAAAAACGCATCCATAAAAACGCAACCAAGTCAGGTGTTACACATTTACTTGTTACCATTTATTTTGTAACATTTATTTTGTAACACGTTGGTTGTTACAATTTCAATCCCTAATTATTTTTTGTAACATAGTTTTCGGCTGCCTTTTTTGTACAACGGGTTTATGCGCCGGCAAGGGACTTTTGGCTGCTTGGAACCATGCCCAATTGGTCAAATACTTTGTCCACTTCATGGTCAAGGTAAGACTGTACCAGGTTTACATATCGGTAAAAAGCCTTGCTATTGGCAGCATGGCCCGAAATCTTCTTGACAATATGCTCTGCCATGCCCAGCATGAGCATGGTGGTGATTGCCGTTCTGCGCATGGTATGGGAGGAGAGCAGGTCGCAGAAGCGGTGCCTTTTCTTGGTGGCCTCGTTTATCTGCGGGGTGTGCTTGCCCCGGCGGCTGCGGCTCTTGCCCAGTTCCTGTGTCCAGCCAGCCAGTTCTGCCAATCTTTTGACGTTCTTGTTGAACTGGTTCTTGGATATGGGCGGAAAGATGGTTTTCCTAGTCCTAGCGGTTTTCCTGAACTTGTCTATGATGGCCACGGCATAGCCGGGCAGTTTGATGCGGATAGGTGTATCTGTCTTGATGGTCCTGATGGAGAGGTAATAGCCCGTTCCCACCGCTTCGATATCCGTGAACCGCAGGGCAAAGAGGTCGGAACTGCGGAGGGCCACTGTACAGCCAAACACGAAGAGGTCCTTGGTATTCTGCAGGGATGGAGTGAGGCTTTCCTCAAAAGGCTGGTTGTAGATGAGGAACTGCAACTGCTCGGGCAATAGGGTAATGATGGGCACATCTTCCTTGCATACGTAGAAGCTTTTGTAGAAGTCGCCCACTTTCATGAGTTTGTCGCGGTGCAGGTAATTGAAGAACACACGGATTACCTTGATCACGTTGCCCACATAGTTATCGTAACAGCCTTTTTGCTGGTAGAGGAACTGGGTAAACTGCAGGTAGAACTTTTTCCAGTAATTGCGCTCGGCAGTGAGGAGTTTCTGGTTGGTGCCCGTGATGATTTTAATGCGGAGTGGATTGCTATTGCTCTGCTCAAATTCCTTCAGGTGCTGGAGCACATACACATAATTGTCAATGGTCTGGGTCCTGATCTTGCGGCCATCTGGTTTTAGGCGTTTGCCTTTGTAGCTGTCCTTGATGAACTGTTCAAATAGCGTGATAAAGGGGTGGTCCTTTGCAGTCATTGATTGGTATATTTTGGTTCCCCAATATCTGCTTTTTTATGGTAAAAAAGCTATATTTTCACTATTTACCAGTTCTTTGAGAAACAATGGCCATGGGGCTTTGCCAAAATAAGGTTACTATCCGTTCGGTATGCTCATGCCCGAGCGCCACGGCTACAAGGTGGACGGCGGCTGGGCCAGTGGCAGCGACAATGTCAACGGCAACAATGTGCCCCAGCAGCTCACCATTGACCACCGCGACGGTGACCACCCGGCCGAGTACAAAGCAAGCAGCTTCGTGGATCTTGTTACCGGCTTTGCCAGCGGCAGTGGTGACACTTTCCTGGCGTACATTGCCAATGGGTCCAATACCACCGCCGGCAACACGGGTGGTAGTGGCGGCGAGTACAATGTGTACAGGTACGGGTTCAATGGAAAGGAGAACGATGATGAGGTGAAGGGGGAAGGGAACGAGCAGGACTATGGCATGAGGATCTATGATACGAGGTTGGGGAGGTTCTTAAGCGTAGATCCAATGTATAGAAAATATCCAGAATTGACTCCCTATCAATTTGCAGGAAATACACCAATTCAAGCTATAGATGTGGATGGATTAGAACCTAAAACACACTATCAGAATTACCAATTTAGTCAGCGATATAAATTATGGAAGAATTTCTATGAAGTAAATAATAACATACAAAGTGATTGGAGTGTTTTATTTATGACAGATGATGATAAGAAAGAGTATTGGGTTAGATTTGCTACTGTTGGTGGGCATCCTTTAGATCAATATACTATATGGCAATGGGCACCAGCTGATGCAAAAACATCAACAGCTTTTAAAGACTTTGACCCAACGGGATACAGCGGAGAAACGGCTAGAGATGTTTGTAAATCCATGAAAGGAGCAGATATTGCTCTTTTGAAAATTTTCGCAGGAGCTTTAGCCGCACCATTTGTTATTGAAGCTGGAGTAGTCGGAGCAGCAGAATTGGGTACTGAAATGTTAACAACTAAACTAGGAGCGGCAGCAGCCGATTTTATAGTTCAAACTGTACAAAATAAAGGCAATGTTAGAAAGAACAATATTACTGGAACACTATCTGCATTGATTTTTTCATCTCCATTAATGGGGTCGGCAGTAGCATCTGCTGGAGAATTTTCTTTAGATGAAAAATTCAATAAATCAATTTTTGAAGGAAAAAAAGTAGAAGAGTTTGGATTAGAAACATTGTTTGGTTTTATAGGAGGGCAATTCGGTGACAAAACTACAAAAGCATTTATCAAGGAGGGAAAAATCACAAATCTTGGCGCCCAATTTCTTTCTAGTCTTTATATGAATTTAGTTGGAACTGCCACAGGAACAGTAGCTACCGAAAAAGCCAAAGAAAAGGCGGAAGACAAAAAAGAAAATAAAAAAGAAGACAAAGCCACAAATGATTAGCCTGAATAGAAAAATAGTACCAAAAATTGTCGGGGCAATAGTGATTTTATTTATATTATATGCAATAGCTTCATCTTTTGATAGATCTTCCGAGCTAAAAAATTATGGCGTTCTAACTTTTGCAAAACTTACATCAACCGAAGATGGTTATCGAGGCAAAATCTTATATTTTGAATTAGACCATGATGGACACGTATATAAAATGAATGACCTTTTAGGCCTAAATTCCAATAGACTAATTGACAGTTTTTATAGAATTGGACTTCCCGTAATTTATTCAACTAAAAATCCCTTAACTAGGCAAGTATTAATATCTAAAGAAAATTTCAGGAGTTTTAACATTAAAGTGCCTTCACAATTTGATTTTTTGCCAGATTAAATTTTTTGTCGGTGAAATGTTATTTACTATAAATCGCATATCAATCATTCTCATTTTTTTTAAATAATAGCATGTTTCTTGTCATGTTGGATTTTTAAAAATAGCAAGTTTGAAAAGGCAGTATCTAATATGCTAAAATTAGTTTAATATGGCATTTTAAAATATTTTATAAACCCCGGTATCTAGTATGCATTTTCATTTCGGATTTCTCGCCTTTGTTGGTATTTCTGCCTCAAAAGCCTTATTAATGAACGACTGCCCTTGTTGTGTTTTTTGACCAACAAGTTTTCAGGAAAGTAACCCTAAATTCCGCAAGGAATTTAGGGTTGGTGCCAAGGACAGGTAGTACTAAATATGGGAACGCAATTCATTGGGCATTGATTTATGGAGCATTCTCGTACTACTGCAAAAGTTGAACTACATTCACCAAAACCCTGTGAGGGCTGGGAAAAGAGTACAAAAAAGGTGTTAGTTTATTAATAGGTTTTTTGGTAGGCACACAAACAAAGGCCAACTATGTAGAAGGGATGCCAACCGGCTTCATAAAATTTGATGACTTAATTAATCATAAATCCGAAGGATACACATACACTTTATAATGGGTAAACATTAAGTAAAATATACAATATCTAATACCAACCATATAATCGACAAAAAAAAACCTAACTGATTAATTCTTTTATATTTTGAAATATCTATTTTAGGATAAGAAAAAATGATTTTATATGTCATACATGAATAGATAAGTACGAAAGCAAAAACTATATTTTCAATTATTTTAAAGGCAAATACAAACGAAATAAAAAATAAAAGCACTAAACAACTAAATAAAAGCATTTTATACTTTTTGTCAACATTATAAAGTAAAGACAAAACTGAATAAAACAAGAAGCAATGGATAACATAATTAAGACTCAACTCTAGTGCCACATATCCCATGGTAACCCCACTTTCCCAAGCAAGCCATTTAATAGTTTTTGGAATAAAATATACCAGATTTACTATCAAAATGCCAATTGGGAAAAAGAACATCGTTATATTTTCAACTTCATTATTGTACCTGCTTCTCATCAATTCGTGCCCTTAGGTTTTTTTACAAATATTTTTTTCTCTTGGTCTAATTTTTTAATCGCTTCAAATGCTTTGGGGTCGTCTACCGTTGCACTATGCGCAGCTTTGCCATCTTTCTCTTTACCATCCTTTTCATTTTTTTTATTTTCAGCATTTGCATCTGCTACTCCTGTCAGCCCAGCCTCACTCCCCTTTTGTTTAGCCATTGGTTGCAGAACACCCATATTATCATTCGCATAAGTAAATTGTATCCCATGTTGTTTTAATTGTGCTGTCATTTCTTTATTGATATCATTGGGTTGATGAACTGATAAGAACACTAAATTAACCGTTATGTCTATACCTTTCTTTTTTGACTCCTCGATTATACCTAATGCAATACCAACTCCTTCAGCATTGCCTTGACTATGCATAACAATAGTCATAATATTATTTTCTTTGCTTACTTTGATTTCACCAGATGTAACCATTGCAATACCCACTTCCTTACCTTCAGCAATTCTAGTTTTTGCTTTAGAACCATAAGCATGATCACCAGTAACATAATGTTCATTATAATCATTAAAATAATTATCAACTGCGTAGGTAAAACTCTTATTTACGCTATTCCAATATGTTTCCTTAAGCTTTTTTTGATATTTCCAATCTCTATCAGTAGCTAAAATTGAGCCCGCAAATCGATAACCATTCACATAGATGACGTCTTTTCCATCAGGGTCATGTGTATTTACTGGATTATCGCCTAAAGAAACATAACTTGACAGGGAAGGGTATTTTCCAATTAGTGGTTCTACGTTCCATCTCCTTCCCGATCTGCAATCATATTCCCAGAATTCCGCAGTATTGATGTTCCCCACCCCTTCAATCTCGTCGTCCCTTTCCTGCCCATTGAACCCGTACCTGTACACATTGTACTCGCCGCCACTACCACCCGTGTTGCCGGCGGTGGTATTGGACCCATTGGCAATGTACGCCAGGAAAGTGTCACCACTGCCGCTGGCAAAGCCGGTAACAAGATCCACGAAGCTGCTTGCTTTGTACTCGGCCGGGTGGTCACCGTCGCGGTGGTCAATGGTGAGCTGCTGGGGCACATTGTTGCCGTTGACATTGTCGCTGCCACTGGCCCAGCCGCCGTCCACCTTGTAGCCGTGGCGCTCGGGCATGAGCATACCGAACGGATAGTAATCACTGGTGGTTAATATTTCCGGTATAAAGTAGCTGGTGCTGCCTGTAATGACCTCCCGTTTAATGTCGGCAATGGTTACATGCACGTTGCCTAAATGGTTACTGAGCTCATAGGTGCGCTTGCCCTGTAAGTCGGGGCCAGTAGGGGATTCAACATTGATATCCGCAATAAAATCCCTTGGGGTGTACATGCCCAAACGGCTGCTACCATACAGGTGCTGCTCTGCCCATGTATAGCCAATGGGCGGCGCATCAATAGTGGTCAGCTCTTCGGGCTCCTGCGCATCATATACACTCATCACATTGCCCTGTGCATCCCTAATGTAGAAGGTAATTTTATTGTTTACCTTTTTCATGACCCTATTTCCCGTAACATCATAATAATAGCTCATGATGGTAGTAACCCCATTCTTCACTTTGGTCACGGACTGTATCTTTCCATACACCGTCCATTTAATGCTGGTGACACCTTCTGCTGCATCGCTAATCATATTGCCAATATTGTCGTATTGGTAATTTACAGTAGCTTGGTCATCTATGTCTGTGGTGTACCTATTTGAAGCCACATTGTCACGTACCCTGTAGAGCCTATTGGTCATGTACTGGACATCGCTTCCTAGAATTAACATGTCATTGGAGTACTCGCCCCAGCTACCATCGGTTCTTTTATAGTAATAGGAATACTTCATATCGTCCATTTCAGTGGAGCTGGTAGCCGTGCCTGCCCCATTGCGCTGCAGGCTCATGATATTGCCATTGGCATCGTAACTGTATTTCTCGCCATATTTATTGGTGGTCAATGGGCCCGGGTCAGGTCCATCCAAATAGGTCCATGCTGTGGCTGTTCCACCAGCAGATATGTCATTATTGTGCTTACGCATGTTCACCAAGCGGTTCAATTGGTCATAACCATAACTGTAGCCCGTTGTTTGCCCATTGTCCAGTTTGTAAAGGGCCAATGAAATGGCCGCAATATTGCCGTTGTACAGGGGCCTTCCAACAGGGTCCGTCTTTGTCCTGAAAGTATAGGGCAGGAAAGTGCCATTGGAAATCGTGGAGCCTGCTACCGCTGCGTAATCGGATGCATAGTAATTGAGGCCAAAACTGTACACATCCCTGCCGAAGTTCTGGTGTGGTCCTGTGGTATTGCCGTCCTTGCCCATATCCTTGGCAGCATCTAAGAAGGTGCCGTTTACGCCTTTTAGCCAGCCCTGTAGGGTGTAGGCATAATCCAGGCCCTGTAGCTTGTTATTGTCTGCACCCAGTTCCGTACGTGCGAGCGGCCCATGCAGGTAATACCTATAGGAGGCGTCCAGCTTCAACAATGTGCTGGCATTGTCGCTCCTGCCGCTATAGGCTTCTATTAGCCTATTATCAGCATCATAATGGTACAGGTAATAATACTGGTCACGTTTTTCCTTCTGGTACCATACATGGTTTACTTTGCCACTTATCAAATCGTAGTCATAGTCTATTTTCTTGATGCCCGTGCCATCATAGGCCTTCATGGCCACCAATTGCTGCCAGAGGGTTTTTACATTGCCCGAAATATCATAGGTATAGTAAGAGGCGAACTGCTGCTCCCCATCCCCTTGATTGGCCTTGAAGAAAGTAGCCGCTACGCGATTGCGTAAGTTATCCTGGACACTGGTAATTGCGGTGGGCAATAGCAGCACATTGCCATCAACAGTAGCGGGATTACTGTAGCGGGTAATGGTAATTTGCCTATTGCTGCCACCTCCTGTGCCGGATGTTGGCCAGGTACCGAGCAGCCAATCTTCATTCCTTGCATTTTCTTCATTAACGGTAGCAGTTGAATTGATCCTTTCCCCTACCTGCACTATCCTGCCCAGATCGTCATAGTTGGTATAACTGTACCTGTTGCTAATGTCACTTGTTGAGGACGCTTTCTGTTCTGCATTCTGTGAAATGGACAGCCTTCCTAGCCTATCGTACCAGAATTCCGATGTTCCACCATCCGGTGTGTTCTGCTTCGCCACTTGGTTCAGGCTGTTATAGGCATAACTGGTTATGAACTGATGGGTGGTACCTATAAAGGACTCGTCCAGTACCCACAATGTACTTGCCGAAAGCAGCCCTTGGTTAGCGGATGCTTCATTGACAGGATTTATGCCCTGTCCATCGTTCAGTTTTAAATTATGGATCAGGCCCGTATAATCATATAGCTGCAATGGCTGCTCTGCATTGAACTGCGTTTCAAATTGTGGAAGCACCCTTGTAAAAATGCGCAGGTTACGGCAGAGTACCTGTGAAGTGCCTATATAGTCCTGCAGCACGGTAAAGTCATATGCCGAAAGGCTCAGCACTCCCGTAGTATAGGTGTGTGTAGCATATAATGAAGTAATGCTGGTGCTGCCAAAGGGCCTTCCATTAATGTAAAGCACAAATTCATTGGCCGCTCCTGGGGTATGGGCAACCGACAAATGTGCCCACTGGTCAATGGTCAATGCAGGTGTTGGCGTTCCGGTTGAACCAAATGCAAATGTGTATTCCTGATAGGTAATGCCATCTGGGGCTATGGTTGCATATTTCAGTTGGTATTCATGGGTTGAATGCTTGTAAAATAACTGGGCATTCTCCTTGTAGCTGTTACTTCCGTCCAGGATTTCCCTGTTGGAAATGGAAGCCCATAACCTGATCTGGTTAGTGGGTAGCGCCAATGGTTTGATACGGTATTCAAGTGTGAATTCGTCTTTCAAATACTGGTTGCCACGGAAACTCATGTACTCCGACTGGTTCAGTTTCACGCAATTATCGGTCATGGGGTTGTCCCTTGCATCCACAACTTGGGCTATCTGGACATCGCTCAAAGGCACCACTCCCTGTGGTGGCACTGTTTTAACAAGGTTACCTGCTTGATCGTAATAGTATAAGGTATAATGGTATTCCTGGAAGGGTACCGTTATGGTCATGGAAGGCTTGGCAAAACGGCAGCGGGTACGGTAAGCTATATGGAAAGCATTGTCCACGCTATCCTTGTACTGCCAGAATGCTTGTTGCGCCAGAATGAAGGAATTGTCTATTTTGTCCTTGATACAGGAGTACTCTTCAATAGGATGGTCAGTTGTTGCAGCTTTGTCGCAAAGAATAATATTTTCTTCCTTATTCTTGCATCTCTGCATGAACTCATAATAGTCTGCATACGAAAGCCCATAACCAAAATAATGGTTCATGAAATTCTTGAACAGGGCTTCGTATTGGGGATCAATCGCAGACAGGCTAGCGAATTTAGTGTTGAACGCATTGACTGCATCGTTTATTTCGCTACAGGTTTTGCAGGCCCCATCTTTAGAAAGGGCTGCTGGCAACAACAGGTCATGGTCAAGCAACATGGTTGGGCATTTGGCAAAGCACACACTGAGCAGTTCCGTTAGTTCATCAAGCGTAAGCTGGAAGTCAGTACCCAGTAGTTCCTTTAGGAAATCATAGAGTTCATGATCGGATGGGTAATGGCTGTATTTGTCATTGTACCTTTCCTTGAACCAAGTTAACTGGTCGCATATCTGTTGATTCGATTCCCTGATCAAGGGCTTCACTACCATAAAATTGGCCTTGTCGTAAGGATAGGGCAGGCCAACGAGGTCGCTACTGCAACCAGCAGGTATATCGATGCCATGACTTGAAAGTATGGCATCCCAAGAGTTACTGCTGGGATCCGAACTGGCACCATAGGGATTCTGCAACTGTATAATCCCATTGCTCCCTACAGGATTGCTTGCAGCTCCTCCTGCTTCGCAAACGGTTACCAGTTCACTTTTCAGGGCAATTAAATCAATGGACGGATCAAGACAACCACGGTTCTGCAGTTCTTGGATAAGATTGTCTGCTGCTGCAACACAATTGTCGTGAATGGCCAAAAGGGCCTTGACATTTGTACTGTTGACGGTTGTTTCCGAACCGGTCAAACAGGACATTTTTGCAATGGTGCAAGGGCTGATATAATCAGGATAAACCCTCACCTTATTTTGATAATCATTGCGCCTTGGATCATCGTTGCATTGAGAAAGCAAACAGGTGTAACCTGAAGCTGGAGGTTCTTCGTCGCCCCCGCAACTAATACTTGTAAAAGCTATGGTATAACAAAGACCACAAACTACCGCACTAGGATTTGTAGCTGAAAGAAAGACAGACCCCGACTGAACATAAAAAGGATCCCCAGGACAACTTTCCCAAGATACTGTGACATTGCCTCCCGGAGGCAATGAGGCACAGCCTAAATCCAATACAATCGTGCTGCAATTGTTGTAACCGCTATTATGCTCTGGTGAAGCATAGTAGGAAAGGCAACTCTCTATGCCATCGCAAAATGATTCGGTTCTTGCAGATGCATTTGATTGTGCCTTCTTGGCCCTGAGACTGCTTCCACCCAATAAATCCTTAAATGTATATTTCTTTCCAGGTTCTATAATTATGCTACTATTTTCGGCAAAACGCACTTTTTTACCATTGATAACAGTATCCTTTATGCGTAAGCCCACTGAAGGTTTTGCCAATGCAGACTTGTCATTTTTATCCTTTTGTATGTTCTTTTTAACTCCCAGTTTTTCATTAACCGTTACAACCGCGTCCTTTTTATTCTTTATCGGCAATTGCATTCTTAGGTCCACTGCAGAAGTTAAGGCGCAAATAGCACTATTTATTAGTAGGTTAGACTCGCTGCCTATCCACACCGTGCCCGTAGCTGATGTATGACCATGTTCTATCACAACACTATTCATTATTCCCCCTATGCTAGATGAATAGTAAATAGTTATATTCGATTCACAAGCTGTACCAAGGGGCAAAATATAGAACGTGGGATATCCCCCGCTTACTGAATAGGTGAAACTTCCCCCGGAACATGGACAACTTGGATCACCGCCAACTAGGATAGGTGTATGATGCGGTATGGAATCTAACGGCAGTTCCGTGGAACAGGCACAACTTGGAATCAAGGCCTGCCATTCAATATCCGGTTGTGCGGAGCATTCCGCTGGTATTTGCGCCGTTGGGAGGCCATCGGTACCAATATAGCAATTGATACAGGTTGGCTGCCAGCAACGCCTTGCCATTTCATCGTACTTCTGCTTGAGATCTAAATAGATGGCCACATAGAGTTCCCATTCACGGTTCTTTTTACGGCAATTTTCATCCACGGAGCAGGTATTGTTGAAATCCTGGTCCTTGCAGTACAAGGTAAAATCTATGAACTGTAAAATGTCTTTTTCATTATGACTGGTAAACACTTTTGTTCTGGAGTAATGGTCCAGTTCCCATTTCATGGCATTGTAGTAACAGGACCCCTTACCCACAAGGCCATCGATGGTGGTAAAAAATGGGTCTTTGTCCAATAGGGCCGAAGGGTTGCCGTATTCCATGTAACCCTGATCAAATGCTTTTATTCCATCCATGTCCTCCTTTATCTTCCGGTCAAATTCCCTACTTCTGCTATTGATTAGGCACCACCTGTAATAGCAGTATTCCGGGTGCCAGTAAGCCAATGTGCGTGCCCAAGATGGCCTAAACTTCTGGATAAACTCACGTAAGGAAAGCTCTTCTGGCTTTACTATTTGGCCAAAATCATTCTGCACATAATCCTGGTTGCCATTTTCATCCTTGTAAATAGGGCCAGTACTTGGAAAATCGGAAGCCGTAGGAGGCCTTTCTGCATAATGCACAAGTACATTTACATTTTCTTGAACCAAATTATAGGTCAAGGAATCATATAAAGCATATTGGCCCCCTGGTGAGACATCCAGCATCATCATGTTCAGCCTTTCTTCACAAGGACCTCCATGGCATTGATTTGCCTCCAAAATAATATCGCATTTTTTCTTTAGGTTTTCGTAAAGATTTCCCAGGTATCCCCTAATGGCATCGTCATTGACAACAATATCAACATTGCCCTTTGAATCAACTAGGTCTTTGATATAGGGCAGTAACTTATCAACAAAGTTTTCCTTTTCCCCCAATTCCTTGCATGCATCACAATCGGTATAGCAGTCCTCGAAAGCCGCTTGGTCGAAATATTTCAGGAGGAAGTCCTGGAAACGGAGCAGGTCGGTATTGTCCTTCCAGTGTTCCTGCACATAGTAGTCCTCTGCTTTTTTACTGGGCTTGAGTGTATAGGTTACATAGCACTCGCCCAAATCATCCTGTCCAATTATTGCAGCCAAACTGCCATGCAATAGCACCGTTGGGGTACTTCCAACACAAACTTTGGTAAAAGGTGGCGTACCAGCAGGCACGGTAAAAACACCATCTACAATATGCTCACCAGTACTTGGCAGGAGGGATTTGTTGCAATTGTTCCTAACAGTAATTTCCACATCATAGTAACAGGTATAACAAAGCTGCTGCGCTAGATTGGCACCGAAATACACTATATGCTGCAGGTTCTGTAGGTCATACCCAATGGTATAGGTACCCGTAGCAGGAGCAAGGAAAGTGGATGTACCGAGTATAATGTTATTGGAAGCATCATAACTGAAATCAGTGGGTTTTAGCAGCTTGGATGTTTTTGCTGTTGGGTTTGCTGGGTAGGATGCCAGGGCATCGAGATTGGGCGTTACCCCACCTGCCAAAGCCGTAGCAATTGTTTTACCGGAAGAATTGACATAGCTGACACTTATCTGACCGTTGGGGTCCATGACCATGTTTTTCAGGTAGCGGGAGGCATCACCCACTTCCGACCCAAAGAGCCTGTCCAGTTCGTCCTGGTTAGGCTTACCATAAAAGTATTTGGTATCTTTTTGCCCAATCTGGAAATTGGGCCCTACACCGCCCTGACGCTTGATCCTACCAGTTTGATCGGGCATGTATTCCGTAACGCTTATTGGATAGTTCTGGGCATCTGGTACAAAGTCGTGTTCAGGGTATAGCTTAGTTCCAGATACGACCATACCTTTAAAAACATTATTTGTCGAATAGTACCCAGCAGCTCCGCCAATCCAACTACCTGCTGAATTGGAAAGTGGCCCTGCTACCAGTGAGCAATTGCTGCCATACAGTATATCATTATAGCTATATGGTTTAGGCTCGGAAGCCGTATTAACATTGAATTTCCTGAAATATTGAAATTGGTTATTGTTTGCTGGAGCGGGAAGAATACTGGCGGCAGCCCTTCCAAACTCATCTAGCACCGTTTCCTGCACTACTGCCACATCCTCCCTAGTGTCTCCTGCATCCTTTTTTTGATGGCTGATAGTAACTGTTTGCCTGTTCTGCAACTTTCCATCAAAATAGGTCAGTATCTCCTTGTTCTTTGCATCTTCTGCAAAAGAAGCATTGTATTGCCAGTTAATACATGGTTCATGGGGCTTATAAGTAGCAGCAACATCATCATCAACAAATTGCATGTACTTTATGCTTGTATTGACTGGATCAGTGTACACCCAAGCACGTTCATTGCGTATAGTGAACTCCGGTTCGGACAAATTGGGTATATCATTGGTCACTGGCCTGATCCTGTAGAAGAAATAGCCTTTATCATATACGAGGTTCACCTTATAATTTGTGGTGGTGACAGCAGGCTTGATGGTGACCCTTGTACTGTTGTTTACAAATAGCTGCTCCATAAAAGGGTCCGTTATGGTTGCTCCGGCGAATATCATCTGCCCAACTTCACTCTTAAAATCGATGAAAGTATATTCAAGGTCAAACTCTTGGGCAAAGGAGCCGGAACTCCAGGACAAACTCAAAATTGATGCAGGCTGCTGGCAATTACTTATTGCCAAAATGGATTCGGAACTGGGGCTTCCACCAATAGCAATCTTTGAAACAGCATTAGGGGCAATATCACCAATTGATTTTCCTTGCAGCACCTGGGCATGGACACTCAGTGGTACAGATGGGTCAAATTCATATTTCCTCAATATATTGATTTCATTGGCCAATTGGAAAAACGGTGGAAGACTGTCCTTGAACAAGTCGCCTTTTATTTTCCTGATAACAACAGCTACTTTATAGGCATCCTTGAAAGCATAGGCATCGAATGATTTAAAGGCTTTTCCCTTGGCTGTATCATATTCTATGCGAAGGGATACATTTTTTTTCTCATTGGGCTTGTCCTGTTTCCGATCAGCATTCCAATAATACACATCTACCAATACCTCCACCTTGAATGGTTTGTTGGGTATTTTGGCAAGTGTATCGAACCGTAGTTGGAAGGAAACAAGGTCTTCTACTTTAATATTTTTAATCCTGCCCCAATCCTTTGTATCCAGTAAGGCATACTTATCATCAACCACCATACATGAATCACCTGCTTTTAAAAAGCCGTTCAACTTTTGTGTATAGGATTCTTTTTGTGCATGCACCAATTGGCAACAAAAGATAAATACGCAGACGATGGCAAAGGAAAGGCTCCTGCCATATCCCCTATTAAAGGAAGCATTTCTCATAATGCCTAGTTATTTATTGTAATTAATTTGGTAATTCTTCAAACTATCGGTTAGTTCCAGCTTATTGTTCACCCATTTTATTTTATTGTTCAGTTCCACATGTTTACCCGCTACTGGGTTGTCCTCATATTTGCTCAGCACCATTTTAAGCAATACCTTTTTCTCCGCGTTTTCCTCATTGCCCGGCATGATTACTTTTGTAACTACGGAAGCCATTTTCAACTTGCGGGTGGCCGTTTCATAAACAATTTCACTGGTCCTATAGAATTCGGTACTGTCACCATCGAACCGGATGGTTTTGATGCCACCTGTATTTGTAATTGATACATTGAACCCATTTTTTTCATTGATGACTTCCTTCATTTCCGCAAATCCTTTAAAGATTGAAAACGAAGTGTCCCTAGCTATGGAATCCTGCGCAAGTACCGTTTTCGTGCTATTGTCTATCATCACAAAACTGCCTCCTTTCATGAACTCTTCTATTGGGCCCACCTTCATATAGGTATCCCCATTGGATTTGGCCAAAATGAAAGGTTCCGTTTCCAACAAGTCCTTGGTTTCATTGTCATACAGTTCATAACTGCCTTCCATAAAAAGGTTATTGGCAGTATCTATTTTGCCGAAAACACTACTTACCTCCTTTACGTCTTCATCAGTAAATTTCTCTTTGGAGGTTTCAACATTCTCCCGCTTGTCCAGTATGTGGAACCGCTTGGCAAAAATTGCCCCTGCCAAAAACAAGACTGTTATACTCAAAAACACTAGTCTATATGTTTTTCTTCTGTTCATCATAATCGGTATGGTTAATATGTTTTCCTGATATGCTGTCTGGATTCCTTGATAGTCATGATGCCCCTTTCCGTTTCTTTTTTCACCCTTTGCAATGTGCCTTCGTCGTCGTATTCATAAAAAGTAGCAAAATTGTTTTCATCCAGTTCGGCCATTAACCTTTGTGTTATAGGGTCATAGGCATAGCTTTTCATTTGTGCATCAACAGGGAATACACGTATATCATCTATATTGACTGTTTTGCCTGATTTTGGAACAATCTTTATCCTCAATTTTGAAGCTGATCCTGCATCAAACGCCAATTCTATCCGTTTCCACCCTTCCACTACTGGCCATTTGGTTGAAGCAACAATGGACTGGTCCACACCGTTTATGTTTACGTCAATTTTGGGGGCAAATTCCAAGTGTTCGCCCGATCCCAATGGAGGGTCCTTTACCCAGAAACTTAAAATGTATTTCTTGTTCTGCTTTGAAACAAATCTTTGGGAGAGGTAATTATTGCTCAGTACATATTCATTGCTTGCACGTGTCAATATTGGATCGTCAATATTGGAATAATCACTGTTCGTTGCGCTGAGTATCAATGGAACATTGGCCACTTGTAGGGAGTACTTACCAGAATGTGCCACTGTACTTACCAATGAAATGCCCGTTTCGGTTAACTTGTTTTTAATATAAAAACTGTCAGCAGAAAATAGCGCACAAGGCTCGGTACAACCTGCGCCTGCACCTATGGAAGAAGGATAGTAGTCTTCAAAGCCATCATAATTCATTTCCAGATACCTGGTGTTTTTACCAACTGCAATGGGCAATGTTTCTTTATAACCATACAGAGCAGCAGTAAACCTGTGCAATGCATCCTCACTCTCTATTTCTTCTCCCTTGGTAGTATAGTACCTTGATTTCTGGCTCCAGACCCATCTTGAATGGGGATCAATAGGAGTGCTTTGCGGATCGTAAGGGTCCGTGAAAGTTGCATAGTAGGCATTGGTAGCATTGAAATCTATAAAGTTATTGAACAACGCATAGTAGCCGTTCTTCTTGATATTCGATTGCGAAGACGATTCCCCGGGCACCGAATTAACCCTGTTTACTTGGTACACATACGACTGCATTGGCTTCCATGTTCCTTTGATACCATAGAAATAGGGATTGATAATGTTGCCTACCGGATCGGCACAATAAGATATATACTCTTTTCCATAATCCATTAACACGTCAAGTATACATTCAGCAGTAGAAGAAGGCGTTAGATTGCAAGGGTTTATAATTGCACTTGTTGAAGTTGACCCTGTAGATTTGGCACCATAACAAGGACCGGCTGCTGGATCATAAAAAAGCTGGTACCTACATCTTCCTTCAAATGTGCTTCTTTTGACCATGTATTTGCAACTGTTAGTGCCGAATACTTCCTGCCAAATACCTGTTGTGCCTGTAGATAGATTAATAAGGTCATTAAAACGGGTGGCAACCGATTGAAAGGTGATTTTCCTGCCACCCAGATATGCTTTATCGCCACCAATCAATGTGAACTCGTATCTATGCGTAGACAGATTATAATGGATATTGTTATTAAGGTTTTCCTTGAAATAATTGTTTTCGTATGCAGTTGTATTACCACAAAAATTACTATAGCATGTACTGGAAGGAGAAGAAGTTAGATAGCTATACGGCGATGTTGCTGCCATATCCATTATACTACCGGCATTTTGGTTATCGGTGTATGTTGAAAAAATGGCGGGTTTATTATTACCCACTTTAGCGCCTATCAAAGCATATAGGAAGTTCTTGAAGCAATCACCACCATAACTGCAGGAGATACAGGAATTGGACGATTCTTCATCAAGTGCCAATGTATTGGCAATTGGCATGCCCCAAAGATCTGAATACACAACCGCTTTTGCGTCAAGTATCCTTGTGCTGGCATCTACATTTATTTGACCATTGGAGATAGGATTGTTCAACGAAACGATTGTGGCGATACCTGTGGAAGCGAGGTTCCTGTAACCGGAATAATGTACTTTCAGTGTAACACCGGATAGGCTAGCCACTTTCTTCCCGGCCCTGTCAATTAAGAATTTAACCTTGTTTGCATACTCATCTACCCCACTGATTACCCAATAAGTAGTATTGCCTGTGAGGTCTATCAATTCATCCCCTTCCTGTAACAGATTCGTAATTGCTGCAGGATTGATGATGTTGGATGGGTCAGACACTTGCCCTGTACTACTGGTAGAAACATTGGGCAAAACAGATTCAAGGTTTTGGTAGGCTGGAGCCATCCCTTTATTGAGCCAATGGGCCGGATAAGTAAGATTATAGACTGGCTGGTCGAACTCGTTGTTGGTCTTGGTCAATAGTACATCCCCCGTTTCAGGGTCCCACATTAGGTTCTGGGTGATTGCGGTAGAGCCGTTTTCCATTTTGGTTACAGATTCCACAATACCACACCTTGTAATAAGCTTGATGGTGGAAGCAGAATTGAATGATACAAAGGATGCATTGCCGCCAATATTGATACCACCAAAAGGCAGTACAATAAAGAAGGAAGACGACCCAACATATATGCCTATCCTCAAACCCAAATTGGTGGTTTGTTGGTAGCGCATATCGGAATAGAATTCTATGTCCTGACCTATGGTACCTTTCTCCACCTTGCCGTTTGCTTTCAATAGATCCACCTCATTACTAAGCACTTGAGCAACCGCTGCAGGGTCCTTTACCTTATAAGTATACTCCACCTTACTAATCAGATCCTTGTTTTTGTCATAGGTTTTTACCGACTTAGCCTTCCCATGCATATCGTTCTGTATTACCGATAGTCCCTGCGTTGTTACCATATTGCTCCTGCTAAAAGAAGTAACCATGGTAAGGATCAATTTGGGGTCGTACGCGATGGCAGCAGGGCCTATTTGTTCTATCTTGGTCGGGAACTCCTTGGCTGTATAGAACTCATTTTCGGTATAGCCTATCTTGTTTTCTGAATTGGCGCCACTTGCACCAAAGGATTTTACGGTTACTTTCCTGTACCCAACTGAAGGTGCGGGCATATAGCTTTCACCAATGGGTTCTTCTACGTAAGTATTGTAATCAAGACCCATTTTCACTTTACGGGAATAAGGTATTGGCTTCTTAAATGGGTTTTCATCGCTACCCACGCCTGGCTCGTAGGAAGCGACCCCACTGGAAATGGTATTATTATCTTCATCTTTGGTGGTATAATCATACAATTGCCCATATTCATTGTTGGCATAGTCCGTGCTTCCCAGCATTGCTCCCCAATTGTCACGTACGGTCACTTTCTTTACCCTGTGGCCGCCGCCTATTTTCTTTCCTGTTGGCTCGGTCAACCTTACCCATGAACGGGACAGATTAATGGTATTGGCATAGTCAAGGCGATTGTATTTCTTGTTGTAATTTTCAAACAGTTCGGTCAAATTGAATACTGCTTGTCCCAACGCTTTGATGGCACCCACTACATTGGCGCCTACATTATCCACACCTGCTGTTCCATTATCGTAACCCGGATAGGCATATTGAGGCAAATTGTTCCTTAGGAATTGCCAGGATGCCACAGCAAAAGGGTTCACATATTTACCACTTGGCAAACCTTCGGGATTTACTTGCTTTATGGGAATGCCGTAATAATAATAACCACTACCCGATCCACCGGGAATAACACCGGTTGCTTTATCTATTTCGGCATAACCTGGTACATAATCATACACATCATTCTTTCTAAGTGTCAAGTAAAATTTGCCATACAGATAATCAAGCCCTTTGATCAAATCATCTTTTTGGGCATAACTCTGCTTGGATTTGACCCAGATAATATTGGCATTAATAAAATCGGTATTTGATGCACTAAAGCCTCCGCCATTGCTTACCCCGGCAACGGTAAACATGGTGCACGCCCTTTTATTCTGCACATAGGCGTAGTCATCTGCCTCATAGTCTATTTTGATTTCACCTCCTGATGGCAATCCAATGGTTTCTAGGTTCCAGAGTCCAGCCAGTTCTCCAGCTACTGCTGCATCCTGTATGGAGTAGGGAAATTCGCCATTGGTTAATGGCAAACCGTTATCTGAAGCAACAGGATTAAAACCTGAAGGCTTGTAACTGCCCCATTTATCCGTTTGTTGCAAAGAATAATTTGGGTTGGTAACAGTTGTACCCCCTGCAGTATAAGATTGTTTATAGGAAAACTGGTAGGGTGTGGTTGCCCCTTTTTGGTTACGGCCATAAGTAAAGTGTATCCTACGCAGGGTAAGCTTGCCAGTACCATTTGTTCCTGTGCTAATTGAATTGGGGAATTGACTCCCAGTGGTATAATCATAATTAAACACAGCTACTTTAATAGGTATTGCCTTACTGCCACTATGCTTGAATTCTGGCTTGGAATACAACGCCACACTATCTAGTTTTTGTAGCCTCATAGTTGTATTCTGCCCACCATTTATGTCCAAAACTCCAAGACCGTCCAATCTTTCAGATGTATAGAATATGGCCACAAAATTTTTGGATTCTATCGAATGCGCATACCATATTTCTTTTTTGCCATAGGTGATATTGGCTTTGTCATCATCCTTGTCAGCCAAAAGACATTCATTGAATCCTGCCTTATTGGGTGTATATGGTGTACGCCACTGATAGAGACCGTTCAACTTTGTATAATTGAATTTAATAGCATTACCAAAATCGTCATCCGTTATACCATCATTCTTTAAATCCCTATAGTCTGGTGAAACAATTGCCGTTAAAAGGAAAGAAGTAGCATATGCTGGTATTTCCTCTTTTGAAAAATAGTTCTCCCGTCCTTTTAAATTGCCTGTTGATGCGTCGGTAGCACTATATCCAACAGTACCTGTTTGTTTTGCTAAACTGATTTCTGATGCATCCGGTTTTACTGCAAATGACATTTCCTGCTGCTCCATATTGTACACAGGTATCCCATAAACCATCCTCTTCCCTTGATTGTCCAATACAGTTATTTCAGAAATATGGTGGGCCTTTCTGTTAACATCCATTCTTGGGATACGGGTCCTATTGGTCAGTTCCGAACAACCAGAAGCACTGCTGGAAGTAATAGGTGCATAACTATAGATATACTTGTCCAAGCCATACCGCATGGCTTCCAGTGCAGTTAAATAGGAGAAATCATCAATCCTTTTTGAACGATTGGCAGGTTCAAATGAATTGGCATCCAAGTCATAGCGCTTGCTGTTGTTGTCATAAAGCCGCTTTTTGGCAACTGGTGATGCTACTACAGAGCCCGCCGTTACATCTATGCCCACGGCTTTCTCCTTTCCCAATGATGCATATATATCTTCATTGGTCTGGGTCATCTCCCCGGTCTTCTTAAAAATAGCATGCTGGATAAGCGGGTTTGCTGCATTGGGATCTTTATAGTCACCAATGGATTGGTAACTATTGCTTTTACCATTCCATTTATTAGTAGTGCTGATTACTTGGTTCCTGTAAATATGGCCACCAAAATTGATAATATTACCCGTTCCTATATCAATTCCCAGTGTATTGGAACTGCCCCCCGTTCTTAAATAGGGATCATGCCCTATACCAGATCCTTTCCGTAAAATCTTGAACTGACCAGATCCATTCTGGCTGGACATCAAAAAGTTGTCATTGGTCAATACAGGCACAGGTATTACCGGGGTACCCTTAAAATAAGGCACATCCTTTTCCCTGTTCACATCAACCAAGCTTTGGGATTCATTGTCCTTGGTTGTTTCGTTTGCATACAGATATCCATAAGCTGGAATGCTCCTTGACCTTAAAGAACCCGGTATATATTCTTCGGAATAGCTTCCATCAATGCCAATCTCGCCTTTCACACCAAAAAGTTCCACTCCATAATGAAAGGACAAGGTATAAGCATCATTTTTTCTTGGTATGTCAACAGTGGGAGTATATGTAGCCACACCATTGTCAACGTAAGATAGGTCCCCTCCCCAAGTAGATCTATTGTTCTTGGCTTCCTTAACAGGTGCACTTGTATGATTGTAAGACAATCCTAAAGACTGCTGCTGCAGGCCCTGTCGTGAATTGTAGTCAAAGCCAAGATTGAGGCCAACTTTATCCTGCTTATCGCTCTTGCTCCAGGTATAGGCCAAGTTGATGCTTGGTGAAATGCCTGCCCCGTCCCTGCTACTTGAATTAATGCCAAGATCTGTTGTCATGGTACCTGCACCGGCACTCAATAAATCCATTGATGCATTCATTCCCAAACCGGCGCTCCATCCATAATAATTGTCCTTGTAAAGGTTCAGTTTATAACCAAGTTTTATCTTCCCAAGTTCCCAACCAAAAAGGTCCGGTTTAAACTCGGCAGCAACGCCTATCCTCCTTTTAGTTTTAAGGTTAACTGTTTTCTTCACTTCATCGCCTTTAAAATCATCTGGCAAAGCTTTCATTTGCCTATTGACCACACCAGGTGTCAAGCTCCATCCTGTACCCACCCAACTTGCCTCATCATCTATACCACTGCCCGCGTTATAACTAATGTTCAATGGATAACCACCCACATCCATCAATGGAATATTGTACTTGAAATCACCAGAAAAAAGGTCCACCATATCTGAAGACCCAATGGGCTGGAAACCCTGCGTTTCGGGCTGGGAAGGGCCGGAGGTAATGGCCAGCGCCCTAAGTGGATACAGGAAATTAAACAGGAAGTTAACCAGGAACAACAGTGCAATTTTTTTGCGGTGCTTCGTGAAGAAAATGGTCATATACTGAGCAATTAAATATTATAATAGTTTATAGTGTACGCTGTCTTTTATTA
This sequence comes from Chitinophagaceae bacterium, assembly GCA_023251255.1. GTDB lineage: Bacteria > Bacteroidota > Bacteroidia > Chitinophagales > Chitinophagaceae > UBA1930. Next base: position 33,440 of record JAHEZD010000028.1, read on the forward strand.
GGATACTGGGCTGAATGACAATACCATTCCTGCCTCTATTGAAAAGCTCCTTGCTGGCCTCAAATGAAACCCAATAAGCATATTTTTGGGTGTTCCCTGTGGCAATGGGCTGGCAGAATATGGGCAGCAAAAAAGCAGTATCCGAAACAAGTGCAAACTTCCCCTGCATGCCAAAAACCAGTTCGGAATGTTCATCCTGCTTCGGCAGTTTCTTCGATGTTTCGAAACTGATGACCAGGTCCACCAACGTATCCTTGTCAAGTACTCCATCGCCTGCAGCCACATTACCTTTTTTGTCCATTGGCTTGGGCATTATTTTTATCAAGCAGCTATCCTTCACAATGCCCCATTCCTTTATTCTCTTGTCCTTGCAGGCATTCATTAGCACGGTCAGTGCCATTAGCAGCATAACAGGTATCATCAGTTTTTTTCTCATAATACTTGGAACCTCATTTGCAACGGTGAGCTGTGTACGTTCAATGCTTTCAACATATAATACTTTCCTTTCTTAAGCCCTTGGCAATCATCTGCATCGATACTGATATTGTTCACCCCTGTATGGATGTTTATAGCTGGGTAATATTTGATAGGCGTATTTGTTTCTATATCAATAATTGAGTAGTCCAGTTTTTCCGTTGAATAGGCATTGGTAAAGTAGAATAGTATCCTATTTTTTACCAAGTAATAATTGCCGTCAAATTCGGGTTTCAATTGCCTGAAGGCATCACTGTTTGGTTCTTTGGATGGCTTCAGTTCACAAGATTTCTTGAACACCCAGATTTCCGATTTTTTAATGACGCCCATGCCATTGTAGATAGTCACCTGCCACGCATATGAACTGCCCTCCTTCAGTTCCTTCACAAAGGATGGCATTGGCAAAACCGTACCCTGCACATCCATGATGGTGGCAATGGGCAGGTCCCTCACCATGGCTTCTGTTTCATTCTGGTTGGGCAGCATTTCCACTAATGTAAACTTCACTTTGGCATCAGTAGGCAGTGGCATGGGATTCTGCCATTGGAAAGCAGGCCTTTCACTGCATAACTGCTCGCCATTCATTGGGCTAATCAACAACAAAGGGCCTAGGTTGTTGATGGTGAAATTGGTGCAATACTCATACGGGCTCAGCCCCACTTTAACTGGCGTAATTGAATAGCAAATTGTGTAACTTCCATCTGCTAGTTTATCATTTGCCTTTAGGTAGTTACTTACTGCAGTATTATAGAACGTCATCTTCAATCGGTCGGAAAAACTCGAAGAGGGAACAATGCCCTGCTTTAGAAGGATATCCTGCGCATTGATGGTAAATACTTTTCCTCCGGCATCTTCCGTAAGCGTAATCCTTATACTGGCAGTTACGGCATCCGGAGAACTATTACGGACATTGAAGGATGAAATAGAGGCAAGTGATGTAAACTTAGAAGAAAGCAGGTCAATACTTAACTGCGATTTTGACTGCAATGGCAACCAAACCAGAAAAGCAAGAAGTAAAACAACATAATGGATGAACTGTTTCATGATACGATGAATTATACTGAACAGGTTTATTTTATGAGATATTGAATGGATATGCTACCATAACTCACCCAACGTGCGGCAAAAAAAGGTGTCAACTGTTTAAGGTTGTACCGCAAATCAAGGCTTGCATTAACGGACACTTGCTTTTGCAATAAATTGGCTACCAGCACACTGTTGCGTGTTCCAAGCTGCTGGTAATAGCCAGTAACCTGCTCATATATTAGACCTGTTGAAAAATTGTATTTCTTCTTTTGAAACTCAATACCCGGAGCAATAGTTATTCTGTTGCCTGTTAGGAAATTGTAGTTGGTAAATGTGTTGGCAGAAACATCAATTGTATTCTGTATGCTAAAATTCTGCGGGAACGATATGGAAGCTGTATTGCTAATTTGCTTGATCCAACCATCCGTTGCCTTAACCGATTTGAAACTGGCAAATTGGTGCAATGCCGTAAGCTTGGTAAGGATGGAATATTTCAGGCCCTTTTTCTTGAACGAAGTATTGTACCCTGTTTCAAAGCCATAATTGCTATTGTCAATCAATGCACCGCTGCTATTGTGGTTTCCCCTAAAAACTATATCAATGATATTTTTCTTGCTGATATTGTACCGCAGGTTCACCAGCCCTGTTCGGGAGGAAAGGTTATTACCACTCAGGCCCGAATTAAAGGAACTACTGTTCACATTGGCCGTAACATCCAACTTGTTCGAAAGGAAATGTTTCTTTAGGAAAACATCAAGGTCAAAACTCGGTCTGTCATAATTACCTGTACTACTTGGCCCCGCTGCGCTGCTACTATTTAACAACACACTGGTTTCCATGTCCAGTTTATCAAACATGCCCGTATAGTTCAAACTATAACTCAAGCTTTTCTGTTCAGCGGATATTTCTGGAAGCTGTATTGATTTTGTGGCATCGGAGGTAGTGCTTTTAGCATAGCTGGTAATGCTTGTGAAAACATCCACGGTGAGTTGGTGCATCTTTGTGTTAAGCACCTTCTTGGACAAACTGAAATTGCTGAACTTACGTGTTAGACCAAAAAAGGAGGTATTTAGATTGGGCATGGCGGTTTGTTGCGAAACGCCCAAGTCAATGCCCCCCAATGCCTTTATATTTTCAATGGATAGTGTCCCATTCAGTCTTTGCAGTAATTGCGGAGCGGTGGATTGGTAATCCTTCAAATAGGCATTCATGGAATTCGGCTGCCACAAAGCATCTACCTTGCTGGTTACATTGTCACCCAGCATCAACTTCACATTGTTCTTATTGTTCAGCACCACCTGTATGCCCTTGGTAATATTGCCCAAATCAAACCCAGCACCGGCCTTGCCCTTTATGGCAGATGCCATGCTGCCCGGTGCAAAAAAACTGCCCAAGTCCATAGTCTTTGCCCACATAAGAAAATTGAAGTTGAAGCCTGTTAAGTTGTTGGATTTAATAAACTTCTTCAAAGCAGAAGGTTTGGTAAGCATTTTATCCTTTTCACTTTTCATGAATTCTTCATACTTGGCAATGGTGGAATCGGGGTTGAGTGCCAAGTAGGTTTTCTGGTTCTGTTCTATGGAATTGAGCATGCCCTCCATTCTTTTGAGTTTGCTGGTAACAGTAGAGTCACCACCATGGTTTTTGGTCAGTTCTGCTCTTAATTTTTCAATTCCCGCCTTGTTCTTTCCTGCAACAATGTTCTCGTAATTGAATTCGGACAGGGAGGAGGCCGGTATGAACTGCTTCAAATCGGTGGCATGATGAACAACACTGTCTATGTTCTTTGTAAGCGACTGGTCTATCTTGCCTTTCAGGGATTTTAGTTGTGTAAGCTCTCCTTGCAATGTTTTGTTTAATATAGACGAATAACCATTACTTAGGGTTTCTGCCATTTTCCTGTATTTACTGGCGATATCCGACTTGAAGGAGTAATCAACAAAATTCTGGTTATTGAACATATTGTACTGCTGCGAAAAATACAATTGGTTGGTAATGCCCCCTGCCTGCAATTTGCCTGCAGCTTTTGCCTGCATGATGGTATTGGGGGAAATTTCTTTTGGCAGCATGATTATTTCTGCTCCTGCCTGCTGCACGTCAAGAGCAATGGAGGATGGTTTTATGGAAAGGTTGTTAAGAAAGGCCTTGCCAGCATCATCTACACCCTTCTTCAATAAAGTGGTTGGGTTCATGGTACCAATGGCACCCTGCATATCGCTCTTCACCGTACCGTAAGCCTTGATGCCATTTTTGATAGAGGAATCTGCCTTTCCCTGTATTTTACCAGTTGCCGAACCCGCAGCATCAATCATTGATTTTTCAGTTGTTTGGCTATGTACCACTGATACCGCTATCAAAAAAGTAAGGACTGATAACCAGGCCTGCCTTATGTATTTTCCTGAAATGGGCTGCATAAAAACAGGTTAACAGTTAATTATTATTGTTTTTGTCACTGGCCTTTACTTTCGCCTTGAGCTTATTTATTTCCTGCTGTTGTTCCTGAATGGTTACATTTTGGCTATTGAGCTTTTTCTCGAATTCAATTAAATAAAGCGTCAGTTCCTCCACTTTTTTCAGCAACAAAGCTTGGTTGTCGCCTAAATTGATGCCATTCCTTTCTACTTCTTCTGCTGATGGCACTTCTGGTAAATGACCATTTTGCAATATGAATTTCTCCAAATCTGTAAGTGAAAGAAGTTTGTACTCATTACGGAATACATAATCTGGCCAGCCAACTTGATCAACCTTTACTTTTCTGGTACGGATACCTGTTTCTACATATAACTTATAGTCAGTACCAGTAAGACTTGTAGTTCCAATTCCAACATTGCCATTGAAATAATTGGCACCTACCCAAGTATTGGTACCATCATTTTGATTTTGGGTAATTTGCCCCCATACTTGTACTTTACGGAATGTGTTATCGTTATTTATACCCACGATATCCAAACCTGGTGCAAATTGACTGTTCCCTATTTTTCCATCATTTGCATCTCCGTAAGAATGTGGAAAAGACAAATAGCCGTTCAGGAATTGATTGCCGTTAACATGCAGTTTTTCATTTGGATTTGTAGTACCGATACCTACACTTCCTATACCATCAATAGTAATGTCATCTCCATAGACCCAATGTCCATTGTAGCGCCTAGTACCTAAAATCATTTTACCCGTAGCATCATTGTCATATGGATTGCCTGCAACAGTTACAATTCTAGCTTGCCCCCAATTATTTCCACCACTTGTAGCTGCAGGGATATTGAATTCCAACATTGCTCCATTGGTTGTGCTTCTTCCGCCAGTGTTTGCCTGTATAATCAAATCGCCAGCAAAAGGATTGTCAGACGCAGAAGTCACACCACCACTACCAATCAAATGCAATTTCGCTTTAGGGTCTGTGGTACCAATACCCACATTACCACTGTTCAATATCATTAAATAGGCACTATTAGATACACCCATTTTAACAGAACTGGCAACATTATTTTCAAGGTCCCTGCCAAAAGCGAGGGCATAATCTGCTATTACCGAATTATTGCACCCTATGGCTACACCACGTGTACTTGTAACAGTATTTTCCTTGCCAAATGCGTATGAATACAAGCCACTTGTGGTACATTTATACCCAAAGGCCGCCGATTTCTTTCCTGAAGCATTGTTTTCAATCCCAAAGGCTGCTGATTTTTCGCCCAGTGAATGGTTCTCTACCCCAAAAGCTACAGCCCGGTTACCTGAAGAACCAGTATAATTGGCAATGCCCAATGCCGATGATTCATAACCATAAGCTTTATTTATATATCCAAAAGCTGAAGCCTTTGCTGCATATACCTCGTTCTGCACACCCACAGACATGCCCTTGTCACTGTTCATGGTATTCTGGTATCCCAATAGTAAACCGCTGTTAGAAATAGTACCGGCAGTGTTATGCCTCCCAACCACAGCATTGGCATCGCCATGTACATTGTTGGCAGACCCGAGGACTGCTTGGAAGCTTGAAGTGTATACCGTATTGTAATAGCCAATAATATATGACTGTCCATTTAGTCCACCTGAAAGATAGGAGTTGCCTGTTCCGATTATTATTGAAGACCTATTAGCGTCCACACCTAGTATCCTATTCACATATATGTCATTTGTGGTTGCATTTCTAGCAGTGGTTACTTGTTGCAGGGTGGGCGTTTGTGAATGGCAAAATCCCGCGATTGTAAGGAAAATGCCAAGTAATTTCATTTTCGAATGTTTTTGAACACATATCCCAAGTTTAAAGAGACTAACAGGTTTCATATTTTGACATTATAAAGGTTAATTATTTTGAATACAACAACTTTATTCACATTCCCAGTATTGAAGCTTAATTGGCGGAGGCACGATGTTAGGGTTTGGTGATAAGAGAATTATGTTAGTGTTGATTATGAGTTGTAAATGTAAAATGGCCCTGCCTGCCAAAAAATAAGGAAGGTTCCCTATTTTCTATAAATAGCTTGTACAAATAAATCCGGTATAGTATATTGCATTGTCCTCCCCAAGGAATGTACTACTACAACCCAAAAACACCTTATGGTTAAAGTAGTAGTATGCGATGGCCATACCCTTACGCGAAAAGGCATGGCGTCCATCATCAACAACTCCCTAAATGGGTTCTCCACTGTTGGAGAAGCCCATAACGGTATTATTTTGCTGGATATGCTCCAGCAAGGATTGGAAGCCGATGTTGTCATCCTTGGCATGGGCATGTCACTGATGGATAGTTACACCATTGCATCAAAACTGTCATCGATGCCCTTACCTCCTAGAATTTTGGCGTTCTCCATGCACCACAGCAGCCAAATAGTCAATCATATGCTCACCGCAGGTGCAACAGGCTTCATCAATGGGGAATGTTGCGAAAAGTCGCTTGCCAATGCTCTAAGCGATATGTACAATAAGGGTTTCCACCTTAATGAACTGGTATCCATGGAAATGCTACGTTCAAGCAAAGCGCCTTTATTGAAGTCAGATAAAAAATTGCTCACCAAAAGAGAAGAGGAAATGCTGGTGTTCCTGTGCAGTGGTAAAACCTATAAGGAAATAGCTACCTACCAGTTCCGGAGTTACAAAACCATCGACAAGCATTGCCAGAATATTTTCAGGAAGCTGAATGTGAAATCGAGAAACGAACTGGTGCTGAAAGCCTCACAACTGGGGCTAGCGTTACCGGGGCAGATTAATTACCTGTAAAAATTGCTGCTAGCTAGCTTACCAATCACAAATCAAAGCATCAATAGAACAAAGACCTCGTTACCTGCCTGTCAGCAAAGGCAGGTTTTCACCAACGGAGTCCATGCGTTCAGATTGTTGCGTTCAAACAGGATGCTACACATTTACTTGTTACAAAATAATTTGTAACATTCATTTTGTAACACTTTGCTTGTTACCATTTTTTTACAGTTTCCATTTTTGTAACACTCTTTTTTTCAATGAAATTGCTAACGCATTCTTTTGAAGCTGGTTTGGGCAATGCATGGTTGTCCAGCCATGCCCTTTAATGATGGAGCAGAAGTCAAAATGGTTGGGAAGGGTTGCCCCAATAGGCCTCCCCAAACGTTGAACGGCTGTTAACCAACCTTTTCAATGGCTCCGGTGGACAATGCAGGACAACCCAACCCGCTCAAGTAGCAATTGTCCTTTTTTTGTCCCCCGCTGGTTAAAGCATACTGCTTTTTATACAAATAGCTTTATCGCCCAACGTAAAAAGAGCACAATCCATGACCAGCACCCGATTTATTTACTGCCTTCTGGCCAGCCTATTTTGCCTAAATGCAACAACGTCCTTTGCCTCACCCGGAGATACCACGTGGGTTCAGGCACAGAATGACATACAATTGGATTATTACAACAACTTCGATGCAGTGGCCGCCTTTCCTTCCGGCAGCACTACCTACCGGAAAATCATCATGGTCTTCACCCTCGGCAAATACGAATGTCCCTCCGGCACACAGTACTGTGGCGACTGGGATTATACCATCCAGAACTTCTTGATTCCCGCAACTGGAAGCCAGATAGAGCTCGGCAGGCTCATTTCACCCTATGCCAATTCCGGAGCCCCGCGCACGCCATTAACCTGGAAGCAGCACTATTATTTTGATGTCACCGATTTTGCTGGCTACCTTAAAAACAGTGCCACGGTCCGTATCAACTACCAAGGCTATTCGGGCGGCTTTACGGCCAATATCAAATTTGCCTTCATAGAAGGAACACCCTCCAGAAACGTGGTCAGCGTTACCAAACTTTGGGACGGCTCCTTCAACTATGGCGACCCCAGCAGTTCCATAGAAACCAACCTAACAGCACAATCGCTCACTGCCCCCGCAGGTACAGCATCTGCTGACATGAAATTCACCATCACGGGCCATGGCAGCGATGGTGGCGGCTGCTCGGAATTCTGTTCCAAGTACTATTCCGTGTTGCAAAACGGTAGCCAGATAGACCAGAAAACCATCTGGAAAGACAACTGTGGCCTCAACGACCTCTATCCACAATCAGGCACATGGATATACAATCGCGGCAACTGGTGCCCCGGGCAGTTGATAACGCCCTTCACCCATAAATTCAACAGCATTACCAGTGGAACGGCCTTTACAGCAGATGTGGACTTACAAGCCTATACAAGAAGCGGATCCGGCACACCATCCTACACCGTTTCAGGCTACATGGTCTATTATGGCAGTTATAACCATACAATAGATGCCTCCTTGGAACAGATCATAGCCCCCACTGCCTATGAAGGCAATTTCAGGGCAAACCCAAGTTGCGGCACACCACAGGTAAAAGTCAAGAACCTGGGCAGCAGTACCATTAATTCTATTTCATTCCAATACGGGCTCACTGGCCAAACACCCATCACCTATACGGCCACCAGTTTGTTGTTGGCCTCCAATGAAGAAACGGTGGTTACCCTACCTATTCTGCCCTCCTTAATGGCCATTGCAGGCACCAATGAAATCACCGTTACCATTACCGCCGTTAATGGCACCACCGATCAGGAAGCATTGAACAATACCTTGAAAGAAGCCTTTATCGTGGCACCCGACTGGCCTTCCAGTTTCTATATGAGAATGCGTACCAATAACTATTATACGGAAACAACCTGGAAGATATTGGACATGAACAACAACACGGTCAAGTCAGGCACCACACCAGCCGCCGCACTCACTTTCTATACCGACCTTGTTGGGCCCTTGGCAAACGGTTGCTACAAACTCGTTGTGACAGATAACGGTTGTGATGGACTGTACTGGTGGGCCAATAGCAGCAGCACCAATCTAGGGGCCATATTTGCACAGAACAGCGCCCAAAGCGCCATTATACCCTTTACCAATGGCCTGCCTGCTGTGGTGCAAACCTCCACCGGCTTCAGTGTACCCAACTATTCCCAGGATTTTGGCTGCGGCTTTACCCAGTACTTCAGGGTAGGCGCCATAGTGCCGCTCAATTTGCTCACGTTTACCGGCAAGGCCGGTGCGGACAATGTGAACCACCTGTACTGGCAAACAACAGAAGAAGTCAACACCAGTTACTTTGAAATAGAATATTCCACCGACGCAGCCAATTTCACCAAGGTTGGCACCATCACCGCTAGGGGAAATGCCTCAACCACCACAGATTACAGCACAGCCCATTCGCCCATTGCAAAAGCTGGCCTATATTATTACAGGCTGAAAATGGTGGATAAGGATGGCTCATTCCGCTACAGCGAAATCATTGTACTCAAACCAACTGCTGGATCCTTTGAACTGCAGCAAATAAAGCCAAACCCCTTTACCTCGCAGGTACAGGTAGTGATAACGGGCACCAAAAACAATAGCCTGCAGGTAAACATGCTGGACGTACATGGAAGGCTTATCAAAACGCAAAAGGAAACCATTGCACAGGGCAGCAATACCATCACCATCAATAACCTCAGCAGTCTGTCAAAAGGTATTTACTTCTTGGAGATTATAGCGCAGGACAATAGGATTGTGCAGAAGTTGATCAAGGAGTAGCAAACGTTCTCGTATCGGTCTTAGTTTAGTTTATAAACCCTCGTTGTTTTTACATCGGAGGGTTTTTTATATTGAATTCATGTTGGACGTGATTGTTTGCCCTACCAATCTAATACTTTGTGATACATTAATCCTTTACAACATTCACCGTACCGCATCATATATTTTGTCCTGCATTCTATCCGCTTATACGCTGTTTTTCTTTTTCCTTCAAGAGACTTTTATCGCTTTCCTTGCTTTGGAAAGGTCAATGGCTATTGCCTGCTTGTGATTGGTGATTTTTTACCACTACCAATTTCAAGCGTGTTCTCTTTGTTTTCATGCATTACTTTTTCAACTTTATCCGCCACTCTTTTTGAATACTTTGCCATACTGATTTGCTTGCCCGTCCATCTTTAAAATTCCACGCCAGTTATCTGGTACGGTTTTCACAGCTATTGCAATAAATAAAGCAATATGAAAAACGGGACCACTTTCCAGAAGCCATTAAAGGCCATGCAAGACAAGCATATGAAACCTGAAAACAAGGACAATCTTGATAGCCGAGAAGGAGAGGAACAGGATGATAAAGGTGCGGGTACAACACACAACCAAAAGGAAACAAAGGCCAAGCGACCTGCCAATAACAAACAGCCTTTCAAATAATATCCTATGATAGCAAGGGATGGAACAAACATCAGCCCTTAGCAGAACAGTGTTGCTATTTACACAACGATAATGACCCTGATACGAATGAACCGTATGATGTGGTCATTGTGCGGGCGGTGCCAGTATCCGTACAGCTCCTCTTTGACGTGATGAATGTGGAAGGGCATACTGCTTCCGCTTCAAAATAATGTCAGCATTTCTTTACCCAACTAGAACCTTTTGCGGAATTGAATCCACAAAAGTAAAATCCGTGACATTGGCTTTTATGGTAGATGGCTATAAGTGGATTTTGACGAATTCAAGGAAAAAGAGAATATCCGTTACATGAAAGTGCCTGCAAATATTTGCAGGCACTTTTTATTTATGAACTTGATGATTATTTTCTGCTCATTGCTTTTTCCGCGGCTTCTACAATGAATGGTGTATCCAATCCGTATTTAATTAACAGCTCCAAAGGCTTACCGCTTTCACCAAAAGTATCCTTGGTACCAATGTATTCTATAGGTATCGGCAGGTTCTTGGCAGCTACCTGTGCAATGCTGTCGCCCAAACCTCCGATAATATTGTGTTCTTCAACCGTAACGGCACATTTTGTTTTGGTAATGGATTTCATTACTGCTTCCACATCCAATGGCTTAATGGTATGGATGTTTATTAAGTCCACACTAATGCCCTTTTGTTCCAATATCCTTCCTGCTTCGATAGCTTTCCAGACCATGTGGCCACAGGCAAAAATGGACACATCGGAGCCTTCGCTCATTTGCTGTGCTTTTCCAATTACAAAATCGCTTCCATCTTCTGCAGTAAAGTTTGGCCATTTCGGACGGCCAAAACGTAGGTAAACAGGTCCATTATAAGAAGCAATGGCTTTAGTGGCCGCTTTTGTTTGGTTGAAATCACAAGGCACTATAACCGTCATGCCGGGGAGCATTTTCATCAATCCTATATCTTCAAGAATCTGGTGCGTGGCACCATCTTCACCTAAGGTCAAACCTGCATGACTTGCACATATTTTTACGTTCTTGCCACTGTATGCAACGCTTTGCCTAATTTGATCGTACACACGGCCAGTACTAAAGTTGGCAAAAGTTGTTGTGTAAGGGACCTTGCCGCCAACAGTCATACCTGCAGCAATGCCAATCATATTTGCTTCTGCAATACCGACCTGCACATAACGCTCAGGAAAATCCTTGATAAAAGGTGCAATCTTCATGGAACCTGCTAGGTCTGCAGTTAATACTACTACGTTTGGATTTTCCTTTCCAATTTCATAAATTCCTTCACCAAAACCACCACGGGTTTCTTTTTCATTGAGAACCTGAATGTCTGAACATTTCATGTGCTGCCATTTATTGGTTTTTATTGCCATGAACAATGGCAATAACCCTTTTTGAAGAGTGGTGCAAAGTAAAGGAAATTGGATGATGGTTTTGATGATATTCAATGCAAAAAAAAGTTGGCATCCTTAGTGGATGCCAACTTGATAATATAGGAGCTATTTGTGCAATTATTGGATGCTTGGCTCTATTATGATAGGAATTGGCTTTATATAGGGCTTCAACTTAATGATACCGATTACATTGAATACCCTCATAACAAAATAGGTCAAATCAAACTCAAACCACTTCTTGGCAAAGTTGGCATCATTTTTTGCATAGTGGTGATTGTTCTGGAAAAGCTCGCCCATCAATACAATGCCCCATGGACTGGAATTCTTGCTATGATCTCCATTGTTGAAATTGCTGTAGCCGTATTTATGCCCACACCAGTTAACTACAGCTCCTTGTATTGGCCCCATTAAAAAGTGAATGGGCAATAATAGGTACCACCACAAACTGGGTGCAAAGAAGTAATAAACTGCAATGTAGCCAAGTATGAAAAAAGCCCTTACCAAAGAGTTGTGGCCAAACTTGTCCAGCTTATCCCAAACAGGGAGGTATTCCCTTGTAAACTGTTCTTCCGGCAAATCCTTGCCCGTTACGAAACCACGGAAAATCAAAATCGTGCTCCTCATCATTTGATATACATCCTTGAAGAAGTGTGGTGAATGTGGGTCCTTTTCCGTATCGCTATATGTATGGTGCATCCTGTGCATTACGGCATAGGCCCTTGGAATTAAGTAAGAAGACCCCTGTACAAACCAAGTGGTTACATAGAATATCCTTTCCCAATTTTTACTTACAGTGTACATTTGATGTGATGCAAACCTATGCAAGAAGAAAGAATGGAAGAACAATGATAAAAACCAATGCAACAAGAAAAAGGTGATAATGACAAGCATTAATACGGATTTGTTTAGTTAGGAATTGCCGAAAGGTAATGTAATCGACCGATAAACAATGTTAATCGTAAATGGGCTACTACCGTATTTGATAAACGTAAGCACGCTGAATTAAGTACGGAGGGTGCATGAAGTAGTTGTTAATTAATCGTTACGGATACCTATTTACTTGATTGAGTTGATTTTGTTGTTTAAACAACAAATGCCGCATTTTATTGCGGCATGGTTCATTATCGGTGAATCGTAAGCAACAATGCCTTAAACAATCCCCGTAAACTGCTTCAGGAACCTTACATCGTTCTGGCTGTACAAACGCAAATCATTTACACGGTACTTCAATTGGCAAATTCTTTCAACGCCCATACCAAATGCAAAGCCTGTGTACTTATTACTGTCTATGCCAAAATTTTCGAGCACTTTGGGATGGACCATGCCACTACCTAAAATCTCCACCCAACCTGTATGCTTGCAAACATTGCAGCCATCGCCCCCACAAATCAGGCAGCTTATGTCCATCTCTGCACTTGGTTCCGTGAAGGGAAAATAACTTGGACGGAAACGCACTTTAACATCCTTACCAAACATTTCCTGTACGAAAAAATAGAGCGTCTGTTTCAAGTCCGCAAAGCTTACGTTTTCATCTATGTAAAGACCTTCTACTTGATGGAAGAAGCAATGTGCCCTTGCACTAATGGTTTCATTTCTATATACACGTCCCGGACAAATGACACGGATGGGGGGCTTCTGTGTTTCCATTACACGGGCCTGCACACTGCTAGTGTGTGTACGCAATAGCCAAGCGGGATCCTGACTGATATAAAATGTGTCCTGCATGTCGCGTGCGGGATGGTCTTCTGGGAGGTTCATTGCGCCGAAGTTGTGCCAGTCATCCTCGATCTCGGGGCCTTCGGCCACTGCAAAGCCAAGCCGCTGGAATATGGAGACAATCTTGTTACGGACCATGCTCAACGGGTGACGGGTGCCTACAGGGGTTGGGTCGCCAGGCAAGGACCAGTCGATACCAGCTGCTTGTTCCTGGATACTAGATGTGCCTAAAGTAAATGATCCGTGTTTCTGCTCCACGAATAGCTTGAATTCGTTCAATAACTGCCCGGCTTCTTTCTTGTTTTCTGCGGCTACGTTTTTCATTTCGCCCATAATGGTCTTCACTAACCCTTTTGTGCCCAACCATTTTATCCTGAAAGCTTCCACAGCATCGGGCGTAGCAGCTTCCGTTGAATTGATTTCCTGCTTGTAGTTGTTGATCAGTTGCACTAATTGTTCCATGCGGCGAAGATAATGAAGTGAAAAGTGAATGGAGAAAAGTGCAAGAGGATTTTGTTGTTCAGCTATTGAACATCCCTACACGACATGGTCAACATCAATTGCCAGCTAGAAGCAGCTTCCCTACAGGCCGCTTTGATGCTTATTTGATGCATCTTCGGTACCGAGCAGGGATTGTTTAAAAACTCCCATTTATTGGCAATACCGAGCATGTCATTTTTGAAAATAGGAATTCAATTTGATACAACCTTCCTCTGTGCCAATAAGTGAACCGCTTTATGCAACTTTCTTTAACCCTCCCTTAACCAGATTCCAATGGATACCAATCATTCGCTTATTACATTTGTGCATACTGTTATGAAAAAAAGTTCAGCATATCTTATTCTTGTTCTTGGTTGCTGCCTACTGTTTTTTTATGCCCCAGCCCAAATCATCATCCAACCCCAAAGAGTTAGCAATAATCCTGAAGCCAAACTTCCTGAAACACTGGTAACAGATGGCAATATCTTCGTGAAAGTGGTTCTTAGTAAGACCAATTGTGTGGTTAACGAGCCAGTTCTGGCAACCTATAAATTCTATACAAGGTTAAATGGGCAATCAAAGGTGTCTGAACTGCCCACATTTACCGGTTGCAGCGTACAAGAAATGACGACTGAAAACACTTTTCCGGAAATGGAAGAAGTAAATGGCAAAACTTTCAAAAGCTATATCATACGCAAAGTGCAATTGTACCCGCTGCATGCTGGCGATATTGTATTGGGTGCCGCTTCTGTAGAAAATGTTTTTAGTTTATACAACAAGGGTACTACCATCAATGACATCAGGAATGGTACGGCTACCACACAGAACAAAACAATTGTTGTAAGCAACCAACCTGTAGCAATACATGTGGCCGATTTTCCCGAAAAGGACAAACCTGCTGATTTTGATGGGGCAGTTGGCACATTTACCATTAAAGCAATGGTGAACAAAACAAACGATACTGCCAATGAAAACAACAGTTTACAGATCTTAATTGAGGGGGAAGGAAGCTTCCAGAATATTGTTTGCCCCAATATAACCTGGCCCAAGAATATAGAAGCTTTTGAAGCCACCACAACCGAGATGGTAAACAAGGTGACCTACCCTGCAAGTGGTGCAAAGGTTTTTGATGTGCCGTTTATAGCTAAAGCAAAGGGCAAGCTTACCCTTCCGCCTATTAGTTTTTCTTTTTATGATATGCAAACGCATGCATACAAAACAGTGCATACAGATGTTATTACCATTAATGTAACGGAAGCTAAAGCCAGCAATATTGACCTAACGAAAATACATGAGAACATTACCAATTTTAAGTACATCTGGATTGTGCCAGTGCTGGCATTGATTGTTGGTATTTCCCTTTGGTTCCGTTATGGCTTTGACAAAAAGAAGGGGCCGAAGCAGATGGTGGCGGAGGCGGATGAAATGATTGAAGCGACTATTGGTGAACAGCAGGAAGTAGAAACGGTTAAAGAAGATACGGATGCAGAAAAACTGAACAGGTTACTGCTGAGTGAAAACGATGAGCAGTTTTTTGGACAGGCCAAAGCACTCAGTTTGGAGTTATTGGCTAAGGAAACCTATGCTAACCATGTTAACCTATTGAACCAATTACTCTCTGAGTGCAATGCTGCATTGTATGGTGCTGCCAATGTTTCCAAGGATGATGTATTGAGGCGGCTGGAGGAAATTATCCTCTAACCAACGTACTTGTACCCCACCCCCCTCACACTATGGAAGTATTGTGGGTTACGGCTATCTTCTTCGAAATACTTCCTGAAGTTGAGTATGAAGTTGTCAATGGTGCGTGTAGTTGGGTAAACATTATAGCCCCAAACCACCTGCAGTATCTTTTCACGGGTCACGACTTCGTTCTTGTTCTCAATCAAAAGTTTCAGCAGCATGGTTTCCTTCTTGCTAAGCTCCACTTTCTTGCCATCATAAGCAATGGCATCCTGTGCTTTGAAATCGATGGTATTATGCCCAAAAGTGTAGGTATCGCCAATACTTTCCCTGTCCTGCAGTTTCTTGTTTTTATTGATGAGCTTGTCAACCCTCAATAATAGTTCCTCCAAATTAAATGGTTTCGCCAAGTAATCATCAGCACCTTTCTTCAATCCCAAGACCCTATCTGTACTACTGCTCTTGGCACTTAGCATTAAAATGGGCACATCATTATTATTTACCCTGATCGTTTCTGCCACAGTAATGCCATCCATTTCTGGCAGCATCACGTCCAATATAATCAAATCAAAATATTCATTGGCCACAGCCTTAATAGCCTCGCTGCCATCATAGGCAGATGTTACGCCATAGCCTTCCATTTCCAAGTTCAATTTCAATGGTTCATGAAGGTTCTCTTCATCTTCCACCAATAAAATATTTGCTTTGTTATCGTTCATTAAAAACTTGTTTTGGTTGTTAAAACCACCTTCACGTAGGTTCGGAATCGATGTCATTTATATATTGAACTTGTCAAAATACGCATTGTTATGTATTGAATGTGGCTGCAAAAATACTTCCATGAGGTTCATTGTCTGTCATGGCAATGTAGCCATTATGGCTTTGCATGATTTTCTTGCAGAGATACAGGCCCAAGCCCGTGCCTTTTGTCTTCCTTGTACGTTCATCCCCTGAGCGGTAAAATTTTTCAAACACCTTCTTCTTTTCCTCATCGCTGATACCCACACCCTGATCCGCTACTTTCAACTGGATCTTTTTATTGTTCTCTTTCAATGAAACATTTACTGCTGTTTCCTTTGATGAATACTTCAACGCATTTTCGATAAGGTTGTTTACCAGCATTTGCAACAACAGTTCCTCCCCATTTAAATAGATACTTTCTACAATACTGGCTTCAATTTTTCTCTGCGGATAACGGACGGTAAAGTTCTCCACGCACCCTTCTACCAAATCGCTGAAGTTGATTTCCTGTGTGGATGATTTGTAAGCGCCCCCATCCAATTGAGCAGCCAGCAGGATGTTGTTACAAAGTGTATTTAACCTGTTGGCTTCCTGTAATGTATTGGCAATCAACTTTTGCTGCTTTTCTTCATCCAGTTTACGCTTCTGCAAGGTTTCCAAATTCAACTGCGCAATGGCAATGGGCGTTTTCAGTTCGTGCGTTACGGCCATCATAAAATTTTGCTGCTGTTGGGAAACATTTATTTGCCTTCTAGTAGCCCTGTATACAAAAACAGCGCCCAATAAAATAAGCACTAAAAAAGTGGAACCTTCTCCTATATACTGTGCCGTTTTCCTTTGACGGGCCTGATTGATGATTTCTGTTTTCTGAATGTAGTGGGGGTCGTCCTTGTTTATCTCCACCAACCGCATTTCTGCCATTATATTGTTCTGCGTGTTCAATGCAACGAACCACCAAACCAATGCGGCCACCATGTACATGAGCAGGAACCAGTACACTATAGTAACCAGCACAAATTTCCTTTTGGTGGAGCTGTTCATTACTTTGATTTTTCAACCCTGATGCCTGCATTCAGCACATACTGCAATGGGTCTTCACGCATTACTTGTTGCAGGACAAAACTGTATTGGCCTTTCTTAAGAGCAATGGGCTGGGCATTGATGTTGATGCGGTGTTCAATAATATCATCCATGGCAGAACCAAGCCAATGCGTGTTATCTGCCAAGTTGAATTCACGTTTCAATTTGTAAGTAGAATCTGGAGATTTAACGGTTATATCCACCCAAATATTTTTCTTGCGGTAGGCATCCTCATGACGCAATACAAAGTAAACATTGTAACGAGATGAAGTATCTTTTATATCAAACGAAAAAGTAGCCGTATCCTTGCTTTTCCATTCGTGTTCGGGAAAGGCCCTTGTTTTTTCAAATACATCAATGCTATTACAGGAAGCAAGAACCAGGAAAAGAAAAACTAAAACTGTAAAAAAAGAAAAACTAAAAAGTGATGACTTTACTTTCACGGAATCAATTTTTTGAAGTTAAGATTTGAAGGTTAGCCTTTACAAAACATTCAGCACCTGTTCCTTTGCTTTCTCCATTTCATCTTTCATGAGTACCACACATTTTTGAATATCCGCATTATTGGCCTTACTGCCTGTGGTGTTTATTTCACGACCGAATTCCTGTAAAATAAAGGAGAGCTTCTTGCCTTTACTTTTTCCTTTCTCCTCCAAAATGGCACGGAAATACTCGCAGTGGTTTTTCAACCTTACCTGTTCTTCTGTAATGTCTATTTTTTCTATGTAATAAATCAGCTCCTGTTCCAAGCGATTGGCATCGTAATTGTCCTTGCCTATATTGTCTTCCAACAATTTAGTCAATCCATCCTTTATTTTTTGCCTTCTTAAGGGTTCGTAGGGCAATATGGCCTCCGCTTGCAGTTCTATATTGACAACCCTTTGCAAAAGTTCCGTTTCCAACGATTTTCCTTCCTCTATTCTATGTTTGTTCAAATTCCCCAGCGCTTCCTTGAGTACCGATTGAAATTGCTTCCAATCATTCTCGCTCAGCATTTCGGTTGAGTTAACCACCACTTCCGGTAAACGCAATACTGCAGCCAGTAATTGGTCCACATCTGCACCCAATTCTTTGGCTACTTCAGTTACACTTGTATAATATGCTTTCAACAAATCGGTATTGATGGTTACAGGCTTGGCAGCTCCATTCTGTTTGATACTGATGATGCATTCCACACTGCCACGTTCCAGTTCTTCATTGATCATGCCCCTAACGTCAAACTCATACGGTTTCAATAGCGGTGGCAGGAACAAGCGCAAGTCAAACTGCTTGCCATTCAAGGATTTTACTTCTACCAAAAAAGTCTTGTCGCCAACTGTTTGCTCTGCACGTCCATAACCTGTCATTGAATATAGCATAGGAAAAAAGTGAATGGTGAAAAGTGAATGGTCTAATACCATACACTATTGGTTATTTATAAGGCGTAAAAGTAAATGAAAAAGGTTTAGTGGCATTAAAAACAAAGCCCCACTGAAAACAGTGGGGCCGTTATTACCCTTCAATTATAAAACAAAGATTAGTTGATAGATACCGTTCCTGCCTTTTCATCAAGAATAATTGTATAAGTACCGGCGGTGGTCGGTGTGCTGAAGTTATCGCTACCGTCCCACTTTATCTTCCGGACACCAGTGCCAGTTCCAGCACCATTATCTTCATAATCAAATGCGCCCCAAGCATTACCAGCCAGGAACTTAATGGATTTGTTTGCTTTTAAGGCAATAACGATTTTCCATTTCCCATTTCCTTGATACGCCATTTGGGGAGATGTTGGCGGGTCCCAATCATTTACTCCTACTTGATTGATACCATCCCCAACCAGCCTCATTTCCGTAGCTGAATTCATGATGTACTTAACGTCGTTCACATCAGTACCATCGAAAATCACACGGTACCTTGCTGCTGCTGCAGGGTTTGGCATATTGTTACCTGTATTAATCTCCACAGAAGAGCCGTTACCGGAACCATTGCCTAAAGAACCATAACTCCTCGTATTGGTTACGGTCAATGCCCCATCGTTCCAGCTATTGTTATCAATCAGCTTCCAACCATCCACAGCAAAGTCATTTATACCAATGAATACGTCACGTTTTACGTAGCCCATTTGAGAGTTGACATCAGTAAACGTTGTTGCAGGTGTCCAGCTATTACCCGGAACGGCCCCACCAACAAAACCCATGCGTCCTGAACGCACATCATATTTCATGGTAGCAATATCAACACTGATCCTATAAACGCCGGCAGTGGCAACGCTAAAATTATCCGGACCACCGTTTACCAAATTACCAGCAGTGCCCGTAGTGCTTGTTGACGGACCTAAAGCAATTGTCCATGCCCGACCCTGTGTAACCTTAAATGCAGCACCTGCAGGCAAATAGGCGTAAGTATAATATAGGTTGTTCAATGCACCCGCCCTTGTATCCCTAATCAATTCAGGAGCAGTTGGAGGATCCCAATCATTGCCAGCACCAACAGAAGACTGGTAGCTTCCTGGCATATACAAACGTATCAACGGCTGGTAGCTTTGAATGGTTACCATTACTACATTGGAATAGGAAACGGCCCCTTGTGCGGTCACAGCTTTAAGCCTGTATTCCACTTTACCAGTATTGCCACCAGTGATGTTTGAGTTCAAAGCAGTAGTGTTCATGTCGCCTTGTGTCAATACTTTTGATAGAATGGAGGCACCCACAGCAATTTCCTGCGGCGCCACGAAGTTCTTGGTAGCAGAGTCATACTGTACAGAATAGGTAACTGCTCCAGTGTAGCCATTGAATGAAGGTGTCCAAGAAAAAGTATTTGAAGCCAAGGCTGCATTGGCCAATGTGCAGGTAACAGATGTTTGTGCACTTGTCAGAACAGATGGGTCATTATACGGCGTTACATTAATCTTAACAGTATTGGATAAGTACCTTTCATTGTTGTTTCCATAAGAAGAAATTACCCTTACATCCATGCCATAAGCTGTACCTAAAGTAAAGCCGTAATTAAGCACAATGGAATTAAGTTCCTTACCTGTTAGTCCGGTCAGGAACTTGCCAGTTACAATTTTGGTCGATTCCTTGGAAAAGTTCCTTCCAGTAGAATCAATTTCCAGAATGAATTTATAGGTATTGGAATCAGATGCATATTTGGGATTGGTCCAAGAAAAACTGATGACCTCCTTTGCAGAATCTGCAGGTGTTGGCACAACAGCAGTTTTGGAAGCCGTTAGCGTAATGGCTGTTCCATTAGCGTACATCGGCAAGCTGTCTACCTTATGGCAGGCATTGAAAAAAAGCACAGCCGTTAAAGCAACAGTGAGTGCGGTAAGAATTCTTTTCATATCAATGAGTTTAAAAGATTAAATGAATTTATTGAACACTATACTTGCCAGTCTTGAAATTGACGGTCACAGTATAAGTTCCGGCAGTAGCAGGTGTTGGAATGGCATCTGGGTCAGAACCATATTGCGGTGTCAAATTGTTCAAACCTAAATCACCACCAGAAGCTGTTCCACCCGAGCCTGTTTTAAGGCCATATTGTGGCTGCCAATTGTTCAATGTGGTCAGGAACTTGTAAAAGAACCCTGGTGAAAAAGTCATTGTTATCTTGTACTCAGTGTTGCTCACTTTTGTGCATTTTTGGGTAGCTGGCGGGGCATTTGTCCAGTTGCTTGGTGTGCCATCTCCTGTAATGTACAGTTCCCCAGTTGTTGGGATAGGGATGGCCACATCCAAATAAGGTGTAATAACAATTTTGATTACATTGGAATAAAGGGGCACACTGTTATTCCCCAGGGTTGACTTGATCCTGAAATCAATATTGTGGGTGATGTTTTCCAGCACATTCAATTTTGTGAGGATTGTGTTCAGGTCCTTAACAGTATAAGTAATGTCCAAGTTTTTGGAGATGGATACTTCCTGGATGTTCGGGTTCGTGAAATTGGCACCTGTAGTATCCACTTGTAAAATGTAGTTCACATCCTGTGAACTGATGCCTGTCGTAAATTTATAGTTTGGATTGGTCCAACTGAATTTTACAGCAGTATTGCTTTGGTTAGCAGGCAAAAGAACCAATGGCAATGTGGAAGAAGCAGTCAGTACCGGTGCCGTTCCCCCTTCATAAAAAATCTGGTTTTCATCTTTCTTACAAGCCGAAAATGTTGCAGCCAGCAGAAGCGAGAAACTTATCAATCTAAATACCTGTTTCATATTTTCAAGATTTTGCGTTGATTAAATTAATAACCTGGGTTTTGGTCCAGATTGGGGTTTGATGTCCTATTGGCGGCTGGAATGGCGAAAATATTGTACTTGGAATCCACAGCAGTACCAGATGCTACACCGCCTTTAAATGGCCACAAATAAGTACTTGTGGTTAACAGGCCATAGCGTACCAGATCCGTACGGCGGTGCCCTTCCCAATACAGTTCACGTCCCCTTTCGTCCAATACCTTTTGCAGTGTTAAGTCACTAACAAGAAATGGTGCAGCACCTGCCCTTGACCTGACGTTGTTGATATAAGTGAGCGCAGTAACATTGTCGCCACCTGTACCCCCTCGCAAAATAGCTTCTGCATAAATTAGGTACATTTCAGATAAGCGGAAAACGGGAAAATCCACGTCAGCAAAAGTTTTGTTTACGTCGGACACGTTACCGCCATCCGTACGAACATTCCTGTATTTGTTGATGTGTATGCCGTTGTCAAATGAGGAGATATCAGTGATGGTAGCCTGTGCAGGTGTGGCTGCATATTTAGCGGTGTAAAGGTGAACACCTCTTTTGTCACCCGCAGCACTCGTATCCACATTGCCTGAGCCGTTTTTGGGGAATAGGTCAAACAAGCCTTTGGTGGCCCTGTATCCGTACCAGCCCCCGCCTACGCCATATTCAGCAAAATCATCACCTGAAGATGCGTGAACAAAAAAGGTTGTGTTACCATAAGCTTGCGTGCGAAGTCCATCACAGGTTACAGCAAACATGAACTCATCTTTTTGCTTGTCATTATCTGCCATGAACAATGTTCTATATGAAGGCCTTAGTGAATATCCCCCAGCAATAACCTTCTTTGCATAGGTAATGGCTTCTGTCCATTTTGCAGTACCGGTGTACACTTGTGCATTCAGGTACATACGTGCCAGGAGGGCCCATGCAGCGCCTTGGTCCACACGGCCGTATTCTATTGTTTTTACTGGAGCCAAATCGGCATCAATTGCTTTCAGCTCACTTTCTATGTAAGTGAACAGGTCTGCTCTCTTAATCTGTGCAGGTAATGTGGCACCTATGCCGTCAGCTTCCGTAATGAAAGTGGAGTTCCCAAACAAATCCATCATTACCCAGTAATTGAATGCACGTAAGAACCTTGCTTCTGCCCTTGATTTCTTGATATCGGATGCATCGTTTCCTGTAATGCCACGTTCAGCTAATTTAGCATCGGTAGCTTCCCTCAGGTATTCATTGACTAAGGTGATATTGTAAATGGGCCTTGCATAAATCCCTTTTAGGAAAGGGTCGGCACTTGTCCATTTCAGATTATGGAAGTCCTGAATCGTTTGGTCATTCCAAGCAACCACAGCTTCATCTGTTGGCAGTTCCTCACAGTTGAAGAACATACGGATGAACGCCACCTGTGAACCCTCATCGAGGCCACCACTGATATCAGGAGCTCCTGCAGGACCAGTATTACCAGTAATTGCCAATCCGCCATACAGTTTTGCCAATACAGACTTATAGCCACTGGCAGTTGAGTATGTTTTTTCAGGTGTTAAATCATTCTGCGGGAACAGGTCCAGCTTCTTTGCACAGGATGTTACAGTCAAAGCTGCAACACAGGCAATGGTCAAATTTTTTATTGTTCTATTTTTCATACAAATAATAGTTTTTTGAATTAAAAATCAAAGTTGAAACCCAATGAGAAAACACGTGGGCGTGGATAGATGGTATTATCAACACCTGTATCACTTGAATTCTCTGGGTCAAGTCCCTTGTATTTAGTAATTACAAACACGTTCTGCACGCTTGCTGCTATACGTAATGAGGCCCTTTTATTGAATACCTTACCAGCATTATAGCCAATATTGATATTGTCCAATCTAAAGAAGGATGCATTTTCAATATAGTAGTCAGAAAGGAACTGGTTGTTCTTAAAGCCTGTTTCCAGATAGTTCCTTGAAACATTGCCAATAAAATTGATAGGGTTTTTCGCTTGACGCAAAACACCATTATTTGAATTGAAGTTATTGTACAAATAACCTCCGAATGAACCATGTGCAGCCAATCCTAAACTCCATTGCTTGTAGGCAACTTGCGTGTTGATACCCAATAGTACATCCGGTGCCGGTTTCTTATAGTAGTAACGGTCTGCATCTGTTATTTGGCCATCCCTGTTGATGTCTTCATACAAACCTTCTATGGGCTTTCCTGTTGCAGGATCATAAATCTGTTTGTACACATTAAAGGTATAAGGGCTGTAACCAACAGCGAACTTGCCAATATTGTTACCTGTACCGCCGCTAATGCCACTAACATCAATACCTGTGAAACTTGCATCCTGCTGTTTAAGCAAATTGGTAATTTTTGATTCGTTATAGGTAACGTTGAAGCCAAAGTCCCAAACAAAATCCTTCTTCTTAATTGGCGTGGTATTGATGGAAAACTCAACACCATTATTTTTAATGTTGCCTACATTGGTCAACAATGAAATATCAAAATTGGCACCTGGGGCTACTGGCACCACACTTAAAAGGTCTTTGGTTTTCTTGTTGTAATATTCAATAGATCCAGAAACCCTATTGTTGAAGAATGCAAAATCCAGGCCTACGTTGGTTGTTGTTGTTGTTTCCCATTTGATATTGGGATCGTATGCCGCAGGGCGAAGGAAGGTATAATAATTACTGCCAAAAAGATATTGAGCAGTAGATGTGCTCTGGGAATACCTTGGCAAATAGCCATAATAATCAATACCATCCTGCTGACCAGTAATACCATAGCCAACACGTAATTTCAATTCATTAACAACATTATTCGTTTTAAAGAACTCTTCCTTTAATTTCCATGCTCCTACAACAGATGGGAAGTAGCCAACCCTATTATCTGGGGAGAACCTTGAACTTGCATCCCTACGCAAAGAGGCAGTCAATAAATATTTATTGTTCAATGTATAGTTCAACCTAGCAAAGTAAGATTCCAACCTATATTCTGGTTTGTCCGTTAGGAAGGTGGGTGTTGTACCAGCTATTGTATCTTTTTTTGCAGGATTCGCTGCATCTGCAATAGCCCTATAACTAAAGCTGGCGAAATTTTTAACGTTTGTTACGAAATCCTGATAGCTATGTCCTACTAAAATATCTATTTTGCTATTGATACTTTTTATATCCTTTGAATAGAACAAGGAAACATCGGCCAATGTATTTGTCTTGCTTTGTTCATAATAAGTTTTCTTGCCGCCAGTTTTATAATTGGTAGCAGATAAGGAATCTATGTTGTCGTTACCACTTCCCTTGGTATTGTCCAAACCAAGGTTAACCAATACATGCAGGTCGGGTAAAAAATTCAATTTATAATCCAATTGAATATTCCCTATAAACCTGTTAACGGTCGATTTGTTATCACGTAGCTTTAGAAGCCCTAATGGATTTCTTGTTGCCAAGTCAATTGGCTTTCCATCTACTTGCAGCCATTCGTAATATCCTCCGTATTTATTGGTGGACATTACTGGTTGGGTTGGATCAAATGCAATTGCGGCACCTACGGCACCTCCATCTGCAAACGTGTTGCTGGTTGAAGAGAATTTAGCATTCAGGTTTACAGATAAATGATCATTGAAGAATTTGGGTGAGAGGTTCAATGCAGAAGAGAACCTATTGAACTGGTCGGTTTTCAAGATGCCGTTCTGGTTCAAATAACCCAATGAAACACGGAATGGAATATTCTTGATGGCTCCAGCAGCACTAATGCTATTATCGCTTGCAAAAGCCCCTTGAAAAATTTCGTCTTGCCAGTTTGTATTGGATGTTCCAAGTAGGTTCTTATAGGTATTGCTACCTGTAGCAACAGCATCCGCATTAATTAGGGTCCTTATTTCATCGGCAGACAGTATATCTACTTTTTTAGCGATTACACCTACAGAAGCTTGGGTATTGAAATTGTACTTTACCTTTCCCTTAACCCCTTTTTTTGTGGTAATAATCAAAACACCATTGGAAGCCCTTGAGCCGTACAATGCGGTTGCAGAAGCATCTTTCAACACACTCATGCTTTCAATATCGTTGGGGTTCAATGTGTTCAACAAGTTTGCAGACCCTGCAATACCATTACCTTCCACCGGCACACCATCAATAACAACCAATGGGTCATTACTTGCATTCAACGAAGCTCCGCCACGGATCCTGATCCTGCTTCCGCCTCCTGCAGAACCACCACCGGAAGTTATTTGCAGGCCAGCTACCTTACCTTGTAGTAGTTGTTCCGGTGAAGCGATATTCCCTTTCTGGAAATCCTTTGATTGAACAGCGGTAACAGCACCCGTTAAATCCCCTTTCTTTCTGGTACCATAAGCTACCACAACAATTTCATTGAGGTTACCTGTAGTTGCTTTTAATGAAACAGTCACTTCGCCAGAACCAATGGCCACATCCTGACTGGCAAAGCCACTGTAAGAAATAACCAATGTGGTCGATCCTGCTGGCACCCTGATCTTAAAAGCGCCTGCTGCATCTGTTTGACTGAATTCTTTGGTTCCTTTAACCTGTACAGTAGCTCCGGGCAATGGGCTACCGTCTTTTGAATCTGTTACTTTTCCTGTAACAGTTTTGTCCTGGGCGTTTGCAGCTACTGCAAAACAAAACGCCAGCAAGGCAATAAGCAATCGTTTGAGGTTCATAATTGAAGTTTTACTGGTTTTCGAGTAACGTTTGTTATATAATTGAGTATTTGATTGAAAGGTGTAAGCAGCTCTGTTATTTATCTGGTTACCATATATTTTATTGTTCTTCTCTTTCCGTTGAAACTTGTTTGCAACAAATAAATACCAGTTGACAATTTTGCTGAGTTGATATAGTCCATTGCTGTTATTGTATAAGTGCCTTTGGATTTGAATCCATTATAAAAAGAAACGAGCTCCTTGCCATTGATGTCTGTCAATGTCATGTTCAGGTTGCCACTTTGCAATAAGCTGTATTCAATGGTGGCAGGCTGCACAGAAGGGTTAGGGTAGATGCGTATTTTGTAGTTATCTATATAACCAGAAGAATCGCGACGAATAATGTTTTGCGGTGTATTAGTAGGCAATGAAAGCACTATGTCTGCTGCATTCCTGTCAACATAAACATAGTACTCGCCTGGTTGCAAAGTGATTGTTTCAGCAGTACCTGTTGCCACCCGCACGCCACCGGAAAGAAAATTGTACCAAGGGCCATTTACCGGGAAGGTTACAGTGGAAGTCTGTGCAGTTACATCAAAATTTCCTATGACCATAATGCGGAGAGTTGGCTCATTTATTTGCAGCCATTTAAACCCATTGCTCAAGTTCCAACTAATATTGGATGAGGTAAATGTGGTGGTATACAATGGTGATGTTTTAAGCCTCAACAACTTTGAATAAACCGTGTACAGTGCTTTCCTGTTTGCATCTTGGTAATAGTTCCAAACAATGGGTTTGGGGCTTGTTCTGCAATTGTTGTCTATTGTTCCATTTTCGCAGCGGTTGATGCTGTAATCGTATCCGAGCTCGCCAAATTGCCACAACATTTTTGGCCCGGGAATCATGGCCCAGAATGCCGCAGCCATTTCATTACGCTTCAATCCCGTGGCTAAATTTTTAACGTCGTATGCGCCACCAGCATTTCCATAGTTAGTGTTCTTGTACTGCAACCTTTCTTCATCATGGCTTTCTTGGTAAGTGACTAAATATGGATTTGTCCAACCACGGTTAGTAAATATGCCGTACTGGAAATTCCAATCAGTGGAGTAGCCCATGGTGGCCTGATTGAAATTGTAATTTGCATTGCCCCAAAGCAACATACCGTAATTGGAGAGTTCAATTTCCTCACTGTTAGCAGCAAAATGCTCCAATATGCAATAGGAGTTGGAGGAAACGGATTGCATCTTATCATAGATCCTTTTCCAGATATTGATACGGCTCAAATCATAATTGCTCCAAGCAGCCACATCTGTTGGATTGTTGGTTTGCGTAAAGCCTTTTGAAAGGTCCCAACGGAAACCATCAATCTTGTAATTCGTTAGCCAATGCGTTACTACCCTATCCACAAAATCTTTGGTAGCTTGGCTCTCGTGGTTAAAGTCGTAGCCAACACTATAAGGATGCGTTGCATCCTGATTGAACCAAGGGTTATCTGCTGCCGGCTTTCCAGTGGCACTATTGAAATACATCTGTACCATTGGGCTCTGGCCAAATGAATGGTTCATGGCAATGTCCATGACCACTGCAATGCCCATTCCATGGCAGGCATCAATAAACTGTTTCAATGCTGTTTCAGTACCGTAAGCTTTATCTGGCGCAAAGTAGAAACTTGGGTTATAGCCCCAACTATTGTTACCTTCAAATTCATTGAAAGGCATCAGTTCTATAGCGTTGATGCCAAGTCTTTTCAAATAACTCAACGTATCTTTTAACGTTTGCCAATTTTGTGCAGCCACAAAATCCCTCACCAATAATTCATATACAGCAAGGTTCTTTTTATCAGGGCGGGTAAAGGAATTGTTCACCCATGTATAAGCAGGTTTGTTTGTTTGCAACACACTTACTATGCCAGTTGTCAGCCCTGTTGGATAGGGTTTTAAGGAAGGATAGGTGGTGGTGGGGATATATTGGTCATTATTGGGGTCGAGAATTTTCTCGGCACTGTAGTCAGCCACTTTTAAGGTATTGTTGATGATGAACTGGTAGGCATACTCAGTACCTGGCGTTAAGCCTGTAATCCTTAACCAGAAACGGTTCCCATCTGGCGTTTTGTTCATTTGATGGGCTATTGTTTGGGTCCAGTTATTGAAATCCCCCACAACCGCAATGGATGTTTTTGTGGGTGCATAAACAACCAGTGTAACGGCAGTGGGGTCTGATTCATAATTCAGTCCATCTTTTGTTCCCGTAGGTAGAGCAGCTACATTCACTGTGCCGTTTACAAAGAAGGAAACAGTATCTTTTGTTGTATTCACACCATCGTTGGCCGCAACAATCAATGTTTGTGTACCAGGTGAAACAATGGTTGCATCCCCACTGATCACAGTGTTAGAAGTAACCGTATTGATGCCTGCACCATTAAAGGAAACCTGCAGCCCCGCTGTTTGGCTACTCTTTGCATTGTAATGAATCAGGTCGCCAACGTTCTTTGTAATGGTTTCCAGCGTTGGTGTATAAGTTGGTTTTTTGAAAGGTTCATCAAACCTGACATTCAAGCCGGTTCCATAAACCGGAATATACATATCGCTTCCATCTGCATTGGCCAGCTTTTTACTGCCATTGCCATTACGCATCAGGAAAGCAATCTTCAAAATATGCTCGTTGGGGTCGGTAACACCAAAGAAGGTCCTAAGGTTTCCGGTAATGGTATATTTCCATTTGTTGGTGGCAACATAGCTGCATTGGCCCTGAGCGGGTGTTGTGGCCCAAACACAAAAAGAAGGAACATGCTTCCAGTCTGATGAAGAGGTGCTATAGTTGGTGATAACACCCATGTGAACGTACACATCGGATGTTGGTGTATAATTCAATAACCCCTGATTTCCCAAGGTAGCATCACCAGTAATATCTACCGCAGTAGACGATTCCAGTATGAAGGAAGGTGACCAACTTAGTAATTGTGCATTGCTGGAAATAGCAACCATCAAGCAGGTTATGAGGCAGGCAACTCTCATTGGTTTGGCAATATTTAGTAAGGCAATCGTTTTTAGAATGTGTCCATTTTACACATTTAGTATACAAATGTGTATTTTATACACAACATAAAAAAATTTTTTTTTGGCTTTTCCTTTTGTTAATCAATTTTTAAAAAAAATTTACTGGGGAATGGGCAGAAATCGGCTTCTCACTGACTAACTGATGTTACACAAGGATTGTGGGAATAATGTCAGCCTGAGGAATGTCATAGTGAGCTTACCGAACTACCCGAAGGCGATTTCGTTTCCAAATAGGTTTCGACAGGCCTGCCTTTACCGGCAGGCAGGCTCAATCCCGATGAAAATATCGGGACAGGCTCTGCGCATCAGTATCTGACATTTTGCGTAACATCAGTTAATAAGGCCGAAATTATTTAATGGAATTTATTACGTCATGCATTGAGATGATCAAAAATCAATTCCCACCCATTTACGTTTGCTTTTTTCGTACTTCTCGAAGTCAAACTTGTACAGCTTGCCCGGACGATGGGGGACATCTTCTTCCATTTCACCAATATCGATGAGCAAATCCATGGAAGCGAATTTTTTTCGGAAGTTCCTACGGTCCATATCGATGCCCAAAATGGCTTCGTATAGGTTCTGCAGTTCGCGGAGGGAGAATTTATCAGGCAACAGATTAAAGCCCAATGGATGTTCCTGGATCCTTTTCTGTAACCATTGATAACAAGCATCCAGTATTTCCTTATGGTCAAAAGCCATCTCCTTTAGTGATGAAACGGTATGCCAGTCCAAATCGTTATCATGGATCTTCAATTTATGGTGCTGGATGTTCAAAAGTGAGCAATAAGCAACGGTCAACACCCTGCCACCTGGATGCCTGGACGGTTTCCCGAAAGTCCTCACCTGTTCAAGGTATACATCATCCATGCCCGTCCTTTCCTTGAGGATGCGGTAGGCCGCTTCATCCAGGTCCTCATCATTATCTATGGCAAAATCACCTAGCAATGAATACTTGCCCTTGTACATTTCAATATCACTCTTGATCAGGAGTACCTTCAATTCATTTTCATCAAAACCAAAAATGACGCAGTCAACAGTAATGGGTACACGGGGATAGGACTCAACCAATTGTTGAACATTCTCAATCAATCCACCATTCTTCTTGCGGAAAGCAGTAATAACAGCAGGTTCTTTTTTCATAATGACTTATTTAAAACAGGCCCTAATGATTCAGCTTATTTAGTTTGTGCAACGTTAAGTCACAAAACTATACAAATAACGTGTACTTTTTACATAGTGGATTAAAAGAGGGACAGAAGGTTAAAAGCAGAAAACAGAGGGCTAAAGGTGGAGTGGAGGGTTTAGGACTGGGTGATAAGATTTATGATAGGGTGCAGCTTTACCCAAACAGCTTCTTAAAAAAGAAAGTAAGCCATTACTTTTATAGCCCAAATTATTTTATGTACAACGGAGAGCAAACCAAACAACTGCAGGAGCAAACCAAACAGTTCCTAACACTATTGGACAATGAGGAAAAAGCGGTTGAAGCCATTGAAACATTAAGGAGCATCCTCCGCTTCCATGAATACAGGTATTATGTGGTGAACGAACCTTTGATAAGTGATGGGGAGTACGACCAATTGTTCAAAATGCTGGAGCGAATTGAAAAAAACTATCCGCAATTAATTACAAAGGATTCGCCCACGCATAGGGTCGGGGGCAGCTTGAATGAAGGCTTTGCCACCGTGCAGCACCTGGTGCCCATGTTAAGCTTGGATAACAGTTACAATGCCGAGGACCTGCAAGACTTTGATAGAAAGGCAAGGGAAGCGAGCGGACTGGACGAAATAGAATACTGTGTGGAACCAAAATTTGACGGTGCAAGCATCAGTTTAATTTATGATAATGATATATTGGTCCGCGGTGCTACAAGGGGCGATGGCGTAGCTGGCGATGATATCACTACCAATGTAAAGCAGATACGTTCCATTCCCCTCTCTGCGCCATTCAGCAAATACGGGATTGAGCAGATTGAGATCCGTGGCGAAATCATCATGAGCAAAAGCGCTTTTCAGAAATACAATGAATGGCTTACGGAACAGGGCCTGGCAACTGTGGCCAATCCTCGCAACACGGCTTCCGGGAGCTTGCGGATCAAAGATCCAAAGGAAGTGGCCAGGAGGAACCTGGATGCATTCCTGTACAATATTAGTTACCATACCGAGAACAGGAACGTAAAAGAACTGGAAACACATTCAGGTGCGTTGAGACTTTTATGGGACTGTGGTTTACGCTCCCCCGAAAAGGAGAAGAAGGTTGTCAAGGGCATTCAGGCAGTGATTGATTATGTACTGGAATATGAACAGAAACGTGATGAACTGCCCTACGAAATTGATGGCATGGTCATCAAGGTGAACAGTATTGAACTGCAGGATAAACTGGGCATGACATCGCACCATCCACGTTGGGCCATTGCATTCAAGTTCAAGGCAAGGCAGGCCACCACAAAATTGATTGGTGTGGAATACCAAGTTGGCAGGACCGGTGCCGTAACGCCTGTGGCCAAATTGCAACCTGTGGCATTGGGTGGCGTAACCGTTGGCAGCATTTCCATACACAATGAGGAATATATCAAGGAAAAGGACCTGAAAATTGGCGATGCTGTATTGATTGAACGTGCAGGCGATGTAATACCTCAAATTGTACAATCACTGCCTGCATTGCGGACCGGTGCCGAGCAGGAAATTATCTTTCCAAAAACCTGCCCTGTTTGCAATAGTGAGCTGTTCAAGGAAGAAGGCGAAGCCATTTGGCGCTGCATTAATATTGAATGCGAAGCACAGGTAGTTGAAAAGATGGTGCATTTTGTAAGCAAGGATGCAATGGACATCAAAAGTTTCGGGGATGCCAATGTGCGGAAGTTTTATGAACTGGGCCTGCTGAAGGATATTCCGGGCATCTATACGCTGGACTTTGATAAGATCGGATTGTTGGAAGGTTTTGGCAAGAAGTCTATCGATAATTTAAAAGCAGCCATCGAGGCGAGCAAGCAGCAGCCACTGCATCGTTTGGCCTATGGTTTGGGCATCCGTTTTGTGGGCGAGACAACGGCCAAAACATTGGCCAATAGTGTGGAGCATTTATTGGATTTCCAAAACAAAACAGAGGAGGAGCTGCAACAGTTGGAAGATGTGGGCGTGAAAGTGGCCAGGAGCATATTCCATTTTTTCAGCAATGAACAGAACATAGCAATGCTTCAACAGTTGGAAGCACTGGGCCTTCAATTGAAGAACACCAAAAGGGCAACCGTTGCCAGTGGCGAACTAGCAGGGCAAACATTCCTTTTTACAGGCACCCTATCCAAACTGAAACGCAGTGAGGCGGAGGAAATGGCAGAGGCACAGGGCGGTGTAATAGTGAGTGGCGTAAGTGCCAAGCTGAACTACTTGGTGGTGGGCGAGGATGCAGGTAGCAAATTGGAAAAGGCCAAGAAAATCAACAGCATCAAGATTATTTCGGAAGATGAATTCTTAAAATTGATTGAATAATTGATGTTACGCAAATATTTATGTGAGCAATGTCAGCCTGAGCTTGTCGAAGGCGATTTTTGTTTCCAAAAAGGTTTCGACAAGCTCAACCAGACATCAATATTTAAACTTTTTGCGTAACATCAGTTAATAATCCATTTCATTGATACCACTACGACACAACCTGAACCCAAGAAGGTTACTACTAAAAAAAACAGTATGACAAACAATCTTTCCTCCCAATTCCTATTAAACCCAGACATCACCTTTTTGAACTTCGGCTCTTTCGGTGCCTGTGTAAAGCCCGTGTTTGAAAAGTACCAGCAGTACCAATTGGAACTGGAGCAGGAACCGGTACAGTTCATTACCGTGAAGGGGTTGCAATATTTAAAGGAGTCAAGGGAAGCGCTGGGACAATATATTGGTTGCCATTCAGATGACCTGGTCTATGTTACCAATCCATCTTATGCAGTGAACATCATTGCCAAAAGCTTCGACCTTAAAGAGGAAGATGAAATACTCACCACCGATTTGGAATATGGTGCCTGTGACAAAACATGGAGCTACTACTGCGATAAGGTGGGGGCAAAATATGTGCGCCAGCCCATTCAGTTCCCCTTGACCACAAAGGAGGATTTTGTGGAGCAGTTCTTCAGGGGCCTTACCCCCAAAACCAAATTGGTGTTCATTAGCCATATCACCAGTTCCACCGGCCTACGGTTTCCCGTGGAGGAAATCTGCGCCATGGCAAAATCAAGGGGCATCATGAGTTTTGTGGACGGGGCACATGCACCGGGACAAGTGCCGCTAAACCTGCAGACCTTGGAAGCAGATATCTATACAGGTGCCTGCCATAAATGGATGATGACGGCCAAGGGCAGTTCCTTTTTGTATGTAAAGAAGGAACTGCAACATTTGTTCGACCCATTGATCGTAAGCTGGGGATACAAAGCAGCCTTCCCTTCTTCTTCACAGTTCCTGGACTACCATCAAGGGCAGGGCACGAGGGATTTCTCCGCTTTCCTCACCATACCCGCAGCTATTCAGTTCATGCAGGAAAATAATTGGGAAAGCGTTGCTGCAGAATGCAGGGAACTCACCAAGGCCAATGCGGGAACATTCTGCCATATTTTAAATGCCCAACCCATTGCGCCAATCAGTGATGACTTCTTGCTGCAGTTGTATAGCACCCCCATTAAAACAGCAGAACCTGAAAAACTGAAGGAGCTATTGTACACCAAATACAGGATTGAAATTCCCGTGATGCGTCACGGTGATAAAGTGTTCCTACGTTATTCCATTCAGGCGTTCAACTCACAAAAATGTTTGGATAAATTGGCTGGTGCACTGAAGGACATTATAGCTACGACCAATTTAATTGAAGTTTAATTTTACGGAGAAGAAAATTTTACCACAAAGGCTCGAAGGTCACCAACTTGCCTACTGGCAGGCAGGGATTGAAAGCTTCGCTTTTTCTTTGTGCTCTTAGCGCCTTTGTGGTAAACAAACCCTTTGCGTAAGCAAAGCAAACAAAACACCTTATATGTTACAAGCAACTACCATCAAGTTCCTCAAGGACCTTAGTAAAAACAACAACAGGGAATGGTTTGAAAAGAACCGCAAAGTATACGAAGCTGCCAAGGCAGATTACTTGGAGCTTGTTGGAAAAATATTAACCGAACTGCAAAAAAAAGATGCCAGCTTGGAAGGGCTTGAACCCAAGCAGTGTATCTTCCGGATAAACCGCGATGTACGTTTCAGTAAGGACAAGTCGCCCTACAAATTGAATATGGGTGCCAGTTTCAGTAAGGGCGGAAAGAAGTCGCCCTCCGCTGGATACTATTTTCAATGCCAGCCGGGCAACTCCTTTATTGCTGGTGGTTTATGGATGCCCATGGCCCCTGAACTGAAGAAGGTGAGGCAGGAGATTGATTACAGCCATGATGAATTTGATAGGATTGTGACCAACAAAAAATTCGTTGCCCAATTTGGCGAACTGGAAAGACCCAAGGAATATGTATTGAGCCGCCCACCCAAAGGTTATGAAGATACCAATCCTGCCATTGAATACCTTAAACTGAAAAGCTTTATTGTCTCTTCTGACTTTGCTGATGCGGACTTAACAAGTAAGGATTTGGTGAAGAAGGTGGTTGCTGCTTGTGAAACAATGAAGCCTTTTATTGATTTTTTGAATAGGGGGCTGGAGGGGTAGGGCGGCCAACATTAAAAGGCAGGTTCAACCTACACCAGCATTTAAAACTTTGCGTAACATCTGTTACTCATATATAGCATCAACTATATAACATCAACCCAACCCTGCCAATTTTTCGGAAGCAGCAGCCAGTTCAATGGTCAATGTATCTATTTGCATCTGCATCTTTGTTTGAACAGCCTGCCCACATTTGGTGATACGCTTCCAAGCACGTGATTCCATCATGTTTAAATGAA
>JAHEZD010000029.1 GCA_023251255.1 Chitinophagaceae bacterium
CTGGCTTGCTTGACCCCCTACCTGAACACGGAAAATTGGTGGTGGATTGGTTATGTGGGATTGATTGTGCCCTACCTGTTACTCTTACTGGTGCTGTCGTTGATATTTTGGATAGCCGTCAAACCCAAAATGGCCTGGGTTTCATTAATTACCTTACTGGTTGGATGGAAGCAGTTAACGGTACTGTTTGCCTTCCACTTCAGCTCGGAACTGGTGAAGCAGAAGGAAGCTGCCATTTTGCGGATAGTGGACTGGAACGTGCAGAGTTTCAATGGGCTCACCAAGAACAAGGAAGCCAAGAAGCTGGTGCGCAATGAAATTGCGGAGAGCATTGCCAAACTGGACCCCGATATCATTTGCCTGCAGGAATTCAATACGGCCACCAATGGCGGTGAACAGTCAAACAACCTTTCCCTGTTCACCAAAACCTATCCCTATTATTTTTTCTCCAAGGATTACCAGCGCAATAAGGGGCAGTACCATTCGGGCTGCATCCTCTTTTCCAAATACCCCATCATCCAATCCGATAGGATCAAGTACCCCGCTGCCGAAAGTTTGATCTATGCTGATGTGGTGAGGGGCAATGACACCATAAGGATCTATACCACACACCTCCAATCGTTCAAGTTCAAGAAGGAGGATTATGATGGGCTGGACAATTTGGGCAGCACCAATGAAGCTTCCGTTTCGGCTTCCATGAATGCATTCAAGAAAATGAACCTCGCTTTTAAAAGGAGGGGCAAGCAGGCCAATATTGTGCGGACGGAAATGGACAGCAGCCCCTATCCCTCCGTCATCTGCGGCGACTTCAACGATGTGCCCAACAGCTATACCTATTTCCATGTAAGGGGCGAAAGGCAGGATGCTTTCCTGAAACAGCGTTTCGGTATTGGCAGGACCTATATCTGGATGGCCCCCACGCTGCGCATTGATTACATACTGCCAGACAAAAATTTTGAAGTGAAGCAATTTGATCTGGTGGATGAGGACCTGAGCGACCACCTGATGCTGGTTTGCGATTTGAAGTTGAAGAAATAGAAAAGACGGAACACGACGGGCACAAAGCATACACCAAGGACACTACGTTGTGTTCTTTGTGCACCTTACTGTTCTTTGTGGCCCCTGGCATGGCCCCATAACGAAACACAGAAAGGTACAAAAAATGGATTGTACAATAAACTGGACAATCCGTGCATGGCCAGCTTATAACGCCAATATAGATTACTTACAAGAATCATGTACAGCAAGAGAGATTAGCCATTTGTTTAGAAGAATCCCCTCCTCGGGCAATTAAAAAAACGAAGTTTTTCCCTTTGTGCCTTTGAGCCCTTTGTGGTAAAATCAAAAAGTCATTTGCTTGCAAATGGTTCCCATCAATTAGGATAACTGTTCCCGACTTACTGCCCCGGCAGGTAAGTTCCCTATCAAAAAAGAAAATGGCCAAGCCAGCCAAGCCTGCTGTATGCAGCCATTACTCAATCTTACAGTCTTTCTCTCCAAAAAAATCCTCCCCTCAAATTCACCCACATCCTTATCTTCGTGACAATGAAACGCTTTCTTCAATATTGTTGCTGCTGCTGTTAATACAGCCATCCCCCATTTGCGGTATCTTGCCGCTACTTTTCCCTTTCAAAAAACAATCAACCAAGGAACATTTAATCAATCGTCATGTCGCTTAAAGTATATAATTCCCTATCAAGGAAAAAAGAAACATTCACCCCCATCACACCCGGCCATGTGGGCATGTACGTGTGCGGGCCCACCGTAAGTGGCGAGAGCCATTTAGGCCATGCAAGGCCCTATATTACGTTTGACGTGGTATTCCGCTACCTCAATTACCTCGGCTATAAAGTGCGCTATGTAAGGAACATTACCGATGCCGGGCATTTTGAGGAAGAAGGCCGCGAAGCAGAAGACAAAATCAGCAAGAAAGCCGTGCTGGAGAAACTGGAACCCATGGAACTGGTGCAGAAATACACCAATCTCTTCCATTGGGCCATGAAGGAGTTCAACACCATTGAACCAAGTATTGAACCCACTGCTACGGGGCATATTGTGGAGCAGATCAACATGATCGAACAGATTATTGCCGATGGCTATGCCTATACCATCAATGGTTCGGTCTATTTTGACGTGAACAAGTACAACGAGCATTTCAGCAAGCAGGGCCAGCCCTATGGCATATTGAGCGGCCGGAACCTGGAAGACCAATTGGACACTACCCGGGAACTGGACGGTCAGGACGAGAAACGCAACAAAGCAGATTTTGCCCTCTGGAAAAATGCACCGCCCGAACATATCATGCGCTGGAAAAGTCCCTGGGGCGAAGGTTTCCCCGGATGGCATATAGAATGCTCCGCCATGGCCACCAAGTACCTGGGAACCGAGTTTGACATACACGGCGGCGGCATGGACCTGCAGTTCCCGCACCACGAGTGCGAAATAGCCCAGAGCACCGTGTGCAACCACCAGGCACCCGTGCGTTACTGGCTGCACAACAATATGATTACCATCAATGGCAGGAAGATGGGCAAGAGCTACAACAATGTGGTGAAGCTAAGTGAACTGTTCACTGGCAACCATCCCATACTGGAGCAGGCCTACCACCCCATGACCATCCGCTTCTTCATACTGCAATCGCACTACCGCAGTACCCTGGATTTTGGCAACGATGCACTGCAGGCCAGTGAAAAAGCCTTCAAGCGTTTATGGGAAGCCTATGAAGTTTTACAGAAACTGGAAACAGGTAGTTGGCAGGCAACGGATACGGAACTGGATGATAAGGTAAATAGGTACCTGGATGAACTGGACGGGTTTATGGACGATGATTTCAGCACCGCAAAAGTGCTGGCCAATTTGTTTGAACTGGTTCCCGTAATCAATGGCATCAAGCACAAGCAATTGGCTGCCGATGCCATTAGTGGTGAAACATTGTCGCTGATGCAGGCCAAGCTCAAAACTTATATAGAGGATATCCTCGGCCTCAAGGCCGAAAGCAGCAGCAGCCAGCAGTTGGAAGGCATCCTGCAACTGCTCGTCAACATACGCAAGGAAGCGAAAGCCAAAAAGGATTTTATGACCAGCGACAGGATCAGGAAGGAACTGGAAGCCCTGGGCGTGCAGTTGAAAGATGAAAAAGATGGAAGCGTAAGCTGGACTATTGGCTAATGCATTGAAAATGAATAAATAAATGTTACCATTTTTTTTGTTACGTTTTATTTTGTAACATTTTTTTTGGTAACATTTTTTGCGAAGCCTTTTCGGTGCCCCAAGAAAAAGACATAGTATTTTAGGTCAAGAGGAAGCATGCTGATAGGCAGGTTAAAAAACGAAGTTTTTCCTTTGTGGCATTGAGGCCTTAGTGGTAGCATAAAAAATCATTTGCTTGCAAATGGTTCCCATAAACCAAGGCTGGGGCGTCAACGGCAGTTTGTCAAGGGCTTTCATTAAAAAGAATTGCATGCAACGCTACCTGTTCATTTGTTTACTGTTTCTAGCCTCCTCCAAAAGTTTTGGCCAGCTTGATGATGCCACCATCAACAAACTGGCAGTAGGTATTAGTGAAAATTTCAAGAAGGACTCATCCAGCAATGATGGTTTCTCCCCCATTAAAATGCTGTATGCCAATTATCATTTTTTCAGGGCAGGCAATAACCCCGGTTACCTCACCATCAGGAAATTACTATTGTCCAAAGCCTTTCCTAATAACCAGGCAATCTTTAAATGGCTTGCGCCCAAGGTAAACAAGGTTTTCATGCAGCAGTACAGTGAGACCCGGAACCCCTTACTGATCCAGTACAGAACGCTGTACCAGCAACTGTCCAAAGGTTTCTGCCCCTGCATTTCCATAGCCGCAAAATCAAAGGATGTTTCGGCCGATAATGATTTCAACACCTGCCTCCAGCAATACATCACCGATACCTCCTTAATGAGGCAACATGTACAGACCTATCTATCGCTAGGCGAAAAGGACCAAGTGGCCTATTTGCTGGGTGGTATGCTGTATGCACAGGTGAACTGTGAAACGGTTTTCAATAAAAGTATGGCACTCGTGAGAACCGATTTGTCAAAAATGGTGGACGAAAGTATAGAAAACTATAAGCGGGGCCTGCTTGAAAATACGGTCACTTACATGCTGAAGAGCCATTTGGATTCACTGAAGGAAATCTTCCCCACGTTTGCTGCCTCCAAAACCATCCTGCAGCAAATAGGTGAACTGTACAAGGACAACCATAACATACACTACAACTTGGATGTAGTATTTGAAACAAGCGGGTTTCAGCGCATAAGTTCCTATATGATAATCATTACGCCCAACAAACAGGTAAAGCTATTGGGACAGGCCGTATATGAAATCATGCTGGACAAACCACTATACTACCTGCGCAACCTCAAGTTCTATCCAAGGGACAAAATGCAGGGTATTGAGAAACTGGAAGCGGATATAAGGAAGTCCATACCGGATGAATATTTCAATTAGTACACCAGTTCAATGGTTAAGGCATACTGGGTAACAAATGATGGCTTCACCATCTTCTTTTGCCGGGGACTTGCCTACCGGGCAAGCAGGGGCAATAAGTCGGGAAGCCTGAAATTACCGTCTTCCTCACTTCCGGTAAACCATCTGTTATTGGCAAATAGCGGTAGCGCCTTTACTTAGTTTCTTTTCATACCGCTGTACATACCATTTCTAGTAAAGTTGGCATCCTTGTCCATCACAAAACAAACGGCAGTACTTTTGCTATTCACCTGCAAGTGGATATTTTCATCATCTGTTATGAGGCTGTCTCCCGTTTTCAACAATGTCCCAGAAAAGTTTATTTCACCATCAAATACATACACAAAATAAACAGTGTGCTGGAAATAAGGTTGGGGCAAGTCAACAGTGGTACCTTCCATATCCATATCATACACCAGAACATTGCTTTTTATTTCAAGTGGTGCATTGCTTCTTTTTAAGCCAGCCACCAATCGCCAATGATTGAGAACCAATTCGCCAGCATTGGCAAACTGTACCTGCGGAGGGTTGTCCTCATTTTCGGGGCGTATAAAAATTTGCAGCAGCCGTACATCTTCTTTGTATCGATCAGATGGAATACTTTCTTCGTGGTAAATACCGCTTCCCGCATTCATCATCATGATGTTTTGCGGGGTTACGGCAACTTCTTTACCTGTGCTGTCCCTGTGCAGCATGGTTCCGCTACGCATCAAAGTCAGTATCTCGTCATTCTTGTGGGGGTGCATTCCTATAAAAGCTCCGGGCTTTAGATGGGCATCATCAAACCTGCCCAAAGTATAGAAGCCCGAATCGTGGTTCCCTGCATTTATGCCAGGAATGGTGATTTCGATATTGAAATTCCCGTGGCCAGCTTTCTGCCTGTCCGACGCTTTATTAATAATCAGCATAATAGTAGATTTTTTTGAAAATGCTTCAAGCCTTTTGCATAGGCTTGAAGCATCCAGTTTACGCCATTGATGGCAAAACATCCGTAAATAAAATACCCAATAATTCACCGCCTTCAGGTCTTGACCAATCCTGTGCAATTTCCGCCATTAAAGTATTGGTAGCTGTTAATACCACCCCTGCGTTTGCCATTCTTTGTTGGCTCAGGTCTTCACTCAAATTAAATGGCGAACCCGATGCGTCCATCACTGCCTGTACATGAAAGCCTTCCTCCACCGCACTTATGGCGGGGAAAACCAAGCAAACATCTGTGGTAACACCTGCCATGATCAGGTTCTTCTTACCTGTAGCAAGTACGGCATCCCGGAAGGCTTTGTGTTCCCAACAGTTAACGATACCTTCCCTTTTGATCCTTTTTTCAAAAGCATCCGGCAAAACGCCCGCTAATTCGGGCATCAAAGGACCTTGTGCTGCATATTCCTGGCTACTGGTAAGTACAACGGGAATATTCAGGACCTTGGCCATTTTTGCCAGAGCCAATGTTTTCTTCTGGACTTCTTCCAAAGGAATGTTCTTGATCAATTTCATCGTACCAACCTGGTGGTCGATGAGTAATAATGCCGTGTTTTCGGCCGTAAATTTTGTGTTGTTCATTTTTATTGTTTTTAATTGATAGTGCAAAACTAGAATAGTTACTATACTTTTGCAATAAGTGTATAAAAGGTATATTGATATCCTTTTGTATAGTCTAAATAAAAGGAAGCATGAAAAAGGATAAAATTGAAATTCAACCCGTCATGGATGCGTTGGAAGTAATTGGTGGAAAATGGAAATTCCCGATCCTGTACAGCTTGTGCAGCGGCAAGAAGCGGTTTAAGGACCTACTGGGAGACATTGGAAAAATAACGCCCAAGATGTTGAGCCTGGAATTGAAGGACCTGGAGCTGAACAATTTGGTTACGCGGACAGCCATAGCCACCGTGCCCGTAACCGTGGAATATGAAATGACCGAATATGGGTTAACCCTTGAACCAGTGCTTCGTCACGTTCAGGATTGGGGCAGGAAGCATCGGGAAAAGATCATAAAGGAAAATACGGTTTCAAAGTAATTACTAACTGATGTTACGCAAAGATTGTGGGATGATGTCAGCCTGAGTAATAAATGAAGTCGGTGGAAGATTTCGTTTGAGGATACTGTTTGCTACTGTTAAAGGCTCGTCGTTCCGTCACCCCATTCAACATCCAATAGGGAATAGATAAACAGATCCAGGAATTGACCGTTCACCAGTTCCGCCCCCCTTAAAATCCCTTCTTTCTTAAAATGCAATCTTTCTGGAACCGCTTGACTTTTCAAATTCCCCGTTGCTGCTTTTAGCTCGATCCTATGCAAGCCCAACTCCTTGAAGCCGTAGCTAATTAACGCTCTGCATGATTGGGTGATGATTCCCTTGCCTTCTGCATCTCTGGTGAGCCAATATCCAATGGACCCGCTCTTATTTTGACCGTTCAAATGATGCAGCCCGATCCTACCAACCGGGGTTTCCCCTAGCATGATCACAAAACTTACCTCTTTGTCCTGTTGGTACAGCAACTCGCAATTTTCTATGTAATTACGGAAATCATCCACTGACTGCATATTGCCCACCCACGGTAAAAATTCCGACAAATGTTCCCGATTGGCATCCACTGCTAGGTACAGGCCTTCGGCATGTTTTGCTGCGGTTAGTTCAAGGCGCAGGCCTTCATCTATATTTATTATCATGATGGTTTTTATTGACGAATATAGGCCAGCCAAAACAATGATTGCTGACACAAGGATTGGCACTATAGCTAGTTTAACTGCAGCTACCTAGGCAAGTGAAATTTATCCTGATGAAAAATTGTTTTATTGGAAAGATTCTGGATATCACAAAGAGCTGGGATACTATTGGCTGTTAATTAATTTTAGCGTACCGTAAAAGCGCCGTTGCCTTTTCCCAAATTTTATTTTCGTCTAAATTCATTGGATAGCAGTTCCCAAAAGCTGGTTCCTTTTGTATTTCCATAGCAATAAGTGCCGCTTCATAAAAAAACAAGGAGGTCTTGATATCAATTGATCCGCAAGCGTCCATTCTTGTCGCATTAAAACCATGTCTAAAAACATGAACCAATTTTTCATCCCTAAAATAATATTCTTCTGTAAACTGAGCTCCGTTAAATAAGGATACTGTAGGTATCAAAACTATTTTTTGAACTGCTCCGTTCTTTTTATAAACTACTGTATCACCTTGTGTTTTCTTGTTGCTTTTTGCAATCTGCATTCGAATCAAGGTAGTATCTGTGTTAATTGAATCAACATATGCTTTGATTTTAGCAGTTTCTGTACTTATGTTATATGAATGATTATTTTGCCCAAAAGCAAATTGGCTGAATACCAAAAAGAGTGTAAATAATTTTGTCATAATTAACGTGATGCGTAAAGCAAATGGTTTACATAAAAAACCGTTGCCGTTTTAAAAATGCCCACCTAAAGTCTTCATCCACCGCTGGCGGGGCCTGAAGCCGCCGCCAGGGTTTACATATCGTTGCCATAATCTTTCTCATTGGTCAACATTCAACCTCCAAATCAGACATCTTCCCCTCCTCCGCCAATCAACATCCAACCTCCAACAGTTTCTTCCTCGCCTCCTCCTCCCATCACCAATTACCTCCCGATAAAACATCGGGATAACCAATAAACTAATTAACCTCCTTTCTCCGCCAATCAACATCCAACCTCCAACATTTCCCCCTCCACCCATCACCAATTAACCTCCCGATAAAACATCGGGATAACCAATAAACTAATTAACCTCCCTACCTCCCCACCCTTCCATCTCCCGCCTTGATCAGCTCACAGGCCTTCCCTACTTTGGCTTCAAAGTCTTCCAGGTCCTCGCTAATGAAAATCCAACTGTCCCTGGTGCCATCCAAATCAAATTCCATTCTGGAAGCATGTATTTCGGCACGTAGCTCTTCGTAAAACTCGGGCACCGTGGCCACAAATACCCCATTGAACTCAGGGGCTGTTTCGCTATCGCGCAGCAGCAGCAAGAGTTTCTTGCCACTGTACAGGGCATAGCCGCCCAGCATCTTGCGTTTGGTGGTTTTAACGGGGTACAATAGGCGCAACACAAAATCGTGCGG
This sequence comes from Chitinophagaceae bacterium, assembly GCA_023251255.1. Lineage (GTDB taxonomy): Bacteria > Bacteroidota > Bacteroidia > Chitinophagales > Chitinophagaceae > UBA1930. The sequence continues at coordinate 8,570 of JAHEZD010000029.1, forward strand.
AATAAGGTAGTTCATGTAGGAGCTTTAGTGTGTACTCTTTGAAAGCGGAAGATACTAAACCGTTTTACGAAGCAGTGCAAAGAATGGCTTTGGCTGACCAATCAACATCATCAGGAAAACTTCGTTTTCCAACTTGGTGCCCTTTGTGCTTTTGCGGTCAATCAAAAAAACATTGCCTGCAATGGTTCTCCATAACTATTTATGCAGGAAAACGAAGTTTTCAACTTGGTGCCCTTCGTGCCTTTGTGGTCAATCAAAAAAACATTGCCTGCAATGGTTCTCCATAACTATTTATGTAAGAAACACTCCGTTTATTGCAAAGCCACCAGTACCTCCTTGTCCAGCGGCGAAACATCCTTGTCAAAATAATGGGTGAGCACCCCCTCCTCGTTCACCAGGTACTTGCAGAAGTTCCAAGTGGGTTCCTGGTTCAGCCAGCCATTTTTGGCACTGTCACCCAACCAAGCAAACACTTCGTTTTGATGGGGGCCTTTTACCACACTGCTCTTTTGCATTAAGGGGAAACTAATGCCGTAGTTCTTTTGGCAGAACAAAGCTATTTCACTGTCGGTACCCTTTTCCTGTTCCTTGAAATCATTGGCAGGGAAGCCTATCACCACCAATTTGTCGCGGTTCTGCAAATAGAGTGTTTGCAGTTGGGCATACTGGCCAGTATAGCCGCAATTGCTGGCCGTGTTTACCAGCAGCACCTTCTTGCCCCTGAATGCTGCAAAGTCAATGGGGGTACCATTGTTCAATACACCTTGCAAACTGTAAAATGGAATAGCCGGTGCCATATTATGCTTATTTTGTTGAATGCCTTTTGCTGATACTATTTTTCCCTTGAACATGATCAGGGGATAGATGACTTTGAGGAATGATTGACGCCAGCTCATGTCTTTTTGTTTAATAAAAAATAAGGCTATTGGTACAACAACCAACAGTACCAATAGGCTTCTTTTCATGGTGAATTTGATGGTCACCAATGCAAGTTAGATACTGTTTATATAGTAATGCCCAAACAATATAAAAGTCCTTTTTGATAGTATAATTCCATTTGACTATTTGTTCCCAACAAAGCTCCATTAATCGTAAAAAATAGTTCAAAAAAGGGTTTTTACAGTTAAGCATTTAGTACGGCAAGTACACTATTCCATTTTATTTTCTTTCTGCACATTGTGTGTGAATTAATTGGAGGCATTTGCTTGATAAGTTTTGTAAATTGTGGAGAAGCCTATGGATTCCTGTTAACTGGGGCTACAAAATTGTTAATTGAGCTGTGGATACATGTGGATGAATATTGAAAGAAAAAAATTTTTAAGTAATGCTTTTCTGTTCCATATTCGCCCTCCTATCATTTTCTGGTAACAATTCCTTAATACAGGAAGCCGCCATTGACAAATGTAGGGAGCAAGTTTACTAACCCTTATTGCCTTGAATAAAAAATGGAATTAACGAACTTTAATAAAGACAAAAAAAGAAGGAAGAGCAGCATTGATCTAAGCACCATGGTATATGGTAAGGTACCGCCACAGGCCAGGGAACTGGAAGAAGCGGTGCTGGGTGCCATCATGCTGGAAAAAAGCGCATTTGACAGTTTGGTGGATACCAACCTGAAACCGGAATGCTTTTATGTGGAGGCCCACCAGACCATTTTCAAGGCCATGCAGGACATGCAGCAACGTGGAATTCCCATAGATATCCTAACGGTGGTGGAGGAACTGAAGCGCAAGGAACAACTGGATGCGGTGGGCGGCCCCTATTATGTTACCAAGCTTACCAATACGGTGGTAAGTACGGCGCATATTGATGCACATGCTAGGATCATTTTGCAGAAGTTCATTCAACGTGAACTGATCAGGATCAGCGGGGAAATTATTGGCGATGCTTATGAGGACAGTACGGATGTTTTTGATTTGCTGGACGACAGTGAAACAAAAATGTTCAATATCACCAACAATTATTTGAAGAAGAACTTTGAGGATATTGGTAATGTATTGGCCAAAACCATCAACCGTATAGATGACCTGAGAACAAGAACGGAAGACATTAGCGGTGTGCCCAGTGGCTTTGCCCACCTTGACAGGATTACTTATGGCTGGCAACCTACGGATTTGATCATCCTGGCTGCAAGGCCGGCCGTGGGTAAAACGGCCTTCGCCCTGAACCTTGCCCGTAATGCGGCACTGCATCCCACAAAGCCCATAGGCGTTGGCTTTTTCAGTTTGGAAATGAGTGCTGGCCAATTGGTCCAGCGTATACTCAGTGCCGAGAGCGAGATACACCTGGAGAAAATTTCCCGTGGCAAGCTGGAAGAATACGAATACCAGCAACTGCATGCAAAGGGCATCAAGCGGTTGGAAACGGCACCTTTGTACATTGATGATACAGCGGCCCTGAACATTTTTGAATTCCGTGCAAAAGCTAGGCGTTTGGTAAACAAGCACAATGTTGGATTGATCATCATTGACTATTTGCAATTGATGACGGGCAGTGATAACAACAAGGGCGGCAACCGTGAACAGGAAATCAGTACCATTTCAAGGAACCTGAAAGCACTGGCCAAGGAACTGAGCGTGCCCATCATTGCACTGTCGCAGTTAAGCCGTGCCGTGGAAACGAGGAAGGAAAGCAAGATGCCGCAGTTGAGCGATCTGCGTGAGTCCGGTGCCATTGAGCAGGATGCGGATATGGTCATGTTCATTTACCGTCCGGAATATTATGAAATTGGCGCCAATGAAATGGGCGAAAGCACCAAGGGCGAAACGCATATACGTGTGGCCAAACACAGGAACGGTAGCCTGGACACGGTCAAGTTGCGTGCGGAGCTGAGCATACAGAAATTCCATGACTGGGAAGATGAGGGCACGGGCAATATGATGGGTGGTGGCAACTGGAAACCCGTAGGTCCCGCACCTACTGCTGGCACTTCCCCAGAAGGCGGCAAGTTCTTTGTGCAGAGCAGCAAAATGAACAGTGGCAGCTTTGACGAGGGTTTTGAGGAGCAGCCTTTTTAAGGAATATACCTAGTAGTAGCATAATATTAACTTTTGATTGCAAACCTCCTGGCACAACATAATATGATTGAACACCCCAACTTATGGGGTGTTTTGTTTTTGTGGGCTTTGTAAAAATTGTACCTTTAAAAAAATAGTTGTTATGAGTACAACAGAATTAAAAGAGTTAATCCATAAAAGGATTGATAACACAGAAGATGAGTTGCTGTTGCAGCAGGTAAATGATTTATTGGGCAGTAACGGAGATGAATACGAGTTGGTGCCCAATGCAGAAATTGACGCCTTACTCGAGGAAAGGATGCGCAAATTAAAATCAGGCGAATCAGAAAGCATGAGCTTGGAAGAGTTTCAAGAAAAAATAAAAATGAAGTATGGTTACGAAGCCACTAAGAGTTGAAAGCATTGCCTGGAGCGAAGTGGCCGAAATAATTGATTGGTACAATGAACAGCAAAATGGAAGGGGAGCCATCTTTTATGATGAATTTGATAGTTATCTCAATAAAATAAAGGGTAATCCGAAAACTTTTGCTTTTTACAATACGGAAGTGAGGGTAGCGCACCTTAAAATACATCCCTACTTTATATTTTATGCAGAACGGGAGCATGTTATTTTTATCCTAGCAGTTATTCACAATAAAAGGAGCAATCGCCATATCAGAAAAAGGATTTCAAAAAGATAGTTGCCATGAATACAGCAGAATTAAAAGAGTCATTGCACAAAAAGATTGATGCGATTAATGATGAGACGAGTTTGAAAAAATCAAATGCCAAAAATGGCTTCATTCTAAGTGAACATCAAAATATTTTATTAAATGATATAAGAGCGAGACACTTCTATGGGGAAAGCAAGTCCTATTCATGGAATGAAGCCAAGAAGTTTATAAAGGAAGGTGGAGAGAACCCGCAATAAATGAATGCCTACAAAGACCAAGAAAAATTACTAATGCAGCTCCCCTATTTCTACGAACCCACTTTAACAGAATCCAGTTCCCTCTTTACCCTAAGTGAGGAAACCCATAAACATGCCATCCAGGTGCTGCGGATGAAGGCCAATGATGCCCTGCACCTCACCAATGGCAGGGGCCTATTGAGCCGCGCCGTTATTACCAGTGCAGACAAGAAACAAAGCATTGTTCAGGTGGAAGCCGTACAGTTTTTTGAGGAACGGGAAACAAGGATCAGCATTGGCATTTCCTTGTTGAAGAATACCAACCGCTTGGAATGGTTCCTGGAAAAAGCAGCGGAACTGGGCATCAGCGCCATCCATCTGTTGCAGTGCCACCGCACGGAGAAAGAGCATTCCCGCTTTGACCGGTTGAACGGCATACTCATTGCTGCCATGCTGCAAAGCCAGCAAACATGGCTGCCCGTACTGCATGAACCCAAACCTGTTGACGAAATCATCCAGCATACCAGTGCAGCCATCAAATTGGTTGCCCATTGTGAGGAAGGCAACAAGATACCCCTGCAAAAAATAAAACCTACTGCTCCTACCCTCATACTGATTGGCCCCGAAGGCGATTTCACTCCAGATGAAATACACGAATGCCTGAAGCATCATTTTATTGCAGTGAGCTTGGGCAGTACCAGGTTGAGGACCGAAACAGCAGGGGTAGTGGCAGCCACTTTGTTAATGATTAACTGATGTTACGCAAAGTGTCAAATTTTGATGTCAGGTTGAGCCTGTCGAAACCTATTTGGAAACCAGATTGCCTTCGAGAACCTCAGGCTGACATTATTCTCACAATCTTTGCGTAACATCACTTAATAATCAACTAACCAAATCATCCATAATGAAATATGTTAGGCTTTTACTGCTGTGTCTTGTGGTGTTAGTGATAAATAGCTGTAAGCATGGGAAAGTAAAGCCACCTGTGGTGAAGGACACATCCATTACCAAAACAACCTCCTTCAATGAACTGTTCCTGGACAGTTCGCAAATGGTGAACTTCCTGGCTGCCAATAAAGAGTTGAGCCTATTTGCGGAGCAGTATGCTGATTTCTATACTTCAAGGAATTATCAATATGCTTGGTTCGATAGCTTAGGGCTTACCCAGCAAGCTACCAATTTCATGAACCTCCTGCAAACCACCGTGGATAACCTGAAGGATAGCAGTTTGTTCAGCAGGCCCTTTTTAGGCATCAAGGACAGGCTATCAAAAAAGGACCAGCCCTACTCAAAACAGGAGTTGTTGAATACGGAATTCTTACTTACTGGACAGTTCTTTCTGTTTGCCACTAAAGTATATAAAGGCAGTGATATTGATGCGGCCGCACTGGGCTGGTTCATTCCAAGAAAGAAGACCAACTTGAAGGAACTATTGCTGACCACGCTAAAAGCAGATTCTGCCAATGCGGAAAGGTACACTCCCTTAAACCCGCAGTACCAACAATTGCAATCAACATTGGGCCTGTACCATAACCTATCAAAACAGGGCAATTGGGAGCAATTTAAAGCACCCAGCAAGTCGTTAAAACCAGGCGACACTTCACTATTGATCCCTTCCATCAAGAAGCGGTTGCAGTTACTGGGCGATGCCACCATCATGGATAGTTCCAATACCTATGACAGTAGCCTGCTCCTGGCTGTCAGGTCCTTTCAGCAAAGAATGGGCTTGGGGGTAGACGGTTCCATTGGCAAGAAAATGATGGAGGAACTGAACGTGCTGCCATCAAAAAGAATTGAGCAAATACTGTTGAACCTGGAAAGGATCAGATGGATGCCGAAACAAACGGACAGTAATTATGTACTGGTGAACATCCCCGAATTTAAGCTTCATGTTTTTGACAGTGGCAAGCAGCAATTGGAAATGCGTGTAATAGTGGGATCGGCAGCCAACAGCACGGTAATATTCAGTGGCAACCTTCAGTACATTGTTTTCAGTCCCTACTGGAACGTACCTGAAAGTATCGTGTCCAAAGAAATACTGCCATCCATGAAAAGGAACCCCAACTATATAGCCAACAAGAACATGGAAATAACAGGCTACAGCAATGGTTTGCCCATGGTAAGGCAGAAACCGGGCGCAGGCAATTCCTTGGGGCTGGTAAAGTTCCTTTTCCCCAATAGTCATAGTATTTACTTGCATGATACGCCCAATAAGGACCTGTTTTCGGAATCATCCAGAAGTTTGAGCCATGGCTGCATCAGGCTGTCAGAACCCAAAAAATTTGCACAGTACCTCTTGCGTGAAGACACGGCCACCATCTGGAAATCAAAAGTGATTGATAGCTGCATGCACCTTTCCACAGAAAAATGGGTGACCCTCAAAAAGAAAGTACCTGTTCTGTTGGTCTATTTTACTGCTTGGGTGGATGCCAATGGTAAACTGAATTTCAGGAAGGACATTTATAAACACGATGAAAAATTGGCAGCCAAATTGTTTACACGTTAATCTTCCTAACTGATGTTACGCAAATATTACAGAAATGCTGTCAGCCTGAGGTTCTCGAAGGCGATTTTCGTTTCTAAGCTGGTTTCGACAGGTTGAAAATCCCGACTATTCCGGGCTCAACCCAGATGAAAATCGGGGCAGGTTCTGACATCGGTCTTTAAAACTTTGCTTAACATCAGTTCCTAATTATTATTTTCGTCAACCAACAGAAAAAAAATTATGCAGCTTATTGAGGTCAATGATACAAAGACGGTAAAGGATTTTCTTACGGTGGGTGTTTTGATGAACAAAAGCAATCCAAGCTATATACGCCCACTGGACAACGACATCAACGAAGTATTCGACCCTGCTAAGAACAAGAGCCATAAATACGGTGAAACCAAGCGTTGGATACTAAAGGATGGTGCGGGCAAATTGATTGGCCGCATTGCCGCTTTTACCAACGATAAATACATTAACAAGGGCACTGAGTACAAAACAGGCGGGGCAGGTTTCTTTGAATGCATCAATGACCAGGAAGCTGCCAACCTGTTGTTCGATACCGCCAAATCATGGCTGCAAAGCAAGGGCATGGAAGCCATGGATGGGCCCATTAATTTTGGTGACCGCGATAAATGGTGGGGCCTCCTGGTGGAGGGGTTTGATGATGAGCCTGTATTTGGCATGCCCTTCAATCCGCCTTACTATGAAGCTTTGTTTGAAGCGTATGGCTTCCAGAATTACTATAACCAGTACTGGTACAAAATGCTGGTGGATGCCCCACTGCCCCCAAGGTTCCAGGAACGCTATACCAAGTTTGCAGCCAAGGCTGGCTATGAAGCCAAGCATGTGAAGATCAATGAACTTGACAAGTACGCACAGGATTTTGCCACTGTGTACAATGCAGCTTGGGCACAGCATGGGGAGGCAAAGGAAGTGACCAAGGAGCAAATTATCAAGCTGTTCAACACCATGAAACCCATTATGGACGAACGTGTGGTATGGTTTGCCTATTACAAGGAAGAACCGATTGCCATGTTCATTAACATACCGGATGTGAACCAGTATTTCAAGCACTTCAATGGCAAGCTGAACCTGATCAATAAACTGCGTTTACTGTACATGAAAAAAACCGGGCAGTGCAAGAAACTGACCGGATTGGCATTTGGGGTGGTTCCCAAATACCAGGCACTGGGCATTGACAGCTTTTTGATACAGGCCTGCGGCAACCTGATACAGTTCAAAGGCTGGTACGACAATTACGAAATGGGCTGGGCCGGCGATTGGAACCCCCGCATGGTGAATATCTACAAAAGCTTGGGTGGCCACCAGAACAGGCGAATGGTTACCTACCGCTATATTTTTGACAACAAACATGCATTTGAAAGGCACCCCGTGATGGAATACAATTAGTGGCTGGATGCGGGGAACTGGATGCTAGATGATGATGATTGCAGGCATTTGCTACGCAAATGCCAATTGCTCTATTTTAGCCACGAATGCCACTAATCTGCACGAATCTTTTTCACTAATTGTTGCCGCAAGCGGCAATGGTGAATCAGTTTTGATCATTCGTGAAACCATTCGTGCAAATTCGTATGATTAGTGGCAAAAACAGATGCCAAAGGCATCATACCAAAATCCATTGAACCATTTTTTCTATGTGGGTCTCCAGAGTGTTGAATAGTGTAAAGCAAGGGCTGTGCGTTCAGGAATTGAATTTTCATCTTGACCCGCAGTGTCCTGCCGTCTCTCTTTGTTTGAAGTAAGGACTCAATGGAAAATGCTGTCAGCTTGAGCCCTGTCGAAAGCGGTTTTCTGAAAAGATTCCAAAAATTAGTAGCACCACACATTACTGGCTAACTCATTGGAATCCGGATGCTCGATATTGGAAATATTTGCCCACATATCCGTTTTAGCAGGCAACATTAGCTATCTAATTTCCGCCATATTCTTAACTTGCCCCCGTATGGATAAGTTCATTGTTTCAGCAAGGAAATACCGCCCACAAAACTTCAATACGGTTGTGGGGCAATTGCATATTACCACCACTTTAAAGAATGCCATCCGCAACAATCAATTGGCGCATGCTTTCCTGTTTTGTGGACCAAGGGGTGTGGGAAAGACCACCTGTGCAAGGATCCTGGCCAAAACAATCAACTGCGAAAACAAGACCCCGGATGGTGAAGCCTGCAACACTTGCAACAGTTGCGTTTCCTTTGATTTGGGGTCCTCCATGAACATCCATGAACTGGATGCGGCCAGCAATAACTCCGTTGATGATATCAGGAGCCTGGTGGAACAGGTGCGTTTTGCACCACAGGCCGGCAAGTACAAAGTATATATTGTGGATGAGGTACACATGCTCAGTACCAGTGCCTTCAATGCATTCCTGAAAACATTGGAAGAGCCCCCATCCTATGCCATTTTTATTTTGGCCACCACGGAGAAGCACAAGATACTGCCCACCATCCTGTCGCGCTGCCAGATTTTCGATTTCAAGCGCATCACTACCAATGATACGGTTGAACATTTGCAGGAAATAGTGGACAAGGAGGAAATAAAAACCGATAAGGCTTCATTGCAGATCATTGCACAAAAAAGCGAAGGCTGCATGAGGGATGCCCTGAGCATCCTGGATAAAATTGTGAGCTTTACCAATGGTGAAGTGAATTATGCCAACACGCTTGAACACTTAAACATACTTGACCACGATTACTACTTCAAACTATTGGACAGTTCATTGCAGCAGGATATGGCCGGATCCATGCTGCTGTTTGACGAAATAAACAGGAAGGGCTTTGAAGGTGACCTTGTGCTGAACGGTTTTGCGGAATTCATCAGGAACATCCTGGTTTGCAAGGATGCCCGTGCCGCCCAATTACTGGATGTGGTAGAAGGCATGCAGCCCAAATACCTGGCTACGGCTGCCAGTGCCAGTACTTCTTATTTGATAAGTGCCCTGAACATTTTGAACGAGGCTGAAATCAATTTCAAAATGGCCCGCAACAAGCGCCTGCATGTGGAGCTGACTTTAATAAAGCTCAACTTCCTCCAACAGGCCATTGAAATGTCCGTGAATGATGCAGGTGGCATTGTAAAAAAAAAACGGGTTGATGGTCCAGTAGCCATTCGTTTCAAGCCGGTGCCTTCTGTACAGATAAAAACGCAGCCCAAAGTGGCTACCGAAGCCAAGTTGTATGTTGAGGAGTCAAATAACAGGAATCACGTATCAAGTACCCAGGCTCCAGCAGCCAGTATCCAACAGCCAGTATCCAGCAGCCAGCAGCCGGTATCCAACCTGCCTACTGAACAGTCAAGCATTCAGCATCCAACGTCCAACCCCAGAACCCAAACAACAACTTCCTCCGGTCCCAAAAAAAGCCTGCTCGACGTGCTACGTGAAAAAGCTGGCAATAGCTACAATGTTATAGCAGTGGAGGAAGCGGAAAATTTGGACATGGAGAAACTGCGTAAATGCTGGGAAGAATATATTGCCATCATGCAGCAGCAAGGAGGTAAAAACTCCACCATTGGTACATTCAAAATGGCCAAGCTGGATATTCTGGATGATATCTCCTTTAGGGTAACGGTAAACGCCTTTACCCAACAGAAATTTGTGGAGCAGGAAAAAATGATGCTGGCCGATCATATACAAACTGCTTTCAAGAACCGCACCATTACTTTCACCACCTTGGTGGAAGATATGGATGTGAAGGAGGACCTACCCATTCACCTGACCTTGAACAGCCGCCAGAAATTTGAGCGGATGTCCGAACAGTACCCCATGTTGAAAGTATTGAGGGACAAATTGAAATTGTCTATTGAGTAAGTTGAACGGACCCGCAACCCACCAGGCTTCATGATTAGAATACTTGCAAGAATTGTTGCCGCTTCTTTTGTTACCTATTTTTTTGTTACATTTTAAAATGTAACATTTTTGTTGGTAACATTTTCTTCAAGCGTTCCTGCTGCCCTGTTTTATATTGGTTGTTAGAAGCTGCCTATCATTATGCATTCTTCCTCAACTGTTGCAGTAGGGCCCGCATATCCTTTGGAGGTTCGGCTTCCAAGGAAAACGTCTCCCCGTTGAAATCGAATTTCAATTTCCACGAATGGAGACCGAGCCTGCCAAGCATGGGCCTTTCATCATCGTCATGTTTGGAGAGCTTGAACCTTTTTTTGATGGAGGAAAGCATTACCGGTTTGCCATCACCGTAAAATTCATCACAGGCAATACTGTTGCCTATATGCTTCATGTGTACACGTATCTGGTGTGTGCGCCCTGTATGTATCCTGAACTGCACCCACGAAAACTGCTTGAAACTTTCCAGCACTTCATAATCGGTAATGGAATCCTTGCCCTTTGCATGGATGACCATGGTGCCATTGTCCGCAGGGTGCTGCATAATGGGCGCATCAATGGTTCCGGAGGGGTTGACCAAACTGCCATTTACCAGCCCGAGGTAATATTTTTCCACTTCCCGATGTTCAAATAATTGGGAAAGTGTTTTATGGGTTTCCTCATCCTTGGCAAAAACAATCAGGCCGCTGGTGCCCTTGTCCAAACGGTGAACCGTATAAATATGGCCATAGCGCTGCAGCAGCATATCCTTTAGGGAAGGTTCAGACTGCTTCCTGTCCGGTACGCTTAACAGGCCAGAAGGCTTGTTGATGGCTATAAAAAAATCGTTCTCGAAAACTATATCCAATTTCATGTTGTGGCTTATTTATCAATAGTGAAACTCCTCACATAATTGACTGTACGGAATAGCTTTAATTTTTTGCAGGATATCTTCTTCAATTGGGAACATAAACTGTTTCTGAAACCATATGAGCCCTAATTCTGAAAAGTCCTTAGTTGGCTCCTTAAAAGTGGAATATGATTTGACTTTTACGATACAGCCTACATCAGGCAGTTTTGCAGGTTCTCCAAATGGATAATGTCCTTTATATTCGATAGGCTCCTGAATTGGTTCAATAAGGTAAACTGCATTTAATTGGCAGAACTCCTTAGCATGCGCTTTTATTTCAATCAAGGTTTGATCATTTATTCGTCTTGTAGGTAAGCCTTCCAATAATCCATCATAGACAAGCCATTGTTTGATCTCGATTATATCAACCACATGGTCGCCTTCTACAATTAATTTATCCTTCATTAAAATTCAGTGTAATAGGTTAGTCTTCTGCTTCCTTGAACTTATTGCTGGTACTGGCATTTTTGGCAGCGCCTTTTTTAATGAAGCTCTGGTTCATGAATTTCAGGAGCCTCACTTCCTTTTCGTTCAGCATGCGCCATTTGCCCCTGTCCACATTTTTCTTGGTCAGGTTGGCAAACATCACCCTGTCCAGTCCGCGCACATCGTAGCCCAAGTGTTCAAAGATGCGCCTTACAATCCTGTTCTTGCCGCTGTGTATTTCAATACCAATGAGGCTCTTGTCTTTCTGGTCTATATAGGCCACCGCATCCGGCTGAATGAAGCCGTCTTCCAGTGTCAGGCCATCTGCAATGGCTTCAATATCCTTCTTGGTAACCACTTTGTCCAGCTTCACTTCATAGATCTTCTTGATTTCAAAGGAAGGGTGGGTAAGCTTCTGGGCCAGTTCGCCATCATTGGTCATTAACAGTACACCGGTGGTATTCCTGTCCAGCCTACCAACAGGATAGATCCGCTCAGGAGTGGCACCCTTCACTAGATCAAGAATGGTTTTCCTTCCTTCTGGGTCCTTGGAAGTGGTGATATAATCCTTGGGCTTGTTCACCAATAAATAAACCAGGTTGCGTTGGGGGAATACTTTGGTGCCTTTTACTTTCACATCTTCATTGCCAAACACCTTAAAGCCGGGTTCAAAAATTTTGTCGCCATTTACGGTAACCAACCCTTGCTTGATCATTTCGGCGGCTTCACGCCTGCCGCAGATACCGCAATGCGCCACAAATTTGTTCAGTGGCATCTGCTCGTTCTGGGCCTTGGTCTTTACTTTTAAATCCAATTGTTTTTTAGGAGGCTCATCGGTAGCTGCTGCCACATGCTTATGTTCAAACCTTGGGCGGGGTGCTTCAATCCTTGCACGGACCTCATTGCCATCCTTGTCAAATCTTTTGGGAGCAATCGATTTTTTGATGGGTTCGGCCGGTTTGGCCTTATCAAATTTCTTCGGGGAAAACGCTTTGGGGGCGTCGAATTTTTTATTGCCTTTTTTTACTTCAAACTTCCTGCTTGCTTTGGGTTCCTCACTAACAATACCCAGTTGCTTTTCCTTTTTCTTCCTGCGGAGTTCCTCGCCTAAAGCCCTGGCGTCGGCCTTGGCTTTCCGTTTTTCCACACGCATCATTTCTTTCAGTGCGGCCCCTTTGGGTTCCTTGTTGATAAACTTGTCAAATGCTTTATTGCTCATATAATTTGGTTTGCCGTTTTGCAACGGGAACGGCGAAAGTAACAAAACATTTGCGGAGTGCGGGTTTACCCATAAAATGTTCCGAAGGAACAGGGGAATTAAAGATAACAACAGGGTACCAAACTGCTTTCGTTCCGCTAGGAATATCTTCTGGTAAATATTCCCCAAAAAGCATTTTTGATAATAGGACAACAAATTGCTTTCGTTCCGCTAGGAACATCTTCCGGTAAATATTCCCCAAAAAACATTTTTGACAATAGGGTACCAAATTGCTTTCGTTCCGCTAGGAACATCTTCCGGTAAATATTCCCCAAAAAACATTTTTGACAATAGGGTACCAAATTGCTTTCGCTCCGCTAGGAACGTCTTCCGGTAAATATTCCCCAAAAAACATTTTTGATAATAGGACAACAAATTGCTTTCGTTCCGCTAGGAACATCTTCCGGTAAATATCCCCAAAAAACATTTTTGACAATAGGGTACCAAATTGCTTTCGTTCCGCTAGGAACGTCTTGTGGGTAGAACCCGGTCCCGATAAGGTTTACGTTCCGTAGGAACGTTTTGTGCTAGTAAGCAGTAAACCCAATTAATAAATAGCGTTCGAAACCCAGCTACCAAACAATAAACATTGCTGCATCCGTATTGTCTCCAGCATAAACTATATTTGCACCCTTCGTATGAACCTGAGTGTATTGCTGGAACAGTATAAAAACAACCCCCGCCTTTTTCAATTGGCGGACAGGCTACTATTTGCCGATTCCCAAAAAATCTACCTGAAGAACCTACAGGGCAGTAGCGCAGAGTTCGTGGTAAGCAGTATTTTCTCCCATGAAAAAACACAGGGACTCAACCATCTGGTAGTACTGAATGATGCCGAGGAAGCAGCTTACTTCCATAATACGGTGGAGAACCTCACCTCAGCATTGGACCTTTTTTATTTCCCTTCCTCCTTTAAGAACAGGAAAAATTTCCGGTTGCTCAATTCATCACATGTGATGCTGAGAACGGAAATGCTCACCAAGCTTTCTGCTGGCGGCAATAAAAAGATCATCGTCACGCATCCCGAAGCATTGTTTGAAAAAGTGGTGCTCCCAAAAACATTGGCTGGCAATATCATCAGCATCAAAACCAATGATACCATCAGTCTGGATGGCCTGATGGAGCTATTTGTGATGTACGGCTTTGAAAGAACCGATTTTGTGTATGAACCCGGACAGTTTGCCTTACGCGGGGGCATCCTGGATATTTATTCCTTTGGCAATGAGAAACCTTATAGGGTGGAGCTATTTGGCAATGAAGTGGACAGCATCAGGATCTTCGACCCGGAAACACAGTTGAGCGAACGCAAGCTGATGCAGGTTTCCATCATACCCAATGTGGAAACCCAATTTGATACAGGAGAGAAAGTGACCTTGATGGAGTTCCTCCCTGAAAACACGATTGTGTGGTTGAAGGATTGGGACGTAATCAAGGAAAAGATTGAGGTACAGGAAGAGGACCTGGGGCTGTATTTGGAACGTTCATCCGTCATTGGCCACCAGCACAATGAAGAAGAAACAGATGAGGATGATACAAAGATCCTAAAGGATGTGAAACTGGAAGATTTTGTTCCTTCAGCAACCATTGAAAGGCAGGTCCTGCAAAGGCATGTGGTTGAATTTGGTTTCAAACCACATTTTGCTGGTCATGAAATTGAGTTCAAGACAAAGGTGCAGCCAGCGTTCAACCGCCAGTTCGATTTGCTCATAAAGGACCTGACTGCACATGAAAATGCAGGTTATAACTTATTTGTTTTTGCCGACCAAGCGAAGCAATTGGAAAGGCTGCACAGCATTTTCAAGGACCTGAACACCGAAATCAGTTTCGTTCCCATTGCCACAAGTATCCATGAAGGTTTTATTGATGAAGACCTTAAAGTGGTTTGCTATACCGACCATCAAATCTTCCAACGTTACCATAAGTACAAGGTAAAGCAGGCCTACAATAAAAACAAGGCACTTACTTTAAAAACATTGCGTGACCTGCAACCCGGAGACTTTGTGACGCATATTGACCATGGCGTTGGCCGTTACAGTGGCCTGCAGAAAATTGAAGTGGCTGGCAGGATGCAGGAAGCGGTAAGGATCATTTACAAGGACAGTGATATTCTATATGTGAACATCAACTCCCTGCACAAGATTTCAAAGTTTACTGGCAAAGATGGCAGTGAGCCCAAAATCAATAAGCTGGGCAGTGATGTTTGGAACAAGCTCAAGGAAAAGACCAAAACAAAGGTCAAGGAAATTGCTTTTGACCTGATTAAACTATATGCCCAGCGAAAGGCACAGCAAGGGTTTGCCCATAGTCCTGACAACTATATGCAAACGGAACTGGAGGCGAGCTTTATTTATGAGGATACGCCGGACCAAAGCAAGGCCACTGCCGATGTGAAGAAGGATATGGAAAGTGAAAGCCCCATGGACAGGCTTGTTTGTGGTGATGTGGGCTTTGGCAAAACAGAGATTGCCATACGTGCTGCATTCAAAACTTGTTGCGATGGCAAACAGGCTGCTGTACTGGTGCCAACTACCATTTTGGCTTACCAACATTACCAAACATTCAAGGAGCGTTTCAAGGACTTTCCTGTAACGGTGGATTATATCAACCGTTTCAAATCAACCAAGGAGAAGAAAGAAACATTGGCCAAATTAGCAGAAGGCAAAGTGGATATCATTGTGGGCACCCACGGTTTGCTGGGCAAGGATACCAAGTTCAAGAATTTGGGCCTGATGGTGATTGACGAGGAGCAGAAATTTGGTGTGGCCCATAAGGAGAAATTGAAGCTGCTGAAAACCAATGTGGACAGCTTAACGCTAACGGCCACACCCATTCCAAGAACATTGCAGTTCAGCCTAATGGGTGCAAGGGACCTGAGCATCATGAACACGCCACCACCCAATAGGCAACCCATACAAACAGAAGTACATGTGTTCAATGACGAATTCATCCGGGATGCCATCTATTTTGAAACGGAACGTGGCGGCCAGGTTTTCTTCATACACAACCGTGTAATGGGCCTACCGGAAATGGCTGCATTGATACAGAGTGTTTGCCCCGATCTGTCCATTTCCTATGCCCATGGACAAATGGAAGGTGACCAGTTGGAAGAAAGGATACTGGAGTTTATTGATAGGAAATACGATGTACTTGTTTGTACCAATATTGTGGAGAGTGGTGTGGACATTCCGAATGTGAATACCATCATCATCAACAATGCCCATCATTTTGGGTTGAGTGACCTGCACCAGTTGCGGGGCCGTGTGGGAAGGAGCAACAAAAAGGCATTCTGTTACCTGCTTGCGCCAATGAGCACATTGCCAACGGACAGCAGGAAACGTTTGCAGACATTGGAACAGTTCAGTGATCTGGGAAGTGGTTTCCAAATTGCCATGCGTGACCTGGACATTCGTGGTGCAGGCAATATGTTGGGCGGGGAGCAAAGTGGCTTCATGGCGGAGATTGGTTTTGAAATGTACCAGAAGATCCTGGAGGAAGCCATCCGCGAACTGAAACGCACTTCGTTCAAGGACCTGTTCAAGGATGAGATAAGCAAGCAAGATGATTTTGTAAGCGACTGTACCATTGACACGGACCTGGAAATACTGATCCCGGATAGTTATGTGGAGAGCATTACGGAGCGCTTATCCTTGTACACAAGATTGGACAATTGCGAAAAGGAGGAAGAACTGCAAACTTTCCATGCGGAAATGATTGACCGGTTTGGACCGATACCGCCCCAGGTGGAAGATCTGTTTACTACGGTCCGTTGCCGCAAACTGGCAGTGGAACTTGGTTTTGAGAAAATGAGCCTGAAAGAAAACATCATGCGCTGCTACTTCGTAAACAAAAACGATAGCCCTTATTTCGAGAGCGATATTTTCAAGAATGTACTTTCCTACTTACAAACAGGTACCAATAAAGCAAGGTTGAAACAGGTGGCCAAGAATTTCCTACTGGTTGTTGACGACATAAAAGGCATGAAAGAAATGGAAACATTCCTGGAGCGGATGCACAAAGCAACCATTAAGGCAAGGATATAAATGCTATTCCATTCAAATAACATCTCAGCACACCCCCACTTACTCTCCTATCAGTTTTAAACTCACATGAACATGCTATTTTATTGGCATTGTTATTGAATATCCCTGCAAAATAATTTCACATACACTCTTAAAACAAAATTCATGAAAAAGGGAGCACTACTCTATTCAAGCTTCGTTGTATTATTGGCAAGTTGCAGTTCAGGTAAACAGTTCACCACAAAAGATGATGACATCAACAAAGTAAAAACCGTAGCGGTACTACCAGTACAGGTGGTTTTTACTGGCAACCTGCCAGCAAAAATAACTACTGAAATGGCAGACAGTTTAGCACAGGTTCAAGGTTATTCCTTTCAACAATCATTGCATGCAAACCTTATCCGTTTCAGTGGAGGAAAGAACAAGATAGCAGGTGTAGGCTTTCAAAGCGCAGATAAGACCAATGGCCTTCTATTGAAAAACCATATTACCCCAAAGGATGCTTACACCAAAGACCCCGATGAATTAGCTAAATTGTTGCAAGTGGATGCTGTGGTAAAGATGAGCGTTACCAGCAATAGAATCATGAGCGACCTGGCTTCAATGGGTGTAAGTACCCTACGCAATATTTTATGGATGGGATCCAATACCATACCTACTGGCATGTCAAACAAAACAGCCGATGTACATGCCAATTGTGTATTGATCCATGATGGAAAGGACCTTTGGAGCGCCCAGTATGATAGGCCTACCGATTGGAACACTTCCGTGAATGATGTAGTTGAAAGGGTCACGACCAAAATGGGCAAGGGATTTCCTTACTAAAAATAATTGACCATCGGATGAAAGAAAGTATGCCAGCGCCAAATGCTCATTACTTTCCTTCGTCTAATGGTCAGTAAAAAACAAAAACCTGTGAAACAGCTTCACAGGTTTTTTTACATTAAGCGCTTCTTGATTAGAATCCTTTCTTGGCAACGCCGTCAGCAATTGCTTGCAATGCCTTTGCTTCGCTAAGGATGGCAGCCATCTTGTTCCCCTTGCCATCATTGCCACCAGCCATATAACCGCCTTTTGCGGTCTTGGTGATAACAGCATCCTGCATGGGAACATTTTTTTCTTTTGTCTTCAGGCAATATGCTTTGATCATTTTACTTGTGTCCATAACTTTGAAAATTTTGGGTTAGTGAATAAGTTTGGTTAGTAAGTGATGCACAAGCTAACGAATTTTTCATAAATAAGAAAACCTAGTGAATAACTAGTTTATATCACAACCGGTTCACAAAAAAGGCCCCAAGAAATTGGGGCCTTAAAAATGTTTTTTTTGTTTGGATTATTTGAATGTATAGCCAACAGTAATTTGGAAGCCTGTATTCTTTACGGTACTGCTATTGCCTGCACCCGATGCACTAATATCAGACAACCCTATCTGATAACGGGCATCAACCTTAAATCCACCTTTGAAACTGTAATCAGCCCCAAGGATACCTGAAAAATCGCTGCTTTTGAATGAGTTCTTTACATCAACGGAACTACCACTTGATGGTTTGTCCTTTGCGCTCAATAAAAAACCAATTTGCGGGCCTGCAAAAATGCCCAAGCCTGAATTGGTAACTTTGTATTTTGCCAAAACCGGGATGCTGAGGTAACTCATTACAATTTTGTCGCCATTGGCTTTTGCACCACTGCCTGTATAAAGAAGTTCACCTTGTATGCCAAAGGAATTACTGATATTGTACAGGGCTGTAGCACCACCAACAAAATTGGTCAAGGAAGAATAGGAAACGGAAACACCGCCACCGGATTCCCTGATGTTAGAAAAGTTAACACCTGCCTTTAAGCCGAATTCTACTGGTTTGTTGCCATTTTTCTGTGCACTTGCAGCTATTACCGATGCCAATGCTAAAACTGTAAAAAATTTTTTCATAATCAAACTTTTATGGGTTTAAAAAATAATTCATGCAAAATAAAGGAAATGGAACTAAATAACCATACCATAGGATAGGTATTCTGTTAAAAAATAATAAAAAAAGTCGAAGCAGGTAGCTTCGACTTTTTTTATTATTTATATACTATTCTAGTATGGTTGGGCCTTCCCCAAGAATTATACATCAATTCTTGCATACTTGGCATGGCTTTCAATGAACTCCCTGCGTGGGGCCACTTCATCGCCCATCAACATGCTGAAAACCCTGTCTGCCTCTGCAGCGCTATCAATGGTTACTTGTTTCAATACACGGCGTGCGGGATCCATGGTTGTTTCCCATAATTGTTCGGAGTTCATTTCACCCAAACCTTTATACCGTTGAATGGTTACGCTATCTTCTTTTCCACCAGCACCCAATTTCAGCACATGTGCCTTACGTTGTTCTTCATTGTAGGCATACTCAGCTTCTTTCCCTCTTTTTACCAAGTACAATGGTGGTTGTGCAAGGTAAACATACCCATGCTCCACCATTTCTTTCATGTAACGGAAGATGAACGTTAATATCAATGTGGCAATGTGGCTTCCATCCACATCGGCATCGGTCATGATAATCAGTTTGTGGTAACGCAGCTTTGTCAGGTTCAATGCTTTCGCATCCTCCGTTGTACCAACTGTTACACCCAAGGCAGTGTACATGTTGCGTATTTCCTCATTTTCATAAATCTTGTGTTCCATGGCTTTTTCCACGTTCAGTATCTTACCACGCAATGGAAGAATGGCCTGGAAACTACGCTCACGGCCCTGCTTGGCAGTACCACCAGCCGAATCCCCTTCCACTAGGTACAGTTCACATTTTTCCGGATCGCGTTCACTGCAATCCGCCAGTTTGCCCGGCAGCCCACCACCACTCAATACGGTTTTACGCTGAACCAGTTCCCTTGCTTTTTTAGCAGCCACACGTGCCTGTGCTGCCAGGATTATTTTGGAGATAACATTCTTGCTCTCCCTCGGATTTTCCTCCAAATAAGCCTGCAACGCTTTGGCCACGGTAGTCTGTACCGTACCAGCCACATCACTATTGCCCAATTTTGTTTTGGTCTGGCCCTCGAACTGCGGTTCCGGCACTTTTACGGAAATGATGGCACTCAAGCCTTCCCTAAAGTCATCCCCCTCCACTTCCACTTTTGCTTTTTCAAACAGGCCTTCCTTGTCACCATAAGCTTTGAACACACGGGTCAAGGCTTGCCTGAAACCGGTTACGTGCGTTCCCCCTTCAATGGTGTTGATATTATTAACGTAGGAGAAAATATGCTCCTTGAAATCGTCATTGTAGGTCATGGCCACTTCCACCGCTACATTACTGACCTCATCATGCCCTTCAAAATAAAGCGTTGTGGTAATCAATGGTGTACGGTTACTGGCCTTGTCCAACATTTCCACAAACTCCACGATACCGCCTTCGCTGTAAAATGTTTTTGTGTAGGTGGTGCCATCATCGTTTATTTCACGGAGATCGTTCAGGATGATATTAATCTTCCTGTTCAAAAAGGCCAATTCACGTAGCCTTCCTTCCAGGATATCTTTCGTAAAAACAGTTACCTGAAAGATGGAAGCATCTGGCCAAAAATGGACCTTGGTACCAGTAGTGGCACTTGTGCCCACTTCACGAACAGGGTATTGGGGAATACCTATTTTATATTCCTGCTCGAATATTTTCCCTTCACGGTTAACCGTCACTTGCAACAGGGAACTCAATGCATTTACACAACTCACACCCACACCGTGCAATCCACCGGATACCTTATAGGAACCTTTGTCAAACTTACCCCCGGCATGCAGCACGGTCATTACCACTTCCAGTGCACTCCTTTTTTCCTTGGTGTGCATGGCGGTGGGGATACCACGGCCATCATCCTGTACACTGATGGAATTATCTTCATGGATGGTTACGGTAATATTCTTGCAATAACCGGCCAAAGCTTCATCAATGGAGTTGTCCACCACTTCATACACCAAATGGTGAAGACCCTTTACACCAATATCCCCAATGTACATAGCAGGCCTTTTACGCACTGCTTCCAGGCCTTCCAGAACCTGGATACTATCCGCACCATAATTCTTGTTCTGGGCATCGTTACTTTTCTGTTGTTCGTCGCTCATAATACTTGCTGTGCCTTATTTTGAATGATTTTTCAAAGCCCACGAAAATACGGAAAAGCAAGGGGCTTTTGGCTTAAAAACAAAGGTATTTTTCCACTAGTGGAGGATAGTTTTGGGGAGATTTTTTTCATCCCAAAAGAGGAATCGATTTATGGAAGAGGAATCCCTTTTCATGTACGCCCTTTTAGGCCAGCAACCCATCTTGACCGTCCCAATTATAAACATTTTAGACTTACGTTACTAGGCATACATGGGCCAATTCGGTACCGAATTGCTCAATGGATATTCAACTTTTGGATGGGGTTCCGGAAATATTGGGGCAACCCATCGCTCAAGCAAACAGCCGCAGTTTGCCCCTAAAAAGATTTGTCCCATACATTTGCCCAATATTTATGAGCGACTACATCAACATTGGAAAAATAGTGGCCACATTTGGCCTGAAAGGTGAAGTGATCCTAAAACATGCCCTTGGTAAAAAGGTCACTATGAAGGGCGTGGAAGCCATCTTCGTGGAGATGACCAAAGGCAGTTATATCCCCTATTTTGTTGAAAATGCGAAGCCCAAGGACCATGAAGAAGTCTATATAAAATTGGAAGGTACCGATACCAAAGAAAGTGCGCATAAATTAATTGCTAAACAGGTTTGGTTAACAGAAGATGATTTCAGGAAACAGGCTGGCAAACAGTCGGCCATTTCACTACTTGGTTACAGTATCATCAATGAAGGTGAAAATATTGGCACCATTAACGAAGTGATAGAACAGCCACACCAGGTACTATTGAGCATCCAGTACAAAGGCAATGAAGCTTTAATTCCTTTGCATGATGAAACTTTGGACAAGCTTGACCATAAAAAGAAGGAAGTACATGTGACCCTACCTGATGGCCTGCTGGAGATTTACAGTTAAGGCTTTTCTTGCCTGCAGTATATGCCTTTGGTTATGGGCAGCCAAAAACATAAAAACATCCCCTAATTTCAATTTAATGAAGGGTGAAATGGAAATAGGCACTTTGATACTGTTCAGATCAAGTTGCTTTGCTTCTTCCAATAAAATCAACAACCGCTCTTGCTGCTCAATAAATTCAGCAATCACCAAATGGCTATCTGCATTGTTTTGTGGCTGGTGTTTTTGGGGTGATTTCATTCTCCTGCTTAGCGAACCATCTTCTTTTGGCTGCATGAGACTGGTGAAATAATTACCTAGCCAGCCCGGTTTGAACATCGCTTGTGGAATATCCTTTTTCGTCACCGCAGCAAGTATGCTTTTTTCTATGGCTGGTAAATAATACAAACCATAACTGTTAAGATGTTGGAGGCATTGATTGGCACTCCATTTTTCCACAGCAACTTTGTAAGCAAATTGTTTGTGCGGCACCATCTGCCAATTGGTTACTGCTTCGTTGATAAAAGCCTCTGTTTGCTGTTGCAGGTTATGTAGTAGTTGTTCTGTTTGGTAAGAGGTCATTGCTATTTGTTTTTGATGCTGCAAAGCTGGGGACTGGCAAAAAGATAAATCTTGGCCTGCACCAAGATTATTTAATAGTGGTGAAAATTTCAAGGCTTGCATTGGCTATTTAAGCAGCCCCTAAAAAATGTTACCCCTTTTTTTGTTACATTTTATTTTGTAACATTTTTTGGGGTAACATTTCCGCATTGATTTTCAACGCGTTGACTTTGAGTTGTATTCCAGTAAATTTTTTACATCAGCAGCGTGCCATAAGCCAATTGAATGGAAACCTACAATCGTACTGTCCCCAATAATTTGCTGAAAGTGGTGGCATCAATGCCCAAATAGTTGGCGAGGTATTTATGCGGAATTAAACGCAATACATGCGGGCTTCTTTGGAGTAGTGCCCTGAATTTCTCTTCGGCAGAAAAGCATTGCAGTTCTATCTGCCTTTCCAATACCCCTTTTAGTGAATAGCTGGTAGCAATACGGATGAACCTTTCAAAATTGTGGTACCTATCCATTAACTGGAAAACTTGCTGGTAGCTGGTTTTAAGGAATACGCTCTTGGTGAGCGTTTCAAAATGGTACTTGGAAGGCGTTTGTGTAAGAAAGGAATCTGCCACGCCAGAAAAGGAAAATGGATAGGTAAAAACAATAGTGGCTTCTTTGTCATTACCGCCAATATAGAAAGCCCTTTGTACACCATCCAAAACAAAGTAGAGGTTCCTTTCCGTATCTCCAACTGCAGTTAAAATGGTTTTACGTTTGGCTTCCTGCAGTTGCCAAATGGAAGCGAAGTCGTTCCATTCATGCTCATTCAATGCATGAATGGCATTGCTGAACTTCTTCAGTTGTTCAATAGCATCATGTAGTTCCATAACAGGTCACTATTTGGTCAGCAGCCAATTTACAGCAGTTTCCAACACGCTATCCTTCTTGCGCTTATTGTCCTGCATGGTATTTTTCACTTCAACATCTGGCCTTGTTGGTGAAAAATCGCTTTCATTGCCACTTGCCCTAATGAACATTTTGGAGGAGGCTCTTGCTATGATATGTGTATTGGGCAACATAAAACTGAAGACTTCACCGAAGTCATTACCACATTCACCAGTAGGTTCACCAAATAGGGTTGCCAACTGGTATTCCTTGATGGCATCGGCCAGCATATTGGCACTGGAGAACGTATTGGCACCAATTAATACGGCCACTTTTCCCTTAAAAGTGTACTGGTTGTTGCTTGGTTTTCTTGTTGCTGGATTTTCCGCTTCAAACATTTCACCGTTGGCCTTTTGCCTATAAAATTGCTGATCAGCTTTCACCATATCCAGAAAAGCTTTGTAGTGGCTACTTACTTTCCATTTCATACCACCACTCATGCGATAGGGCTTTGAAGAAATGTAATTAATTAACTGCTCACCCAGTTTTGAATCGCCACCGCCATTTTTGCGGAGGTCCACAATAAGGCCGATACAATTTTTTTCTTTTATAATGGCAAAGCTACTATCCAAGAACTGACCGAATGCTTCACTGCCATCCATACTATTGAACTGGATATGGGCAATATTCGCATCCAGTATACCAAACGTATAGGGACTGGTCCTTACACTTTGTTGACCAGCTAAGACTTTGTTCAGACTATCGACCTGTGACTTGTTCAACCCGTCAGCCGTAAATGATACCGTGTCATTATTGCTCCGGATAGCTTTAATGCTGTATGGGGAGTTGAAACCGTCAATAAATAAAAGTTTGCGGATATAAGCACCTACCAATTGCTCCTTCCAAGCATCCAGCCCGCCAAAAAACTTGCTGTACCTATTATACAGTTCCTTAGACGTAACACCACTGATGGAAATGATGGTATCCCCTTTTTCAAGTTGTTGCTGCTTGCTCCAATCTGAGGCCACAATAAAACGTCCATCTGAAATATTGCTGATAGAAAAAGGGAGACGGACCGAATGGTTTGCGTAGAGGCTATCCACCATTGGGCTACTGGGCAAATAAATATGCCCTTCATTTAAGGAACCGGCCAAAGTACCCATAGCAAACAATGCCTGCTGGTGGGTGATACCGTCCGGCAGGCTATTCAAAACGGAATCCTGCAGGTTCTTCAACTTTTCCCTGGAGATGAAATGGTAAAGGTTTACATGGGATTCTTCCATTACGCTTAGCCAGAAGGCCATGTCTTCCTTCAAGGCCGCTTTATTAATGGATATTGATGCTGAAGAATGATCAGGCTGTTTGTAATACACAATACCGTTCTGTGCAAAACAGCAACTTTGGATAAAGCATAACTGAAGAATGATTATTTTTCTCATAGTTACTTTAAACGGTCCTGCATTCGAAAGGTTACAAGTTGCGAACTGATGTTACGCAAAAGTTCGTGGGAATAATGTCAGCCTGAGGTTCTCGAAGGCAATCTGGTTTCCAAACAAGTTTCGACAAGCTCAACCTGACATCAATATCTAACATTTTGCGTAACATCAGTTACTAAGCAACAACCATCGGACAGGAACTAACTAAAATTATTTATACAAGTAAACTTCCAATAGCCATATGTACCTTCTCAAATTCGAAGCCTTTCACCACCTTATCCATCATCCCAGTAATTTCTGCCGTGCATAGCTTACCAATACTGCCTTCATGTGTATGGTTCACTTCAGTTGAGTACGTGAATTGATTGGCTTCAATGGCCAAACCAACCTGTTTGTAGGCATCACGAAAAGGAATGCCTTGCAGCACAAGCTTGTTCACTTCTTCTACGCTGAAAATGTACTTGTACTTCTCATCTACCACAATATTTTCCTTGATGGAAATATTGCTGAGCATGAGTGAAGCCATGCCTATACAGTCCTTCAACGTTTGGAATGCTGGGAACAAATGTTCTTTCAGTAACTGCAGATCACGATGGTAGCCTGATGGGAGGTTGGTGGTCATCATGGTGATTTCATTGGGCAGCGCCTTGATGCGGTTGCAATGGCTCCTGATCAGTTCAAACACATCGGGGTTCTTTTTATGTGGCATGATGCTGCTGCCAGTAGTGAGTTCGGTTGGGAAGGAAACAAAGTCAAAATTCTGGTTCAGGTACAGGGTCATGTCCATGCTTAACCTGGCCAACGTATCCGCCACATTGGCAAGCGCCTGCGCAGTGATACGCTCTGCTTTGCCACGTCCCATTTGTGCATATACCACATTGTAGTTCAGCTCTGCAAAGCCCAGTAATTGCGTGGTCAATGTTCTATTGATAGGGAATGATGAACCATAGCCTGCCGCACTGCCCAATGGGTTCTTGTTCACCACTTGGTAGGCCGCTTGCAGTGTGATTGCATCATCTACCAAACTTTCTGCATAGGCACCAAACCATAAGCCAAAGCTTGATGGCATGGCTATTTGCAAATGCGTATAGCCAGGCAATAAATGGTTCCTGAAAGTTTCGCTTTGCTGTTGCAGCAATTGGAAAAATGGCTGGATGGCATTGACCAATTCTTCTATCTCATTTCGCAGGAAAAGTTTGACATCGACCAGTACCTGGTCGTTGCGGCTGCGGGCAGAGTGGATCTTTTTGCCAATATCGCCAAGCTTTTCCGTTAACAATAATTCCACTTGTGAGTGGATGTCCTCCACATTATCCTGTAAAGAGAAGTCGCCGCTTTGTATTTGCTGGTAGATACTTTTCAGTTCAGTTTTCAATACACTCAAATCATCTTTACTCAACAGGCCAACACGCTCCAGCATGGTGGTGTGGGCCAAGGAGCCCAGCACATCAAAGGCAGCCAGGTACATGTCCATTTCACGGTCCTTACCAACGGTGAAGGTTTCCACTTCCTTAAGCGATGCTTTATCTTTTTGCCAGAGTTTCATAACAAGGTAGAAGGTTTATGGTGCAAGGTAAAAGGTTATTATGGAGTAGGTGTTACCTACACCTGCTACCCTATACCTGATGCCTTTTCTCAAATGATTTTTCCCAATAGTTCAATATATGTTTCAATACCGTTCTTTATCTCGTCCAAATAGATATACTCATCTGCGGTATGGCTCCTTGCACTGTCGCCAGGTCCCATTTTCAGGGTAGGGAAAGGCATCAAGGCCTTGTCACTTGTAGTGGGGCTTCCATAGTAGCCCTTGCCTAATGCGATACCCGCTTTCACCAATGGGTGCTTCAAATCTATGGAAGTTGATTTCATCCTCGTGGTCCTTGGCTTGAATTTGCTCTTCAAATTGTTCTTCAGCTCATCCAGTATCTCATCGAAAGTGTACAGTTCATTTACACGGACATCAATCACGAATTTACATTGGGAAGGGACAACATTGTGCTGCTTGTTCTCCGTTTCAATAACCGTAACCGTCAACATGGATTCGCCCAATAGGCTACTTACTTTTTCAAATTGGTAATTACGTATCCAATTGATGTCGTCCACTGCTTTGTACAGGGCACTCTCCCCTTCCTTCCTGGCTGCATGGCCTGCACGGCCTTCAGCAATGCAATCAATGACCATCAGGCCACGTTCGGCAACGGCCATTTCCAACTTGGTTGGTTCGCCAACAATGCCGCAGTCTATGGCACCCAGATAAGGTAGCACCAGTTCAATACCGTTCACACCACTGATTTCCTCTTCTGCACTTGCAGCGAAGACCACATTATAAGCGGTGTCATTCCTGTCATAATAGTGCAGGAAGGTAGCTATCAAGGAAACCAGGCACCCACCAGCATCATTGCTGCCAAGACCAAATAATTTACCTTCTTTTTCTATTGGCGTGAATGGGTCCAATGTATAGCCTTTATTGGGTTTCACCGTATCATGATGGGAATTGAGCAGGATACTCTTCTTGGTAATATCGTAGTGCTTGTTCTTGGCGTAAATATTATTGCCAACCCTTGCATGTGGGATACCGTGCTTGTCAAAAAAGGCACAGATAATTTCAGCAGTATCGTTTTCTTCCTTGGAAAATGAGGGTGTTGCAATCAATTGCTTCAACAATTCAACTGATGCTGCAAATAGTGTACCGTTTGATGTGGCCATAGTTTTTTATTGGTTGATGATAGCAGTACCAGCACTGCCATCTATGAGTTGCTGCAATTGCTCCGCTTTGCCAATGATGACTTTTGAAACACCACTGCCCACTGCTTGGAAAGCATTGTCCAGTTTTGGGATCATACCAGCAAAAATCCTGTTCTCTTCTTTTAGTTTGGTATATGATGATGGGTTGATTTCCTTGATAACACTAGCTTCATCATCCACATCCAATAGCACACCAGCTTTTTCAAAGGAATAAATCAGTTCAGTTTCGTACAATGCACTCATGGCTTTGGCTGTTTCCTGCGCAATGGTATCCGCATTGGTATTCAATAATTGCCCTTCATTATTGTGGGTGATGGGAGCAAGAACAACAGCAATATTCTGTTGTAGCAAGCTATTGAGCAATCCTGCATTTACTGCATCCACATCTCCTACAAAACCATAATCAATTGTTGGATGAATGCGTTTGTGGGCTTGAATAACATTTCCGTCAGCACCGGTTAATCCAATGGCATTGCAATCTCTTGCTTGCAATTGTGCCACAATGCTTTTATTGATGAAGCCGGCATAAACCATCGTCACTACTTTCAATGTTCCTGCATCGGTAACCCTTCTGCCATCAATCATTTGCTGTTGGATACCCATAGCTTCTGCAACCCTGGTTGCTAGCTTGCCTCCACCATGTACAAGGATAGCCCTACCCCTGGATGAAGAAGAGGCCCCAAAAATGCTGGAAAAATTCTTTAGGAATGAAGCAAGCTTTGCTTCATCATCTATAATATTGCCCCCAATTTTTACAACGTATAACTTCTCCATAATCTTCTATTTTGTCCCTCCCCTTAGGGAGGTTAGGAGGGTTGCTAATACCGCCTGAGCAGCCCATACCCTATTACTTGCTTGCTGGGTTACTAGACTGTTTGGCCCGTCCAGGATTTCATCGCTCAGTTCCACATTCCTCCTTACTGGCAAGCAGTGCATCACTTTGGCATGGTTGGTCAGTGCCAGTTTATCATTGGTCATCATCCAGCGTGGGTCGTTCTCGTACATCTTGCCATAGTCGTTGAACGTGCTCCAGTTCTTCACATATACATAATCTGCATTCTTCAATGCTTCATCCTGGTTATGGGTAATGGTTGCCCCTTTGGTAAACTGTTCACTTAGTTCATAGTCTTCCGGGTGGGTAATGACAAAATCAGCCTCACCCCAGGCATTGACCCACTGGGCAAAACTATTGGCCACGCATTGAGGAAGAGGTTTTACGTGGGGGGCCCAAGTGAGAACGATTTTAGGCTTACTGCTGAATGCTGAGGGCTGAATGCTATTTGCATTTTGCCTTAAGCTTTCTGCGCCTCGCTTTATGTCTTCCTGAATGGTGATCACATCAGTCAATGATTGCAATGGATGCAGTGTGGCACTTTCCAAACTCACTACAGGCACACCTGCATACTTGATGAACTGCTTGATGTACATTTCGCTGTAATCATCTTCTTTATTGGCCAAAGATGGAAATGTTCTTATCGCCAATACATCAAAATAATTTCCGAGGATGGGTGCAGCATCTTTTATATGCTCCACCGTGGTACCGCTCATGATGGCTCCTTCTTCAAACTCCAAGGCCCAACCCTCTTTATCTACATTGAACACAATGGCTTCCATGCCCAGATTGCTTGCTGCAACTTGTGTACTTAAACGTGTACGTAAACTTGGGTTAAGGAACAATAACCCAATGCGTTTGTTAGCACCTAAACCCTTATCAATAAAAGGATTGGCTTTGTACGACAACGCTTTTTCTACTAAGCTGTTGATGTTGGTTACATCGTTTACAGAAATGAACTGTTTCATAAAGCTGAATGCTAAAGGCAGAATGCATGCGTACATTACCGCCTTAATGTCTTGATTAAATTAATGAGTTTTGCTTTCACAGGTGATAACAAAAGCAAGACCTTATCATGTTCCGCTAATCGCAGATATGCAAGGTCATTAGCTAATAAAATGCAATATTCAACTTCATGTACTGAACCTAATGCGATATCTAAAAACCGACAAAAATCTACATCAGAATTCCTACCATATCCCTCAGCTATATTTAAAGGTATTGAATAAACGGCTCGCTTGAGTTGTGATGCTAATTCAAATTGTTCAGATTTTGGAAATAACGGCAATATCTCCTTATACACAAAAAGTGTTAATTGATGTGCGTTTTGCCAAACCTCATATTTCTTGAAATCTCTCATACATTATTGAACCACCTCAGCTTTCAGCATTTTGCTTTCAGCTTTCAGCTCTTCTATTGCTTCCTTCACTGTTTCCAAAAATTCATCTACTTGCTTCCTTGTAATGGTTAAAGCCGGTAGCAACCTGATCACATTTGGTTTGGCTTCCCCAGTAAAAATGTTGAAATCGAACAGCAGTTTCTTTTTCAAATCCTTCAAATGCTCTGGTACATCAAAGCCAATCATCAACCCACGGCCGCGCACATTCTCCAAATCTTCAATGGCTTTTAAACGGTTCAATAAATATTGACCACGTTGCTTGGCCACATCAATGAGCTTCTCCTCCTCAATCACTTCCAGCACAGCCAATGCTGCGGCACAGGCCAAATGGTTGCCACCAAATGTAGTGCCCAGCATACCATGCTTTGGTTTGATGTGTGGCGCAATAAGGATGCCGCCCACAGGAAAGCCATTGCCCATGCCCTTTGCCATGGTATAGATATCTGCATCAACACCTGCGTAATCGTGCGAAAAGAACAATCCACTCCTACCGTAACCGCACTGTACACTGTCTGCTATATATACGGCATTGTGTTCATCGCACAGTACCCTGATGAGTTTGAGGAAGGATTCATTGGCAATGTTGATACCACCAACACCTTGTATGCCTTCAATGATCACAGAAGAAATCTCATCCCCAAAGTCCCTGAAACATTGCTTCAATGCTTTTTCATCATTGAAAGGGAGGAAGATAACATTGTCAGTTTCATTTACTGGTGCAACAATGTTCTTGTTATCCGTTGCAGCAACAGCCAAGGATGTCCTACCATGGAATGATTTATTGAAAGCTACAATCTTCTTCTTGCCATTGTGGAAGCTGGCCAGTTTCAGTGCATTCTCATTGGCTTCTGCACCGCTGTTGCAAAGGAACAATTGGTATTCTTCCTTGCCACTGAGCTTGCCCAACTTATTGGCCAGTTCCTGCTGAATGGGGATGTTGATGGAGTTGGAATAGAAGGCAATCTGCTCCAACTGTTCCTCAATCCTTTTTACCCAATGTGGATGGGTATGGCCAATGGAAATAACTGCATGGCCACCATACATATCCAAGTACTGCACACCATTTTCATCCCATACATAGGAGCCTTGCGCCTTGGTAACCGTAATGTTGTTGAGCGGATAAACGTCGAAAAGAACCATGGTAAAAGGTTTGTGGTTTAAGGTGTAGGGTCATTGCCGTTTCTTAAAAATTTCAGAAAAGAAATGAGCATCGCCCTTACCTCGTTTATTAATTTATTTATTGTTTGGTATTCTTCATTCGTGATATAATTAAACTCCAATGCCGCAAAGCAACAATAGTCAGTTTCCTCGACAATTCTTTAGGTTCAACCAATGAACCTTTCACCCTAAGCCTTATACCTCTCAAAAGTAATTTGCTTTCAATCTCAATCCCATACCCTCATCCAGGCCAAACATCAGGTTCATGTTCTGCACTGCTTGTCCGGATGCACCTTTTAATAAATTATCGATGGTTGAGTGGATAACGATTTTGTTGCCTTTCTTTTCCAAGTGGATTAAACACTTGTTGGTATTCACCACTTGCTTCATATCAATCATGCTATCGCTAACATGGGTGAATAAAGCATCAACATAAAAGGATTTATAGAGTTGAGTGATTTCCTGCAAAGGCAATGCACAATCCACAGTTGAGCTTACATAAATACCCCTTGTAAAATCTCCACGCCAAGGAACGAAGTTCACTTCTATGCCATCGTTGCCTTGCAATTGTTCAAGGCTCTGATGAATTTCACCAATATGTTGATGGGTCAATGTTTTGTATGCCTGTATATTATTGGCCCTCCAACTGAAATGCGATGTGGCACTCAAACCCTGACCTGCACCTGTACTACCTGTAATGCCCGTGGTATACACATCTCCCAATAAACCTGCTTTTGCCAAGGGCAATAGGCCCAATTGTATAGCTGTAGCGAAGCAACCGGGATTGGCAATGTTGCTGGCTGACTGAACCTGTTGTTTATTAAGTTCTGGCAGGCCATAAACAAAGGTCCTTTCTTGAATGTTTGCGTCTGCTTGCAAGCGGAAATCGTTACCTATATCAATTAGCTTGACTGAAGGGAGTATATCATTTGCCTGCACGAACTTCTTAGCTTCACCATGGCCCGCACAAAGGAAGAGAAGGTCAACATCATAGTTGTGTTCGGCGGAAAACTCCAAATTTGTTTCCCCAACCAAATCGCCATGAACGCTTGACAATAGATTGCCAGCATTGCTCCTGCTCTGCACAAAGATGATTTCAGCATTGGGATGATTGACCAGTAACCTGACCAGCTCACCACCAGTGTACCCTGCGCCGCCAATTATGCCTACCCTGATCTTTTTCATGTGTTATAAATTAATCCTGTCATTTGCAGTGGATGGCTGCGATGAAAGTATAAACGACAAATCACTTGTTGTCTTGTTGAGGATGCGGTGCCGAAGTCCTTTCCTGATATGGATGCCCTGCTGCTCATGTACTTCATATTCTTCTCCCTCAATCTCAAAAGTGGCTGTGCCTTCCATCATAAAAAAGAACTGTTGTGCATGTTCATGGTAATGCAACTGTTCCACTGTTCCTGCTGGCATCCTCTCCTGTTTTATGGAGAGCTGCTCTTCATCAACCAGGCTCCACCCATCACATGCATTGCCCCATTGGTAATGCTTCAATGCATTTTCCTTAGATAGCACCTTTATCATTCAAGCTGTTTTTTACTTGATAATAGATACTTGTTTGGTTGCCGAAAATTTTACTGAAACCCCTCACATCTTCCCCTGTAAAACCACTGTTCATTTCACCATACTTACCAAACTTGTCGCTCATTAAATCATGCCCACTTTCTATACCTATGATTTGAAAACGGTAAGGCAGTAATTGAACAAAAACATCGCCTGTCACATTGCGTTGGCTCTTTTCCAAATAGGCTTCTATGTCCCTCATTACAGGGTCCAGTATCTGGCCTTCATGCAACCAGTTGCCATAGAACTGGCTCAGGGTATCCTTCCATTGCAACTGCCATTTGGTGAGTACATGTTTTTCCAAAGCATGGTGCGCTTTCAGTATAACCATGGGGGCTGCTGCCTCAAAACCCACCCTTCCTTTAATTCCAATGATGGTATCACCTACATGTATGTCGCGGCCAATACCATAAGGGCCAGCAATTGCTTGCAGGTACTGGATGGCTTCACTTGGATGCTCGAATGTTTCTTCATCAATGGCTACCAGTTCGCCATTTTCAAAATGGAGCTTCACTTCTTCTGCCCCAAGCTTGGTTACTTGTGTAGGCCAAGCGGATTCGGGCAGTATCCCTTTGCTCTGCAATGTTTCCTTGCCACCAACACTGGTGCCCCATAAACCTTTATTGATACTGTACTGGTTTTTCTCGAAGTTCATTTCCACGCCTTTCTCCTTGAGATAGTTGATCTCTTCTTCGCGGCTCAACTTCAAATCACGAATGGGGGTAATGATTTCAACGCCGGGGATTTCAATATGGAAAACCATATCAAACCTTACCTGGTCGTTGCCTGCACCTGTACTACCATGTGCCACGGCATCTGCATCCAGTTTTGAAGCATGGTCCGCTATATGTAGGGCCTGGCTCAAACGCTCCGCGCTTACGCTTAATGGATAGGTATTGTTCTTGAGCACATTGCCGAAAATGAGGTACTTTACAATGCTGTCATAGTAGCTGTGAACAGCATTAACCGTGGTATGTGTTTTTACACCAAGTTTGTAGGCATGGGCCTCAATTTGCTTTAGTTCATCGTGGGTGAATCCTCCGGTGTTTACGATGATGCTGTGCACTTCGTACCCGAATTCCTCGGTAAAGTATTTTACGCAAAAGGAGGTATCCAGTCCCCCGCTAAAACCTAGTACAACTTTTTTGCTCATTGGTAGCTATTGATTGTTTGATATTCTAACCGCCGTCAAAGTTAAACCCGTTGATGGGGCTATTATTGTTTGTTGTTCTTGTTTGCCATCCTATACCTGCCACTGTTAAGTTTGAAACCGTTAATGGGGGTTTGAAGCCTTCTACAAATGGAAAAGATGGCGCAGGAAGGATTTGCCCGAACCACTGCTTCCATTCTCGTCTTCCTTGTCCTTCTTCATTAAACGTTTCAGGAAATTGCTTTCTTTCAACCGTTGCAAACGTTCGAATACAGGTTTGTTCTTTTCGAAATAATCCTTTGTTTCCTTTGGTTCGTAATGGTCGGCAGGATCGAAGAGCATTGCAGTACACATGCAGTTCTTCCTCCCCTTGCTCATGAGGATGTCATAATTGACGCAGCTTTTGCAGCCTGCCCAAAATTCTTCATCATTGGTCAGCTCGCTGTAAGTTACAGGCTCGTAGCCCAGTTCGCTGTTTATCTTCATTACGGCCAGGCCCGTTGTAAGCCCAAATATTTTTGCATTGGGGTATTTTTCACGGCTGAGGTCGAAAATCCTTTTCTTGATGAGCTTGGCCACGCCACTTTTCCTGAACTCGGGTGCCACGATCAATCCGCTATTTGCCACAAACTCGCCATGCTGCCATGCTTCAATATAGCAGAAGCCGACCCATTGCCCAGTGGTGGTCACCGCAATGATAGCCTTGTCTTCCAACATTTTTGCCGCTACATATTCCGGGCTACGCTTTGCGATACCTGTACCACGTGCTTTTGCAGATGATTCCATTTCATCGGTGATGCGTTTGGCATAGTGCGTATCAAGGTGTGTGGCCACACGAATGATAATATTTGAATGTTCCAATTGAATGCGTAATTAATATGAAAGAAAATTGGCGTTGCACAGAAAGTTCCGAGAGAATTTCACTGATAGGGGCAATTGCCAACTGCTCGTCCTATCAGCAACCACGTCGTGGTCGAGGGAGAAAACACGGGATGATATTTGGTAATCCTTTTTTCATTGAGGGCGTAAAAGTAGTGTTGTTTGATAAACTTTCGATAAGTTTTTTTATGAAGGTATCGTTAAGAAAAACCGTGCCAAACATGAACGTTTGTTAGGTTTGGTGGCTGCTACATGCGGGGTGCTACCTAAATGGGTACAATACAATAAAAAGGCCTCCCTTTCGGGAGGCCACCATTGGGGGTTTTGCTTCACAGCAAAGATTTACATGCCTCCCGGTCCACCGCCCATACGGATCCTGGGCTGCCCATTTCCACGGAACATGCCCTTCATGAAAGGTGGCATTTGTTGCTGGCCCTTGCCAGCAAATTTCCGGAGGTTATAGGTGAAGGTGAGCATTACATAACGTGTAAGCACTTGCGTGCGGGTATCCTGGATATAATTCTGTTCCACTGTTCTTGTGATGCTCTGGTTCTGGTTGAGCAGGTCGAATACTGATAATTTGAGTTCACCGTCCTTCTTCTTGAAAATACTCTTTGCTATGCTTGCATTGAGCAATGGAACGCTCTGGTTGTACCCTGCTGCTTGTCCACGGTTAAAGGTATAATCAAAATCGGCACCGATAATCCACCCGCTTTTGGGGGAATAGGTTGGTTCCACAGAGAATACCTGCGTGAAATAGTCGCCGTTGTTATCGGGGCTCTGTGTATACCTTGCCAATGTATAGGTGGATGAACTTGAGAAGTTCAGGTCGAACTCTTCCTTGATGTTCATGGTATAACTGATCCTTTCCCCTGCCACATAGTTATTGGTGTAGTTGATCACATGGTTGAACAGGTTCACGTCCCTTGAATAGGAAAGGTTTGTGGTAAGGTTAATATTGGCCTTTGGTTTCTTGGTAGGGAAGCCATAGTTGACAAAACCGGAAAAGTTCATGCCGCCATTGATGTTTACGGGCTTACTGTACTGCGCTCCGGGTATCAATGCCACCCCATCAACAACCAATGGTGTGGACCCTGTGTTCTGCACCACATCGTTGCCGATCTTGTTCTGGGTGAAGCTGCCGTTAAGGCTTACAAAGAAGTTCTTGAAAGTGAGCACATCGAACTTGGTATAGAACAAATTGAAGTTGTGGCTGAACTCCTGCTTCAAGGCCGGGTTACCATTCTTGATGTTCAATTGATTGGTATTGTCCACCACATCCTGCAATTGGGAAATGGAGGGGGCATTGGTCCTTCCATTGTACCTGAACCTCAGATTGTTTGCACGTGCCTTGCTGAACTGTATCTGTACCGTTGGAAAATAATTGGTGAAGCTATTGGAAAGGTTTGTTCCTTTTGTCTGGTTATCGCTTGAGAGCTCTGCTTTCTGTACGGCCATTCCCAAAGTATAGCTCCATTCCTTGGTTACCTGGTTGCGGTAACTGGCCCCAAACCTATTGGAGGTATTGGTGTTCTCAAACTTGTTGGTAAGGTTGGGCACCACAATGTCATAGGCATTGGTTGTGCTGTTGAACCTGGTGGTTTGCTGGTCCGAATTGTTGAGGCTATAGCTATAGGCATAAGTGAACTCCAATTGTGCATGTTTGCCCACTGGCTCGGTATAGGACAGGTTGGTACCGAAAGATTTCCCATCCCTTTGTGTGTTGCTTATTTGATTGATGGTATCCCTTACAAAAGTGCTACCTGTATAAATATTGTTATAGGAAATATTGTAGCCGTCCGCATCATTTTTGGTAAGGCCGGGAGTGAGGTTCAGGGAGATGGTCCTGCCACGTTTCTTGAAGCGGTGGCGCAGCAAAATATTGGTGCTGAAATTATACCCGTCACTTGTCCTGGAATTTACCTGCTGCACGTCACTTAGGTTTACCAGTTTCCCTTTTGTGGTAAAGGAATTGGTCTGGCTGAAACTTTCATTGTGCTGGTTGCTGAATGCAGGGCGGACTTGCATGGAATTGGATGAATCGAATTTCTGCTCCAGTTCAAAGTTGAAGCGGTGGTTGGCATTCTTGTTATTGGAAGTTGTACCTGTATTGCTGAGCAGGGAAGAATCGGGATTGTTGGCCACAAAGGTTTCCTTGTGATTGGAATTGTCGTTATTGGTATTGAGGTTGTTGTAGAAATAGCTTCCACTTACGGAGGTTTTCTTTCCCCAAACATCATTGTAGTTAAGTCCGCCAGCCCATGTGGTGGCAATACCGGACTGCGTACCTGAAAGGAAATTGCCGATGTTGCCGCCACCGCCGCCCATGCCCATCATCATGCCACCACCACCACCGGGGCCACGACCGCCACTTGAACTCATTGTTCCCAAGAGGTCCTGTACGGAAAAGTTCTGCTGGTTGATATTGTTGCCCTGACCGATGAAGGATATCTGCTGGTTGCCATTGAACCTATTGAAACTTAAGCTTGTAGCATAACGTTCATTTTCACCCGCACCTGCTGTGAACTTGCCAAAATACCCTTTGCGCCTGTCTTTCTTGGTGATGATGTTGATGGTTTTTTCCCTGTTGCCATCATCGAAGCCGCTAAAAGTGCTCTGGTCGCTTTGTGCATCGTAAATCTGGACCTTGTCTATCACATCGGAGGGCAGGTTCTTGGTGGCTGTTTTGGGGTCGTCGCCAAAGAAACGCTTACCATCCACCAGCACTTTTGTTACGTTCTGCCCCTGTGCCTTTACCGTTCCATCTTTTGCCACTTCCACACCGGGCAGTTTCTTGAAGAGGTCCTCTGCTGTGGCATTGGGTTTTGTTTTGTAACTGCTGGCGTTCATTTCTGTTGTATCGCCCTTGATCTGCACGGGCGAAGCCCTTACTGTTACACCGCCTATATCGCCCGCGGAAACCTTCAAATAGATATTGCCCAAATCGACTGTTGGATTTGCTTTGGAAAAATCGATCCTTTGGAAAACAGGTTCATACCCTTGGAAGCTTATTTGGAGTACATAAGTGCCAAAGCTTATTTTGGTAACCTCAAAACTGCCATCTGCTTTTGCCAAGCTGAAGGACTCAACGGTAGAATCCTTGGCATCGAGCACGCTGATGGAAGCGTCTTTCAATGATTGCTTCGCAACACTATCAATGAGCTTGCCCTTTAATGTACCGCTGCTCTGTGCAGATGCAACCATTGTAAATAATAAGAGGGAGCCAAGTGTACAAATAATTTTCATTCTGAACGTGTTTATGGGGGTGCTAAGGTAGAATTTGATGGTCAAATGAACCATTATAACCATATTAACGGCAATCTAGGCTGATAGTTTAATTCAGGAACAAAAAATTCGGTAGGGATTAGAGGTTCATAGGTAGGATTTTGCTTAACTGTTGCTTTTATGGAGGTCGTACACTTTTACGGGACAATTGTCCACAAAATCCTCTTTCCTGAATGCCATCCCGCATTTAAGGATCACCTTCTGAGAGCCAATATTGTCCACATGGGCCATGGCCATGATATGCTGCATGTTCAATGTATTGAAGCCATAACCGATGCTTGCCTTTGCAGTTTCCGTGGCATAGCCCCTGCCCCAATGCTGCTGGAAGAAACGGTAGCCCAAGTCAACTTCGTTCCTTTCCTTGACATATTTCAGGCCGCACCATCCGATGAATTCATGGTTGCTTTTTAGGTGAACGGCCCAGCGGCCATGATTGTACAGTTTGTATTGTGGCAGGATAACGGATTCCAGCACCTGCTGGGCCACTTCAAGCGTGGTGGGCAGTTCATGCAGGTACTTGACCACTTCGGGATTGCTGTTCAGGTCAACCAATAATTGGGCATCGGCCAAGGTAAATTCATGCAATATGAGTCTTTCTGTTTCAATGATAGGCTCCATGGAGTAAGTGTTGTTTGTAGTATGGTTATGGCCAATTTGGCTTCATGCACCAGTTAAAAGTAAATATATTGACATTTCCTGTGCGGCTGAACCATCTATTGGCCACTGATTTCCTTACCCTTTTTTTCAGCAAGAAAAAAATGCGACACTTTTTTTGCGACATTTTAAAATGTCGCATTTTTTATGTCGCATTTTTTTTGCTGCATTTTTTTCATCTTGTCCGTTGTTCTTTGCCCAGCGGTATATGCCACGAAGCAGGGATAATATCTGCCATGTACGCTTTACTATTGCGGACAGGACCAATAAAAACGGGCAGAACCCATGGGTTCCGCCCGTTTGATAAAACCAAATCCTCTTTTGTTTGCCAGTTGGTTTGACTGCTTTTTACAACAATGACCGCACGGCAGCTATTACTTTGTCCAGGTTGCTGGCATCCTGACCGCCAGCGGTGGCAAGGTTTTTCTGTCCACCTCCACCCCCCTTGATAAGTGGAGTGATATATTCCTTGATTACCTTGGGTGCTTCAAGGCCCTTGCTGTTTACCAGTTCATCCGTAATGGAAATGGCCACGGAGGCCTTTCCAGCAATATTGGATGATAGTACCACCACATCTGCATCGTTCTTTAAATCGTTGGCCAGCTTTTTCAGGCCATCCCCATTGCTTACATCCAGTATGGCGCCAATGAACCGGATACCATTGATGGTTTCCACTTTTGCAGCCAGCTCACTTTTGAATACTGCCAATTGTTTGGCTTCGAGGCTTTCTATTTTCTTTTTGAGTTCCTTGTTTTCTGCAAGGAAGTTCTCCACGGTTTTTACCAGTTCCTTTGGATTGTTGAACATACCACGAACCGTATCCAGGTCCTTGAACGTGTTGCTGATGTAATCCATGGCATAATAGCCTGATACCGCTTCTATCCTCCTAACACCAGCAGCTACGGCTGTTTCATGCTTTATTTTGAAGTAGCCCAGTTCACCAGTATTGCCTACATGCGTTCCACCACAGAGCTCCACAGAATAATTCCTGTCCATAATTACCACACGTACCCTATCGCCGTATTTTTCGCCAAAGAGGGCCATTGCTCCCATTTCGATGGCTTCTTCCTTCCACATTTCCTTGATGACCACCGGAATGTTTTCCATGATCTTGATGTTCACGATCCGCTCAATGGCTTCTATTTCATCATCCGTCACCTTGGCAAAATGGGAGAAGTCAAAACGCAATTGTTCATCATTGACCAAGCTGCCTTTTTGGGCAACATGTTCTCCCAATACCTGCCTCAAAGCAGCATGAAGCAAATGTGTGGCCGAATGGTTCTTGTTGGTCATCATCCTAAGGCCCATGTTTACATAGGCATCTACTGGGCCACCAATATTCTGTGGTAACTGATCCGTAAAATGGATGGTAAGGTTATTTTCTTTTTTGGTATCAATCACATCTACGGCTTCCATTCCATTATCAAAAACAAGATTGCCCTTGTCGCCAACCTGCCCTCCGCTTTCTGCATAAAAAGGTGTTTCTTCCAAAACTATTTGGTAGCCATCCTTGCCCTTGGCCTTTACTTTCCTGTACTTCAACACACGGGTGTTGGTTTGCAAAGTATCGTAGCCTACAAAACGGGAGTTGCTATTGTGGAGGGTTACCCAATCTTCTGCATCTACTGCTGATGCTGCACGGCTTCTGTCCTTTTGCTCTTTTAATGCTGCTTCAAAACCTTCTTCATCTATATCCCATCCTTTTTCCTTGGCAATTAGCTGTGTTAAGTCAACAGGGAATCCATAGGTATCTAATAATTCAAAAACTACTTTTCCGGGAATAGAAAGACTTAAAATATTATTTGCGTCTTTTATGTATGGAAGCTCTAAAGTTGAGTCGATAACTGATTGAATAGAATTATCATTAGGGATATCAGAAAATGATAGTTGACCTTTATTACTAAAATATTTTTCAATTCTGATAAGCCCTTTATCCAAAGTTCTTAAAAAAGCATCTTCCTCTTCCTTCACCACCTTACTTACAAAATCCAATTGTGCGGTCAGTTCGGGAAACACGTTTTCAAATTGTTTGGCCAAGGTCGGCAGCAACTGATGCAGCAATGGCTGCTTGTAATCCAAGTAAGAATAGTAGTAACGGGCAGCCCTTCTTAAGATCCTTCTTATCACATAACCAGCACCTGTATTGCTTGGCAATTGCCCATCTGCAATGGTAAAGGAGATGGCCCGTATATGGTCTGCCAATACACGGAATGCAACAGCTTCCTTACTATCGCTGTAATCATACTTTTTACTGGTGATGTTTTCTATGGTAGCGATTGTTCCTGTAAATACATCTGTATCGTAGTTGGAAGTTTTTTGTTGAATAACACGGACCAAACGTTCAAAGCCCATTCCTGTGTCCACATGCTGTGCAGGCAATGGCTGCAATGTTCCATCTTTCAAACGGTTGAACTGCATGAACACATTGTTCCAAATTTCTATCACTTGCGGATGGTCGTTGTTCACCAAAGTGGCACCATCAACAGCATTTCTTTCTTCATCAGTCCTGCAGTCCACATGTATTTCTG
The DNA here is from genome assembly GCA_023251255.1 of Chitinophagaceae bacterium. Classification (GTDB taxonomy): domain Bacteria; phylum Bacteroidota; class Bacteroidia; order Chitinophagales; family Chitinophagaceae; genus UBA1930. The sequence goes on from JAHEZD010000029.1 coordinate 49,473, forward strand.
TGCAGGGACCGCATGGACCTGTATCGCCCATTTCCCAGAAATTGTCTTTTTTATTGCCCAATAAAATCCTGTCTTCGGCAATTACTTTCTTCCATTCATTGAAGGCTTCCTCATCCTTTGGCAGGCCTTCTTTTTCATCGCCTTCAAATATGGTCACGTACAAGCGGCTCCTGTCCAGCTTGTACACTTCTGTCAAGAGTTCCCAGCTCCAGGCAATGGCTTCCTTTTTGAAGTAGTCGCCAAAGCTCCAGTTGCCCAGCATTTCAAACATGGTATGGTGGTAGGTGTCCACCCCCACTTCTTCCAGGTCGTTGTGCTTGCCACTTACCCGCAGGCATTTTTGGGTATCTGCAATACGGGTATGCTCAGGTTGCCTATTGCCCAAAAAATAATCCTTGAACTGGTTCATGCCCGCATTGGTGAACAATAAAGTGGGGTCGTTCTTTACCACGATGGGTGCAGAAGGAACAATCTGGTGCCCCTTGCTTTTGAAGAAATCCAAAAACTGCTGGCGTATTTCGGCAGCAGTGAAATTGTTATTGCCTGTTGTATTTACCGTTTGTGCTGAAGTACTCATAACCTAATTTTTGCCTTTAAAGGTGGGCAAAGATAAGGTTTGGGATGCTTTGGCAATTGGTCAGGGTCAGGGCCTGTAAATGTAGTAGAGCACACCACTTTTATCGTCTGTTACAAAGAAGGCATTGCTGCTGGACTGCATGACATCGCAGGGCCTACCAAAACGGCCATTCTCTTTTTTTCCTTGAAGGAACCCGCCAACGATGGTCCTATAGGTTCCATCTTTCAGTACCTGTACCACTTCATTGCCCCTTTGCCTTGAAACAGTGGTGCTTCCATGCAGTGCCACAAGAAAGCAGTTGTTCAGTAACGGGTCGGAAAATCCTGTTAGGTATTCAAAGCCCAAGGGAGCTGAATGTGCCTTGAAACCCACTTGTGCAATTGACGGTTGCTTGAGGTTCTTTGGCTTTGCGGAATCCTTGAACTGCGGGTCGGTATATATTTTTCTGTTGAACTGGAAGTAATAGGGCCATCCGTAAAAACTGCCCTTTGTTATGCTTTGCAAGAGGTCTTCCGGCTTGTCTGGCCCAATCTGGTCCCTTCCCATACTGGTTACCCAAAACTCGTTGTTCACCCATTTTATTGCCACGGAATTCCTCAATCCATTGGCAAATAGTTTGGCATTGCTTCCATCTGGGTCCATTTCCATGATACAGGCCCTGATAGGTTCCTTTTCGATGCAGGCATTGCAACTGCTGCCCACACTTACATAGAGCTTGTTGTTATTGAAGGTGAGGCTCCTTGTTAAATGCCAGCCACCATATTTATAGTCGAGACCATAATCGGGGAAACGGGTGATGATGGTGCCCGTGTCCCGTGGTTTGTTTTCGCCCTTGTAATAACGGAACCTTTTTATGAAACCCGTTTCTGCTACGTAGATATAATCAACGTCTTTGGTACTGTAGAAAGCTACCTGGTTGGGGTTACGTAGCTTGGTGAGGTATTCGGTTGTCTTCTCAAACTTCTTGGTGGAAGCATTCCAGTTTTCAAAAATCAGTACCCTGCCCAAACGGTTGTCGCCCCTGTTGTACATATCGGTAGCAAAGAGCTTTCCATCGTGGCTTTTGGCGAGGAACCGCAAACGGTTGGACACTTCCGCTGCAACGGAAAGCTGGTAGCCTTCGGGCACTTTCAAGGAGAACTTCTTGCCTGATTTCAATAGCACCTGTTTGTCCTGTAGTTTTATGGGTTGTGTTTGGGCCTGCAAAAGCATGGGTATGGAACAGAGCGCTGCAAATACTATTTTATTGAAAGGCATGTTTTGTTGGGAGATTGATTGATGACGAAAATTACCACCAACCTTCATGCCGATAAAATTTATCTTTGATGAACGGATATTAACCAAGCAAGCAAGACCTGGGACCGAAAGCATGAAAAAAATCAAGTACTTCTACAATACGCATACCCTCCGCTACGACAAGCTGGTAACACCATTGCGTGTGAAACTGCTGAAGGCTTTCGGTTTTTTTGCTGCCGCATTGGTGACCGGGTTCCTGTTCCTGATGATTGCCTATAAATATTTCCCCTCGGCCAACGAGAAGATACTGCAGAACGAAAACAGCCAGTTAAAGGACCGTTATACTGTCCTGAACGAACGGGTGAAGCAGTTGGAACTGCAGATGGACGAACTGGAGAACCGCGACAATAAGGTGTACCGTTCCATTTTTGAAAGCCAACCCATACCTGATAGCATTAGGGTCAAGGATATGGACGACAAGAAAGAGGTGCAGGTGGTGAGCAATATGGGCGAAACCGACCTCGTGAAAAGCATGACTGGACAATTGAACAATTTATCCAGCCGTTTGACCTTCCAGGCAAAAAGTTATGTGGAGATTGAAGGAATGGTAAAGAACAAGGAAAAACTGCTGGTGGCCATTCCTGCTATACAGCCTGTGAGCAACAAGGACCTAACAAGGGTGGCTTCCGGTTTTGGCAACAGGATCGATCCTGTTTACAAAGTGCCCAAGTTTCACGCAGGTCTTGATTTTACTGCACCGCAAGGCACCCCTATTTATGCTACCGCAGATGGTACCGTGACCACGGCAGGCAATACCAATAATGGTTATGGCAACCATGTGGTCATTGATCATGGCTATGGTTATCAAACCTTGTACGGTCACATGGTAAGGACAAAAGCAAGGAATGGGCAAAGCGTAAAACGTGGGGAAGTAATTGGTTATGTGGGGAGCACGGGGAAGAGCACAGGCCCACACTGCCATTATGAAGTACATAGGAATGGGCAGCCTGTAGACCCCATTTATTATTTCTACAATGATTTGACGCCGGCCCAATTTGACAGGATACTGAAGCTGGCTGCTAGTAATAACCAGAGCTTTGATTGATAGTTAATAGGCAGTAGTTGGCAGGCAGTAGTTTGGAGTGAGTAGGGGGAGGAAACAGTGAGCAGGCAGTAGAGAGAAGTTAGTGATAAGTAGGAAGTGGTGAATGGATAATGGTGAGTAGGAGGCTGTTAATAGGGATCAGCGTGGATTGCTTTTTTTATTTCAAATTAATATAGTGTGGAACAGGGGATCAGGGAATTTCTGAAACGTATACTCAATGCCATGTCCGTGGCCTTGCTATGGATGCTGGTGAACGCGACTGCTGGGGTGAAGTTCAAGTTGGCCTTTCCGGAGGGTACCGTAAAAGTGGGCAATATCCTTTTCTATATTTGGTTTGTGGCAAGCTTGGTATGGCTTGTATGGCACCTTGTACGTTTATGGAAAAAGCCTTTTACCATTGATGAGTAACTTCTGACCAGCAACTTCGTTTCACCGAAATACCCTACGGCGCTTACCTTACTGCAATAGGTTTGGGTTATTTTCCACCTTCAAATTATACCGTTATGAACCTCAAGGGCATTTCCAAACAAGTTACCATTGTGGGTACACTGGTTATCTGGCTGATCAAGTTCGTAATTAGGCCATTTATCCATATCCCGCAGTTCTGGAAGCTATGGTTTGGCATTGCGCCCAATTTGATTGGCTCGTTCCTGTTGCCTTTTGGTGCCTGTTGGTTGTTCCAACGGGTATTCCGCTTGCAGACGGTACAACAGTTAAAGTTTACCTGCGTGTTTGGTTTGATGCTGGTCGTAGTGAATGAATTCCTGCAGCTTATCCCTTTCTTCGGAAGGACGTTTGATGTACTGGATATCCTTTTTTCCTTTGTGGGTGCTGGTTTCGGTTATTTTTTGTTTGCGAGATTGCTGGTGAAGGAGACGAGATGGGGAATGTACCTGTAGATTCAATCCATTTCCAAATAGGGGGCAATGGCTACTTCGATTGACATAATGAGCTCTTCATCCATGTATTGGTATTCATCAGCAATACTCAAAACAACCATCTTACTTGCATCATAACTGTTCCGGAACTTTTGCCTGATCATTTGCTTGTGCTTGTCTTCCATCACAAAAACTATTTCTGCCCAATCCAATAATGCTGCCGTTAATTTAATCCTAGCGTTTGGATCAGTGCCTGCTGATTTCACTTTATGGATGGCCGAGTTCCTGAACATTGTTTCTGCAGTCCTGCTGCGCCATTTATTCTTACTACAAACAAAAAGCAGTTTCATTTATCTCCGTTTTACTATTGGTCACCGTTCCTTTAACTACTATGGTCGGTCACAATTACCCATTGACCTTTTATCTTCCTAATGAGCAAGGTATAATGACCGCTTGCATCGCCTACGCTTCTTTGCAGGTACCACTTTCCCACTACAAAATAATATTCGGGAGATAGTTTTTTTACGCTCAGGATAGTAGAGGTGAACCTTCCCATGTGTGCGGTATCGGGATAGCTTTTCTTGTAATTTTCCAGTGTGCTATTGTAGCCGTACTTAGGGCCCTTGCTGCCAATGAACAGGAGGCTATCGCTTTGCCAGTAACCAATCATGAACTTGTCGAGGTTGCCTTCGTTCCAGGCTTTTTCCTGTGCGGAAAGCATTTCCCTGATGGTGGTTTCATCCTTGCTTTGTGCAAAGGCGTTGATTGACATGATAGTGAAAGTAATGAGCAGTATCTTTTTCATGGAGCTAATGATTTATTCCACCAAATTTAAAACACAGTAGGCATTACGCAAGAAAAACGACTTGACACCCACAACTTGATTGCTTTAAATGCAAGAGCAAGCCATAAGCTTGCCCTTGCCAAATTATTCTTAGCCCCACGTTTATTTCAGTTGCATGTTTACGCTATTGCCCCATATTATAGGTGTTGAGGGCACTGTAGGTGCACTGTTCCAATAGCACTCCCTGATAGTCATGTTGCCAGTTTGCGGATCGTACACACCAAACTGGAACGTGACCTTTGTTTCATCGGCTGCAGATACAACACCTTTCATTGGCGAATCTGCACCAACGGTACTGAGTGATATATCATTATCTGGACCTTTATAGGTATAGAACTGGCTCTGGTGTACATGACCATGGAAATAGGCCTTGATATTGGTATGCAGTTTCAGGAATGCCACAAAGTTCCTTTGCTCAATTGTGGATGCAGCAGCAGTTGTAGTGCCATCCTTAAAATGCTCATCCAGCACATTATCAAATTTATCGGTGCTGTTTATGGTAAATGTACCATTGGGATTGGTAAAGTGGTTGGACACAACAGCAGGCTGGTCATGTGCCACAATAATTACTGGTGTGGTTGCAGTTACATTCAGTAGGTCTTTGGCCATCCAGACACGTACAGAAGAATCTGGCCACATTTGTATGAAACAGAAATGGATACCCGCCAGGTCCCTGGAATAATTAACACGGTCAGTAGTGTAGTTTAAAGTGGCAGCAGTTCTGGGCACTGAAGGTGCCAGCATGGTGTTGTAAATATTGGCCAATGATGTAGCATCCGTTAAAGGCGACATAGTTGTATAATAACCAATGGTGTTGGAAACATCGTGATTGCCAGGTACCAAATACAGTTGTGTCTTGCCTCCGCTTTTGTTTTTCAGGTTAAGGCCCTGCAAATAATCCGTATTAAACTGGTCCCATGATTTTGATGCAAGCTGCACACTGGCACTTGTTTCCATACGGTTGGCAATATCGCCCCCGTGAAACAGGTAATCAACAGAGCCGATTTTTTTTCCGGCATTTACACCGCCATCATTGGGTAGGGTCAAATCAGGCAGGGTATTCATTTTGGCCACCAAGGCTGCGTTGACCACATGTGCATCCACATTGGTGGCTCCCTGAAACGCCGAACGTGTAATCCCGTAATGCGAATCAGAAGTAAAAATGAACTGAACAGGCGTATTGTCGGTAGTTATATTACCTGTATCATTCTTTTTACAAGCCGTAAAAAACAATGCACCAATTAAAAGATGCCTAAGTGTAACTTTCATACTGTTGTTTTGGGTGGTTTTATTGTATAATGAATCAAGTGTCAAAGAAAGACCATACTTGCAGGAAAAAACTGTCCGCCAAGAAGCTTAACTCATTGGTAATGCCAAACTGCTGTAACGCACTAGAGGCAAAATTCAGCTATCAAAAAAGAATGCAAATAGTGAGCGTCAAGAAAACAACCTGCAATTATCTGCTGTTGTTTGCAATACTTTTTCCATAACAAGAAATCAATTAATTTGCCTGATGCATTACAAGCAACATTTATCAACGGATAAGAAATTTGCCAAGATCATTGGTGATGAGGCGCATGAACTGAAACTGCACAAGAACATTCCACTGCGTTTAATGGCCAGCATCATGAGCCAGCAGTTGAGTACCAAGGTGGCCAAAGTTATCTTCCACCGTTTCCTTGACCTGTATGGCAAGAAGGAACCAAGGCCCCAACAGGTATTGGATACCCCTTCCGAAACCCTCCGTGCTATTGGCCTATCGAATGCAAAAGTGAGCTACGTAAAGAACGTGGCAGCCTTTTGCATAGAACATAAAATAACAGATAAGAAATTATTGGCCATGGAGAATGAGGAGGTGGTTGCATTGCTGACGCAGATTAAAGGTGTAGGCAAGTGGACGGTTGAAATGCTGTTGATGTTTTCACTGGGCCGTGAAGATGTGTTTGCTGTGGATGACCTGGGCATCATGCAGGCGATGGTGAAAATATACAAGCTGGATACAGCAGATAAAAAACAATTGAGGGAAAGGATGCTGAAACTGTCTGCTAAATGGAGCCCTTATAGGACTTATGCCTGTTTGCACTTGTGGGGATGGAAGGATAATACGCCTAATGGGTAGTGCCTCATCCTCGCTCTCCCGAAAAATCCTATCGTGTGGACACATCCTTAACGAAGTTGATCATCAATTGCACTTGCAGATTCGTTTATTTTTTGCGCCTGATTAACGAGATTGATGAACTGCTGGGTGATCCGGGTGTGCTTAGCCATTCTAATTAGCCAGTTTTTAAGTGAAAGATATTTGCGGTACAAATAGGTATTTTACTTTTTTGCCATTGCCGCAAAAACGTAACAAAAAAAGGCTAGGACAACCCAAATGGCTCCGCCTGTTTGTCCGCCAACGCTGCCTTAAGTGTAGCCCGCTGAGTTTTATTGCTGGATGGTTGGGCTTTTTAGATTGCTTACGCACATGTATGAGTGGAATATGTCTTCCAGCACTGCATCCGCTCCTTTGAAAAAATATGCTTTGCATTTTTTCAATCCCGCACAGGTGCGGAACCGAAGCGGCTGAGGTGCTTAGGAGCATTTTACTCAAATGGAGTTTGGGCAGCAGGGGAATTAATAGCTGGGCCACTAATTTCTGTTTGTTGTTAATTGGGGAATATGGATGACCAGCTTTCCATGCCTTCAAAAGATGTGTCCACACGAATAGGAAAAATCGGGACAGGCTCCCTCCTGGAGGAGAAGGAGGCCAAGCAGTAGAACCTTTGATTTTGCTGGGCACCAACATTTCTTCTTTCTGTCATTTATCAGCAGAGCACCAAAACCAATATGCCGTAAGCGTTCCATTATTTTCCTTCGAAAACGGGTTCTTTTCTATAGCCATCAGCTATGTCTACAAAGCAGGGTCATCGTTCGCCCGTTTCGCTCAAAATCTTTTACCAATCCCTACACGCAGGATAATAAATGGCCCTGCCTGAATAGTTCAGGCAGGGCCATTTATTATCCTTTTGTTTCCTTACTTAATCACTACCACTTTCTGGATAAAGGTTTCGTTTTCTCCAGTTATCATTCTTACCAAGAAACTTCCATTGGTCAGGTTGGTGGTGGGGATGCTTATGAGGCCTGTGCTTGCAGTATATACATGGTTGATAACAATACGGCCGGCCATATCGGTTACCTGTACCGTTACCTTATCATTGAGGTTGTTGTTCATCTGTAAATTGATGAAACTACCCGTACTTGGATTGGGGTATACGGTGAACTTGGTGTTCAATGGTATATGCAAGGTGAACACGGCACTATAGGAGAAACTCCCATCCTTGTCCATTTTCCTGAGACGGTAGTAAACAGCCCTTCCCCTTATGGCATCGGCATTATCGCTGAATGAATAGTTGGAGAGGTTGGCTGCTTTCACTTCACCGATTTTGGTATAGGCTGTTCCATTGAAACTCCGCTCTATTTCATACCTGTCAAAATTGATTTCATTCTCCACCTGCCAGTTAAGCAGCACTTTATCGCCTTGTAGCTTACCCGTGAAGTAAATAATGCCCACTGGCAAGGCAGCCAAGCCGGGGCATGTGCTGTTCCAAATAAGGCCCACGTATTCTGGATGGTCTATGAAAGGGTTCCTATTGCCTTGGTAGGCATAACCTGCATTGTTCCTATCAATTTCCTTCTGGCTTACCGGATCCTGGTTATGCCATTTGATCATGAGTTTCAAGTAGGGTATATCCACACTGGGAAAGGTGTTTGGCTCCAGTGCCTGCAGGCCATTGCTGCCACTTAGGTTGCCCCATGTGGGCATATTGTCTTCATAACGTGTTACCATATAGAGAAAGGCCCTGGCCACATCTCCCTTATAGGCATTGATTGGCTCAAATACAGGGCCTGTAAGTCCTGCTACGGAAGATGAACCGAGTTTGCTACCGTTCTGGCTGGTGTAGGTGGCAGTTGCTACTTCCCCATAAGTGTAGTTGGAACGTATGCCATTTACTTTGCCATCTGTTGGGAAAATATGGAAATAATCCGTTGCCGGTCCTGAGCTGTTCGTATTGCCATTGAACCAATTGAGCGGAAAGCTATGTTCCCTATTGTAGCAATCACCTTCGCTACTGTAGGTACCGCATTGGCCACCACTGCCAGCACCTGCTGGTGTGAAATTGTAAGGGTCAGTGCCTGTTGGGTTGTCTGAATAAATATCCCATATCACGTTAGCGGAACCGGAGCCAACTTCCCTTGGTTTTATATCCGATACGATGTACTGGTTCCATAGGTCGCCATAGCTATTGGGGCTGTTGCCGTTGGTGATGATCGTTTTCAAAGCTGTTTTCAAACTGGCGCAGCTTAGGCTTGCTGCGTTTGTATAATAGCCGGTTGGTTCACCGCTTCCTCCTGCGGAGGTGGTGGTGCTGCCGTTGGTGGAAACAGTATTGTATAGGGGCCCGCCTGTGCAATTGAAACTACTTACTGCAAAGACATAAAAATAGTAGGTGGTGCTTGCTGATAAACCACTTGCTGAAAATGTGGTACCGCTACCGAACTTAATGACCGTACCTGTTCCAAAGGTTGAACCAACTGTATAGGATGTTCCGTTTACAGGTGAAGCGCCTATTGTTGCCGAACTGCTCCTTACCACCAAGTAGCCATCTGCTCCTGTGGCAGCAGCAAAGGAACCATTGACGGTGGTGGATGCCGGTGTCAAGGACAATGTGCCGGGTACACCCGTTGGTGCAGCACATACAGGAGGTGTGGTAGTGGTGGCATTACCTGTTAAAGGTGATGCTGTTAGGTACAGTGGCCCCCCGGTGCAGATGCTGTTCACGGAGAAAATGAAAAAGTAATACACTGTACCAGCGGCAAGGGTATTGGCAGTGAAGGAGGTGATGTTTCCCCTATCTACTACGATGCCGTTACCCAGCACATCATCGGTTGAATAAACGGTGCCGTTTACTGGCAATGTTGTGAGAGATGAACTGTTGCTCCTGATAATCAGGTATTCATTGGCTGCTGGTGAGGCTGCGGTGAAGCTGCCGCTTATGGAAGTGTTTGTTATTGTAGGAAAGGTCAAACCTGTTGGTTGTGCCGTTGGCGCTACGCATGGCAGGCCGCTGTAGCCCGTCCAAGCAATATCGTCGATTGCTACACGCAGGGTGGCAGTTGTTTGCTTTATCTCCAAATCGAAGGGCCCTGCTATATTGATGTTGTTGATGGTGGCAGTTTGTACCACATCTATTGTTAAACCAGTAATGGTCTGTACGAGGTTACCGTTGATCCTTACTTCTACCGAAGCACCTGTGCCGCTGAAAACCTGCTTGTATTTAAAAGTAAGGCTGCCTATGCCATTGGGTATTGCACTGCAGGTTACGGACCCAACCCTGATGGCTATCGCTGGATTGCCAGTGGCAAAGGTCTGGTCCGTTCTTGCATCGGTGGCGTTCCAAGTTAGGCCGTTATCGCCGGTCCATGTACGGGCAAGATAGGAACTGGGGGTGGCTGTTGGGATATTAGCGAAACTTTCCGTGCCTTGGGCAAACAGGCAATTGACCATAATAAAGGAGCTGATGGCGAGCAATAACAATTTCTTCATAAACAAAAAATTAGCTGGCGAAGATAACTTTATTGGAGCAGCGAAAGGGGCTGCGGGTATTTAGTTTGCATTAAACTTTTATGAAGAGGCCCATTATACTGTTTCCATTTTCACCAATGACTTTATTGAAACAGAAGCCCCAACATTATTAGTGTTGGGGCTTCTGCGGTAATCCATTGCTAGATGCTTTAATTCAGCATTATTTCTTCATTTCTTCATAATACTTGTGGAAGTAAGGTATGGTCTCGATGCCCTTATAGTAATTGAACAGGCCATATTTTTCGTTGGGGCTGTGCAGGTTGTCGCTATCAAGGCCAAAGCCCATGAATACGGTCTTGATACCCAAGGCGCTTTCAAATAATGCGGTGATAGGAATGCTGCCACCCCCTCGAACGGGAATCGGGGCCTTGCCAAAACTTGTTTCGATGGCTTTTGATGCGGCTTTGTATTCAATGCTATCGATAGGCGTTAGATAAGGATCGCCTCCATGGTGCACAGATGCTTTGAACTGCACTGTTGGGGGAGCAATTTTTATTAAATGGTCAATAAGCAGTTTCTCGATTTTTGCAGTGGTCTGGTTGGGAATCAACCTACAACTGATTTTTGCAAAAGCCTTGCTGGGAAGCACAGTTTTTGCACCTTCACCTGTATAGCCTCCCCAAATGCCATTTAGTTCCAAAGTAGGGCGTATGCCTGTACGTTCGTTGGTGGTATAGCCTTTTTCGCCCCATAGTTCCGTAACGCCTAGGTCTTTTTTATATTCTTCTTCGTTGTAGGGGGCTTTGGCCATTTCTGCCCTTTCTTCGGGAGATGAAACCACTACGTCGTCATAGAAACCGGGAATGGTGATATGGTTGTTTTCGTCGTGAAGGGTAGCAATCATCTGTGCAAGTATGGTAATCGGGTTGGCCACTGCCCCGCCGTAAACGCCACTGTGCAGGTCACGGTTTGGTCCCGTAACTTCTACTTCTATATAGGTAAGGCCACGGACCCCCACATCAATGCTCGGGTTTTCCATGCTGAGCATGGAAGTGTCGCTGATCAATATTACATCGGCCTTCAGGAGTTCCTTCTGTGCATTCACAAAATCGCCCAGATGCTTGCTGCCAATTTCTTCCTCGCCTTCTATTAAGAATTTTATGTTGACAGGCAAGCTGTTGGTTTTTACCATTGTTTCCAATGCTTTCACATGCATGTAAAACTGGCCCTTGTCATCACAGGCTCCGCGGGCAAATATTTTTCCATCTTTGATAACCGGCTCAAAGGGGCCACTGTGCCAAAGTTCCAAAGGGTCCGCTGGTTGCACATCATAGTGACCGTAAACAAGTACTGTTGGTTTGGATGCGTCAATTATTTTTTCCCCGTAAACGATGGGATGCCCTTCTGTGGGGTAAATGGTTACGGTATCTGCGCCTGCTTCCAGTAAACGCTGCTTTACTGCGTCGGCACATTGGGTCATATCATTTTTATTCTCGCTTCTTGCACTTACGCTGGGTATGCGTAACAAATCCAGCAGTTCATTCAGGAACCTGTCTTTATGTTGCTCTTGATAGTCTTTCCATACTTGCATAGCATGTGTTTTTTGTGAGAGGCGAATGTAAAACTAACAGTTGAAAGCAGGAAGAGTTTTTACTGTGTATGGTGGCTATTGTGCCATCCTGTTGTTATGTTTGTTAGAAAAAACTGCCATCAAAAAGCAGTTTCAATTACCTTAGCAAAAAACTACAACATGCGAAAACTCCTATTGGTGCTTATTGGCTTGGCATTTATTTTTGGTAGCTGCAAGAAAAGCTCAAGTGACCCAGTTACTGCAACTATTGACTTCCTGCCCTTGAATGTTGGTACTTTTTGGAACTACCTTTCTACCACCACCACTACCACCACCACTACTTCCAACTTTACGTTGACCGTAACAAACAAGGATACGACCATCAACGCAAAAACATATAAAGTGCTTAGCAATAGTGCGGGAGCAAACAATTACTGGACAAAAGTCACCAATGATTACTACCGTTATGGCAGTGTTGCAGGGGCAACTTTTATTGGCAATGTGGAGGAACTTTATTTGAAGGACAACCTTGCTGCCAATGGTACATGGACAAGCAGTATCCCCGTTACCTACAATAGTATCCCCTTAACTATTACAGCGAGCTATAAAATAGTTGCAACAGGTCAGGCAAAAACAGTTGGCTCCAATTCATTTACTGATGTTACACAGGTGCATGTTGATTTTTCAACATCCTACCTCCCATTTATTCCTCTAACAACTTTGGGCGGTGGCGACTTCTATTATGCGAAGGGTGTTGGACTGGTTAGCCAAACCATCAGCATTGCTGCCAATACCAGTTTGGCCATTGCGGCTTCCACTGTTAAATGGGACCTTCAAACCTATTCTATCAAATAATCCCACTATTTAAGCACTTGGTGCTTTTTATTGGAAATGATATTTTCAAGCGTCCATTCCAGCTTCTGTTGGAATGGATGTTTTCTTACGGGGCAATCGTGCCTGATACAGATGGGACAACCCAGGGGCAGGCAGGGATCAGTATGCACAAAGAATTCTACTGTTGCCCCGAACTGTTTTTCAATTAATGTTCTTAACATGTCCACTTCGTCATGCCCTTCTTTTACGTTCAGGTACCAAGGCACTGTTAAATGGCAATCAACATGTAATTGACTGCCATATTTTATTACACGGAGATTATGTAAATCGACCCAGTTTTCATGGCGGTTGCTATTGAGCGCAGCAACAAGCTTTTTCAATAGTTCCTTATCCGCTTCATCCATAATACCAGCCAATGAGGCCCTGATAATTTTATAGCCATTGTACAGGATAATCAGGCTAACGAACAGGGCTATGACCTTATCCAGCCAGTATATATGTGTGAAGAACATGAGCAGTAGCCCTGCTATAATGGCCAACGTGGAATAGGTATCCGTTTGTAAATGCTTGCCGCTTGCTTTCAATGCCAATGAACTGTTCTTTATACCAATTGAAACACATAGAAAACCTGCTGCATAGTTTATGATGGCCGTAATTGCTACCAACCCAATGCCCTTGTCCAACTGCTGGAGAGGATGGGCATCAAAAAATGTTATCACTGTTTGATAGATAATCAACATGCCCGCCGCTACAATCAAAGTGCCCTCCACTGCTGCCGAAACAAATTCTGCTTTACCATGGCCATAGGGATGCTCGGTATCACTTGGTTTGGCTGCTATGTACAGAGAGTAGAGACCTATAAAACCTGCTATCACATTTACAATGCTTTCCAGGGCATCGGTTAATATGGCCAATGAATGCGTAGAATAGTAGGCCATCATTTTTACAAGGAACAGCGCCACACTTAATACAGTAATGAACAGTTGAACACGGAAATTTTGCTTGGCTGGATGCAAGGACTTTTTTTGAGTTGGTAAAAATAAGGAAGCCACTGTTCAATGGAATATTATTCTATGAACAGTGGCCTTGGATAATATAATCGTTAACGTGTTATATTAATGAGGCATACCTCTTCTGCACAAACTCCCAGTTAACGGTACCCCACCAATTGGTGATATAATCGGGGCGCTTGTTCTGGTACTTTAAATAATAGGCGTGTTCCCAAACATCCAAGCCCAATAATGGCGTTCCTTTTACTTCGGCAATATCCATCAATGGACTATCCTGATTGGGCGTGGAAGTGATTTTTAATTTCTTATCTGGTGTAATAATCAGCCAGGCCCAGCCACTGCCAAACCGTGCTTTGGCTGCATCGCTGAATTGGGTCTTGAAGGCATCAAAGGACCCAAAGGCTTTATCAATGTCGCCAGCCAATTTATCTGCGGGCTTACCAGTGGATTTCGGGGTCATGCACTGCCAAAAGAGTTCGTGGTTGTAATGCCCACCTGCATTGTTGCGCATCTTGGCGGAGTACTTGGAAATTTCCCCCAGCAAATCCTTCAATGACTCCATGCCTGCTTTTTTGTACTCATCCTTGAGGGCATCTTTGAGGTTCTTTGCGTAAGTGGCTGCGTGTTTGGTATAATGTATTTCCATGGTCATGGCATCAATGGCCGGCTCCAGGTCCTTATAGCCGTAAGGCAAAGGTTGCTGGTCATAGCCCGGTTCATCCAATGGCTTCATGCCAAACCCATTGGCCAGTGATGGCAAGGCAGTAAATGACAAGCCTGCTGCCACCCCTGCTTTTCCTGCTGTTGCGAGGAATTCACGGCGTGTGGTATTTTTCTTTTCCATAAACTTTTTTTAAACTGTTTCTTTTGATTTCCTAAAGTTACCGATAAACTTTTTGCTGCTGCTGAATAATCGGTAATAATACTCCTGATTGAAGAGCTGTGAATCCCTCATGGCCTTATAGATCAAGAAGGCCGCAATTGGTATGAGCACCAGCGTGGAAAGCCACATACCAAAAACGGCACTGGTAACATTTTCCTTCACAAACTTTTCGCCAAAAGTGTTGAAGAGGTGGAAGATCACAAAGAAAATAATGGAGAAAACCAAGGGCATTCCCAAGCCTCCTTTCCTGATAATGGAACCCAAAGGAGCGCCAATGAGAAAGAGTACCATGCAGGCGAAGCTGAGGGCAAACTTCCGGTGCCATTCTATCTCATGGTAACGGAGTGATTTCATTTTGGCCATGTAATCGTCTGCCATGACATTGATGCCGTTCTTTGCACCATTTATCTGGTTAATGGCCCTGTCGTAAACAAGTAGCCTCAGGGAATCAGGAATGACTTCTGCAAAACTCTTGGTTGGTTTTATTTTGTTCCCGTCCACTTTTACCCAGCCCGTATCCGCGTATTTGGTAAATGGCAATATGGGGGAGATTTCGATAATGCTCCGCTTCACATATCCCTCACCGGTTTTTTTCAATGAATCTATGGCAGTGTTCAATTGCCTAACGGAGAGCATTTTGGGGTCGTACTTGAAAGTCTGTTCAGGTGTCTGATCGATCTTGAAATCCTTCAGGTCAAGGACTTTTTTGTATTCCTTGAAGCCGAGCCTAATGTAATCCGTGGCCAGACTTTGCCTGGGGCCCTTTTCTTCGTAGCGCCATCCGTTCCGCAAGGTGAATTCCAAAAATTTCTTATCGGCCGTTACGCGCATGATGCCACTTTCTGCTGCTAGCATATTATCCTGCAGGCCATATTTTTTTTCGAAGATGATGACGTTGCGGATGGTGCTGTCGTCTTTTTCCTTCTTGCCAATTTTTATGGTAAAGTCCCTTATCTGGTTGTAAAAAGTTCCTTCCTTGATATCAAAGGCCGGCTTGGCCACAATGATATCATACTTTAAAGTAGCGAGCTTGAGCTGGGCATAGGGAATGATATTGTTGGCGAACAAAAATGCAATGCCCGTAATGAACGCTGTTACCACAATCAATGGCCGCATGAAACGCAGCAGGGGTATACCTGCCGATTTGATGGCCACCAATTCAAAGCTTTCCCCCAAATTGCCGAAGGTCATGATGGATGAAATAAGCAGGGCCAAAGGCAATGCCAATGGTACGGCAGTTGCGGCCACATACATGATCAATGTGAGGATGGTGAAAGTGTCGATCCCTTTTCCAACAAGGTCATCTATGTAGAGCCAGAAAAACTGCATTACCAGCACGAACATGGAAATGAGGAAAGTGGCAAAGAATGGCCCAATAAAAGAACGTATGATGAGCGTGTCGAGTTTTTTAATCACTTTGCCAAGAGTTTAACCGCATGGCACAATAGGCAGGTAGTTTTCTACAATTGAATGCTTATTGTACTAAGTTGTAATTTTATTTTAAGTACCGATGTTACGCAAAATGTCAAATACTGATGTCTGGTTGAGCCTGTCGAAACCTATTTGGAAGCCAGATTGCCTTCGAGAACCTCAGGCTGACATTATTCCCACAATCTTTGCGTAAAATCAGTTAAATACTTACTTGTATTATGGCAAATGTAAAACTTTCAACTTCAGAATTGGAACTGGTTACGGATGCCCATTTTATTTTAACAAAGAACAGGATCATTGCCAAAGTGGACCGTTTGTTCGGGATGCTTGCTGAAGCCTATTCACAAGAAATAAAAGACAAGGGCATATTACCCAATGAAGTCCTGAAAATATCGCCCAAAATTTCCAAAGGTGAAAACTATGAGGGCCTGCCCTGGGTAATGTTGGACCATCCCCGGTATTTTACAAAGGAAGATGTGTTTGCCATCAGGAGTTTTTTCTGGTGGGGCCATTTTGCCAGTATCACTTTGCAGTTGAAAGGGAGGTATGTTGAGAGGTTTAGGGTGGAGGGTTTAGGGCTTAAAGCGGAAAGCGAAAGGCAAAACGCTAAAAGCCGAAAGCCTGGGTCGGGTGGCGAAAGGCAGGATATTGGCAGTGAATGGTTTTTGTGCTGCAATGGAACGGATGAATGGCAGCACCATTTCGGGGAGGACAACTATAAGTTGCTATCACTGTTTCCGTTAGAAGAACTCCATCGGTTGCCTTTTATTAAGCTGGCAAAAAAAATCCCACTGCAAGAGTGGGACAATATGGACATATTCTTTACAGCCGCATTTACTGAAATCATGGGCATGCTTTCCTTAACTGCCTAAGCGGTGGAAGAGTTCCTTGATCTGTGATTCCCAAAGCTGGCTCTGGTCCTTGATATCGGCTTTTTCGGCAAAGTCAGAAATCACCAAAATCGTCTGGCTCGATATTTCTGTTTTGGCTATCTTGAATTCAAAGTATTCTCCTTTTTCTGTATGTAGCCAATGGTAACGTATAACCTTATCATGATCCTGCTCCACAATCTCCGCTTTTTCCGGAGCACCACCACCCCAAGTAAAACTGTACACACCTTCCCATTCATCTACCTTGTCGGCAAACCATTCCTGCAGGCCTGAAGGTGTACTTAAAAATTCGTATAAAATGTTGGGAGAGCACCTAACCTTGAACTCCAATGTAAATAACTGTTTCTTACTCATTGAAAACGCTTTATTGCCCCTATATAGGAGGTTTGCAATAATAGTAATTAATACTAACCAACCAAATGTTTTTTTAATTATGGTTTGTTTCCAACTGAATGGATTGTTTCAGGCCGTTGCATCCAATCTACAAATGCTTGAATGGCAAGGGTTTCAGGCAAAGTTTTTTTGGTGGTGATAATATAACTTTCTTAAATTGTGGTGTGAGTAAATGTGACGCCGGTAATTCAAGCCCTATGAATGCCCCTCAAAACTAAACCATCACCCGTAAATACCTGCTGCCATGAGTATGCGTCAACTCAAAATTTCAAAGAGCATTACCAATAGGGAAAGCCAGAGCCTTGAAAAGTACCTGCAAGAAATCAGCAAAGTGGACCTCATTAGTCCCGAACAGGAAGTGCAGTTGGCCATGCAAATAAAGCTTGGTGACCAAAAGGCATTGGACAGGTTGGTAAAATGCAACCTACGTTTTGTGGTATCCGTGGCAAAGCAGTACCAGAACCAGGGGCTGACACTGCCCGATTTAATCAATGAAGGCAATCTTGGATTGATCAAAGCAGCCATCCGTTTTGATGAAACGAGGGGCTTCAAATTTATTTCCTATGCTGTTTGGTGGATAAGGCAGAGCATTTTGCAGGCCTTAGCAGAGCAAAGCAGGATTGTAAGGCTTCCTTTGAACAAGGTTGGCTTGTCGAACAGGATCGCAAAGGCCTACCAACAACTGGAACAGGAGTTTGAACGCGAGCCATCGGCCGAGGAGCTGGCTTATTTGTTGGAGGTTCCATTGGAAGAAGTGAGGGCAACACTTTGTGTGGGGCTTAAACATGTAAGTATGGATTCGCCTATTGCCGATGGGGAGGATGCTACACTTGCCGATTTGATGAGCAACCCCAATGCAGAAAAAACGGATGACAACCTGGTGCATTATGAGTCCTTGAGGCAAGAAATCCAAAGAAGCTTACAAGCACTGACCGATCGCCAGAAATCCGTGCTGTGCTACTTCTTTGGCATTGGTGTGGACCATGCTTTGAGTTTGGAAGATATTGGGGAGAAGTTCCACCTTACACGCGAAAGGGTAAGGCAAATAAAAGACAAAGCCATTACCAAGCTCCGCAGTACAAGCCGGTGCAGGCATTTAAAGGTTTACCTTGGATAAGTATTTTTAATCCCCACCTGAAAATGACTTTCAAATTGAAAGTCATTTTTGTTTTAGGTACAATGACTTGATACGCCCCTTTTCACCGGATTTGCAAATGGCTTGTTAAGAATAGCCAAAATTAGATAACCGCTTATCACTAAGTTTCTTTTAGCACATGGCTATCGTATTACTGCCTATACTTTTAAGCAGTTTTTCTCGTGTGCATTATATGTACATCGGCACTATATTTCCATATGGTGCCCTTGTTTTTTTATTGGTTCCTGAAAACGGATGGCGTTACCCCATACTGGATCCTGAACAAGCGTATAAATGAACTGGAGGAGTAGAAACCAATCCTGTTCACAATTTCATTTACTGGCAAATCCGTTGTTTTCAATAAGGCTATCGCCTGTTTAAGCCTTACTTCCACTAAATATTGATGGGGTGTAAGCTGGTAGGTTTCCTTGAATTTCCTTGTAAGGTGTGCTTTTGACAAATGTGCAGCAGCAGC
>JAHEZD010000090.1 GCA_023251255.1 Chitinophagaceae bacterium
TTGAATACTTAGACAGTTCTTCCCCAATCGCAAAGAAGCGCTCAAAACTGCGTAGATATACCTCTAAAATTACGTATTGCCACTCTTTTACAGAAATTACTATTGTTATATTTTGCTCGCACATTCCTTGGTGAAAGAAACTTTTTAGCAAGAAAAAGGAATACACAAAAACGATAACACCAAAAATTTGCCCCTAACAATACATGCTCAACCTCTTAAATATCCAACCTAAACAGTTTCCTAACTTTTTCAACTCGATAACCAATGAATAAGCAATCAAGTGGCCACCCAGAAAATAAAGGAACAGTGGATTCGCTCAGCCAGGAGCGGGCAACAGCATCCAATGCCATTGAAATACCGCAAATTGCTTTGCCCAAAGGTGGCGGGGCTTTAAAGGGCATTGATGAAAAGTTCCAGGTGAACCCTTCAAACGGAACAGCTTCTTTTTCTATTCCACTTCCGCTTTCACCTAATAGAAACGCCTTTACGCCACAACTGAACCTTTCCTATAATTCAGGCACAGGTAATAGTTCATTTGGTATTGGTTGGGATATTGACCTACCTGCGGTACAGCGCCGGACCGATAAAAAATTACCCCGTTACCTTGATACGAATGACACAGCCAAAGTTGATACAGAAGACAGTTTTATGTTTTCTGGTGTAGAAGAATTGGTACCCTTAATGGATTGGAAAAATAATGAATGGAAAATCAGGCAGGAAACAACCATTGATGGCTTTACTGTACGGGCCTACCGCCCACGTATTGAAGGCGGTTTTGCCAGAATTGAACGCATTCACCACGTTGATCATGGGTACTACTGGCGGGTAACATCCAAGGATAATATTATTACTTTTTTCGGGTTCAGCAAGCAATGCCGCATTGCCGATCCAATTGACGAAAGCCTTGTGTTCCAATGGTTACCGGAATTTTCGTATGATGATAAAGGTTCCTGGGTATGGTATGAATACAAAGCAGAAGACCTGAAACAGGTAGCCAACGAATTAAATGAGAAAAATAGGTTCAATGGCAATCAGCCCTTTACCAACCAGCACCTGAAACGCATCCGGTACGGTAACCAGGACGCTTATTATACCACAAGCATTTATGCTATTGATTTCCCCGGCAGCAGTACCCCTTTCTTTGATTTAATATTTGATTACGGAGAACATGACCCAAGCATTCCAAAAACAGATGACCATCTGAACTGGTCTGCCCGGAAAGATCCTTTTTCTGTTTGCCGTCCGGGATTCGAAATACGGACCTACCGTTTATGTCGGCGTGTTTTAATGTACCATACATTCCCCGAATTGAATGCAGGTATGCCCAGCCTAGTCCGCTCCCTTGATTTTGATTATGCACCTTCCACCGAACAACTGAACCAAAGCGACCGCCCTACTGAGCTTACCTACTTAGTAGGTATTACACAAAAAGGATACGTTTGGCATAACAACCAATATTATTCCAAAGCCTTGCCCAAAATGAGCTTTGATTACCAATGGCTGCATTGGGACACAGCGGTAAAATATTTGGGTCCGGAGAGTGTAATGAATATCCCCACTGGACTGTCGGGCAATTACCAGTGGGTGGATTTATACAACGAAGGTATCAACGGTATTCTAACAGAGCAGGCCAACGGTTGGTATTACAAAGCCAATGGAGGGGTGAATGAAAATGGCGAATTGATGTTTGGCAAATCCCAAGTCGTTATGCCCAAACCTTCGTTTTCAGGCATCGGTAATGGTGTGCTGCAACTGCAGGACCTGGAAGCCAATGGTCAAAAGCAGCTTGTGGTCAATTCAGGAGGAACGCAAGGTTTCTGGGAACTGAATGAAAGCAATGAATGGCAACCCTTCCAAGCTTTTTTAAAAACCCATAACCTCGATTTACGGGACCCCAATGTGCGTATGCTGGATGTAAATGGCGATGGAAAACCTGAAATTGTTTTCTCGGATGCTGGCGCTTTTTGGTATTGGCAAAATGAGGGCAAAAGCGGCTATGACAGCCCCGAACTGGCCACCAAACCCTTTGATGAAGAAAAAGGGGCAGCCATCCTTTTTTCAGACCAGGAACAGAGGATTTTCCTGGCAGATATGTCTGGAGATGGATTAACGGACCTTGTCAGAATCAGGAATGGGGAAGTTTGTTATTGGCAGAACTTGGGTTATGGCCGCTTCAGTGCGAAAATAAGCATGGCCAACGCACCTGTTTTTGACTGTTCCGAACAGTTCAATCCCAACTATTTGCAACTGACAGATATTAGTGGTACAGGCGCTACAGACCTGTTATACCTAGGCAAAAACAAGTTTAAGGCCTATCTCAATTTCAGTGGCAATGCCTGGAGCGGCGCCACAGAAATTGACCCTTTTTTTTCCACCGAACAGCCCAATAAAATCACTGTTACCGATTTGCTGGGCAATGGCACAGCTTGTATTGTATGGTCCTCAGAGCTGCCTGCCCATCAGCAAATACCCATGCGTTATATGGATTTAATGGGCGGCAAGAAACCACATATCATGCGTAGCCATGAGAATGGTATGGGTAAACGTACGGATATGGAATACAAAAGCTCCACCTCGTATTATTTACAGGATAAAAAGAAGGGTTTTCCGTGGATTACCAAACTGGCCTTCCCCGTGCAAGTGGTGTCCAAAACAATCATTACAGAAAGCGTCACCAATGTGCGCTTCAGCTCACAATACAGTTACCACCATGGTTATTACGACCATGCCGAGCGGGAGTTCAGGGGATTTGGGAGAGTGGAGCAAACGGATACGGAGGATTTTGATTTTTTTGAGCAAACGAATGCCGGCAATGTTGTTCCTGAAGCACATCACCAGCCTCCGGTACTGACCAAAACATGGTTCCATACAGGAGCATTTATTGATCGGGAAAGGATACTGACACAATTCAAAAAGGAATATTGGTACGAGGTAATGCAACGAAATGGATATGCTTCAAATACAGTAGAGTATCCATTACCTGATGCCGTTTTATTGGCAGCAGAAAATATAGCAGGCTTCCAGATGGACCAACTGAGTGCCGGGGAATGGAGAGAAGCCCTGCGGGCCTGCAAAGGCATGACCCTGCGCCAGGAGGTTTTTGGGCTGGATGCCCAAAAACGCATAGCCGATGAAAAGCAAGCAAAAAATTACCTAGATACAGATGAGGCTTTTATCAATTTCAAAGCCAATGCCCACCAAACAGAACAAATCCCCTATTCGGTAGCCACGCACAATTGCGAAGTACTGCTGCTGCAGGAAAGGGCCAGGAACAAATATGCCTCCTTCGTAGTGAAAGAAAGTGAAGCCATCAGTTATGCCTATGAACGCAATACCACCGACCCACGTATTGCACATACACTTACGCTGGCAACCGATGAACTGGGCAATGTATTGGAATCGGTATCGGTGGTCTATCCAAGAATGCAGGAAGAAGCTTTATTGAAAGACGCTGCAACGGATACCAATGCCAGCAGGCAGGCCAAGAAAAAGGCAAGGGAAGCGCAGCAAAAGCAATGGATCAGTTTTACCAAGAACAGTTTCAGCAACGATATCATCAACCCCAGTCAATACTACCTCCGCAAGAACTGGCAAACACAGACCTACGAGCTAACGGGCCTGAAACCGGACCACAACAGGGCCATTTACGCAATAGCTGATTTCAAGGACAAAATAGCGGCGATAGCGGAAATTGAATACCAGCAAACGGCCAATGGCATGTTTGCCCAAAAACGTTTGATAGAGCATATCAAAACAAAGTTCTACAATGAGCAGTTGACCATGCCGCTTGCAGATGGGTTCATGGCACCCCGCTGCATCCCTTACGAAGCCTATCAATTAGCTTATACACCCAACCTGCTCAATGACATTTTTACCCCTACCGCATTTGCCGCGCCATTTGAAATAACGGATGCAGCAATGCTGGCTGCCAAATACCTGCAAGACAATACCAATTGGTGGGTACAATCAGGCACCTTGGTCTACCATTTGGAGGGGGAAAGTTTTACTGCTATACAGCAACGCTTTTTTGCCCCTGTAGGCTATATAGATGCTTTTGATAGCGAAACACAGGTGGCTTATGATGCCAGGCACCTGTTCCTGCAAAAAGCCATGGCCATAGTTGATAAAGTGAAGGGTATCAGCAATGATGCGCAGGTACTCCAATTCAATTACCGGACGCTATCAGCCAGTATAATGAAGGACATCAATGACAATATCAGTGCTGCCGTTGCAGATGAACTGGGCTTGGTGAAAGCTACTGCCATAGAGGGCAAAGCAAAGCTCAACGCCCTACAGGGAGAAGAGGCGGATAACCTAGTAGGCCATACCGAATGGACAGATAGTGCAGAATCAACTTTACTACAATCCTTCTTTGATCTGGCCAATACACCTGCTGGTCAAGTGTGCGACTCCACCCAGTTGCAAAATATTGCCAAGCAACTATTGGGCAGTGCTTCGGCACGACTGGTGTACGACTTCAGCAAACAACCAAGCGTAGTAGCCAGTATTGTGCGTGAACAACATAGCAAGCAAAATGCAAACAGCCCCGTGCAGATCAGTTTTGAATATACGGACGGGCTGGGAAAAGTAGCGATGAAGAAGGTACAGGCCGAAGCGGGAAAAGTGAAGCTCCCCAATGGTACAGAAAAAGATACCGGCACCCAGCTTAGATGGGTGGGCAATGGCCGGACCGTGCTGAACAATAAAGGAAAGCCCATCAAGCAATTCGAGCCCTACTTTTCAACCACCCCTGCTTATGAGGATGATCCGGCCTGGGTGGAACAAGGTGTGTCGCCCATATTATACTATGATGGTGCCGGACGCAACATCAAAACGGAACTGCCCAATGGCACGTTTACCAAGGTGGTTTTTGATGCCTGGAAACAATTGAGTTACGATGCCAATGACACGGTAACTGACAGCACCTGGTATGCGCAACGCAAGAACCTAGCCGATAGCAACCCTGAAAAAAAGGCAGCGCTCAAAACAGTGGTCCATTACAATACGCCCTCCTGCATTATCATGGATACACTGGGCAGGCCAATCCTGGGTATTGACCACAACCGTTGGGAAGACAGCGATGGCAATACCAAGGAAGAATTCTACTTTACCTGTTCAGATATAGATATAGAAGGCAATGCGCAAAGCATTACCGATGCCCGAGGCAATAGGGTGATGAACTGGAGGTACAATATGCTGGGACATAGGGTGGCACAGTCCAGTATGGATGCTGGCAAGCGTTGGATGCTGAACGATGCCAATGGCAAACCCATTAAAAGCTGGGATGAACGCCAACACGAATTCTCATTTGAATATGACGCTTTGCACCGCCCTACCAAGAAGCTGGTAAAAGGTGGTGACGGCCCCGCCCCGCTGAACCATTGTTATGAAAGCATTATTTATGGGGAGGGCATTGCCGGTGCAAAAACCAACAACTTAAAAGGACAGGCAGCCATCGTATATGATACCGCCGGCAAAATAATCCATGAACATGTTGACTTCAAGGGCAATGTACTCAGTACAGTGAGGGTCTTTGCCATGGACTATAAAAACACCCCCAATTGGGCCATTGCAGACCCGGACAGCTTATTGGAAAGCAGTGGCTACACATTCAAACATAAGGCCTCATTTGATGCGCTCAACAGGCCAACGACACAGACCACACCTGATGGCAAAATAACCAAGCACCTCTTCAATGCTGCCGGCTTGCTGGAAAAGGTATTGCTTCAGGAAGGCATTACAGATACCACCTATGTAGATAATATAGCGTACGATGCCAAAGGGCAACGTGACCGCATTCAATATGGGAATGGTGTATTCACGAAATACAGTTACGATCCATTGACCTTTAGGCTAACCGGTTTGAAGAGTTCCACCAGTGGAACGGAGCTACTGCAGGACCTTGCCTATACCTATGACCCTTCCGGCAATATCAGCCAGGTGCAGGACAGTGCCATACCCACCCTATTCTTCAAGAACCAAAAAATAGCAGGGAAAAACGAATACAGTTACGATGCACTGTACCGATTGATCAGTGCCACGGGAAGGGAGCAAAATACCAACGCACCCAATTTTGGCACGGAAGACAATTGGAACGATGCCTATGCCATTTTTAGCCAGAACAGTGGCGACCCAATGGCCATGCGCAACTATACCCAACGTTACCTGTATGATGCAGTGGGCAATATTTTGCAAATAAAACATACGGCCGGCGACAACGGCTCATGGACAAGGGACACCAGCTACGAAACCAAAAACAACCGCCTCAAAAGCAGCAGCATAGGCAGCAATACCTACAACTTCTTCCACCATGCACAGCATGGCTACCTAAAGGCACTACCGCACCTAAGCAGTATGGTATGGACCTTCAAGGAAGAACTGCTGGCCACAGCCAAGCAGGTCACGAACACCGATACACCCGAGACCACTTACTATGTATACGATGGTACGGGCCAACGTGCCCGTAAAATAACGGAGAACCAAGCTGCCGAAGGAACGGACCCCGACGTGAAGAACGAACGGATTTATGTGGGTGCCTATGAATGGTACGGCAACAGTGACGACCTGGAACGGGAGACCCTTCACCTCATGGACGACCAAAGCCGCATTGCTATGTTGGACACCGAAACAGCAGCACGTACTTTTCTGGGCATACCATTGGGGCGTACTTCACCCGTACAAACAGTGCGTTATCAGGTGAGCAACCATTTGGGCAGCGTAAGCCTAGAACTGGACGAACATGCAGCAACCATCAGTTATGAGGAATACCACCCTTATGGCACAACAGCTTACCAGGCCCGTAATGCTGCCATAGACGCCGCCGCCAAACGCTACCGTTATACAGGCATGGAACGGGATGAAGAAACAGGTCTTGCCTACCATACTGCCCGCTATTATATGCCTTGGTTGGGCAGGTGGTGCAGTGCGGATCCTATAGGGATAGAAGGGGGGGGTAATTTTTACGAATACTGTGATGGAGACCCAATTAATAAAAATGATAAAGAAGGAAAAGCTGGATCGGATCCCAAATTCGACTATCAATTAAAAGGAATCAACGACCTGTATGCGAAAAGGATGAAGGACAGTGCATCTTATGTAAAATTTATAAATGCAGTAGATAAACTAGTTGAAGACATTAATAAGGTCTCAGGCCGTGCCACGCATGTGGAATTGAATAAAGATTTGTTTTTTGATTACATGAAGTGGAAGGGTATGGCTCTGGATACTGATAAAACCACATTTGAGAAAGGCTGCATAGGAATTACTGCTGTAAC
Organism: Chitinophagaceae bacterium; assembly: GCA_023251255.1. Lineage (GTDB taxonomy): Bacteria > Bacteroidota > Bacteroidia > Chitinophagales > Chitinophagaceae > UBA1930. The sequence goes on from JAHEZD010000090.1 coordinate 7,275, forward strand.
TACACGGACATTTAACGGAGCCGAACTAGCTAAAAATGCACAATATAAAACATATGAAGACGCGGCTGCCCAAAAAAATAAAAATCCTAAATCCTATGAATATTCCATCCACTTTCAAGATACTCAACTATGGAAATCAAAAATTGCACCCCAAAAAACCAGCTTAGAAGCATTTCTCAGAGGTCTTCCAAAGGATGTGGCGATTGAAATACTAAGAAAAGCAGCCTTAAATCGTGATGCTAATCCAAATAATGATGAGAAGTTCACAGATCGAGAAAAGGATATATTACGTGTTGACAACGCCATTACCTTATTAGGCAAACCTGACCCTACTCCAGACTATATAGACAATGGAACAAAAGTAGATATTACTGGATGGGAACAAGATGAAGGGAATTCTATAAGGGTAAATTTTGACTTTGGTCTATTCATAAGAAAGAATGCTATACTTCATGCAAATCATGCTGAAACTGGTGATCCAAGCAACCCAATGAAAGTCTATATATCAAATAAGGCAAATTGGGAAAAGCAAGTACCTGTAGGTTCCTCAGCACCTGGAATTCCAACAGTAGACGGATGCGATAGTAAGGATCCGTGTCGCGGCTATCCTGATTTTAATAGAGAGGTTTATGGTGTTATCAATAAATAATTAAATACAATTTCATACATAAAAATTAATCATGCAAACCTCAAACAAAACCACCCCACGCAACACAGTACCTGTAAGCAATGAAATGTTTCAGCAAGTGTATGATTCCCCATCCTCCCTGCCTGGCAAGTACCGCTGGCTTACTAAGGAGGCAGATGTAAGGGCCATTGAACAATTGATGGGCATGCCCACCAATACCATTGGTGCCCCGCTCTGGGTAAGTGGCGACCGAAAGACCTGCACCAAATGCCGGAGGGAAATGAACTGGCTGGACATTGTGTCGTCAGCAGCCGGATCTGTTCACTCCCTAAAGATGATTGCAGCAGTGATACTGGGCGAGCAGAAATTTGTGAACGTGGAAGTACCTCATTCCATTGCAGGCCTCCAATGCCACAATTGCAAAACTCCCTTTAAGGACCTGCGCAGTTTCAAATGCCATAACTGGGCCTACGCTATTGGTGACCTGGCAAAAGTGGTCAGGACCATGGAAGTTGAACTGGCCAAGAGAAATGTTGAAGGGCCATTAAAAACCAGTGCTATTACCAAACAATCTAAATAACCATTTCAAAACTAACATTTATGGGAACCTCCAATAACAGCACCAAGGCTGCGGCTACCCGCTTGGCCTTTTTCAAAGCCGATTTGAAAACTGAACAGCAAAAAACATTCGATAAAATCTTTGAAGTTAAACAGGGCAATTGGGCAGCCATCAAGTCCGAGCTTACCATGGCCACTGGCTTTACGCCGGAACTGCTGCAGCAATTGGATTTTACCCATAGCTTGGCCGACTGGACCAATGAGGACCAAAGCCTGGTCAGCCATTTCCAAAAGGACCCGGCCATCAATTCCCTACGTGATGTGGCACTCCAATTCAATAAGAGTAGTTTGGCTACCACCCTGAAAGATGCATTGCCCGCAAAGGACAAGGAAGCTACCATCCAACAATTGTACACTGGCCTGTACCAGCAGGAGCCTACGGCCGTCATGATCAATATGATCAAGGACCCAGCAGTGCCGATACTGAACAGTGCAGTGGGCTCCACTGTGGCCAGTATCCTTGCCCAGCAAACTGATTTCAATATCAGGGCCAATTCTGTATATGAGCTTTTCAAGCAGGAAGACCTGTTCAAGGGCATTGCTGCAGACCAGCAGGAAACGGTGGTAAAGGAACTGAAAACCCTGCAGCGGGTGGTGCGTATAAGCCCTGAACCAGCAGCCGTGCCTGCGTTATTATCTGCCAACTTCACCACAGGCTACAGTGTAAGCGAAATGCCACGCAGCCAGTTCATGACCCTGATGGCCGGGCATCAAATGGATGCCACTCTTGCCCTTCAGGTACATGAAAATGCTAGCAACTACAGGGCGGCAGGTGAGCATGCCATGATGGGTGCCATGGAAATGAAAAAAGGTAGCGGTATAGCCATGATTGACAGGGCAGTGATGCATGGAACAGATCAAACAATTGAAGCAACTGATAGTACGCCCAAGAGTCCATTGAATTGGGACCTGCTGTTTGGCGATGCGGATTTCTGTGAATGCGGGGAATGCACCTCGGTATATAGCGCCGCTGCTTATTTTGTGGAGCTATTGCAATATTTGCGGAACAACAATCTCGACAAAAACGCAGATGGCTCCACAAAAATAAAACTCAATCCGCTAGACATTTCCGGCACACCATTGCAAAAGCTCTTTGATCGCCGTCCAGATTTGGGCTGCTTGGAGCTGACCTGTCAAAATACCAATACGATACTCCCCTACGTGGACCTCGTTAATGAAGTGATGGAGCAGTATGTGGTTTACAATGACCCCTCAAAGCTCAGGGCCTTCAATGTGGAAGATGAAACCAGCAGTGAATTACTTGCCCAGGCACAGCATACCAATTATGATGCATACTGTATGCTGTCAAAAGCAGTATATCCTTTCATTTTGCCTTATCACCAACCCATTGATGCGGTACGCATATTCCTCGAATTCCTGGAAACCAGCAGGTACGAGGTCATGGATACCTTCCGCTCACCACGCAAAAAGAATGCAGGCCCCGACACCGATCCCACAGAAAATGAGCTGGATGCGGGGAGTGCCAATGCAGACAGCGATGTCCAGTTGGACCAATACCACGAAACCTATTTGGAGCGGGCCACAGATGCCGAATTCCTGAAGATCACGCAGGACGAATATGTGATCCTTACCACGGAAGCATTTGTGAGCAAGGAGCATTGGGACAAGCAATGCAATAAAACACATACCATAGAGGAATATGATACTGCCATCCATTTGAAACCTACCTGTGCGTATTTTGGCTATGGTACCGATGCCGAACTGCTGTCCATGGATGATGGCGCAAAAGAGGGCCTTGCCTTTGTGAAGAAACAATTCCTACCACGCACCGGCGTGCAATATGCCGACCTCGTGCAGTTGCTCAAGACCCAGTACCTCAATCCCAATATGCCACAGGGCAAGGCGCTGGCCATCATGGAAACACTCAGGTTCAGCTACCGCTTTTTGCAGTCACTGGTGGTGGACGGGGCCAGTACCCCCAAACTCAAATACGAAATACTAATTGATTTCCTCACCCAAACACAGGACCTAGTGCCTTTGTTGGATGCCTACCTGCACCCTGATCCATGCCAGGCCACAACCATCAATACCTGCGATGCCAGTAAGGACCTGGCACAATGGGTGTACTGCTATTTCGAGCGGATCGGCAAAATGATTGTTCTTGAAAACGGCTGCACCTGTGTCAATGGCTTTATCCCATTGGGTGAACATTATAAAAATAAGTCTATCGAGTTCAAGGATTGCTCCATCTATTTACCAGAGAGCCTGGCCACCCTCGAACATACTGCAAGCAATCAAGAAAAGCAGAAGAAAATAGGCTCCGTGGATTGCAAAACAGGGAAAATAACACTGGTGGATCTTGACATGGACTTTTTAAACAAAAAAAAGATTACCCTGAACAACAAAATAGTGGGGGTAATTATAAACGGTACGCTTATCCGTACTGACTTTACGGAAAGCTGCGATATATCCACTACCCAGCTTATCCATTTAGATGGCTCCAGTGTAACCGTTGAGGAGTATGACCGTTTCCACCGCTTTATCCGTTTGCAATATAAACTGGGCTGGACCATAGACGAAACCGATAAAGCCATTATTGGCCTGAGCAAAAAAATGACCAATGCTGAATGTGGAGAAGGAATGCCCGACAACAATTGCATTGATCCTATTGACAATACCGATTGCGGCTGTGGAACTGCTGCAGATGCTGATGGGGCCAGCGATTGCAAGGATGAAGCTTACGGGAACCTCCAGTTTGCGGAGATCAATACCGTATTGATCCACCAATTGGTAGCTGTTAAGAAGCTATTGGACAAAACAGGCCTGGAACTTATTAAACTGCTCAGTTTCTGGACCGACATCAGTACCGCAGGCGAAAAATCCCTCTATGCAAGACTGTTTTTAACGCATAACCTGTTGGGCATTGACAAAGTGTTCCAAGCGGACAAGAATGGGAATTACCTAACTGTTGATACCGACCTGAAAGACCATGTGCCGGTGCTGATGGCAGCATTCAATCTATCTGCAGATGACCTGAATGCCGTGTTGAAAGATGCCCATCTGGAAGGGGCCAAGCTCACCCTCCCCAATATTTCTATCTTGTACAGGTACCGCCTTTTAGCGAAGGCATTGGGAATCCGCATACCTGATTTCATTACGGCCTATCCGCTCTTCACCCAGCCATTTGGCACAGCCTACCATACACTGGATTTCCTGGAAACCTGGGAAAAAATGGACAATGCTGGTTTCAATTACAAACAGCTCAATTATATCCTCAAAAATATTGATGATACCAACAAGCCATTTGCGCCTTCACAGAAGACCATCTTGCTGCTGGCTAAAAACCTGTATGACGGACAGAATGCCATAGACCTGGCACATGCCAATCTACAACCCACTAGCCTCAATCCTACGCCTGAGATAGCAAAGGCGGAGATAGAGAACCAAGCAACCAGCGACCTAGTAAAAGAAAAAACAGTCCTGCTGTACGACCAGGCAAGCACAGACCTGATCATCGGGTTATTGGAAGGTACCAATACCTATACCACTAATGCCCCTACTAAACTGGATGCGGTAAGGGATGGCCTGGACAGTGCAAAAGACAGTCCAGCCATACCAGTTGCCGCTAACCTGCTTTCCCTCCGGACCAAACTAAGTTATGACTGGACAAAAGGTGATATCAAAATAAAGGGAATACTCACTGATGCAGAAATAACCGCCTATGCGGCATTGAGCATTGATGGCGGCTGGAAAGATGCGCTGGCCCGCATCCAGAAGCAGCAGCAAAAACTGTTCAAGGAATTACTGGGTACTGTGTTTATATCCGTGAAGGATATATTGCTGAAGGGTGATATAAACATTCCTGCCGAGCAGATTGCAGACGGTGCTGCTGACCCCAACACGGCACCCATCAAGCGGGTGACCTTCTTACAGGTATTCCTGCCCTACCTGCGCCAGCAATTGAGGCACCGCTTCATCATTGATCTATTAGCTGGTCAAGCAGGCCTGGACCAGCCTGTTACCGATCTACTGGTATCGTCCATCCTACAAATAAACGGTAAGCCCATTTATGCTGTGTTCGAAAGTATCAAGAACAGTTCCGCTCCTGCTCAAGTGGGCTGGGAAGGTTTCCTAATTCCCGCCAAGGGAGATGACTTTACTTTTATTGTCAAAAAGAGCAATGCAATGCCAAGCCTTACCATAGAAGGCCAAGCAATAGCTTTTGTGCAACAGGACGACCCCACAGATGAATGGTGGTCCAAACCGGTCAAATTGCAGGCAGGAAAACTCTACGCGCTTAAAGTAGCTGGCCTGAACAGTTCCCTGAAAGACCTCACCTGGAAAACAGCCACTTCCACCCCTACTGCCATTGCCAATAGCCTGCTGCTGCCCAACTTTGCTGGAGACAGTACCAAGACTGCTTTTACCGCACTCAAGAAAGCAGCCATCTTAATCAATGGCTTTGTACTGGCGGCCGATGAAATTGATTACCTAGCAGGGCACCCTGCAGATTTTGCCATAGATTTCAATGCACTCGATGCTGCACAATGGCTGCGCCTGGAAGCCTATACAAGATTGCGCAACTCGTTACCGACCGCCACCATCAGCATCCTTCAGTTCTTCCAGTGGACCAGCACCGTAAGCAGCCCTGCAGACAAGGCCCTGCTGGGCCAGAAGATTGCCGACCTGACCCTTTGGAAAAAAGAACGCATCGACCAATTGATGGCCGAAGCGCATTTCAATTGCAACAACACAGAACAGTTCAGGAACGGGACCAAATTGCTGCTACTGCAAAAAGCCATTACCGTAGCAGACAAAGTAGGTATGGACATAGACCTGCTATTCGATTGGGCAAAACCCAGCTCCAACTTCAACAAATGCCATATAATAGCAGAAAGCATCCGCAAGGGCATCCGTGCCAAATACAACCAGACAGACTGGGAGCAGGTGGTGAAACCGTTGAATGACCAGTTGCGTGAAGACCAGAAAAATGCACTCATCAGCTATTTATTGGTGCAGGATACCGTCAAGGATTGGGGCGTTACGGATGCCAATGGGCTTTTTGAATACTTCCTCATTGATGTGCAAATGGATGCCTGCATGGAAACCTCCCGCATCAAGCAGGCCATTTCTTCGGCGCAGCTATTTATCCAACGCTGCTTCCTGGGCCTGGAAGAAAGGAAAAATGCAGGAGGTACCGAAACCGGGGTTGGTAACCAGGACCTGGACCGCGACCGTTGGAACTGGATGCAGCGTTACCGTGTATGGGAGGCCAACCGCAAAGTATTCCTGTATCCCGAAAACTGGATAGACAGCAACCTGCGCGATGATAAAAGCCCTTTCTTCAAGGAGCTGGAAAGCGAGCTGCTGCAAAAGGACATCAACAAACAAAATGTGGTTGATGCGCTTAGAAACTATCTCTATAAAGCCGATGAAGTGGCCAGTATGGAAGTGGTGGGTTTGTATATTGAAATGAAAAAGGATGAAAAAGGAAAGGAAACCACCACCAAATTGAAGCTGCACGTATTTGCACGCACACGCAATGCTCCTTACTTCTTTTATTACCGCTATTTGGACCTCACCGAAATGAACTGGTATGCTTGGGAAAAAATGCAGGTAGACATTCCGAGCTACGATGTGGAAGATGCCAATGGCGTTGTTACTGCCAATGGTTGCTACCTTACACCCGTGCTGTGGAACGGTAGGCTGCTGATTTTCTTCCCACAAATCATGAAGAAAACCAAACCTACCACTGCCAGCACAACCGGTAGCTTCAATTCCCTGGGCAATAATGCCAATGGATTGCAGGATGCAAAGCCAATTGAATACTATGATATCAAAATGGCCTGGAGCGAATACAGGAATGGCAAATGGACCCAAAAACAACTGTCCAACAAGGCACTCAATGCAGATCTAAAAGTAGATATCGGAACAGGTACCAAAGTAGACAGGGGCATACAGGATTTTACGTTCATACCGAAAACCAAGAAAGAAAGCATAGCCATTTTCATTGAAGACAATCTCCGGAACGATAAGGATACCTACGACGGGTTTACCTTTACGGGTTCAGCCTTACTGATTGAAAACAATAATATAAGCACCAACATACCCACTAGCATCCAAACTGAATTTGGGGGCAAAACCACATTCCAAAAAGTGGCGGATACAATTGAATCCCTGCAGCTCAATGCCGACAATGCTTGGGGCAATGATGATGCCGCGTTCTTGATTGATGACCTAACTGTATCATTCAATTATACCAATGCGCAGATCAGCAATGTTCCGTTCTGGAACCAGCTTGCCCACTACCTGCTCAGCAATATCAACACGCAAACACTGGAAGCTTTTTTCAATTACAATTTGGGAATAGGGATATCAGTGGATGCCGGGGTCACTCATGTGGACCAGCAACTAATTGACAATGTATTTGGCGCCTTTGATGATGACCATGATACCAAGACAGCCAATAGCTACCATGAACTGAAACGTCCTTACGCCCTCTACAATTGGGAACTGTTCTTCCATACACCCATGATGCTGGCCGATGCACTGAGCAAGGCCCAGCAATTTGAGGAAGCCATGAAATGGTACCATTTCGTGTTCCATCCAATGGCTGATGGTGAGGATGACAAGCGCTTCTGGCAATACAGGCCCTTCAAGGAAATTGACTCCCAACATATCCTGGACAAGATTTTCAATACCCTGCAACCCAATAAGGCCAACGGCCCCATTTCCGAATGGCGCAATAAACCTTTTATGCCGCACGTAGTGGCACGCAGCCGGCCCGTGGCCTATATGAAATGGGTGGTGATGAAATACCTGGACAATATCATTGCCTGGGGCGATTACCTGTTCCGCCAGGATACGATAGAAAGCATCAACCAGGCTACCCAATTATATGTGATGGCCTACCATATACTGGGGCAGCGCCCGCAGTTCATACCCAAGAGGGGCAAGATAAAGGCCCAAACCTATAAGTCACTACTGGGCAAATGGGATGCTTTTGGCAATGCTGTAGTGGAGCTGGAACTGATGGCCCCCTTCAGCAACCAGATCAATACACCCATCGTATTCACCAGTCAAAAGGAAATAGGTTTTGCCAATGTATTCGGTTTTGCCTCCTCCCTTTATTTCTGCATACCCAATAATCCCCAATTAATGGCCTATTGGGACACATTGGAAGACCGCTTGTTCAAGATCCGCCATTGTGAAAACATAGAAGGCGTGTTCCGCAAGCTGCCCCTGTTTGAACCGGCAATTGATCCCGCATTGCTGGTCAAGGCTGCAGCACAGGGCCTGAGCATTGATTCGGTACTGAACGACCTCAATACCCCCATGCCCAATTACCGCTTCTATTACCTGCTGCAAAAGGCTTTGGAACTTTGCAATGAGCTTAAGTCACTCGGTGGGGCCATGCTATCGGCCATTGAGAAAAAGGACAATGAAACCATCTCCCTCATCAGGGCAAAGCACGAAAACACCATGCAGACCCTGCTGATGGAAATCAAGAAAAAGCAGGTGGAAGAAGCCGAAAAAGCCATGGATGGTTTGCTGCAGAACCGCAAGTCGCCCGAACACAGGATGAAATACTACCTGCAACTGATTGGCGAAGATGCAGGCAAGGTACCGGGACTGGATACCGACTTCTCGGAATTTGCCAATGCTATTGAAACGATTGATGGCGACAGCGGACTGAAACTGATCTCTTTTGAAAAAGAGGACATGACCGAAGCAGGCAATGCACAGGACATGCAGGACACTATTGGAAAAATAGAATCATTGGCCAGCATCTTCCATGCCATCCCCACCATTGGGGTATGTGCCACCCCAATTGGCGTAGGTGGTCAAATGCAATGGGGCGGGCCTAACCTTGGTCACGTAACACAGGCCATTGCCAGATGGATGCAAACAGATGCTTCCAAGCATAGCTATGCTTCCACCAGTGCAGGCAAAAAAGCTGGCTTCAAACGCGCCCTGCAGGAGCGTACCATGCAGGCCAACGCCGCAGGCTATGAAATCAAGCAGATTGACAAGCAAATTGTGTCGCAACAGATCAGGATAGCCATTGCCAACCAGGAAATCACCAATCAGCAAAAGCAAATAGACAATAGCCAAGAAGTAGAAGAGTTTTTGAAGAATAAATACAGCAATGAGGAACTCTATACCTGGATGCGGGGCAACCTCAAAACACTGTACCACCAAGTATATAGCCTGGCCTATGATCTTGCTAAAAAAGCAGAAAAAACCTACCGCTTTGAGCGTGGCTTAAGCAGCACTGCTTTTATACAGGGCGGTTACTGGGACGCAGGGCATGATGGCCTCTTGGCCGGGGAACAATTGTATGTGGGCCTGAAACAACTGGAAGCTGCCTACCAGGAGAACAGGGGCTATGATTACGAGATTACTAAACACGTATCCCTACGCCAGATCAATCCATTGGCACTGCTTGAACTGAAAGAAACCGGTAAGTGCGAATTTGCCCTGTCAGAAATCCTGTTTGATATGGATTATCCCGGGCACTATAAACGCCGTATCAAGTCCGTGTCCATCTCCATTCCATGCATCGCAGGGCCCTACACGGGTATCAATGCCACCCTACGCTTGCTGGAGAGCAGGTTCAGGAACTCCTCCATCCCCAATAATTACCCGGAAAAAACGGAAGAGGCAGACGAAAGGTTCAATAGTTTCATTGTGCCCATTGGCGCCATTGCAGCAAGTTCAGGTCAAAACGACAGCGGTATGTTTGAACTCAATTTCAAGGACGAACGTTACCTACCTTTTGAAGGTGCTGGTACCATCAGTAAATGGCGTTTGGAACTGCCCAGCTTCCGCCAGTTCGACTATGGCAGCATTTCCGAAGTGGTGGTGCATATCCGCTATACGGCGGCCGAAGGAGGTGATAGGTTGAAGAAAGCAGCATCGGCCAACCTGGCCCATTTCATGAAAAGCACAGAAGACCTTGCACAGCGGGAGGGCCTGTTTACAATCATTGACCTGAAACACGACCTGCCAACAGAGTGGCACAAAGCTACAACCGTCAAGGACAGTAATGGCGACCATACCATGGAACTGAACAAGGTGCAGGATTTCATGCCATTCTATGCCATGCATGCCCCTGCATCATTAACCGTGTCCGATGTGTACCTTATCTCTGATGCCAACAATGAAACCTTCCTATTGAATGAGGACAGTTTCAACGAAAGCATAAAGATTGGTGGCCTGAAACTATTTTCACTCACCGGGCCCTCTGCGGCCATGAAAGATTGGGCACTTACTATCCAGAACATGGCGGTAGTGATGGACAAAGCCTTTTTGGTGGTAAGGTTTATGGTAAAATAAATTAGCTAGCCGTTTGCTATCAAAGTGGCTGCTGCCTTGAATTGCCATACCGGTATTTAGGAAGCCTTCAAGAATGGATATTTTTATGCAAACTATTAAAGCGCCTGCAAAAATTGCTTTGCAGGCGTTCTAATGTTAAAGGGTACCGTATCCAAATCCAGAAGAATATCCTACTCAACAAACGCGCTGCAATATGTTGGCTCCTTAATTATCACATTAACAGAGCGACCATGAAAAATACGCACCCAAAACCCCTCCACCAATAAGCAGGAAGGCATAATCCATTTATGCATTTGCTGGTACCAACCTTTATTAAAACCCTACAGTAAAGATGCTACTTAGAAGCTACCATCAGAACAACTGGTAAATAATGGCCTGCCAAGGTTTTAATGTAACAGTACGCCCTTTAATTGTGGTAGATGAATAATTATTTATTCTTTCTTTCATCCCTTTATAAAGCACGGAACTATTTATTTGATAATCCACCACCTTGTTGGAGAAGTTGAGTACTATCAACATCCGCTCCTTGCCCTGGGTGCGGGTATATGCATATACAAACGGGTCATCAATATCGTAGACCTGGTATTGGCCATATATCAATGCAGGTGAACTTTTATGTAGCTGTACCATTTTTCTACAATAATTCAATACACTATGCGCATCCTTGTTTTCACTGTCAACATTTACCCATGTATAATTGCTGTTCACTTTTAGCCAAGGGGTGCCGCTACTGAACCCAGCGTTTTTTTGATTATCCCATTGCATCGGTGTGCGGCTATTGTCCCTTGCAGTCATCTTCTGTGCTTCAATAAACCCCTGGAGGTCCCCACCAGTTTTCTGCAGGAACTTATACCTGTTTATTGATTCGATGTCCTTATAGTCTCCTATGCTGTCAAACTTTATATTGCTCATGCCCAATTCGTCGCCATTGTAATAATAAGCTGTACCCCGCATGCTCATTATGAAAGTGGTCAACAACTTCGAAGACAGTTCCCTATACTGATCATTGTCATTGCCCCAGCGGGTGACCATCCGTGGCTGGTCGTGATTGGCCAAGAAAATGGTATTCCAACCTTTTAGGGCAAAAATGCTGTCCCATTTTGTGTACACTTTTTTCAATACAGGGAGACTGTACCCCTTGGGATCCAATTTCTTGAATTCCCTGGGCAACATGCCATTGCCCAATGCCTCGCCTTGATAGAGCATTTGCAGTTCATTCCGTTCAGGTGCCACAAATAGCTGTACCCTATCTGCATTTACGCCTATGCCTTCGGCAACTGTTGTGATGTCATACTTGCACAATACTTCCTTGTTCATTTCCTGCAGGTAGTCATGCAGGTGAGGACCGTAGGAATAGTAGCCCACATAGTCACCATTGAATGATTTTGGTATTGGAGGAAATGATGTGTCCTTGGATATATATGGTATTACATCCATCCTGAAACCATCCACTCCTTTATCGAACCAGAACCGCATGATACTGTAAATCTCCTGCCGCAATTTCGGGTTTTCCCAATTAAGGTCCGGTTGTTTCTGGGAGAAATAGTGCAGGTAGTAGGCATTGGTAAGGCTATCGTATTTCCATGCATCTTCGTTCACATCAAAGAAACTCCAACGGTGCGCTGGCTTGCCTCTTTCTGCGGGCCACCAATGATAGTACTCACGGTATGGATTGGTACGCGAACTGCGTGACTGCTTGAACCATTCATGCTCGTCGCTGCTATGGTTTGCTACCAGGTCAAGCACCAGTTTTATGCCCCTGTCGTGCATGCCCTTCAGCATATTGTCAAAATCCTGCATAGTACCAAACTCTTTCATGATGGCCTTGTAATTGCTTATATCATAGCCATTGTCATCGTTGGGCGAAGCAAAGCAAGGGCTGAGCCATACAATACCAATGCCCAGGCTTTTAAGATAGTCCAACTTTGAAATAATTCCCTTTATGTCACCAATGCCGTCCCCATCACTATCCTTAAAACTGCGCGGGTATATCTGGTAAACAATATCTTCCTTCCACCATGCACGTTGCTTTATTCCATTGAATGCAGGGTTTGGGTTTAATTGTTTTTTGTAAAGAAAAGTATGCTCTTTATTGTCGTTCGCAGTAGTGTTTTGTGCAAAGCAGTTGCAACTTGCAAAAGCAAGTAGCATTAAAAATATATAGCTGTTTATGTGTTTCATTTTTTACTTTTTAAAACATGCATTCCTTGGTGTGAGCTATTTATACTTTTTGTCGTGGCCAGTATCGCAATACCTATTTGCTAACTCGTTATTGCTCTTTATTTAAAAAACCTTTGCCTCGGTCAAATTGAGTATTGCTGAAAGTGTACCTATTTCCACTTTGAAGTCGCCCTTTTCCAATTGCTTTTTATTGTCCACGTTTACGAATGCCAGTTCCTTTATTGGCAATCTAAATTGAACAGTTCCCATTTCGCCGGGTTTCAAGTTTATTTTATCAAACCCCCGTAAACGTTTGGTATCGGGCGTTATGGAAGCAAGCAAATCGCTTACAAACAATTGCACAACCTGCTTGCCTTCTCTGTTGCCTGTATTCTTGATGGATACAGTAATGGTAACAATATCATTGGGTGTTACGGATTGTTTGTCGATTTTCAGGTCACTGTATTCAAAGCTGGTATAGGACAGCCCGGAACCAAATTCAAACAATGGGTCGAAGTCTGCGGTATAATCATATTCCCCTTGTGGATTGGCAATATAATCCGAAGGTTTATGGATATACGGTGTTAGGGCATTGGTATAACGTGGATAGGTATAAGGTAGCTTGCCACTCGGATTGACCGTTCCATCCAGAATGTCCACCAGTGCATCTGCACCGTAGTTGCCCGGTAGATAAGTATGCAGGATGGCGGAGGAACCCGTTTCTATTTTGCTGATGATGCGTGGCCTTCCTTCGTTCAATACCACAATGACTGGCTTCCCTGTTTTCAACACGGCATTGGCAAGCAATAGCTGGTTCTCAGACAGGTTCAGGTCGCTGGTATTACCTGGGGTTTCTGTATAGCTGTTCTCGCCAATACACAACAAGATATAATCAACTGCCCCTGCTGCTCTTACTACTTCGTCTATGTTTACGATTGAATCTTCCCAATATTTCCCCTTCATTTTGTAGGCTACCCCTTCGCTGAAGTACACATGCTGGCCACCCCATTTCTTAGAGGCTGCTTCCAATATTGTATTGTACCTGCTTGCGTGTTCATCTGTTTTGTCCCCTTGCCAGGTATATGTCCAACCGCCGTTCAATGGTCTCATGGTATTGGCATTGGGGCCCGTAACAAGTAGCTTAGCATTTCTTGAAATAGGGAGAATGTTTTTTTTGTTTTTTAGTAGCGTAATGGATTCAGCGGCTGTATTATAAGCGGCCTGGCTAAATTCCTCACTGCCAAATTTTGGGTATTGAGCAGCAACTGTTATTGGTGTTCCGAATAGCCCAAGTTCATACTTAACACGCAATATCCTACTAACAGCATCGTCTATTCTGTTCATTGAAACTCTTCCCTCTTTAACCAAATTTATAAGGTCATTGCAGAACTCTTTGTAGTTGTGCGGAATCATGGACATATCAATACCTGCATTGATGCAGAACATCAACGCCTCCTTGTTGTCCTTTGCAATCTTGTCACGCTTCCTTATGTTTTCTACATCTTGCCAATCCGTAACCACAAAGCCCGTAAAACCCAACTCTCCTTTCAGGATGCCAGTTAGCAGATGTTTGTTCATGTGACTTGGTACACCGTTTATGAGTGCAGAATTCACCATAACGGTTCTTGCTCCTGCTTTTATGGCAGCCGCAAAAGAAGGCAGATGGTACTCCCTTAGATAGGGCTCGGGTATCCAGGCATTTGTACGGTCCTTGCCATATTTGGGATCGGAGTAACCCATGAAATGTTTGATGCTTACCGCAATTTTTTCCTTACTGCCCAACGGTGCCTGCATCCCTTTTATAAAGGAACTTCCCATTTCCCCAGAAAGGAATGGGTCTTCCCCATAGGTCTCCCATAACCGGGGCCATGTAGGGTTTGTACCAAGGTCCATCACTGGTGAGAAGCTCCATGGAACGCCCAGTGCGCGGCTTTCGTATGCCGTGATGATGCCGCAGTTATTGGCCAGTTGCCTGTTCCATGTAGCGGCCTGCGCTATCTGTTGTGGAAATGAGGTAAAGCCATCCACAAAATTCACCCCATGTATATCGTCAAGCCCATAGATGACAGGTATGGAGAGCCTTGTTTTCTTTGCAGCATCCTGAATGGCGTTAATCAAGTTGTTCCATTGGGATACATTGAGCAATGCATTGGATGGTGTATTTAAAATAGACCCAATCTTATGCCTTACCAGCACATCATACAGTTTTGCACTATCGATGGAAAATATTTTTGTAACAGGATCTACCGAGCCTATCTCATCAACAGCCACCTGTGCCATCTGCCCCACTTTTTCTTCCACGGTCATTGTTTGCAGCAACCTGGATATTTTTGTTCCTGTCTTCACATCTTGGGACAAGAGACATACAGGCAATAGCAAAGCCATTAGGGAAATACATTTTTTCATTTGTTGTTCATTTTATTTTATCCAATCATCTGTTCTGAAAGGTGGAGCAGGAAGGCCGTCCTTATTATAGAGGTTGCAACCTTGCGGGTTATCGGACCAAGCATAACGTACTGCAATGGGAGCTGGTATTTTATCGCTCCAAACAACCACTTTGTCGCCTTCTATTTTTGCATCGGCCCATATAAATTTCCTGTCTTCACCTGCAATAGCAAATTGTTTCAAGCCCCCCTCTTTGGCCAAAAGCCCACTGCCTATGTTCTTAAATGACAGGACTATTCTATTGCCATCCATTTTCATGGACTTATAGGTAGGCCCTGCATATACGACTGAGTTGTCATGGTAAACAATTTTTCCTGCTGCCAAAGCAAGCCTACTGCCCACGTCTTTTTTATTAGTGGGATGTATATCATTTGCATCCCCGATGTCAATGGCGACAGCCATCCCACATTTGGGTTCGGAAGAGGCAACAATGGATTGGGATTCCCTAAGCATTGCCCAATTACTTTCATCTGGTTGTATTGGCGGCTGCATATAGTTTGCAAGCTGCACTATCAAGAAGGGGAAATTCCCCTGATGCCATTCGTCCCGCCATTCCTTTATCATCACTGGCAATAACTTTCTGTATTCCAATGACCTTTCCTTTCCGGTGTTACCTTCTCCTTGGTACCATATCGCTCCTCTTATCGTATAGTTTACCAGCGGTGCTATCATGC
>JAHEZD010000030.1 GCA_023251255.1 Chitinophagaceae bacterium
TTGGAAACCAGATTGCCTTCGAGGGCCTCAGGCTGACATTATTCCCACAATCTTTGCGTAACATCAGTTATTTATTGTCGTTAGTGAATATCTTTCTTTTTGAATGTGGGCTTTTTACCAAAGTTCAAAAGTAGGCCAACTTCAATGCTGGTTGCTTTGTGTAGCAACATATGTTGGTGAAGTTGGTTACATCAGCCTTGTTCGAACTCCAATCATCCAGTACCTCACACACCTAATTTCTTTTCAATCAAATAAGCATTCCTCTCCGGTGCATTCCTTGCCAGCAGTTCTGCAATGAAACCTGCAAGGAACATTTGCATACCAATCACCATTACCGTTAATGCGATGTAGAATACAGGTTTATTGGTCAATGAATAATCAATGTACACAAACTTGGCTACCACCATGTACACGCTCATGATAAAACCCAACATGAAGCAAAGGGTACCATATAACCCAAAAAAATGCATGGGGCTCTTGCCGAACTTGCTCACGAAGCTGATGGTGGCCAGGTCCAGGAAACCATTGATGAAACGTTCCCACCCAAATTTGGTCACCCCATATTTCCTGGAGCGGTGTTCCACCACTTTCTCACCTATTTTCCTGAAGCCCGCCCATTTGGCAATAACAGGAATGTAACGGTGCATCTCCCCATATACTTCAATGCTCTTCACCACTTTGTTGCGGTAGGCTTTCAGCCCGCAATTGAAATCATGCAGTTGTATGCCACTTCTCCAGCGGGTAACCGCATTGAAGAACTTCGTGGGGATTGTTTTGGTAAGCGGGTCATAACGTTTCTGTTTCCAGCCACTAACTATATCGTAACCACCTTCCACCACCATTTTGTACAGTGCAGGAATTTCATCCGGGCTGTCCTGCATATCTGCATCCATGGTAATCACCACATCGCCCTTGGCAGCCTTGAAGCCCTCGTTCAGGGCCGCACTCTTACCATAGTTCCGCTGGAACTTGATGCCCTTGACATGGTTATTGGAAGCAGCAATGCTTTCAATAACGTTCCAGCTATTGTCCGTACTGCCATCATCAATCATGATGACTTCATAGGAGAAGCTATTTTGCGTCACCACACGGGCAATCCACTCGCTCAGTTCCGGCAAGGACTCGTCTTCGTTGTACAATGGTATGATGATGGAAATGTCCATAATGGTTACATATCAAATTTTTCTTCCTTCCTGATAACAAGGGTAATCAATAATGCCTTAACGAAATCCCAAATTAGGCCAAGGCCCGTGCCCAATAGCACCCTTCCAAAACCAGTGTCCTGTTTGGAGGGGTCCTGCTTTGCCATGGCCTTTTGTATGTCTTCCTGGCTGGCACCCATTTTTTCCATGAAGGCCCTTGTTTTTTCCAGGCTCACCTGGAGTGTTTTAACGGTCAGGTCCTTGTCAATAAAATTGAACAGGATATAGGTACCAATGGCCGTAATGATGGCAGCAATCACATAGGATAGAAAGGAGAATTTCAGGGCTTCCGAAAAAGGCAGCACCCCCTCATTCTGTTTCCTTAATTGGAAGCCAGCAATCAGCAGGATCGCAATCATATAGGGTACAAAAGCCCCAATGAACTGCACGGAAACAAATGTGCTCAGCCCCATACTCCAGGAGCCGAACATCAGCAGCAAAGCAAGGATGCCGCAGATGGCGCCATATTTCAGGCCTTCGTTTACTATCTTAACTTTCATGGTAATTGTTTTTAGTTTAAGGTGATTGTTCCTTTGTTAATGGTGCCCATGACCTTGCCCGTCAGTTCCATATCAAGGAAAGGGGAGTTGATGGACCGGCTTTTATTGTTCTCCTTTGCTAGGCGGGTGTTCCCGTTCCTATTAAAAATGGTCAGGGATGCGGTGCAACCTTCGGCAATAGTAGTAGGCTGCAAGCCGAAAATCTTACAGGCATTGCCACCAAACAACTGCACTATTTGTTCAGTGCCCAATTGTGGCAATGAGTGGTTCACCGCAGCATAAGCAGTTTGCAGGCCGATCATCCCGTATTTGGCATATTCGAATTCACACACTTTATTGTCCCAGTCATGCGGCAGGTGGTGGCTGGCAATGCAGTCAATGGTGCCATCCAAAACGGCCTCCCTTAACAGCATCATCGCTTCCCTCGTACGCAAGGGAGGGTTCACCTTTAAATTGGTATTATAGCCCTGTACATCCTCATCGCAGAAAAACAGGTGGTAAGGGGTAACCGAGCAGGTAACGGAAAGTCCGGCATCCTTTGCCCTTTTGATATATTCCAAGGATTTGGGTGAACTAACGCCCGTAAAATGAAGCTTTGATCCGGCATACCTGGCCAATTTGATGTCCCTTGCCACGATCAATTCCTCGCCCATCATGGGTATGCCCGGCAGGCCCATCCGGGTGGATACAATGCCCTCATTCATCAACCCAAACTTGCCAATGCTGGTATCTATGGGCATTTGTACAATCACCCCATCAAAGGCCTTTACATATTGCAGGGCCTTCAGCAAGAGCCCCGAGGTTTGTAAGGGGTTCAAGCCATCACTGAAGGCAATGGCGCCACTGGCCTGCATATCGTACATTTCGGCCAGTTCATGGCCCTCCGTATTTTTGGTGATGGCACCAAGTGGATGGATATTTACAGGCAATGGTTTGGACCGCCCCACAATATATTCCACCTGCGTCTTGCTCTGTACAATGGGGCTGGTATTCGGTAGCACAAACACATCCGTGTACCCACCCGCCGCTGCTGCGGCTGCCCCTGTTTCCAGGGTTTCCTTGAATTCGAAGCCGGGATCATTGAAATGGGAAAAACCGTCTACCCAACCAGGGGAAACAATGGCATCCTTTTCAGCAACAACGGTTACTTCCCCCTTGTTATCCTCCAAACCATCAGCAATTGTGGTAATTGTTCCATTTTCAATCAAAATATCCTTAACCTGGCCATTATATGGGGACTGAGCATCAGCAATGGAAACTTTCCTGAGAAGAATCTTCATGTGGGCGTTGAAAATTTTGTGCAATATAGCCTGAAAATTTCTTTTGAGGCCTATATTTGCCATCCGCCAAGCAAATCTGCTTGGCCCGGTTCGGGAAGTAGCGCAGCCCGGTAGCGTACATGGCTGGGGGTCATGTGGTCGCAGGTTCGAATCCTGTCTTCCCGACTTGAGAGGACAAAATGGAATAATCCCCATTTTGTCCTTTTTTATTTCCTCTGAAACCCTTGTCCAGTAAGCAAATCAGCCTAACAGCCTCGTTGATCCTGCCAGTTCGAAGTACATTATTTTCAAAATGCATTTTTTCGGGGAACATCGAACTAATTACCTCACGTTTCTTTTCTATATCAGCAATTTCATACGTGGTATCCAATTGAACGAGTTGCCTTAATCCTTTGTCCAATAAGTCCTTAATGTCCACTGTATCGTTTTTACATGCTTGGAGCTTGGATTCCAATTTTTCCAACTTGGCGGTATAGTCGGATTTCATTTCCCTGAAATCTTCCGGTTCAATCTGTTTGGAAGATAGCAAATCCCTGATATATGACAGCTTGCCTTCCAGTTCCTTAATTTGTTTCAACAATTGTTTTCGGTCATCCTGCATATTGTTGGCCTGCTTCTCCCAAGCTTCTTCTAGCACAATCTTGTACAAATCTGCCAATTCTGGATTAGGTATGTACTTTTTTATCTCATGCTCAAACTGGACGTTCACATCATCTGCCCTATGCCTGAAATTGCAGCCATTGAAACAATGGTAGTAGGAATAGTGTTTGGTATGCCCTTTTGATGCACTGCCAGTTAAAATCTTGCCGCATTTTGGGCATGTTAGGAAACCCCTTAAAGGCAACATAGCATTGGAGAAGAATTTTAATTTGTACTCGTTCCTTTTCCTGCCGTCCAGTACGTCCTGAACCTCATGGAACAAGGCCTCCTCTATTAAAGGCTCATGAAGCCCCTTTACAAAACGGCTCTCATCGTCCTTGTATTTGGGAAGGAAGATCTTGCCGCAGTAAACTGGGTTGCGGATTGCAAACCAAAATAGGCTCTTTGTGCCAGTAAAACCTTTTAATTTGGCCATCTTGTACACCTGTTCCGTGTTGTACACTGCTTTGGCGATTTCTTCAAATGCCCACTTTAGTATCCCTGCCTGTGGTTCTTCTAGGGCAATATACTTCCTGCCAGCTTCATCCGTCCTATTCACGTAACCGATGGGTGCAAGCCCCATGTACCTGCCCTCTTTCCTTGCCCGGCGCATACCATGTATCACGTTCAGGGCACGCCTGTCGTTCTCCACCTCCGGGGCTGCCAAATAAAAGGCTAGCATCATTTTATTTTCAGGTATGGAAAGATCCAGTGGCTGCTCTATGGCCTGTGGCTCCACGCCCAGCTTGCGCAGGGTATTTATCATCTGGTAGGCATCGCCCGCATTCCGGCTGAACCTGTCCCACTTCAAAAACAGTACAAGGTCAGCCTTTCCTTTGTGCTTTTTCAATTCCAAAAGGTAAGCCTTCCATTTGGGGCGTAAAAAAGTCTTGGCTGAATGGTCCTCAAATATCACATTCCTGATAGAAATATTGTTGATACCACAATACTTGCGCAACAGTTCCTCCTGGCTCCTTTGGGAATACCCTTTGTCCGCTTGTTCGTCCGTGCTAACCCGGATATATAAATCGGCTATTTTCATGGTCTGCTCTTTTGGTTAATACTTGAAAAGGTTTCTACGCTGCCCTTGCAACATCTACAAAGGCAAGTTAACTAATCTTTTTAGCAAATCAAAGTATCCAGCATAAATTTTAACCCGCTTTTTTTAAATGGTTTTCGACCACGATGCCTGCAATTAGGCGCAAGAATTCCAAGATGCATTTTGCTTCCTCCAAACTGACCTCTATTCCATGGCCTTTCAGGATTTCCATTGCCTTTTCGGAGGATATCCTTTCCACTGCTTTTTCCATTACACACCTCCCGTATTGACAGAGAAAGCCCTTACGGGCTTCCTCTATTTTCTTAATAAATAATCTTTTCTTTCAATCAAGTACATTGAAATAGACCTTACTTCCTTGGTTCTTTTTAAAGGAAGGCACATACCTGATATAACCATAATCGTTCAGATCCTTCACACATTTGTGGTAGGTCGTGCTTGCAGAAATTTTGGCAAGCAGCATGATCTCATAGCTGAAGGCACTGACAGGGTTCTGAAACTGGTGTTCCTTCCAGTGTTGAAGCAGGGCAGCATAGATACCAATATGGGTAATGCTAATGCGGGGGTCGCCCGCAATAGCATTGAAAAAATCCGATAGTGGCTGTAACTTTTCCATTTTACTGCTGACTGTCATTCTTCTTAACCACCAATTGAATTTTTTTGTCTTTCCCTTCTTTTGTTCGAAGCCTTTGGTGCACCATCGCTATCATCCGCACCACTTTGTTTCTCCTTGGCATTTTGCTTTGATGATTGCCTTTCACTATTGCCCTGTTTTTCATCCTGTCCCTGTTTATTGCTGATGCGCTGCATGTTGCTGTCATAGATATTGATGGTCTTGAACTGCGGATTGGCTTCAATGAACTGTTTCTGCTCATTGCCATCCTTTATGAATGTTACAGATTGGCGGTTGCCTTTTTGCAGGGACTCCACCAACCTTGTCCTGTCCTGTTCATTGGACAGTTCCTTGATAGGATGTTTATCCAGCACAGCATGAATGTCGTACCCATAGTTCTCATGGAACTGTTTCATCTTGTAATTGGCATGTGCATCGGTCTCCTTGAAATCGAGTTGCACCCATGCATTGTACACTTGGTCTTCCCTGTTCGTGAGTTCCTTGTTCACTGCCCTGCCGTTCATCAGGTTGTAGGCCTCTTTCAATGTAATGTTACTGCCCTTGTTGATATAGAAGGTCTGTGACATATCTTCCTTAGATTGTTCGGGTTTCAATGAAACATCATAACGGTTGAAGAAGTACATGTCCGTCTCGGTGGACTTTTTGAAATGCAGGACAGCCGATACATCATCGTTGCCAAATTTTGCTTTATGGGCAATCTGGAAATCCGGTGACTGCTTTTCTATTTTTCCCTTCAGTTCATTTTCAAGGCCTTCACCAAAGCCTGTGAACTTTACCTGGTCCTTCAGGTAATCGAAATTTTTCTGGTTCATGATTTTTTGATTTGATAATGATAAAATATTTGTTTGCTGCTGTTCTTCGATATGGTCGATCAATGCATCCGTGAACGCATTGCCTTCCCTGTTGAACAATGGGTTGGCATCAACATCCCTTTGATTCAATTGATACTGTTCTGTTTCTGCCAATGCTTTGCCATAAGGCACTTGTTTTAGAACATCTTCTACGCCATTGAAATGCAGGACATGGAAACTGTCCCTGTCACTGATATTGTCCCTTGCAAACTGTTCGGCATCGCCACCGTCGCTGAAAAAATACACATCCGTTTTGTCTATGAAGTACAGTGAACGGTTGTACGCCATCCAATGTTCGCCCTTCGAAAGTGCAATGTTTACGAGGTCCAGCACTTCATCTGCTATTGCATGGTCGTCTGTCATAAAATCAGCTTTGCCTTCATGATATGCTTGTTCTTCAGTTTCAGTTGCAGGTCCCTACCGCCGCCCTTTTCGATGATGTGTACATCAAGGTATTTGTTATCGGGCAAGGTGAGTTTTGGAACTGCAACAACAAAATACTGCTGGTGCTTTCCGGCTACGGTTCCTGTTTCGCCGTAATAATACAGTGGCTGCAGTTCCGTTTCCTGTGAGGCTGTACGCTTGGCTTTTTGCTTGTCCTTTACCGAGAACCTTATGGCATCCATATCATAACTGACATTCGACCTATTGTTGATAAAGAACTTGAAATAGAAAACATCATTGGATATATAAAGGCCAACCAGTTTCAGCTTCATGTCCCCATGTTTATCTTTTCGGTGCAGGAATGTTTTCTTTTTTTCCATGACCTTTTTTGACAGGTCGTACAGTTCCTTTGTATGGTCTTTCTGTTCGCTGAATTCCACTTTCGTAGTGCCCTGTTTTTGGAAAACAATATTCAGGTGCATGGGCGTATCACTGTAGCCAACTATAAACGAATAGAGGTTGCCATCGGTAGTGATCACGGTAAGGTTTGTCTCAGCAAAACTGTCAAGGGCAGCCTTTACCTGAAGCACATTTTCAACGCCTTTTGCTTTTTGTGCAAGTATGTCCTTGCTGCCCCTGTCCACGCTTTTGATGGCATAGGGGAAAACAAGATTGGTTGTTTTGTAATAGGTGACCGCTATTGTATAAGGTGCAATCACCGAATCTTTTGTTATGGGCATTTCTGTTTGTGCGGATGCCTGAATGTTCATTAGTAAAATAATAATCCCTGTTATCATTACTGCACATATCTTTTTCATACTTGGGAATTTTTAAAAATGATTAATTTTTGTTTGAGATTGTGTATGGTTTAATTTTTCTGCTTTTGCTTTTCATCTTGAAGCAATACTTTGTAACCTGCTTTTACAGATACTTTGATAAGTTTTACTTTTTTGCTGAACAGCGTTTTGGCGGCTTCGATACCAGCACTGGCGGCTTGTGCACCAATGGACGGATCCAAAGAGGTGTAGCCGATACCCTGCAATGAACGGTCGGCAGATTCCTTGGCAACATCACGGGAAATAGCACCAGGGATATAAATGCCATCCATCCCGTCAAGGTCATATACCTGAAGCTGAACAGGGAAAAGGGAACTGCCATAACGGATACTGTTGACCTTGATGCCCAGCCTTTCCCCATTAAGTTGTGCCGTGCCGTAAACAAAATTGTTCTTGGGTATCAGCACACCATTAATGTAGATGTCGTTTACCAGCCGCAGCTTGACAGTGGAACCATTTACTAAGGTCTGGGTTTCATGGATGACCGCTTCAATGGCATTTTGGTTATTGCTTGCATCCATCATATTATCCAATGAATAGAAGCCGTTGTGCCGTACACCAACATAATTGCCAGTATCTGATAGTGGCTTAGTAACGGTCTGGTTGTCCAATAGGGAAACGGCATCATTGTGTGGGTTTACCGCAACAGGAAACACTTGGCCTTTATTGGATTCAGAGTTTTGTTTGATGCGTTCCTGTACACGGTCAGGGTGCTGGATGTCCAGTATTTTTTCAAGCATACCACCCAGTTGCTGCATTTCAGGGTCAGCACCATCTTTCTGGTTCATGGCAACCATCATCTGCTCCAATCTGTCAACATCGCTGCTGCTTACAGTGCTATTGGATGCACTATTGGAAATTGTAGCATTACCTCCTGTATTGGTCGATTGTATGGCAGGTTTGTTAAGGGCATCGTTCAGTTCTGCCAGTTTACGGTACACTTTTGCTTCGTTGGGGTCTGTCTTGCCAAGACCACTGTTGGTGTTCCTTTTTCCTGCGCCATAATTGCCCCTGAATAACGGCGTGTCCAATCCGCCCAAAACTATACCCGTATCAAGCCCTAGCCGATAATTGGGGTCATTTTTCAGAAGCTGCTGTAGCTTGAGCGAATCAGAGGTAGCTTTCTCATAGTAACTGAGCTTGTCCAATGGCTTGTCATCCTTGAGGTTGGCACCTGGCAATTGCATGTTGAACCCTTTTTTAATATCCTGTGCAGATGCAGTATCTGTTTTCCCGCCACCCAATGACCAGAATATGAGGGTCATAAAAGGCAGTACCAAAAGCGGCAGTACCAAAAGGAACCTGCGTTGCCGCAGGAATTTCTGTGAATGTGTTTTCTGTTCCATGATTTATTTTTTTGATTGTGATAAATAAATTTTTTCAACGAGCGCAACACTGTCCATTAGGCCCGGGCGATGTGCTATAATATCCTGATAAACCAATTTGCCAGAAGGGCTCCTTGCAAGGCTGTCCATATAGTCCCTGAAACGCTTTATCCGCAGGTATTCATGCCTAGTGATGCTTACTGAGGACTTTGTGTTTTCATCACCCGATTTTCCCTGAGACAAGGAGGTCTTGATAGGTGTTAGGGGGATGGCAGCAGAAGGCTTGCCTATCAGGTTACTAGCACACAGGTAGATGCTAAGGCTACCTGTAAAAAGGCAGAACAATACCAACATGACCAACTTGCCATTCCCCGATAAACGTTCCGTTTGCTGCTGCATGAAGCTTGCCCAGCGTTGTTGCCAACGGAGGCACCAAGCAACAATAGTCTTTGCTATCCTGTCCTGGGGCATGTTCTCCCTCGCAGTTTTTTGTTTCTTATTTGTCCTGAAAATGGATAACATGGCCTAGCGGTTTTCGGTTTTTAAATCTTTGTTGTCAATGGTCGTCCACCGTTCTATCAGGAAACCGTGGGGGTTGTTGTCAGAGCGGCCAACATTGCGTAAGTACCCTTCTGTGATAAGGCTACGGGTAACCGTGCTGGTGGTGCGGATGATATGTTGGGTAGCATAGCAGCGGAAAAAGAACGGGTAGGAATCGATATTGAGGCTTGTACTGTCCACTTTGATTTCCTGACTGATATTGCCAGCTATTACGTTGGCATAGTACCCCTGTTCTTTCAGGTTGTCGTATTCACGCTTTGCCGAGCCGTCTGCGAGGTACAGTGCCTTGGTAATGTTTGCCTGTATCACTTTCTCATCAGGATCAAGCGTGAAGAAATATTGGTGGAAGTTCTTGACATGGTCTTTTGCTTCAACAGGGATATTGTCCTTGCGGTCAGATGCGTAGGCTTCCAATGCCTTGCCATTGGCGAGTATATAGACCTTGCCCTGCATCTCATATACCAACCTGAAACTCTTGTACAAGGCGAAGCAACTGATAATGGCACACGCAATGACCACCACAATGGTAAACCTCCGGATATGCCTAAAAGAGGTATCTATATTTTGCATTTTTTTGAACATAGCTGATGTTTTTTAAATTGTCAATAAGTGATGGAGCGGTTCAGGATTTGCCCGATAGCTTGTCCTGCATGTAACCGGATTTCCCTGCATCCCCTTCGTTGAAATAGCCTGAATTTGCGCCGTAGCTGCCCATGCTGCTGCTCATCCTTCCCGCTGCACCGCCCATGGCATCCACAGCCATGCCAGCACCGGAGGACATGGTATTGATGGCGCCCCTTGAAGTATTGCTGAAAAGACTGGTCACTTTCTGCACCATTGCACTGCCACCGCCTGCATTGACGATATAGTTGGCAACAGATGGCACCGTGAAATACCCTACGATGCCGATGATCATGAAGACGAGATAGGCGACATCCGTTGAACTGAAAAAAGTGTCACCGGAGGACTGCACCTGACCAATATCCAGTTGCAGCATTTTCTCCTGTATCTTACCGATAATGGAGCCGAAAATATTTGCCACTGGCAGCCAGAGGAAGTAGTTGATATAACGTGCCAGCCATACGGTAAGGGTATGCTGGAAACCATCAAACACGGCTATCCCAAACACCAATGGCCCCAATATGGCAAGTACAATCAAATTGAATGTCCGTAAGGTATTGATGCAGAGAGCTGCGGCTTCGTACAGTACCCGCAATACCTCGCTCATCCATTCCTTGACGGAGTTGCGGAAATTGTAGGAGGCTTTTGCCATGGCAAACTTGATGTCGTTCCCAACACTTTCAAATAAGCCCTCATTGCTTCCAGTAGGGTCATCGGGATGGGTATATTTGTACCATTTGTCCCTGTCTCCACTACCGGATTCACCTACATACATCTGCCATGTATCTGTCTTTTTAATGGCTGCTTCTTTTTGCTTGAGCAGTTCAGTAATGGCCTTGTCGGAATCCTTGACCATTTCAGCAGTTGCCGTTACGGTAGGCTTCATAATGCCATTAATTAGCCCAAGTACAGATGGGAATAT
Organism: Chitinophagaceae bacterium; assembly: GCA_023251255.1. Lineage (GTDB taxonomy): Bacteria > Bacteroidota > Bacteroidia > Chitinophagales > Chitinophagaceae > UBA1930. The sequence goes on from JAHEZD010000030.1 coordinate 10,813, forward strand.
CATCACCGCAAACCCAATGACGAACGGGCGGAACAATGGATAGAAATCTATTGGTTCGGCATTGGCAATATGCCGCCATACACGGGAAGCAATGTACCATGTAGCCGCAAACCCTGCAATGCCTTGGCCGACACCGATCAACCTGCTGCACAAAGGCATCATCTCGTCATACAACTGGTCGAGTACGCCATGCAAGCTGTTCATTTCATTTGCAATACCCTGTGCCCACAGGAAACTGGGCAGTAACATCATCACTGCTGCAATACATGCAGCTCTTTTCCACTTTTGCATTTTGGTTGGTTTTAATAGTTTATGCCATAGATTTTTTTCATGGTAACGGCATCCTTCCTTTCCCTTGCCCGTTGCACGGCCAGTACCGTTGTGTTATTGTTGAAGTGCCGCAGGAACAGCAGCTTGTCCTGCATGTTGCCATGTATCCTGTCCACTGCTTCGAGCCGTTCATCATCCGACATCCGCAACTTGCTATCGGTCATTACCATCGTGAGTTCATCAAGGTCATCAAGGCTTTTATTGAACAGGTTGCTGTACACCTTACCCAAATAATCTATTTCCTTTGGGTCGAAATTGCCGTCCTGCTTGTAGCGGTTAAAGGCAGTCTTGTACTCCTTTACCAATAATATCTGGTTATTGATGATGTCCGCTACCCGTTTGTATTTCCTGACCGTTGGGCTTACCAGCATGAGCCCATCCAAGAATGTTTTGTGCAGGCTGAAATTGCCTTGGGACAAATCCTTGATAGTGGAATAGCCCGAACTGATGATTTGGTAGCCTTTTTTCATATCCGTAAGGATTTGCTTGAACTGTGCCAACTTTTCAACGTTCAGCAGCAACTGCTGCACTTCCTGGCTTTGGGCGGCAACCTTGGTCACTGATGCCATAGTTATGAATGCTGCGAGGATGATTATTTTTTTCATGGTGGTTATTTTTTGATGCCGTTGATGGCACGGCTGGTTTCTATATCGTTTTGTTCACGGGTACGTGAAACGGCCAACATTTTTGCTTCATTTGAAAAAGCCTGTACAAACGTGTACTTGCCTTGCATGTCGGCATATAGGTTATCAATTCGCTTCAGGCGTTCATCATCTTTCATCTCCAGTTTGTTACTGGTCACAACATCAATGAGTTCATCAATCGTCTTGTTGCAATCATCTACCAACCTGTCAAAAACACCGTTCAGGTAACTGTTTTCGTTATTGGTGAAAGCCCTGCTTTGTTGTATTTGATCCGAAGCATTTTTATACACTTTCACAATCCTTACCTGCAACGCAATGATGGCAGCAACTTTTGCATAGTCCTTGATGGATGGGTTCACCGTTTTCAATGAGTTGTAGTAATCGCTGTGCAGGTTGAATTCGCCATGCTTGATATTGCTAATGGTATTCAGCCCCTGCTTTGCAATGGAATACCCTTTTTGAGCGTAACCGATATATACCTGCAATGCGGCTATCTGCTGCAACAGGTATTTCTTCTGTGTGGATCCTTGACTGAAGAACCCTCCTAATATTTGTGCCCTTGCACCCATTGAAAGGATGGTGAGCAATGTGATAATGAAAAGCTTTTTCATGATTGCTTATTTTATAGATGATGGTTATTGGATGCCGTACATTTTTTTGGTAACGTCCACATCGTTCTGTGCCTTCGCCCTTTGCAAGCTGAGCAGGATGCCCTGCTGGTTGAACGCTTTTAGGTCGTTGTAATTAATGTCCACACGGTCAGAAGCTTCGTTGATGAGTTCCAATCTTTTGGCATCGCTCATCTGTGTTTGGAAAGAATTGATGACCAGGAATACCTGATCCATATTCTTGATGCTCTCATCGAGGATGCCCGAATAAACATCGCCCATATAAGAAATTTCGTCTTGTGTAAAATGCTTGTCCTGCTGGAAAAGCCCCCATGCCCGTTTGTATTCATTAACCAAATGCACCTGCTTCTCGGTGATGTCCTTGATACGCCTGTAATAGGAAATAACTGCTTTTACTTTTGCCAGTTCATCATAGTAGCCCTTGTACAGTTCCTTCTGCTTGTCCACCCAATCGGTTATCTCATCCAGTTTTAGTTTGGACATGGTGTTTTCCAAAGTCTTCTGTGCGTTCTGCAACCAGATGACCTTGTTCTGTTGCTTTTGGATTTGTAGGTCAATGGCCTTGATGACTTTTTTGATAGCATTCTTGATAATATCAACAATGGGTATCTGAGCCTTTGCCTGTTGGACTGGTGCCATTGTTGCCAGCCCCGTAATTGCCAGTATGAGCAATAATTTTTTCATGGTGCATGTATTTATATTGGTTGTTTATTTCCCTGCTTTCATATCGGCCACCAATGCAGCGATGCCTCTCTTTACGTCCCCATATTTTTTTGCGTACTGTGCCACTTTTACCTTTTCTGTTTCCTCTGTGGTGTAGGCAAAATATTCTTCTGGCGATACCTCTGTCCGGTACACTTTGGATTGCATACCACCAAGGCTGATGAATACTTCCTTGTATTTTTTGGTAGGGTCATTGGCCTTGTTGACAGATAGTACCAATGCCTTTTCTTTTTCTGTCAACCCGAGCAGTTCCTGTATCTGGTCGAACTTGTTCTGGTACTTCGATTGGTCAAGCAATATCTTGCAGTCGCTGTTGTTGATGATGGCCTGTTTCACCACGGGGGAACTGATAATGTCCTCCACTTCCTGAGTTACCACAATGGCTTCACCAAAAAACTTGCGGACAGTCTTGAAGAGGTACTTGATATATTCTGCCATGCCTTCTTTGGCAATAGCTTTCCAGGCTTCTTCAATCAATATCATTTTACGGATGCCTTTCAGCTTACGCATCTTGCTGATGAACACTTCCATGATAATGATGGTCACCACAGGAAACAAAATAGGGTGGTCTTTGATATTGTCCAGTTCAAAAACAATAAAACGCTCGGTAAGCAGTTCGAGGTTTTCAGTTGCATTGAGCAGGTAATCGAACTCCCCGCCGTTGTAATAGGGACGCAGTACGTACAGGAAATTGTTGACATCGAAATCCTTCTCCTTTACCTTGTCATTGACAAGTATTGACACGAATTCATCCCGCAGGAAATCGTAGAAGGTATTGAAGCAGGGGAACAGTTGGTCATCCTTGTCCAGCTTTTCATAATAGAGTTGCAGGGCATTGGACAGGGCAACATATTCCGAACGGTTGAAGGTCTCGTCGTCCTTTTTCCATAATGCCAGTAGGAGTGTTTTGATGCTCTCCTTTTTCTCCGTGTCAAGGCTATCTCCCTCACCGATATAAAAGGGGTTGAAGCGGATGGGGTTCTTTTCATCGTAGGTGAAGTAATACCCGTTGACCATATCGCACAGGCCTTTATAGCTGTGCCCCACATCCACCAGAACGATATGTGTCCCTTGCTCGTAATAGCTTCTTACCATGTGGTTCGTAAAGAAGGACTTGCCGCTTCCGGATGGCCCAAGGATGAACTTGTTCCTGTTGGTGCAGATGCCTTTTTTAATAGGTTCATCTGATATGTCCACATGGACCGGTTTGCCTGTAAGCCTGTCGCCCAGTCGGATGCCGATAGGGCTTATAGATGAACGGTAATTGGTCTCAAGGTTGAGGAAACAGGTGGCCTGTTCAGCAAATGTGTCGAAGGTGTCGTTCATTGGGAAGTCCGCTTCATTACCAGGGATCCCTGCCCAGAATATCTGAGGGGCACCGATGGTTTCCTGCTTGGCAACTGCATCCATTTGTGCCAAGGCAGAGGAAACCAGGTTCTTCAAGTCTTTCAGTTCTTCTTTGTTGCCCGTCCATACCTGTACATTGAAATGTGCCTTAATGGGAAGGCGTTGCTGGCCAATGGCTTCGTTCAGGAAATCATTGGTGGCATCCCTTGCAATGGTATTCTCACGGGAATAGGCAGATAAGGATTGCAGCCTTAAACGTTTGCTCTCCAGCTTCTGGATGGTCTTCTGTGCATCCCCGATAAATATGTACTGGTTGTAAATATGGTTGCAGGGCAACAATTGTCCCAACGTAGAAGCAAAGCCGATACTGAATTTTGTCTTGTCCGTGGAGTACCTGTCAAAGTTGATCCTTGAACCGCACAGGGCTGGAAGGTCTGCTGCATCACCCAATGTATACAACTGGCTATGCTGGTTGCCAATCTGTAGCCCATCCTGAAAACTGATGTCCTTCAACAGCAGTTCATCTTTTTTTTCTGATAGGTAGCAGTAACGTTCTACCAGTCCCATCTGCCTGCTATGGCTTTGCAGTTCTTCGTTTTTGAGCCGTTGAAGTTGCACAAAGCCACTGTCTTCCAATATGCGTTTGAATTGCCCGGCACTGTCAAGGAAGTCCTGCAACAGTTGTGGTTTCAATGTCTGTTCTGGTACGAGGGATTTACGGAGCAGGTTGGAAAACAAGGAAGTGGCGGTTTTCCTTCCAACAGGTTTTTGGGTAAGCATAATGTAACAGTCGTGTTCCAAAAAAGGACGTTCATTGAAGAAGCGTTCACTGCTGAGCGTCAAAAAAGTCGTGTCCTCCTTTGTGAAATCAGGTTGGTACCTGCTATCTATAAACCAGTCCTGTTTATGGAAAACGGAAGATTTTGGCAATACTTTGATGGCTTTAATCCATGCTTGATGGAAAGCCTCGTACTCCTGATCAGAGAGGGTGAATATCTCTGGCAGCCCTACCTTGAAGGCCAATGTAATGTCCCCTTGTTTGGACAGTATGCAATCATGCTCCACACCCAATATTGGTAAAATATCTTCCAACTGCTTTTCCATGTTCACTGTTTTACCTTGTTGATAATATGTTTGTTGTTATTGTTTTTCTTTTTGCAGGAACACGGCTCTGCTTTTTGATTTAATGGTGTTGGGGACACTACGCCTTGCCAGTTTTTTCATCATGCCATATTCACCATAAGTATTGCTCATCGCATACAACTTGACCACCAGTACCGTACCTGCTATGAGTATGATACCGATGCACACAAAGGCATTGACACCGATGATGTATAGGATGGCGAAAATGATAAGCAGTGTAATAACACCTCCCCCGAAATACCAGATATACTGGGCTTTCAGCCCCTTGAACTCAATGCTCTTATTGATGCCCTTGTTGATTTGATAGACACTGTTCCCCATTTTTGCTTTGTTTTATAACCGCATACGGTTGCTGCGTTTATTGGTTTGTATTGACTCTTGGTTAACTGCCTGTTGATGACCCTTTCCATTGACTGCTGCACCATTGACCTTAGCCATCGCTACCTGCAAGGGTGTACCATTCTTGGGGTTCATTTGTACCATTGGTGCATCTGTTGCTTTAGCTACCTTTTGTTCTTTTTGTTCAGCAGGTTTTTCATCCAATAGCCCATTTTGCTTCATCTGGTTCTCCTGAATTTTGGTGGCTATCTCCCTTTCGAGTTTTGACAGTTCGCCCTTCATCTGTACCAGTTCCTTTTCTTTCTCAAACGGCTTGTCAACAAATGCCTTGACCATTGGGATATTGGTTTCAAGTTCTTGTAGTTCCTTCTGGTATTTTTCCTTCAACGGCCCTATACGGTCAATGGCATTGAGGAAATACCTTGCGGCCAATTTGGGGTTGTCGGTATTGGGATGCCCTTGGTTGTAAGTGTACTTAATGTCCGTTTTTGGGTTTACGGCATACAGGGTATTATAGTACCTGTGCCCAAAATGCCCGTTCTCATCAAAGGCTTCCTGCTGCTGGCGGACACATAGGTCGAACCCATACAATGTGCCAATCTTGTTGTCATCTGTTGGTTGCCAATGCTTGTAGAGTTTGATCAATTGGCTGCCGATTGTTTCTGGGTCGGCAGTTTGCAATCCTTTCAACTGTATGGGATTGGCCTTGGTTCCGTCAGGCTCATGCTTCAGCTTGCTTTTGTAAAGGGTCTCATCTTTGGATAGCTTGCCCAATATCCCCAAGGCGTTTTCCTTTTCATGTTGCAGGTTTTCCAGTTGGTATTTTGAACGGGAGACTTCCCTGAAATGTGCCGTTTTGAGGCTTTCCAGCACCGCCACTTTCTTTTCCATTTTGGACTTTTCCAATAGCGAGGTATCGCCCGATAATATGGCGATATATTCAGAGAAGTTCATCCCTGTTTTCTCATCAATGGCCCCTTCGTCAATGGTGCGGATGTTCAGCTCACAATTCTTCATCTGGCTGATGAATGTCTGCTTGTTCTTCAACAGGTTGAACTTGTAATTGTCCAATGATTGCTCCACGGCATAGATGAAATTCTGCACCTTGTTATCGTAGTGGTCCTTTGCGACAAGATTGCCCTGCCTTGCACCCCGGCCATTGCGCTGTTCCAGTTCGGCAGGTTTCCAGGGGATGTCCAAATGGTGCATGGCAACAATGCGTTGCTGCACATTGAGGCCAGTGCCTGCCTTTTCCGTGCTGCCGATAAGTATGCGGATTTCCCCATTGTTCATTTTGCGGAACAGTTCGGGCTTCCGCTTATCTGTCCAGTCGTGGATAAAAGTGACCTCACCAGCAGGGATATTGAAATCCCTTACCAGTTTTTCCTTTAGGGCATCATAGATATTGAAGGCATCTGGTTTGGGTGTCCCAATATCACTGAAAATAATCTGTGTGCCCCTATATGGTTGGCTCTGGTCATAGAGTTCCGCTGCTTTCCTGGCACAGGTGCTAACCTTATTTTGGGGATGGTCATCATAGCTGCCACTGTCGATCAACCGCATATCTGCGGCCATCTTTTTGGCATAGTTGGTGGCAATGAGCATCCTTCCCTTGTCCTCCTCACGGCTCAATGGTGCCCTGCCTATCAATCTGCCATCACCTGTTTTGGCAAACTGCATCAATTGCTGGATGAAGGCTGTTTGCTCGGGCGTAGGTTTTATGTTCACCAATGTTTCCACCAGTTCGGGCCTGTCAAGCTGTATATGCTTTGCCGTTTTATAGTCGGTTATCTCATTATAGAACAGGGCGAGTTCCGGCACTTTGATGAAATGCCTGAACCGTTCCTTGGCAATGATCTCATTGGTAACAGAAAATTCAAAATCGGTGGTCTTCCTAGCAAACACTGCCGCCCAGCCATCGAAGTTCTCAATGTGCTGCCGTTCCATTTCCTTTGGTCGCAGGTACTTGAACAGCAGGTACATTTCAGTGAGGCTGTTGGAAATGGGTGTCCCTGATAGGAAGGTAACACACAGGTCAGCGTTGAATTTCTCCTGCAAAGTGCGCACAGCAAACAGCATGTTCAGCGCCTTCTGGCTACCTTCCATATTGCCGATACCTGCTACACGGTCGTGGCGTGTGGTGAAGGTGAGGTTCTTGAATTTGTGTGCCTCATCAATGAACAAATGGTCAACGCCCAGTTCCTTGAAGTTGATACCAGCATCCTTATTTTGTTCGATGTCGCTGATGATGGTCTTCAACTTATCCTCCAGATTGTTCTTCCTTATTTCAAGCCCTTTGAGCATTTTTTTGGAGACATCGCCACCAAGGTCTTTAACTGTATCAAGATCACGTTCCACATGGTCCAGTTCCGTTTGGAATATCTGCCGCTGTATCTCCGGTGACTGTGGTATTTTGCCAAACTGGTCATGTGTCAGGATGATGCAGTCCCAATTGTTGTTCTTGATCTCATTGAACAAGCGCATCCTTTTGGCTGGCGTGAAATCATTTTCCCCCGGTGCCAGTATCCTTGCATGGGGATAGGATTTTTTATAGGTCTCGGTGATCTGGTTGATATTGGATTTCAGTGCCAGTATCATGGGTTTGTTGACAATGCCCAATCTTTTCATTTCAGTGGCCGCAACAATCATGGTGAGTGTTTTGCCAAGGCCTACTTCATGGTCAACCAGTGCACCCCTGTTCTGGATAATGCGCCAGGCAGCGTTCTTTTGTGAACTGTACAGGTCATCGATCCCAAGGTTCTTTTTCACCAGTCCGGGAAAGGTCAGGTGTTCCCCATTGTATTCCCTGAGCACATAGCAATTGAAGGTGTCGTTGTAGAGCTTTTCCAGGTGCTTCTTCTCTACGTCCGGCAGTTCCTGCAACCAATTGATAAAACCGTTGCGGATGGATTCGATTTTCTGGTGGGCAAGCTGTATGGCATCATTGTCAGGCAGCCGTATGGTCTTGCCGTCACCAACGGGCACCTCATAAGTGAAAAAGGGTGTGGTGTTTTCCAGTGCATGTTCCAGCATGGTATTGCCATATGTAGTCCTGCCGCTTTTGGGGCTTACTGCATATTCCTGTGAAACCTTTGCATTGCTGCCGGATATGCTGACCTTGAACGTGTCCATGGACTGGAAATAGTTGATACTGGTATCCAGTTCGAACAGCTTGCTGGCATAGCGGTCATAATAAGTGGTAGGTATCCACCTTTCGCCCAAGTTGAAATCCAATAGTTCAAAAGGGATCTTTTCGGGTTGTACCTTTTGGATGGCTGCAAGGCTATGCTGCAATTGCACATCGTTTGGATACAGGGCAGCCTGCTCTTTTGCTATGATCAGCTTATCGACCACATTGCCAGACAGGTACTGGTCAACGGTTTCCCATTCCCTGCTTAGGGGGTTCAGGTAAACATGGTTGTCCAACTTGCTGATGATCTCCGGTTCGGGTAGCCCGGTGGCTGCTCCAATAAAGTCCATGTTGACATTGCCAAACTCGTTCAAGGAACGGGCAAGGGCTTCGATGGGGTCATCCGTCCTGAACTGTTCCTCTTTAAGTGACAGCGATTGTACCAGTATATCGGACTTCACAAAACGTTCACCTTCCTTTCGCTCCAATGAGGACAGTATGGTAAAACCAAAAGCCGCATCATTGCTGATTAATTTGCGGTTGACAGGATGGTTCAAGAGCCCGTACTGCGATACGAACTGCTCGTAGTCCTGGTTGAGCTTTGTCCTGAGCGGTTCATGTTCATCATTGCCAGCCAGTTCTTTTTCTGAGAGTTCCAGGTAGTTGTCCCTGATGGTAACATAGCGTTCATAGAAACCGATTTCCCGTTGCCCCGAAAGAAAGGGCTGGAACATGGCTTGCTTGTATTCGGTGTCAGGCTGCTGTATGCTGCCGACAACGCCATTGTTGATGACCAACGTGCCTTCTTTGTAGTAGGGCTTGAGATCAGTGAACAATGTTGGCTGGTTGCGTTCCAATGCAAAAGCTGGCTCCAGTAGCTTATCACCTTCATAGGTATAGTGGTGGGCATATTCCTGCAATTCCCTTGACAGCCCCTGTATCTCGTGCATCAATGCACCTGCTGTTTTCCAGTTGGCTGAAAGGGTGATTTCTTCAGTATTAGAATACAGTTTGTACACGTACTGTTTGAAATCCTTTGCCTTTGCAGTTACCAGTACAAAGCTTTCATGTTCAGGGTTGGAAGTAGTGCGTACCATGCCGATAATCCTTGCTGTCTGCTTCTGTACAACGGTTTCATCCAAAGGGTTGACATAGGCCATGGCCCTGTTGATGCTTTCCACGGGCGTGGTATCAAACAGTCCCAACTGCACATTAGTATTGCCAGCTTTATCTTCTGGCATAGGAAGCAGTGTTAGCTGCTTGCCTACCGTTACTTCTTCTACATTGGCAATTGTTTGTCCATCTTGGAACAGTTTGCTATTAAAATTTTCCTGAAAACCTTTGGTTATGGTTGCCGACAACTTCTCCGCTATGTCGTTGATATTGCCATGCTGCCAAATGGTTTGGTGGGCATTGCCATACTGGTTCCTGCCTGTTTTGATCTCATTGCCGATAATGGTTTCAGGGTGTTCGTGGATATACTTGTTATAATGGTATTTGCCATGCTCATTTTCAAGCTGCACATGTTGTAATAACAGTTCTTCTGCTTCGGAAAGGGACTGTTTGTTATCGTTTTTTTGGACGATCAATAAATGGCTGGGGGCTTCTGTATTGCCTGTGTCCTTCATGAGGTTATCGGGCATCACCGCAAGGCTGATAAAGTCTGCTTTGTCAAGTAGATAAGCCCTTGCTGTTTGATTGGAAGGACTGTTGAGGAAACTGTCTGTAGTGATGAATGCCAGTACGCCACCATTGCTTAATTTATCAAGCCCTTTTGCAAAAAAGTAGTTATGTATTTTTCCTGAAATAGCCTTGTCGGGGAAGGCACCGTCATGCACTGAAAAATTACCGAAAGGGATATTGCTGGCAATCAGGTCGTAACTGTTGTTATCATCGGTGGGTGCTTCTTCAAAGCCTGTGATATGCACTGTGGGATTGACCGGCAATGCACTGGCCAATGCTGTGAGTACCTTACCTGTGAGCATGTCTTTTTCTACGGCGGTAACAGCTTGAAGGGAAGGGAATGTGTTGGCAGCTTCCGTGATGAACACACCTGCACCGCTACTTGGCTCATACATCTTTTGTGGTGCGATGCCCTGTTGCTTCAATACTTCGAAGAGGGTATGCGGAACGATCGGTGGTGTATAGAATGCAGAAAGGACGCTGTTTTTGAGGGATTGGACAGTTTGCTTGTATGCCTGTGGGGATAGCTTTTCCTGCAACAATTGGTGCAGTTCCATCATTTTAGGATAGAGCCGCAAATCTTCATCTGTTGCATTCAGTTTGATCCATTCTTTCCTGTCCATATTGGGGTAAAGGATGGACTTGATGCCCCCGAAACCCGCATATTTCTGAAGGGCTACGATCTCATCTGCACCAAGGGTTTTGCCCTTGTCCCATGACAGTGCAATGCGGATGGCCGCTATATTGTCATTGAGCTTTTGTAATTGATTGTAGGCCATGTCCGCACATTTTCATTCTCACTGTTGTTTGTCCAAATATTCCTTCACTGTACCTGTGATGGCATAGCGCAACTGCCTGTCATCCTCATTGTCAATGGTGAACCCAAGTGCCCCGAAGACGGGTCCACAGGCTGCTATGAGGTTGATGGTTTCGTAAGTCAATATGCCCGCTTCCCTGAATTGCAGGTAGTTTGTTTCAAAGTCTTCTTCAAGAACCATCAGGATGTAATTGAACCTGGATGGCCTTAGGTCTTTTGTCAGGAAATCGAGGCATTGTTCTTCGATGATGTAGGAAGGTGTGTCGTCAGATAGTAGCTGGTTGAGAAGGGCTTCCACAGTTGCTACTTTTTCTTTTAAGTAGCTGCTCACTTTGCCCTCTTGTTGCAGCTCGATCAACAGGTCCAAATTGTTATTGATAATATACCTGTGCAGCTTTTCCGTTAATATCTCTTGCATGATAGATTGCGTTTTAAGCCCCTCCAGCAGAGGGGCTTGGAGGCCTTTAAACACCGAAGAAGGATTTAATAACTGTGGCTACGATTACTAGGAAAACACAACTGCCGAACCATGCGGCTGCAACCTTGCCAGTATCGGGGTCACCTGCGTTCCATTTCTGGTACACTTTCACTGCACCAATCAACCCGAGCAATGCACCCACTGCATACATGAGACTGGTACCGGAAGCAAAATAGCCACGCACTTTTTGGTTGGCCTCATTGATGCCAGCATTGCCATCCTGTGCCAATAAGTGGGTGCAGAAGGCAATCAGCAATGCTGTTAGAAGTATTCTGTGTACTGGTTTGAAGGGTGGCCTTTTAAAGGCCCATTTGCATGTTTTCATGTTTCATTATTTAAAAATTGAAGAATGTTCTTTGATGTCCTTCCATTGCCCCCGCCACTAAGGGCGGAGGGGCAGGAAGGCGGCTTGATCCTCATATCCCTATCCACAACCTGTCCAATTCCTCACTGCTTGGGTGGATGAAGCCATGCTTGTCACATTCTGAAATAATAAGGTTATTGATGGCGGTTTGAAAGGGGATTCCTTTTAACTGGGGGTAGGCTTTGAGCGTTACTTGCAGGAGGAAAAAAAATTCTTCTTTGTTGTAGTCCTTGGAAGAAGCATCGGCAACGGCCTCCTTGATTTTTGCGGACAATTCTTCGACTTCGTTAAAAAGATGGTCGGTTTGTGCTTCGTTAGAAGGGGTTGGTATATTTTCCCGTTCCTCAAATCCTGTTGCTTTTGTTCCTTGATATTCGGTTGGTTGCCTGTCATCACCAGCATTACTTTGATTAGCTTTTGTTTTGGTAGCGATAAAGTGTAGGATGTCACTTGAGTAGAAACGTAGGCAGATAATAATGTACCATACAGATAAAAAGAGGGCCACAAAAATGAGGTAGGCAGTCCAGGAGATGTTGGTGAGCATGTGTTTTATTTTTTCGTTTTGAATAATCAATCATGGTCATCTGTCCGATGAGTTGGATTGCTTGATTTTCGTACAAAGGAACGGTCGCCAAATAGCCGTAATCAAGTCCAATATTTCTTGTACCCTTAGTTGTACCCGTTGTACCCTGTTGATAATCAATGATAAAAAGCATAAAAAAATCCCAAAAGAAATTTTGGGTTAAGAAAAAATGATGATGGATAAAATGATTGGTCGTGCCTTTGTGACCGGGGCTTTTATGGGCAATTGAATCTTTTGGCTTTGCTGCTTTTACCACTCGCCGATAAAATGAATATGGGACTATTTTCAATTGCCTATCCATCTCCTCAAAATGGTGCCATTTTAAAATTGTATAATCGCTTTAACCAAGTATACGAAAGGATATAAATAGCCTTCCGACATGGAAAATCAATAACTGGCTACTTGAATGTTTTAGTTACTTTAGATTATGCATATCCCTGAAACTATACAAAACGAAATACTGAACTCAAATAAGCTAACATTCTTTTGTGGAGCAGGTATATCCAGGGATTCTTATATCCCCACTGTCAATGACACATATAATTACCTTTCGAAACTACTGACACAGGATTCTTCTGATGCTGCTGTTCTCGAGCAATTGCTTTGTGGCCATGACATTCCATTTGAAAGGGTCATGCAACTATTAATAGAAAACTCCCATAGCGATTCCTTTCTTGGAATATATAATCTTGGATACCCTAATATCAATCATATAACAATTGCAAAGCTTGCAAAAGCAGGGATTGTAGAAAATATTGTCACAACAAATTTTGATACCCTTTTCGAAAAAGCTTTGGAAGCCGAATCCCTAATAGAAGGTGTTCATTTCAAAGTCTATTACTCAGAAGATGACTTTGAACTTGCAGTCAAGGGCTATGGTAAGTTTATAAGGGTAATAAAAATTCATGGGAGTGCAGGCCCAACGAACAGGCACAAGCAGTCGATACGTGTTACGCTTGCTACAATAGTCCAGAAAATGCTCAGCAGTAAAAGGCAATCCTTGATTAGACACTTTCTCTGTGACGGAGTTCAGGACTGTTTGATTTTTTTGGGATACAGCTTTTCGGATATTTTTGATATCAGCCCACATATACGATCTATAAATGCCCCTTTCAAAACTAGGGTCATTGTGGTTGAACATGCTTGTGCAGGAATGTTTGATGTAGAGGACTTACAAAATAAAACAGAAAAAAATCCCTTCTCTTCAATTCCGTCTTTGGGCCTTAGGCTAAAGATGCACACAAGTGAATTTATCAATTATTTATGGAACAGAATCCCTGATGGGCAGCATAGCCTTTCCCTTTCACAATCGAATTATATCATAACTAATAACAAGTTCAATTGGCAGGATTATTTTATCCATTGGCTTGCCAGTGGAAAAGATAGTCTGGGTCTTCATCTTGCATGTAAGGTATTTGACCTTTTTAATGCATTTGACTTACAGATGAAGTATGCCGGATTGGCCTATAGCAAAGCTGTTGCAAATGGCACTGTGGAATGGCAGGCAGAAATGCTCTTACAGGTCGGGTTTGCATACTTGAACAACAAGAAAACCGCAGAGGCAAACAATTGTTATGCAAAGGGCATTAACTTAATCAATAGTAACTTCTCAAAACTGGATTATAATAAAGCAGCCAACCTCTTATCCAAATACTATTTCCAACAGGGACGTTTCCTAGAGGATTACACAAACGATTTCAAATCCGTTATCAAACGTTACGGCAGTTCGTACAGGTATGATTGCCTGACGGGCAATTTGGACGGCAAGGGCAAAACCTTGCATCAATTGGGCATAGTGCTTTTGCATAACAGTTATAAAGCAGAACAGGCAAGGAAATGCAACGAGAAATCAAAGGAGATTAAAGAGATAACAGGCGACCTTGCTGGCATGGCCAAGTCAATCCTTCAAATTGGCAACTACCATTTCTTTTACAAAGATTATCCAAATGCATTGAAGAATTACAATGATGCTTTACAGATTGTTAATGACGTAGGCGAGTTTGATATGCAAGGTTTCTTGTATCATAATATTGGTTCTGTCTATGACAACCTTGGCAACTACGAGAAAGCAGATTTTAATTACAACAAAGCGATTGCATTTAAGTCTTTACAGCAACCAAACATCAAGCTAACAAGCACGCTCAACAGTAAAGGCGAACTCTACTATTCGTTAAAGTATTTCAATACGGCATACAACCTTTATTTAAAGTCCTTGGATATATATAGGTACTTTCAACATGCTAACGGTATGGTCTCAATGTTCTCCATGTTTTGTAGGATATATGTTCGTACCGATTACTTTGTTTTTGAAAAACTGCAACTGGAAAAATATTTGCAGGAAGCTTCGGAAATAATTGTTGGTAACGATAATATTGGAAAAAAGGTTCTGGGGGACTACCTGTTTGCTTTAGCTGAATTGGAGTATTACATAAATGGTGATATATCAAAAGCTTGGGACTTTTTTAGTGATGCCAAACTTATTATTGTCCAGATCCCTGATTATTTATTTCTGGAAGAATTCTCTTTGTTTGAAACCTTATTGAACGGACATTAAATTCAATCCGTTAGTTAGTTGTTGTAGGATGCCTATATACCTCGATTTTATGAACAGGTCTCTATTCACCTATTTTTTCACTACTGGTTTAGGATGTAAGACTATATCTCATACTTGGAAGTACAAGATTTTTATTGGGCATTATTAAGAATAGGATAATGATTCTTTCTGGCTCATTCTTTTCCATATTCGCTTAAGTTTTAAGATTCCATCGAGTACCCTTGAAACTCAGGTATGCCTTCAGTTGCAGCATACCCACTGCGACAACATGATTCATAAAAAGTAAAAGGGCGCAGTCGGTATGCTGCACAAGGTTTACGTCCACTCAAGCCGCTGTGCTTGGTTCCATACTTCCACCTGGCCCAGCAGCCTTAGAGGACTTCGGGGAAGATGTTGGTATATTGTTTAACTAAGAATATCGTTTTTAAGTTGCAGTTCAAAAGCAATTCAATAGATAGGGAAAGTGCTTTCAATTGCAAGTAGGTAATTTTGTCAAAAGATACAATATTGAACAGCACAGAACCAAGCAATCTTATATTCTTCTCGCCATCCTCTATAGTAGCCATTTTCAATGCGGCTACTGTCACAAAAGAAGAAAAGAAGATTATTCAGGTACGTGGCGTTTTTCGTAAAACTGGTACTGCAAACTACGCAGGTAATTACTACAACCGCCTTAAAGATGAAGCTTCAGACAGTTCAATAACACTAATTACATCTGCCTTGTTGCACAACCAGTTAGAGGATAACAAAACAATAGAGTTCAACGGCTTTATAACCCGTAGGGTGGATAAGCTTGGAAGGATTGAAATCAACATCAATCTCATTGAACTATTGGACCAGCGAACTAACACCTATTCAGAAGAGGAAACTAAAAAGATTGAACTAATTAACCGTAAGGTTAACAGCGGTTTCAAGGATATGGATGCTTTCATTAAGGATTGTCTGTTTCACAACAGGAAAGTGTCCATAACCATAATTATGGGAAGGTCGGGTATTATTGATACAGACATACAAAAGGCGATGGGTGAGGCAGTTACTTTGTACAACATAAAATATCATCGCATTTCCCTTTCATCTACTACTGAAATAGCACAGGCTATTATTCAGAATGATAATGATTTCACGGACATTCTGTGTGTTGCAAGAGGTGGCGGGGACAATCTTTCGATATTTGAGGATTTGGGTATTTGTGAAAGCATATTGGAGCGTAACACAATAATTGCATCAGCAATTGGCCATGCACAGGACGTGAGTTTATTTGAAAAATTAGCTGATAAAAAGTTCATAACACCTACGCAGTTCGGGCATTATTTAAAGGATATTTACAACAATACTATTGAGGAATTGGAGCAATCCAAAGCTAAACTGGTACACGATATAACCAACCAGTTAACAGCAAATTACAGTAAGCAGATTAGCAATCTCATAGAGCAGTTAAAAGGCACAAAAGAACTGCATGAAAAGACAGTACAGGAAACAATAAACTTGCATACTCAAAAAGTAAATGTTCTTACGCAGCAGGTAAACACATTACAGCAACAACAATCTCAAAAAGATAAATTGTTAGAGCAGGCCAATAGAATTAATGAGGATTATAAATTACAACTTGAAAGGAAGTCAATTCCTATTATTTGGATTATAGTTGCATTGGCAATTGGATTGCTTTTAGGTCTTTTATTAAAGAAGTAGTTATGGAAAAAGATGAACCATTTGAAAATTATTTTCGGAATGATGATTATGTAACACCGCCGGGCAGCCTTACCGAATTACTGGCACACCCTTTTTTTAGCGAAACCGATACAGTTGAGTTGTCCATATTTAATGACCATAGGTATGCTTTTTTCTTTTGGAATAAATGGACACTAAAACGTAAAAGGGGCAAACAAAAAACAAAACCGCCTTGCTTGGTTACTTTGGATTGGCATCAGGATTTATTATGGCCAAATAACACTGAAAAGAAATGGCTTGATAGCTTGGATACTGATAGCAATAAGGATGTAGCATACTTTGCTTGGGCAAACCTTAACCCATTGAATGATGGTCACATTATGGCCGCCACATACTTGAATTTAATAGGTGATGTGTATGTTCACTGCCGTCAGGGTACACTTGAAAGTAGCTGGGCAAATAAACTTTTTAAAGACAAATATGGCAACACACATACCGTAAGAAAGTTTAAGTCTTTTGAAGCATTGGAAGAATGTATGCTGGCTTCCAAAGAATCAAAGGTTTATTTTGATATAGATCTGGATTTTTTTACGCTTAATAATCCGTATAATGGTGTAGGCAAAACATTCACATACTTGACCGAGGTAGAGATAAGGAACATGTTGGCAAAGGAAAGGCCGCTTATCGAATGGATATTTCAAAGATTGCAAGGCTTTACAATAGCAATTGAACCAGAACATTCAGGTGGATTTCTTAAAGCCAGCCGATTATTAAACCTCATTAGCAAAATATATTTCAAGCCTGCTTTATTTTCTAATTACGGTGATAATTGGGCAAAAAGAACAAACTGGAGCCATCTTACTAGATTTTAATCAACATATTATTTTTATTTAGTAGGCTCTAGCGATATGCGAGGTCATTCCGCCTGAAAATAACCTTCGTTCGCCCCCTAACTCACTATGTTCTGTGCCTAAACGCCGCTGTAGTTACATTCATTCGGTGGATCATTTCAGCCTCTGGCAACATTTTTTTTGGTAGCCAAAGTCTTTTGTTGCAATATTTGCTAAAATAATTAGCATTTATGTACCTCAATTGTAAAACATACTACAGTTTCCGCTATGGCACCATAGCGACCAAGGAACTGGTAGAAATGGCAATTGAGAGAGGCGTACAGTCCCTGGCCATTACCAATATAAATTCCACTTGTGACCTTTGGGAATTTGTCAAACTATGCGAAGAAGCCGCAATTAAACCAATCGTTGGCACAGAAATACGAAATGGGGATGAACTGCTGTACATTTTGATTGCAGCAAACAATAATGGACTTCAATGGATACATCAGTTCCTTTCAGTACACCTGATGCAAAAAATGCCCTTTCCAGAACTGAATGTAAACACAGCTTTTTTTGACCATTCCGGCGATGGTTTTGTGATTTATGCACTGGGCAGTAAAGACTTACATACTTTGAAGACCAATGAAAGGATTGGCGTATTGCCTTGGGAAGCAGGTAATTTGGTTATGGCAGATTGGAAAAGTTACCAGGACAAATTAGTGGTTAGGCAGCCAGTCACTTTTCAGGGTAAAGCGCATTTTAACCTGCACAGACTATTACGTTCCATAGCAAATAACTGCCTCTTATCCAAGCTACCGGAAATATCTCAGGCATCTGAAAAGCAGACATTTGTTTCCCCTGCTGCGATTATACAGGCTTTCAGGCAATATGCTTTTATCGTCACCAATACCTACAAATTGATGGATGCCTGTTCCATTTCGATGAGTTTTAAAACCGACAAGAACAAACGGTTTTATAGTGCATCACAGGAAGATGACCGGGTGCTGCTGTCTAAGTTGGCAGAAGATGGCTTCCTGAAACGCTATGGGAAAAAGAACAAAGAGGCAAGGGAAAGGATGCAGAAGGAATTGAGGATTATTAATTACCTTGGTTTCAATGCTTACTTTCTAATCAACAATGACATTGTACAACATGCGGTATCCCGTGGTTTTTACCATGTTGGCCGTGGCAGTGGAGCCAATTCAATTGTCGCTTATTGCTTGGGTATTACGGATGTTGACCCAATAGAGCTGAACCTCTATTTCGAACGCTTTTTGAACCCAGAGCGTACTTCACCACCAGACTTTGATATTGATTTTAGCTATACGGACAGGGATGAAGTCATGGACTATATTTTCAAACGTTTTGGGAAGGATCATGTGGCACTATGTGGCTCTATATCTACTTTCAAGCACGATGCAGTAATACATGAATTGGGCAAAGTGTTCGGCCTGCCGGAAGAAGAGATTAAGGCGGTACAGCGTTCGGTACAGCCACAGGACAAGATTCACAAACTCATTTTTCAGTATGGCAACCTGATGCGTGGCTTTCCTAACATCATGTCCATCCACCCTTGCGGCATGTTGATTACGGAAGAAAAAATGACTGCTTACGCCACCTGTTTCCTGCCACCAAAAGGTTTCACTGGTGTGCAGATGGATATGTTCATTGCAGAAGATATAGGTATTAACAAGTTTGATATACTTAGCCAGCGGGGCCTTGGTCATATTAAGGAGTGCCTGCAATTAATTAAGGACAATAAGGGTGTTGAAGTGGATATACGTGCCTTCCATAAGTTCAAGAATGATGAATGCATAAAGAAGCAGATCAGGGAAGCAGATACCATTGGCTGTTTTTATATCGAATCACCTGCGATGCGTACCCTACTAAAAAAACTTGCCTGTGACGATTACCCAACATTGGTGGCTGCAAGCAGTATCATTCGGCCAGGCGTGGCACAGTCCGGAATGATGCGTGAATACATTACCCGTTACCACAATCCCGAAACTGTGCAGTACATCCATCCACTGTTTCAGGAACACCTCTCTGAAACCTTTGGTGTCATGGTTTTTCAGGAGGACGTGATAAAGATTGGTCACTACTTCGCTGGTCTTACTTTGGGTGAAGCGGATATACTAAGACGTGCCATGAGCGGTAAGTACAAGAACAACAACAAGTTCATGATGATAAAGGAAAAGTTCCTTGCCAATTGTAAGGAACTTGGCCATCCCGATACCTTGGCAAATGAAGTGTGGCGGCAGATGGAAAGCTTTGCTGGCTACAGTTTCAATAAAGCACACTCAGCAAGTTTTGCTGTTGAAAGTTATATGAGCCTTTACTTGAAGACTTATTTTCCGAAAGAGTTTATGGTAGCTGTGATTAATAATTTTGGCGGCTTCTATTCTCGAGAACTCTACTTCTTAGAATTACTAAAAACAGGTGGTGAGATAAAACCGCCATGCGTTAACCGTAGTGATAATTACACCAATATTCACGGCAACGAAGTCTATGTAGGTTTTATCCATATCAAGAAATTACAGTCAAAGCTGGTAGAAACAATACTGGAGGAAAGAAGCCAGAATGGTCCCTACCTGCACCTGCAGGATTTCATAGAACGTACAAATATTGGGCTGGAGCAGTTGAACGTATTGATAAGCATTGGTGCCTTGGGTTTCACGGGCAAATCAAAAAAAAGGCTCCTATGGGAAGCCAATTTTTTACAGAAAAAACACCAGCCGCAGGTATTGGGTGCAGTGCCTTTGTTCCAAGAAAAACCATTGGAATTTGAACTGCCTGAATTGGTAGATTATCGTTTGGATGATCTATACGACCAGATGGAAATATTGGGCTTCACCTTGTCCAATCCTTTTGAAATGGTGGATGATGAACCTGATAAGTATGTGCCATCAAAGGAACTGCATAAACATATTGGCAAACAGGTTACCTGTTTAGCCTACTTCATTGCACACAAGCATGTAACGACCAAGAACAGCAACACCATGTATTTCGGCACTTTCGTGGACAGTGAGCTGAACTGGATTGATACCGTGCACTTTCCTGAAGTGGCTAAAAGATACCCGCTGAACAATAGTGGTTTTTACAAGATCACTGGTAAGGTTGTGGATGATTTCAGGGCTTACAGCATTGAGGTGAGCAGGATGTATAAAATAGGATACAAAACACGCAGTTATGAAAACCTTGGATAAATGTTATTGAATGAGGAAAGACATATTACACACATGGACTTGGATATATTTTTTGTGTCTGTCGAACACCTGCGTAATCCCAAGTTGATTGGCAAGCCTGTACTGATTGGAGGAATGAGCGACCGTGGCGTAGTGGCATCTTGCAGTTATGAAGCAAGGAAGTTTGGCATCCACAGTGGTATGCCCATGCGGGCAGCATTGCGTTTATGTTCCCATGCGTTGGTAGTAAAAAGTGATTATGAAGCTTACAGTAAGTATTCAAGAATAGTAACCGATATTATCAGTGATACGGTTCCTATGTTTGAAAAGTCAAGTATTGATGAATTTTACTTAGACCTAACAGGGATGGATAAGTTCTTTGGCTGTATGAAGTTCAGCAATGAACTGAAAAGGAAAGTAGCAAAGGAAAGTGGGTTGACCATTTCTTATGGCCTAGCCTCTAACAAGCTGATAAGTAAAGTGGCAACGAATGAAGTAAAACCGAATGGCCAGATTGAAATTCCCTTTGGGGCAGAGAAAAGTTACTTGGCACCGCTAAGCATCATGAAAATGCCGGGCATCGGAAAGGAGACTGGTTACAAATTGCTTAAAATGGGCGTGGAAACAGTCAAACGGCTCAGTGAAATCCCCATGCCAATGATGTTCAACCTCTTGGGCAAGAATGGCATAGAACTGCATAAGAAAGCCAATGGGCTGGATGAATCACCAGTAGTTCCCTACCGTGAACAGAAATCTATTAGCACTGAACAAACCTTTGAAACAGATACCATCGACATGAACTTCATAAACCGTGAACTGGTACGCATTACAGAATCCATTGCCTTTGAACTCAGGTCACAAAACAAGCTAACTGGCTGTATATCAGTAAAGCTTCGCTATAGTGATTTCCAAACAGAACAGAAACAACAATCAATTGAATACACATCATCCGACAAAGTTTTATTACAAAAAGTAAAAGAGCTTTTTGTAAAACTCTATACAAAGCGACAATTGATAAGATTAATTGGCGTTCGTTTTTCCGATTTGATACAAGGGACACATCAAATAAATATATTTGAGGACACGCAAGAAACGATTAGTTTGTACCAAGCAATAGATAGTGTAAAGAAGCAGTTTGGTGAAAGCATCTTGGTTCGTGCAGCTGGTTTCAAATAATTTCCAAATTAAAGGCACAATATATTTCATTCGAAACCAGGGATTAGTAGATAGAGGAAAATTTTATATTCGCAGCGATAACATAAAAAATGATTACAAAAGAAAATTTTAAAGATCTATTACTTACACTAGGCTTTTCACAAAGCAAGGATATGTTCACGAAAAAATTCAAAGAGATTGACGCTTACCTTAAAGTTGATTTCAAAAGTGAAAGGCTTATCTATCCAGAAGAAAAAGGGTTTTTGGTAAATGAAAGACAAACATGCAACTTCAAACAAAATGAAAACTTTGTAGTTTTTGAATGTGTGAATAGGCTGTTTGAAAAGGGCTATAAACCACAGCATATTGAACTAGAGCCAAAGTGGAAGATTGGCCATGGAGCAAGTGGGGGACGTGCTGACATAATGGTGAAAGATAATTCAGGAAAATCCTTGATAATTATTGAATGCAAAACGGAACGAAAGGAATATGAGATTGCTTGGAAAAAAACGATAATCAATGGAGGGCAACTATTATCCTATGTTAAACACGCAGGCAGTACACAATTTGTTTGCCTGTATTCATCCAACTACATACACGGAAAAGTTATTTGGAACAATTACTTAATTACCCTAAAGGACAATGAGAAATTACTTTTGGAACTTGCTGAAAAAACACCACTTTCTTTTGAAAAGGCCAAAGGGCTCGATGTGGAAGATATCTTCAGGGCATGGAATGAAACTTATCAACAAGACTATTCGACAAAAGGAATATTTGAAGACGACATTCCAGCATATGAAATAGGAAAAAATAAATATTCCATTAAGGATTTAAATATCATAAGCAGCAATGATATTCAAGGTAAATATCATGAGTTTGCGACCATCCTGCGTCAACATAACGTTTCTGGCCGCGAAAACGCTTTTGACAAGCTGGTTAGTTTGTTCCTCTGCAAAATAGTTGATGAAACCAACAATCCAGAAGAATTAAAATTTTACTGGAAGGGAATCGCTTATGATGACCAGTTCAGTTTGATTGATCGCCTTCAGAAACTTTACCAAGAAGGGATGCAACGTTTCCTTGCAGAAGATGTAGTATACATCAGTGCTGATCAAATTGACAAGGCCTTTGATTTTTTTAAGAACGATCCGGATGCCACAAAGGATACCATCAAGAAATATTTTCGAGAATTAAAGTTCTTCAACAACAATGATTTTGGGTTCATCGATGTTCACAATGAGAAACTGTTTTATCAAAATACCGCTATCCTTTTGAAGATTGTCAAGATGCTACAGGATTTGCGATTGAAAACAGATAATGAATCTGCCAGTGAGGGAAACCAATTCTTGGGTGATATGTTCGAAGGTTTTCTCGATCAAGGTGTAAAGCAATCAGAAGGTCAATTTTTCACACCCATGCCAATTGTGAAATTCATTCTTAAATCGCTTCCCATTGAAGATATTGTTGTCAACGGCGACGAAATACCGAAGGTTATTGATTTTGCGTGCGGTGCAGGACATTTCCTGAATGAGTATGCCAAAGAAATAAAGTCGATAGTTGAGAAAAGAAAAGAAGGAAATGTTACAAATTACTATGAAAACATATTTGGAATCGAAAAGGAATACCGCCTGTCCAAAGTGGCCAAAGTATCAGCTTTTATGTACGGACAGGATGACATAAATATTGTATATGCGGATGCCCTTTCATCAGGGAAGACTTTGGAAGACAAGAACATTAGGGACAATAGTTTTTCCGTATTGGTTGCAAATCCTCCTTATAGTGTCAAAGGATTTTTGGAAACTCTCACCGATAAAGAGAGAAAAAAATATCATTTAATTGAAACTATTGGAGAAAAGAGTTACTCAAACAACAATAGTATAGAAGCTTTTTTTATAGAACGTGCAAAACAACTTTTAAAGCCTGGAGGGGTCGCAGCCATAATAGTTCCTTCTTCTATTCTTACAAAAGGCAAAGCAAAAAGCACTTCGAAATCAACAAATATTTATGTTGCCACCAGAGAGCTTTTGCTGAAGTATTTTGATATTGTCGCTCTCTCTGAATTTGGAAGTGGAACTTTTGGTAAGACAGGAACAAATACTGTTACGCTATTCATAAGACGTAAAAAAGAAAATCCTGCACCAGCGGATCATTTTAGCAATAGGGTAAATGCTTGGTTCAATTTCGACAAAACGAAAGATGGCCTATTCGAAGACGAGGACTTACTGAAGAGATATTGCAATCATTTGGAATTTGATTTTGAAGATTATCAAAGCTTGTTGGAAGGTAAACCAAATGAAAATTTACTTAGGAAAGATATATTCTTGGATTATCAAAGGGAATACGAAAAATGGTCTGAAACACAAAACCTAAAAAAGAAGCAATTCTTCAAGGAGTTAACAAAAAATGAGCAACAGGCAGAAGTGTCAAAACGGTTCGTTTCCTACTTAGTTGAAAACGAAAAAGAGAAGCTATACTACTTCGTACTAGCAAGCCAAAACCCTCAACAGGTACTGATAATAAAAAGCCCTTCCAAAACGACTGAAATAAAGGAATTTCTTGGTTATGAATGGAGTGCCGCTAAAGGAAATGAAGGAATAAAATATATAGGTGGTGTCCAGATAGATAAATATGTTTCTGATGATGATGATCAGACAAATGAAGAACTAGAAGAAGACGACAAACGTGTGCTAAACAATATTTTCAATTTGAATAACATCAACACCCCGCTTTATGATCCGAATGAAAAAAACAATACTGAGAAAATCAACTTTTTAATCCTTCAGAACTTTAGGAAAAAGAAATTTGAAATACCCAGCCTTTTAGCTCCTTTTGTAATTGGTTGCGATTTAGTTGACATCCTAGACTTCAAAGCAGTTAATTTCAATAAGGGTTTTTCTTTATCGCCAAATCTCCCGCCAGCAACCATTGGATCGAAATGGGAACTGGAAAAATTGGGAAAAATTGCCCCATATGTTACAACGAAAATAAATCTATCGGAAATAAATCCTTCGCATTATATCACAACGGATAACATATTACAAAACAGGAAAGGAGTCGTTGAATATACTGGTACCCCAAATGTTGATCGCATTACAAAATATCAAAAGTTCGATATTTTAGTTTCTAATATTAGGCCATATTTAAAAAAAATATGGTTTGCAGACAAAGATGGAGGGTGTTCAAGTGACGTAATAGTATTTCGTAGTTTAAACCCGGAAAAGTTACTTCCAAAATATTTGTTTTATGTCTTAAGTACTGATATGTTTTTTGATTACGTAATGGCTGGGAAGCAAGGTGTCAAAATGCCAAGAGGAGATAAAGACAAGATTCCCCAATTTTTGATCCCGGTTCCAAAAGACAATATCCAGCAACAGATAGTTGATGAATGTTCAACTATTGACAACGAAAGCAATGATGCCCAAAAAAAAATCAATATCTTAAAAGACGAAATAGAAAAACTATACCAAGATACATCGTCTAAAGCCAATATTTCATTTAGGATTAGTGATCCAGACCAATTTGAGCTCTCTATTGGTAAACGGGTCTTGAAAGGCGAAATTAATAAAGAAGAAATTGGTATCCCGGTTTATAGTGCTAACGTATTTGAACCTTTCGGGCATATAAGAAAGCAACTATTAACTAATTTTGACGTTCCTTCAGTATTGTGGGGGATTGATGGCGATTGGATGGTTAATTACATTCCAGCAGGGACACCTTTCTATCCAACAGACCATTGTGGAGTTTTGCGAGTGAAGAACGATAAGGTACACCCGAAGTACTTGGCTTGGGCAATTCAAAAAGAAGGTGAGCGTGTGAGATTTTCCCGAACCAATCGTGCCTCAATCGATAGTATGCAAGGTATTACAATAAAGGCTCCCGATAAGAAAGTTCAAACATCACTTATCAAAGAAGTTGAGAAAAGGGAACTGAAAATTAAGGAGTTATTAGAAGTTATTTCTGGCACTGTTTTACGCAAGGAAGTTGTAATTAAAACCTCTTTATTTCAGGATGAAAATGGGTTAGTAATAGCTGGTAAATCAACGGTGGAATTAAATAAGAAACCAAATAAAAGAAAGGAGAGGAAACAATGAGCAAGGTCTTCATAAAAAAGCACAAGATCCGTGGCATCAAGGATTTAAAGGCAGAAGGTATAGATTAATTATGTCCTGCTAATTATTTTGTCGTTACCGTCACTCTTGGGCATAGCAAATAAATGTTGTAGCCCCACTTTCTTACCTTAATATTCCAACGCAGGCAACTCCTCATACGCTACCCCCTTGGCAGGCTCTAATGTTTCCCTGAAATCCTTTGCTATACTGCAAGCTTCCATTTGTTCACTAGGGTATTGTGATGCAGCGATTTCAAGAATCCTGTCCTCACTCAATTCACCAAACATCCATTCGTAGGCAAGGTCTTCATTCAGTATTGTTGGCATTCTCCTTTTACTGTTGTGCACTTTTTCCATCAACTTATTTGCTTTTGTGGTTACGATGGAAACAGTGTCAACAGTCTCACCAGTGGTCTTGTCTGTCCATGGTTGCCAGATACCAGCCATATAAAAATATCCTTTGTCTTTAACTGTAATATGGTAGGGATATTTAACGGCTGTTTTTACGGGCTGTCCAGTACGTTTATTTAATGGAAATATATGCCGCCACTCAAAAAAGCCGCTTGATAAGACCAAACACCTTCTTTTTAAAGTCGCATCCCTGTAAATCTTATTGGGCAACAATAATTCTTCACTAACGGCATTTAAAGTAATCATTGGAGGTTTGAAGTTTCCATAATTGTCTTTATACCCTGCCCGCATCTTAAATACTTCTTCCCGTGTCTTCCAATAACCAGGTATAAAACCCCATTCCATTTCTACGATGTCAAAATCTTCAATCCCTTCCTGACGTTTTAACACTGCTACATTGCTGTAATCAAATCCTACATGCAGGTCACGGTGCAGGAAATCATATTTGGCCACAGCCTTTTCCAATTGCTTTAACCTAATAAATTCCTCCTTTGTAACTTTTTGTCCATTATAATAGCACATATCAATTTGTTTCTTTGTTCAAAAAATGTTCATCAATAAGTTTGCCCAATCCTTCGGCTTCTTTCTGTCTTCCTTCCGGTATTGAGGTCCAAAAGTCATTAAGATTGAAATTTGTAGCCTTGGTCAATAGCAAAGGCTGCCTGTTGCTACTGAACACCGCCCTGTAAGCTACAATTCCTTTGACATTTAACGTCTCCACCTTTATGGAGGTTGATTTGTACCGTATTTCAAAATGTTCACTTGTCATCTCAATTATCAATTGTCTTTAGTCAGTATAAGATTGCTGATTGTGTGAATTACTGCTGGATTTACATTAATGCCAAGACATTGGTCGAGTTTTGACAATTCAAATCCTGCATATCCAGGAACTAACCTGCATATATATCCATCTGAATCTAAAATTTCAAAATTTATTTCTTTGTCCAGGAATACTTCGTTTACAATAAAATTATCAACTTTATATGCGCCATTCATTTTACTAAATTAATCAAAAATCACCATGCAGGACCATCTGACAGATTTTGAAAGAGCGGAGTTTTATAAAAGCCGGTACCAAAGTAGGGGTACTTTAATTGTTATTTTTTCTGTTTTGCTTTTTTTCTTGGGCTTTGCAGTAGCAAGGTTCATATATAGGGAACTACCATCGGTGGACAATAAAAAAGATAATACACCGGTAAAGCGAACACTTGTTCAACAGACTTATGGGCTTTCCTAAGGAAACGGGCTATCCGCTGCAAAGCCGCCACAAAGCTAGCACAGAAGCCTCAACGTGTTTTCCGCTGCTATCCCTAAGCCGAATGCAGCCAAAGGTCACCGCCCTCATTTCACTGACAGCTACGTTCCGCAGGCTGCACTTCCTGCTGCTCATTCAGTTGGTCACCTTTGGCTAAATGGGTAAATCTTCCAAAAGCGCACATGCAGCAGCTTTAACGTAAGCAATAATTAATAGTTGTCAGGGGACATTGCTTACATTAAAGCCCCTGCATGGCCCACCCACCCGTGCGATAGACATGCAATGTCTTGACAGCGCCCCGAAGTTTACTTTTTTGCAATTTGCCATTGGTTATCCCATAGGGTAAGATAGGCGGTACGCTTCTGAGCTGCTTTGAAATCAACATTGACCAATGTTGCAAACGGTGTAACATTCTTGTAAGCGATGGTATATTCTACCATCATTCTTTTACTGATCGGTTCTTCTTCTAAGTAAAGTACTTCAACAAGTTCTTCATCGGCTAATTTCACTTTCTGTACGTAGCTAGCCTTGTCTTTTTCAAGGGTTGGTAAAAGGTATGGTTGTGCTTTTTCAGTAAAACTAATTAATGGCTTGCCGACATCCATCAATTTCTGTTTTCGTTGGATGTTTACCAAACCTTGCGTTTCCAATCCGGCATTCAGTAACCTGCGGGCATGTTCGGGGTCACTGCAATAAATGTCATATTCGAAAACCCTTGGATAAGGTATTTGTTTTTGCAGCAGTTCAAAAGCGATTTTTTTGCTCAACTTTTTGGAGCCGCAACCTGCCATCAAAAAACATGGTAGTAAAAAGATCATCAGTGCTTTTTTCATGGTTATAAATTTGGGTTTGTTAAAAAAGAATTGGGGTTCAACGGTCAGTAATCCTGTATCCTATCTATCATTTGCTGTAGTGTGTCAATCACGATTTCTTTGTCCCTTGTCTCTGCCGAATAGGATTTGCTCCGCATACTGTCGTAGGAAATATCCTCTTTGTTGGCAGTTGACAAATGCGGTACAATGGATTTGAAAACAGCATTCATGGAACGTGCTATCAGTATCTTTAGCTCATCAGCAGAACGCAAAATCAATGCCATTTGATCCACCGACAGGACACTCTGTATCTTATGCTTTTTGCCTTCTTTTGCGTTTTGGGGAGGTGCGTTTTCGTCCATTGGCATGATGGCTAAATGCCGTTTCTTTTCTAGATAGAACAGTTCATGTTTGAACCATTTGCATAATACGGTTTTCAAATCCGCATACTGGGCGTTCAATACAATACCGGGCTTGCGGTGGAGCTGCTTGAAAGCCTTGTAGTGTATCAGTAATTCGTCTATTTTGTCAGCAATGGAGGCCTTGCTGTTTATCTTTTCTGCAAGCTTTTTTGTGAAATAATCCATATAGGCCTTGCTGTTGAAATTGAGGTAAATGAGCAGTTCGTCAAAAGCTGTATAGGTGCACATTTCCTTTTCATGTTCTTCCATTAGTTCCAGTTCTTTTACCAGTTCCTTTTGATACAAAAGTTCCTTGAAACTTACTTCATGGTTTTCTTTCAGGTCGTTGATAAAGATGTATAATGGACTTAAAACAATATCCATGAACTGCTGGTCATTTAACCGTTCTGCCAAGCCTTCTTTCAGTTTATCCAACTTTTTTTGCAGATCTTTTTTTGACACCAATAGGTAGGTAACAGGTACCCTTTGTTCCAAACTTAAATATTGGTTGAACCTTACTTCAATAAAAGACAATAGTTCATCAAGGCACTTGATCAAAGTTTTGTTCAGGTTTTTCAGGGCTTGGTTCTTTACTGGGCAATTGTTTTGATTTTCATATGCCTGATCGAGTAACACGATTAAAGCATAATGGTATTGCTTGATCAATAATTCTATTTGCTTGTGCTTGGTAAGCCCGAATACCTGATGCTTTAATTGTGATTCCAAACTTGCCTTTTCATTCGCAAGCCTTGATAGGATGGCCTCTATTTGGGCCTCAGTAATTTCGGACACATTTGTTTTCTTGGGATTGAGCGTTACCGTTATCACTACATCTATCCATTCTAATGTGTATGTATGTTGCATACCCTTACTAATTTAATTATTAAACATTAAGGGGGGCTACACTAATCAGTATTCAATAGGAATGCTTGGGTTGCTGTTCCTGCAAATGCTGATTTGATACCGTAAATTAGAAGGAGCTTTTGTTGGGATGAAAATTTTTATGTGAACTATGGAACGGATGATGTGAAGAGGCATATTGAAGTGCCTTTTTACAATAGATGCAATTAAAAATCCCCGGCAAAGCCAGGGATTTTTGTTCTGATGCTCACAACTATACTTGGGGGTTATAGTAAAGGGGAATATTGTATTTACATTGCTAAAATATGTTTTTATCATTGGACTTTAGCACAAGCATCTCCATTTCACATTCTTTTGCTACCAAATCAAAACCATACGGGTTAAGCTGGTTACGCCAAGCATCTATGCTTTGTATATTCTTCCCTATGTGTAGTTCCATGTTTATCTTTCCAGTTTGGTTTCCCCTATCCAGTACCAAAGGCAGGTTACTTAATCTTGCATCCGTATTCAGCATTTCGACAAAATAGCCCAAGGACACCCCCTTTTGAACATAACTGTACTCACCTGCTGCATTTTGTTCAAGCTGGTGCTTTTCGAATCCATCGGCTTTTGCAATTTGTGGGGCTGGGGAGTTATCCAAGTTTTTTAATACTAGGCACTTGATCTTTCTTTTTTCCACCCTCGACTCCAGCCTAAAAAAGAAATCCAAATCTTTTGTAAGCCTGACTTGTAGTTCCTGTTTTGTAGATGACAGTGGTGCAATGATCTCGTAAGAGTACCAGTTGCCCTTGTTCCACGCATCCCTATAACCTGACTGCATACTATAAAAAAAGCGGGCTGAATCAGAAATATCTAGAACGCACCTTTTTATATTTTTCAGGTCAGGGAACTTGTTGTACCCAAAAGCGTACAAGGTGGGGATGGAAAAGTTATACAGGCTGTACCTTGTTATTGACTGCATAGAATCCTTCATGAAATTTGTGGTGCAGCCTGCACCACTTGTATAGGAACTGAAGCCACTGTGGTATTTTGCGTTTGCGTGGACCGATGGGGATACTGTATATAATGGGACGTCTTTTGAGAATTCAATGTTATTGTCTTTTACTGGCCAATAAACAGGGCTGTTGTTTAGAAGTGTCTTAATGTTGGCAGGGGTTACATATTCTGCGGCAGTTATCGCTTTGATTGTTCCATCTGGGCCTATCCAGATTTCGTGTGGAATGGATCTGTATTGAAAGTTATCTGTTACCGATTTGCCGTTTGTAACCAGCGGTATCAGGTTTATATCTTTTGTGCCACCTTTTCTTGTAAGGAAATCCAATACTGTTTTATTTTTTTCCGTGGTAACCGCCAGTACTTGAAGCCTGCCCTTGAATTGTTCCTGCAATAACTGCATTTTTGGCAATGCCGCCACGCATGGGCCGCACCATGTGGCCCAAAAATCCAGTATCACCAACTTGCCTTTGAAGTCTGACAGTTTTGCGGTTTGGAAAGGATAGTTAAGAATGTTTGCAAATTGAATATCGGATACTTTATCGCCGATGGTAAGTGGCTTAATTGCTGCCTTGTTTTGGCTATAAGCATGGAAACACAGCCCCAATGAGGCCAATAAAACGACTAGAAATTTCATGTGGTTAATAATAAAAGGTGAAACAATTAACCACTATTTGCAACACGGGAAAGGAAGGAACTACCTGAAAAACAAATTTGTTTACATTTGTGAGCATAAAAAGAACGATAATGAATATTTCTATCGTTTTTATGAATATTTTATTCAAACAAATTAATTATGGCCACCAGCACCTTGAAAATATTGCGTGAAGTGAACGATTACACTCAGGATTTTGTAGCTGAGGACATTTTGGGTATTAGCCAACCCACCTATGCAAGGCTGGAACAGAACCCATCTAAAATAACAGCAGAACAGGCACAGAAACTGTCTGATTTGTACAAGGTGAGTATTGCCAATTTGCTATCTGAATCTACACCAGTAATTACTTTCAAAGATTCGATTAAAGAGAATAATTATGGCACTACAGGCTATCAACATTCTAATACCAATAATTTCCATGAAGGCGAGGTTAATGTATTAAAAGCACAGAATGAGTTGTTGTTAAAACAGAATGCTGAATTGATGGAATTGGTAAAGGTATTGGGTGGTAAATTGGCAGGATAATCTCTTAGTCTAATATTTTCCAATAACCGCCTCTGTCTGCCCCTATTCTTTCTATTCGCTTCTCTTTTTTTAGTTTCTCAAGGTTCCATTCTACCCCACGTCTGGTTAAGCCAGTGGCTTTTTGTAGCTTTGAACCAGCAATGCGTGGATTTTCTTTAATGAGGTCAATTATTGCTTTGGCCTTGTCCTTCTCCACAGTTTTCTCCACAGTTTTCTCCACAGTTTTCTCCACAGTTGCACTTTTGAACGTGACCATCAACCCTGAGAACTCTGTATTGAAAACAGGTAAAGGTGTACCTGCTGCTTCACAAGCATCGTTTATTTTTTCTATGCCACGACCCCAAGATTCTATATAACCAGCCCTGAAAAATGCCGCAGCAATATCTGGGTTATAAGGCACGGAAGGATGTTTTTGAGTGAGCCTATCTATTGTCCAATTATCAGGTAATTGGCCAGCGTTCCAAAAAACTATCTTGTCATCATACACACTTATCTGTACAGGTATGCCACTACTGTAATCCTTATGGGCAAGGGCATTGAACAAGCTTTCTCGTAATGCGGCTTCTGGAAATGGGAAGGTTTCTACTCGAACCATCCCTTCATAACCGATGGCCGCTTTCAGATATTTGGTAAACAGTAAATCCAATGTTTTTTCTACCTGTTGAAAAAGTGACCCCTGTATGACATCCTGAAAAAGCAGGTCGGTATTTGTTCTAAAAAAACCTATTTTCACACAAGCACCCGTCACGAACTTTTCTGGATCGGGATGAAACAGTATCACCGCAGCACGTTTTAGGTAGGTACCTTCTTTTAGTTGTAGGCGTTCTACCAAAAGATCATTGCCTTCATCCAAAATATCTTCGGTTAGGCGTTTGCTCTGTGTGGCTTTCTTGCGGAAAATAGCGAAGGCATCGTTGCTAAGGTCAGCTATTGAAACATTAGGAACTGGCACACCATCCCAACGTTTTCCCTGCTTCTGCAATAGCAATTTATCCAGGGCAGCACCTTTCAGTTCCTGCTTGGTGCTGCCGCTACGGTAATGGTACTGACCTTTATAGCTTACAGGGTATGGATAAGGCGGCACTTCAATGGTGATATATTCTTTACCTGCTTTATTGTGAAGGTTCACATCTACCAATATGCCCAACACATCACGCACTTTATTGGGAATTTCTTCCATCAAATTTGCGACATCTTTTAGCCCGGTAATAATGCCTTCGTCATTTTTACCAATAACAATAGTGCCGCCTTGTGCATTGGCAAAACCGGAAATCCATTTCAGGTATTCGTCCCTCCAAGATTCTTTCCATTCAATATTTTGGCTTTCTCCGTTCATGATGTGTTGCAAAACTAAATGGATTTGAAAGCCCAAAAAACTAAGTTCAAATTTTGTCCACTGTTTAATTGGGAAATTATTGATACTATGCTAATTGTGGATTGAGTTTTTCTCAATTATAGCCAATAGTTTTCCATTCTGCTGCTGCACAACTTCAAGCTGCTGTTTCAAGGTTTTGATCTCGCTGTTTTTGGATGCAATGATTTCATCAATGCCACGATCGTTGTATTGATGGTTGATATAGCCATTGCTGCCGCCACCACTAAAGCTACAATTGGTGTACATCACATCTGCTTGGTAATAGTTAGGTGTATCATCTATCATAAAGAACTCAACTGGCACACGGTATAGATCTGAGAGTTGCTGCGCAATTGTACCGTTCAGTTTTGTTTTGCCTTTTTCCAGTTTATTGTAATCCTCAATGGGCATTGACAATTCCTTTGCAACATCTTCGGGTGCCCAATTACGGTGTTCCCTGAACAAAGATAATTTTAAAGGAAGATTCATTTTAACTATATAAGTATCATTATTTCTTCTTAGCGGATAACTGTTTAGTTTGCTTTTTCGCAGCAAGCATAGTTTTATGAACAAACCGAATCATGATATCAAAATCTACTTTAAATAAACTACTCATGAACTCTATTTCGTTCAATGTGAATTTTCCAGGATCTTCAATTTTTTTCAAGAATGAATAAAAGGAAATTCCCAAGAGGATTTGAAGATTACTTTTTGCGAAAGTTGCAAATATTTGAGGGAAACTTTCAACCGTATTATTGGCTAAACCTGTCCTAATGGTATTGATTTTATGAAGTCCTTCCTCGGTTTCATAAAATTCAAGTAATACTTCTCCCTTCGTCTTTTTTGCCATTTTAAAGTAATTAACGGACAAAAATTAGCAGCATGTTTAGTAATATAAATAGAATACTACGATTCGTTATTTATATACTTTTATTTAGTAGTTGCAAACTTTGATTTGAAAGTTTTATCTTAGTAGCCACAATTAGTGGATTTGCATGAGTAAAAGAAGTATTGATATTGGGAAACTATCCAAAGAGGAACTTAGCGAAGTTTCACTTAAATCGGTATTTTATCAATACCACACTGCTCTATGCATTTTCGCTGAAAAATTAGTGCAGGACAGAACCGAAGCCGAAGATATTGTTGAGGATGTGTTTATTAAGCTTTGGCAGAAAGAGCCCGATTTTAGCCAATACAAAAACATTAAAGCCGTATTGTACCTAACTGTTAAAAATGCCTGCCTGGATCATATCAAAAAACGCCGTAGGGATAATGAGAAGCTTAATGGATTTACTTACACCCTGCAACAGGAAACTGAGAGTTTTATATTGCTAGAAATCGTTCGTGCCGAGGTTTTGCGTAACTTATATGCAGCACTGGAAAACCTGCCTGTTGAACGCCGAAACGTGATGCAGTTAATTTATGTAGAAGGTTGGGAAAGCAATAAGGTAGCCGAGCATTTGGATATATCCATACACACTGTTAAGAAGCACAGGTTAAGGGGCATAAAAGATTTGAGGAGTTCGGGTATTGGGTTTTTGTGGGCGGTGGTGTTGTGGTTTATGTAAATGAGTTGCTTTTTATTTGGTTTTACGCACATTTCGTGTTAAAGACTGTGTTGGTCTCTCTGGTGTGATTTATCTCTTGCGTCTTGAATGGTATCACATGTTAGAAGTAAGTCAAGCATAGCCCAAACTCTCATACTCCTAATAATCTTTTTGCCTGCTTTAACTTCCTTTAATGGAATAATAGCGGGTCCTAAATCATACAAATAGCATTCTCCCCATATTTGTTTAGGAACTTTGGGAAAATGCAATGATGGGTCTGTGAATACTTGATAACTGTCAATATGATGAATAGATTGAAGTTTACCATTGTAGCGAAATGCTATGTAGTTTGGAGGCTCTGCTGGCCACCCACTTTTATTGCCACCCACTCCGTGAAAATATTTTTTATGTTTGTTTACAATCTCTTGCCAAGTCAAATTCCAGTTGTCTGGACCGCCCCTGCCAAGAGATACAACATAAACCCAATTACTGTCAACATTTTGCATAGTGCTAATTTTTTGTAAATAAAAGTTCAAATCTCTTAAAAGCCTATTTTCATTATCACGCCCCATTTTTATTGAAGAAATTGAAAGCTTTTCTAAAGTTCGCCAGGGTATTACTTCGACTTCAATAATTCCAATTTTATTACTCTTGAAATGGCTTTTAGTATAAGCAGGAATACTTTCGTTAAAGATTATAATGCGTTTGTCTTTTGCTAAAGAATTTTTAAAACTTGGTCTGTCAGAATATTTTTTAAGTTGTTCAAATGTTGGAAAATTCCAACCCCGTTTTGCTTCAACTAATATGTGAAATTCACCTTCTTGTATTATTTCAAAATCAGTAAACCCTTTTTCCTTTTCATGGGTTTGTAGCCTAATTTTTATTTTGTCTGGGTCAAAAGGAGTTTTAATTTTTAGAAGCGTCAAAAAGTTTTGCATGAAATGTTTGCAAGTGCTTAATGTGTAGCCGACACTATAAGAAATGTCATTTTCTTTTTCTCCAAGTAGTTGAAATATGCTGTCAACTTTTTTATTAAAAATATATAGGTCGCTCATAATTTGAAGGGTATTGTTACATAGCCGCAAAACGAACAGGGCTTTGTGTTGGCTAGGTTTTCAAGTTTCGTCTGCCCACAACTGCTGTTGATATTTGTAAAAATGTTAAGAATATATTTGTTAGCCAAATAGAATTCTGAGCTCAAACTGAAATACAATAGAAAACAAATGTTGAACTGCGTAATGTCGCACCCTACTAACACAAAACCTAATGACTACTGTTTTATCTCGTTTGCATAGTCAGTCTGCTTACTCAATTCTAATACAATAATTTATGTCTAAGTCAAACAATGAGAAAACTGGGTTATAATATGTTGTTGAACAACGTTACCTAATTCTCGAATATTTTGAGTTAATTCTTCAAAGCCCAATTCGTTGTCTCTTATTTGGTTGTTCTGTGTCGCAATTGAGTTTAAAATATTGTTTGAGGTAAGACAACGCTTTAAAATACTTTCTGTTAAATAATAGGATTTTGCATCAGTACTCGTGTTTGTCCCAAAAGCCGCATAGTAAGGTTTTGGAACTGAATTACTCAAGCTAAACACGCCATTTCCTTTACACATTAATGATGTGTTCAAAATGATATTATTCTGCAAGTTTATTGTTTGAAAAGTAGGTAATAACTCTTGCCAATAAATAAAGAAGCCGTTATTGTCTCCAATGCCAAATTCGTTACCGTGTCCAATAAAATTAATGAGTACACCTGATTTATCTGTCACAGAAAAATTTGATAAAATGGTTTCTACTTCGGTAAGTGTTGTCACTGAATTTTCAGAGTTGTCTACACCCAGACTTTGAATGAAGTTGCTGAATTTTGTTATATTTCTATTGTAAGTCTTTTGTTGCTCTGTAGTAAGAAAGTTAATTGTTTGAACTGAGTCTATAGTTTTCGAGAATAATATCATTGTCAGATTTTTAGAGTTTTGTGCTAATACAGATTTTTATCAAAATAGCAGCCAACTAGGTATTGACGCAAGTTATTAACTAAACGTTCTCAGAGCCACCCAATTCAACTGTAATTCGTATTTGCACAATTTTTGTAAATAAATTTACAATTACGGTATCCATATTTAAGAATCTGTCGTCTCTATGTTGTAATTTAAAACCCTATTGCAACTAGGGAAGGAAAGGACATTTATAAAACACTACATGCAACAAAAGCAAACACGCCAAGCCTTACGTGCTTCGGAACTTATTGTAAAATACCTTCGTGGCCATATTTCACCCCAAGAACAAGTGGAACTGGAAAAATGGGTGGCAGAAACCGAGGGCAGCGGCAGGTTCATGCAGGAGATCACCGATGCAGAAATGTTGCAAGAAGGTACGGCAACACTTGGGCAGGTAAATACCAATGAGAAATGGGAACAGCTGCTTGACAAAGTAATTGCAAAGGAAACTACCAACAGCAGGAAACTGAGCAGGACAACTTGGTTAAGTGCTGCCGCAGTTTTCCTGATTGCGGTGGCATGTTGGATGGTTGTAACTAACAGGCAACAACAGGGGGAGTCCATTGCGTCAACAGTTGTGGACAGTGCAACCAGAAAATATGGTGATGATGTACTCCCTGGTTCGTTCAAGGCTGAACTGGTTTCTGGTAATGGTATGGTCACACATCTGATCAGGGACAAGGACAGCACATTTAACGAAGGGGGTCAAAATATCTATACCAGAGCGGACATGCTGGTGTACAGACCAAAAGATCATCCAGTGGCGGAAACAGAATGGAACACACTCCGTACACCGAACGGTGGCGAATATGCAGTGACCTTGGCAGACGGCACAAAAGTCTGGTTGAATGCCGCATCTTCCCTGCACTACCCCATGCAGTTCACTGGCAAGGAAAGACGGGTGGAACTGACTGGTGAAGCCTACTTTGAAATTGCGAAGGACAAGGACAAACCTTTCATTGTTGCGGTCAACAGAATGGATGTACAGGCAGTTGGTACGGTTTTCAATGTGAACAGTTATGCCAATGCCGACAGTGCCACCGTTACCACATTGGAAGAGGGCAGCATAAAAGTAACAACTAGGCACAGCACCGTAATGGTCAGTCCGGGTGAACAGGTAAAAGCCGATCTTAAGACCACTACTGTCAGTAACGCCGATGTAACATTGGCTACGGCATGGAAGA
Source organism: Chitinophagaceae bacterium (assembly GCA_023251255.1). Taxonomy (GTDB): domain Bacteria; phylum Bacteroidota; class Bacteroidia; order Chitinophagales; family Chitinophagaceae; genus UBA1930. Next base: position 48,529 of record JAHEZD010000030.1, read on the forward strand.
ACGGGCTTTTCCAGTTCAACAAAGCACCGTTAGCAGAAGTGGTGCAGCAACTGTCACGCTGGTATGATGTACATGTGGTGTATGACAGGGACTTTAAGCAGCCAAAATTTTTCACTGGGGAAATAAAACGAAACGTGCCTTTGAGCAAACTATTGCAGATGCTTGAACTGACTGGCATGGCAACCTTCAAAATCGAGAAGAACACTGTGACCGTAATGCCTTTTAAGGTCAATTGATAGAAAAACTACATTACTTAAACTAAAACCCCGCTCTTATGAACATGGGAAAATCGCCTGTAAAACAGGCAAGGGCATTGTATTGCCTTGTACGGAAGAAAAAAAATGTATTGATGCTGGTGCTCACATGTTGTTGCACAGGTGCATTTGCTGCACAAATTGACAGTACGATCGTGACCATTCATATGGATAATGCGCCAATGGAAAAAGCATTTGCGGCCATCAAGCAGCAAACGGCCTACAGGGTCATTTATGATAACGACCTTTTGAAAAGGGCAAAGCCTGTGACGATCCATGCCAGTAAAGCAAGGCTTGGCTCCGTACTGCAAAAACTGTTTGAACAGCAGCCTTTTGGGTACAAGGTCATGGAACAGACTATTATTGTTACCCCCAAATTAGCAACCTATGATAACGCCAATAAAATCCAGTATCCTATAAAAGACACAATTATCAGCGGGGTTGTACTGACGGACTCCACCAACCAGCCGTTGGCTGGTGCATCCGTAATGCTGAAGGGAACCAGCACAAATACGGTGACCGACAATGACGGGCATTTCAGGATAAAGGTGCCGGCCTCGGGCGCATTGCTTGTTATAAACTATATCGGCTATTACGAACGTTCAATTGCCGTAAAATCCCCAACTAACATACCGCTAATTATAACCCTGAAAGTTGCTTACACCGAAATGCAGGATGTAAAAGTGGTCAGTACTGGCTATCAGGACATACCCAAGGAAAGGGCAACTGGTTCGTTTGAAGTGGTCGATAACAAGCTTTTCAATAGGAGTGTGACGACCAATGTACTGGACAGGTTGGATGGTGTCGTCCCTGGTCTGGTATTCAACAGGTCCATTGCTACCAAGAACAGCACTACAACAGATATAAGCATCCGTGGCATCAGTACCATCAATTCCAACATGCAGCCATTGATAGTCGTTGATAACTTTCCTTACGAAGGGGATATTTCCAATATAAATCCCAATGACGTAGAAAGCATAAGCGTTTTGAAGGATGCTGCAGCCACCTCCATTTGGGGAGCCAAAGCTGGCAATGGGGTAATAGTGATCACTACCAAAAAAGGGAAATACAACCAACGGATGAACGTCTCCTTCAATGGGAACATCACCATTATTGACAAGCCGGACCTGTACTACCTGCCCCGATTTACTTCTGCTGATTTCATTGACATTGAAACGATGCTTTTCGGTAAGGGTGCATTCGATGCGGTACTGAACAATACAACCAGCTTCACTCCCTACTCACCAGTTGTGGATATACTGAACAAGCGGAGGTCTGGCCAGATTACCGCATTGGATTCTGCAGCCCGGATCGGTGCACTGAAAGGATATGATGTGAGGCAGGATTACCTGCGGTACATATACAGGAAGGCAGCCAAGCAGCAGTATGCCGTGAATGTTTCTGGTGGCAGCAACAACAGCAATTATTATCTTTCCGTGGGCTACGACAGGAACCTTGCCCCTCTTATGGGAAATAGGGACGATCGGATCACCGTCCGCTCACAGACAAACCTGAGACCAACGAAAAAGATAAGCATACAGTTGGGGCTTCTGTACACGCAGACGGATGCTGCCAACAACAGCCCGGGTGGTTACGGCACATTCATCTCCAAGGACAGTAGGTACCTCTACCCTTATGCTAGTCTTGTGGACGACAATGGCAATCCCACATACATCGATAAGGATTACCGCTCCTCTTTTACGGATACGGTGGGCAATGGTAAACTGTTGAACTGGAAGTACAGTTTATTGAACGACCTGAACACTGCGGACAACACGACACGCTCGCAGGATATTGTACTGAACTTAGGTGCAACCTACAATATAGCCACTTTCCTGTCCACTGACATAAAATACCAGTATGAGAAGCAGAACACTTTTGGGAGGAACTATTTCAGCCCGGAAACCTATTATACAAGGAACCTTATCAACTTGTACACGCCAACAGGCGGAACAGCAACGGTAAACTCGGCAATTCCTTATGGTGGCATACTCGATCTGTCCAATTCCTATTTGACCTCACATGCCATCCGTTGGCAATTGAACCTGAACAAAAATTGGAGCGGTCAGCATACTGTTACAGCTATCGGGGGTGCGGAACTGCGGCAATCAAACAGCACTTCCAATAAGTTCAGGACATACGGATATGATGACAATGTACTGTCCTACCAGAGTGTTGATTTTGTAAAGACAAATCCTACTTTCCTGAGCATTGGCGGCAATACCGCCCGTGTGCCCAATAACCTGTTGTTTACCGATTACCTGAACAGGTTCGTGTCCTTTTATGCCAATGCCGCATATAGCTATATGGGACGTTATGTGCTGACCGTAAGTGCACGACGTGATGCGTCCAATCTTTTTGGGGTGGAAACAAACAACAAATGGAAACCGCTATGGTCGGTCGGGGGAAGCTGGAACCTGTCCAGCGAAGGTTTCTACCATGTGGCAGCCCTGCCTGTCCTGAAGTTCAGGGCAACCTATGGGTACAGTGGGAACATGAACAATTCCAACACGGGCATCCTGACATTGAGGACAAATTCAAACAACCAGTACAACGGCCTTCCCACCTATACCATCAACAACCCACCAAACCCTGACCTACGTTGGGAGAACGTGAACATGGTGAATGTGGCCCTTGATTTTGCGACTGTCAACAACATTGTTTCAGGGAGCATTGAATATTACAACAAAAAATCCATTGACCTGATCAGTGCCATACCTGCAGACCCTACTTCTGGCTATACCTATTTGACAGTCAACAATGCATCATTGCGTACAAAGGGGATTGATATCAACATCCGTACAAGGAACATCAATAAAAAAGTCAAGTGGGAAACAGATTGGCAGTTTGCTTACAACGAAAATATTGTCAGCAAATACCTTGTTAATCTTTCAAGTGCATCATCCTATATCCTTTCGGGCCAGATCAATCCAAGGGAAGGGCAGGATGCGTTTGCCATCATGAGTTTCAAATGGGCAGGACTTGACCATTTAACAGGTTCGCCACAAGGCTATTTGAATGGCAAGGTTTCCAAGTCCTATGATTCCATTTATAATTTCACCAGTTTTGATGAACTTGTCAATCATGGCTCGGCAAGGCCACGTTTTTTTGGTGCTGTCCGTAATACCATCAACTGGAAGGGCTTTTCGCTTTCAGCCAATATAACCTACCGTTTGGGATACTGGTTCAGGCGGAGCAACCTTATCAACTATTCAGGACTGTTCACGAATTACAGTCAGGCTGGTTACGGCGATTACCTGAAGCGGTGGCAAAAGCCGGGCGATGAAATCTTGACTAACGTCCCTTCCTTGATCTATCCCGCTACTGCTTCGAGGGACAATTTTTATTCCAATGCAGAGGTGAATGTGGAGCGAGGTGACCATATCCGTTTCCGTGACCTGAATGCCAGTTATACGTTCAATCAGAAGCAATCCAAACACCCTCTGTTCAAAACGATAAACCTTTACGTTTACATCAATAATGTGTGCATGCTCTGGAAGGCCAACAACGCTGGACTGGACCCTGAGTACGAAACACCGCCGCCACGTAGTTTTTCAATTGGCATCAAAGCTGATTTCTGATTCCGCAAACCTTAAAAATGAAAAGTATGAAACAAGTCAAACAAAAACATATCGCATTACTTATCGTCCTTTTATTTTCATTTGTGTCCTGCAAAAAATACCTTGATGCAAGCCCCAATAAATCATTGGTCATACCGACCAAAATAAAGGAGTTGCAGGGAGTGCTGGACCAGGATGTAATGTACTCAGGATACCCAGCGAATACAATATTGTCGGATGATAATTTTTATTACACCTATTCAAATTTCACGACCCTAGCCGATGTGCCGTCCAAAAGCTATGTGTGGGACAGCAATACCGATGGTCTGGATGACTGGTCTGGAATATACAGCAGGGTGCTTTATTGCAATACCGTTTTAAGTGTTGTCGATGGGCTTAACGATAAAAACGCCAGTCAGTCAGAGATAAACAATGTAAAAGGAAGTGCCCTTTTTTACCGGGCATACAACTTCTTTGAAGCTGCCCAGCTTTTTGCACCCCAGTACACCAGCACTTCCGCACAACAAGGCTATGGGATACCCTTGAAGACAAGCCCTGATGCAGAAGATGCAACAATTCGTTCCACCGTGGAGCAGACTTATCAGGCAATTATAACTGAACTGAAGGCGGCAGCACCGATGTTGCCATTAGTACAAACAGTATCAACCTATAAAACAAGGCCAAGTACCGTTGGTTGCTATGCAGCACTGGCAAGGACATACTTGGTCATGGGGAACTATGACAGTGCTTTCAAGTATGCCGACCTTTGCTTGCAGGGTTACAGCACATTGCTTGATTTCAATAATAGCAGCGATGTTGCGATAAGTTCAACCACACCATTCAAACGGTTCAACAATGAAGTGATATTTCATGCTGCTTCACGTTCCAGTTCGGGGGCATCGGCAGCTTTTGCAAGGCAGATGGTTGATACTTTTTTATATGCTTCCTATCAAGCAAACGATTTGAGGAAAACGGCCTTTTATAAAATCAATGCACCTGGTTTTACCTTTAAAGGGAATTACAATGCCTCAACATCCCAATTGTTCTCGGGCATTGCCGTAGATGAAGTTTACCTGATCAGGGCAGAATGTCATGCAAGGAAAGGTAATGGTAGTAATGCGCTCAATGATTTGAATACGCTTTTGATAAAAAGGTGGGCTTCGGGTACTTTTGTGCCGCTAACTACAGCCAACACTTCGAATATACTTGCTGTGGTACTGAACGAACGGCGGAAGGAAATGGCTTTCAGGGGCAGCAGGTGGACTGATCTGAGAAGGCTCAATCTTGATAACAATTATAAAAGAGACCTTGTGCGTGTCGTTGATACAAAGACGTTTACCTTGGCTGCAAATGACCCACGGTTTACCTTCTTGATACCTCAAATAGTCATTGACAATAGCGGTATTGTTCAAAATCCTAGATAAGGATAAAGGGACGGCCAAAAAAAAGCATTGCCCTTTCTGGTCATCCCTTTAAAAATTTGCCTTTTATTGTTTCAACGATACACCATTGGCGGCATCTGGCAGTGATGCACCACTGTTGTTTAGCGAATTGAACAGGCCACTTGCACCGGGGATTTGTGGCTGTCCTGATCCATTGTCCTCTGCATAGATTTTGCAGAGATGGTTTTCACCTTCTTCACAAGTGATGTCACTTCCATCATCATTGGCCAATTCGTAATTACCGGGGGTTGTACGGTCGGTACTGCTTGATTCAACCCCTTGGTACATTACATAATAGAAGAAAGGGTTCGCCCCTTTTTTGGTTGCCTTATTTGTAAAGGCACTGGTGCCGATTGCTAATGCGACTGCAACCAAAGCAAAGAGCATGGACATTTTCATTTTCAATTTTTGCATAAAATGGTTTTTAAATAAATGATAAAATGGTAACGGACTGTTCTTCCTTTATAAGAACAATTGGTAAAAAAATATGCCTACTCTTTTCGACAGGTTTTCGGCTTCCTCCCTGCTTATTAGATCCCTGCCCTTTATAAGAATTGTGGCATCGACTTCTTGTCAGACATGTCGCCTTTATGAGCAACATCGCCGTGCAACCTGGCACCAACAAACGCCAATGCCGTGAATAATATGTTGAACACCAAATGCTGCTTCCATGTGAGCCTACCGATCGCACCGCCACAGGAACATGGCAGGTTCTGTGTGAACAGGAGCATATAAGCGATATAAAGGGTGAATAGCAGCATTAGGAAAAATGATGCATATAGCCCCATTTTCCTTGTGGATGGCATCAAAAGCAGGGCTGATGCAATAAGTTCAATGGTCGGCAATAGCCATGCAACAAGTGCAGCTTTGCCCTGTATCAAGGGTGACTTTCCCAGCACGGTAGTAAAGGACCTATATGCCAATAGCTTGCTTAGGGCTGTGTAAACAAATAGCAGTATGAGCAGCCCGCAGATAATTTCAATGGTGGTATCTTTCTTCATATACAGTTTTTAAGCGTTTGGGCAGCATCCGGTTACAAATGGTGCTAAACGGGTGTGAAACTAAAAACTGGTATGCCCTGTATGAAATCTGTTATGTGAAAATTGGCTTGCACTATGTGAATAGCGGTATTGTCGTGGTCTGGCATCTGCAAGGCGGTAATTCCAAGGTGCCAAAAACTTGATTTGCGGCCTTATTCTGGCAATTGCCCGATGTATTGCTGCAAACTTTTGAACCTTTTTTTGCCAAGTAGGTGTACCACGACATCTTCAGGTAGGGTTTCTTCAATGGGAACGGTAATTTTCAGGTTCCTTATGGGTTTGGTATAGACATTCCCTTTATCCGTAGCAGAGCTTGTCAGGATGAAGCGCAGTTCGTCCCTGAGGAAAAGATCAATTTGAGATGTTGGGATTTTTGCTTTCATGGGAATATTATCTTCACGAAAGTATGCTCAATGGGTTTTAACAAATAGGCAAATCTTTCTGGCCACTTCCCGGAACGGATCACAGCATCAGCTTCCCTTTCATCTTTTCCATAAAGGCATCCTTGTAATTGGTGCCGAGCGGTATCATCGAGGTCCTGTCCTTGAGCGCAAGGCTACCGTTCTCAAACGCCATTATCCTGTTCAGGCAACGATATAGGATTTATGGACACGGGTAAACTGTGAAGGCGGCAGCTTCAATTCGAGGTCCTTCATGGTAAGGTATGCCATCGTTACAGTTTTGCCCCTATGGAATGCCACATAGTTGCTCCTGCTTTCGATATAGTCGATATCGTCCAGGTCTATTTTTATCATCTTGCCCTTATGCTCGGCTTTCACATAAAAATAATCGTGCGGGATGACCTCGGATGCAGGGATGCCCGGCATGAGTTTGTCAGACATTTTCTGCACAGCTTTTACAAAACGGCCAAACGCAATGGGCTTGATAAGATAATCCACTGCATCAAGGTCATAACTGGTCACGGCAAATTCGGAATAGGCGGTGCAGAAAACAACCTTGATGCTTGGATCCAATACCTGCTTTACCTCTATCCCGTTCATCTCGTCCATTTGTATGTCGAGGAAAACAACTTCTGCCTTGGTGCTCCGCACAAGCTCTATCCCCTCAATTGGGTTGACGGCTGTCCCGACCAATTGCAGCCCGGGTATTTTTTGGATATAGCCTTTCAGTACATTGATGGAAGGCTGTTCATCATCTATGATTGCACATTTGATCATACTTGTCAGTTTTTTATGGTGAGTTCAAAAGTGTAAAAATCAACTTCGTTCGTGGCCTTCATCTCGTACATATCCTTAAAGGCGACATCCAGCCTCTTGCTGAGGTTGGTGATGCCGATATTCAGGGATGAGAGCTGTATATTGTTCTTCCTTTTTTTGTTCCTGCAATAGAAATATATTTCGTTTGGGAGCAATCTTACCTTTATCAGCAATGGGTTGGCAGGGTCTTTCAGGTCCCCATATTTGAAGGCGTTCTCAACGATGGTGATGATGGACAGCGGTGGCAGTATCTGCCCCTGCACTTCGCCCTCGGTGCTGTACTGGATGATTTTCGTGTCCCCGAAACGGAGGTTATGGATGTCGAGCAGGGTCTGGAGATGCTCCAGTTCCTTTTCGATCGGTACTTTCCCGCTTTCAAACTCCACGCTTTCCAATGAATACCGCATCATACCCGAAAGCTTCAGGATATTATCGGCCAGTTCCTGTGAGAACTCCAATGCTTGGGAGAAAAGCACGTTGAGGGTATTGTGCAGGAAGTGGGGGTTTATCTGTGAACGCAGGAAAGCATACTCGTACTGCAACTTGTCCTGCTGGGATTTGAGTTCCTGCTGCTTCAGGATGGCGTTCTCCAGTTCACGCTGCATTTTCTGTTTTTCCAATTGCAGTTTCTCTTCCTGCAACCATCTCAGCTTCTGTTCCGTCCTGACCGTTTCCCTCACATAAAAATAGAGCATGGCATAGGCCGAATACTGCACATAGCCCAAGATGGCACTTTCGAGGAAAAGCCTGTAATTATTGGATGTGTACAGCTTCATCCCGGCCAGTGGCAACAATAGGTATATATAGCAATAACCAATGGCCGACATGACGATAAAGACCATGAAAAAAGTCAGTATGCCCCATAAAAGTCCCTTTTTCTTGTAAAGCCCCAAGGAGTAGAGGCTCACATAAAAAGTGGTACAGAACGGCAGCAGGAAGAACACCACTTCAATAACGGTGATATTGGGCTTTGACAAACGGTTGGCTATATAGATGAAGCTGCTATAGACTATCCATGCACAAATATGTACCAGCCAAACAGGTGTCCTTCTATTTTTTTCTTGTACCATAAAACCTGGTCTTTAAATTTTTTACATAACACTTTATTTTAAGCAACTTCCAATACATGGTTGTTGCACAGTTGCTGCAATAGGGCAATGTCAACATCTTCCCGCTTGGCACCTTGCATACCGCACCCTGATAGCAAAGCATACAAATTGTTATCAATTGGATAGGAGAGGTAACTGTTCCTGTTGAACAGGAAGGCCCTCCCAGCGATGCTGAATACACTGTAGAGCGATTTGTTGAATACCAGTTTCCGGCCTTCACCCAATTCCGGTTCCCCCTTCTTTTGATAGCCATTGATGATATGTGCCGACTTGTGCAGGTACAACCATGCTTCCCATTGTTCGGGGCACTCTTGTACAATGGGTGCAAGGAGGTCATAAATAGCTTGTGTTGACCGGACTGCAAACACCTCCCTTGCCTCGCTTGTATTAGGGCAGATAGGTTCAAAAAAGCGTAGCCTTATATCTTCCAGTGACTTTCGGTAACACGCAACTGGAAGGATGGGCACATTGGCGGCATGTGCCAGGAAGCCGATGCCCTTTCTTGCCAAAAGCATTTGGTTAAGGAAGTTGATCCTGCAATGGTTTTCGTTTTTCATTGTCCCGCCGCCTGCACCTGTATTGCCATCCACGTACAATAAAAGGCTCCTCCCTTTTTTTAGGTTTTTTAACATTTGAAGCCCTGAAGAAGGATGTTCGGCATTGATGATTTCAAGGCCATTTGCCCCGGGGCTGTTCATAATGCCCCTGTACAGATCGTTGAACAAATCGCCCTGTGTTTTGATGACATTATTGGCAATTACCAGCGAGTAGGATATTTTGTTCCTTGTCAGGAAAAGGTTAATCAGCCTGTAGGAACCCGTATGGAAGGTGCAGATAATGGAAGGCCCGTTCTTCAATATCCCCCAGGTGGTGCCGCTTAGGTTTTCACATGACATGTGTTGCAGTGCACCGTAGGATGCCTGTTCCAAATGGCTCAACTGCTGGTGCAATAGGATATTTTTGAATATATCCCCGTGGGCCCTGCAATCTATTCCCGGCAAATAATTGGATAAACTGGCACTTACAATATGGTATTTCGCTGCCAGCATTTCGTCTTTTCTGATGTCCCAGGACATTAGAAAACCATTTACGAGGTCATCCCTTTTTTGTTTATAGTCTATTGGATTCATGGTGCTTTGTTTTAGTGATGGACCATATAAATTTTAATGGTATAAAAAATAATACCAAAAGTGAAACAGAGGAAAGGCCAATAGCTGAAATCGTGTTTTCACGATTGCTTTGCGTGGCAATAAGGTGCTGTATCCCATTGATTGAATTAATAAAAAACAATATGCAATAACAATAGGCAGCCATCCAGAATACTGCTTTGAAAAAGCTGTACAGTGCCAGCGGCAAAGTGCTGTTTTTTGGGAATGGCCTGCCTTTTAGGAGACTTGTATAAATGCCCCATGATTTGGCGTGAAGGTTTGGGATATTGAAGGAATCACTGAATACCCAATAGCCATCGTAACGTAAAAAAGGGTTGAGGGCAGATAGCAGACCTATCGTATTTGCGGTGACCAAAACAAAAGCGACACTATCGTAAACACCCATATAAAACAGTACCAGCAAAGGGATGTTTGCGATCAGTTGGAAGTAGATGCCAGCGAGGTCGACCGCAACTCTTTCCCTTAAGGGCAATGCCCAGATACCTGTAACATTACTGTAGAAAACCGGGAAGATAAAATACAGCCCGAAGCCTATTTCTTGCGGCTGTATCCCGAACCTGTATGCAGCGGCGGCATGTCCCAGTTCATGGAATAGGATTATCACCAAAAAGCAGGCATACAGGATTATTGCTTTGCCAAGATTGAACGTTGTAATGGTGTCATGGTACGCCCCTGAAAAAACACTTGCACCATCAGTACAAAAAAAGAAAATTGTTGCAAGTGCCGATAAAAGAATGAGCACGGCAGATATAATTCTTTGGAACAGTCCAGATAATATTCGGTAGGCTGTTGACCATTTTCCTGCTGCTATTATGGTTTGTCTCAGGAAGATATAAGGCTGCCCTTTTGTTTGAAGCAAACAGTCTTGGCCTTTTACCTTAGCTAAGGTCTCCGCTATGGTCTGCTTTATAAAAGTCCCTGTGAAACTGTTGGTTGCAAAAAGCCTGTTCATCTCTGCGGCTATTTCCTTGTCCCCTATATTCTGTTGCTTCCTGCAAAGGATATGGTAGAGCAATTTACTGATGGCATAGCTACGGCCATTGCCGCTTTCCAACAGGTACCTGTCGCTGTTTTGCTCATGTACGTATTTCAATGAAATGGTTGTCATATTATCGAAATGTTATTGAAAGTGGCCAGGTACTTTACGGCCCTTGTTATTGGCTGTTCGGTGATAAAAGTGGGGGCTTTTGACAGGTCCCCCACTTCAGGGGAAGGCACTTTATACAGTGCCGGGCAGTGTTGGTGTACTGGTGATACAGGAACTGCCCGAAAGAAAGGAAAACAGCCCCGTACCCGACAGTTCAAGACGGGCTTCCAGTTCCTCGATGCTGATCGCATCCTGGAAAATGTTGTTGTTCGTTTCCATGTGCTTGTTGTTTGACTGATTGGAAATATTGTTGACGGGTCAAACGTATTTACCCATGGGAAAGCCCGGAAATCTGTTATGTGAAAGTGGGGTTGCGTTATGTATAGGGACGTATTGGAATGGTTTATAAAAACAAATGGTGCAAGAATTTAATTGGGACGGGAAAAAAGATGGCCCTTTTTTAAATGATGCCCCCGATGGAAACCGGGGGCATTTTCAACCCTAAACCCTTAAAAAACGGTTGCAATATACAACAGGCATAACCATAAAATCCCTCTATATGATCATATTCCCAATTGTTGGGATTGCCCTGTTTCAGGAACTGCAATTATTGGGTCTTTGAACTCAGTGCCTTAAGTTTTTCATTGAGTTCGTTCAGCCCTGCTTTTGTAAGGCATTCATCAGCAAAAGCATCCAGTTCCTGTAAGGTTTCCTTTGGTATGCCCTCCAGCAGGTTGGCAGATTTGTCATCGTCCTTTGCCGCCAGTCCACGCTTGATGACACTGTTCAGCAGTAATACATTTTTTCGTGAAATCCGCATGTCGATCTTCACTGTTTCATTCATGCCAGGGATACTCATTATGGTATCGTACACTTTGGCCACATCGGTTGTTGTTAGCATAACATCACGTTTTAGATTGTTTATTTTAAGGCACAAATTTATTTTGGGACAGTTACATCATCCCCGTTGAAATATGGTGGGGATAGGTAGTACAGATACTGCTAGTTTAACTTCGTGGCCGTTACAGCTGAAAGATGGAAAATTGAAAATGTGCGGTTATGGAATTTGGAAAAAAGACCTTCCCAATCGAGCAGGTCAAAGAAATGGACATAGTTGGCTACCTCTCAAAATTGGGATATGCTCCAACTAAAATCAGGAATGTGGATCACTGGTACCTGTCGCCTTTACGGGAGGAACGTACACCCTCTTTCAAGGTCAATACAAAGTTGAACCGTTGGTACGATCACGGGCTTGGAAAAGGCGGGAACCTGATTGATTTTGGTATCCTTTACCACCGTTGCACAGTTGGTGAATTCCTGCATAAAGTAGCTGCTGATGTTTCCTTTCACAGGCCTGAATTGCACGAGCCAAAAAAAACTATTGCAGAGCCAAAAATCACTATTCTTCAGGATTTCATTATCAGTTCTTTCCCGCTAGTACAATACCTCGGTCAAAGGAAAATACCACTGGAAATTGCATGGCAATATTGCAGGGAGGTAAGGTATGGGTTGAACGGTAAGATTTACTATGGCATTGGCTTCAAAAATGATGCTGGTGGTTATGAAATCCGTAACCAATATTTCAAGGCAAGCAGTTCCCCAAAAGGTATCACCACGTTCAACAATGGGGCTAAAGAAGTGTCGGCTTTTGAAGGGTTCACCGACTTCCTTTCTTTCCAGGCTATGCACCAAAATCAACCAAAAAAAGATACTGATTTCCTCATTTTAAATTCAGTTTCCTTCTTTGAAAAAGCACGTTCTTTTTTGGAGGAGCATGAAGAAATAAAACTCTATTTGGACAGGGATGCCACAGGACAAAATTACAGTCGGTACGCTTTGTCTTTAAGCAAAAAATATAAAGATGAAAGCAAACTTTATACAGGACATAAAGACCTCAATGAATGGTTGATAAACTTGGGAAACAACACAAAGAAAAATATTAAACAGAAGTTATGATACTGCCCCTGCAAACAAATAAAGGATTAATATGGCTAAATGTCTTGAACAACCTTAAAATGCCTGAAAGAAATGTAAGAAGTCATTCAGGACTTATAAAAGGCTAAAAGATTGCCTTTTCCGCAATCGGCCAGATGTCCGGTTGTTAAACAACCGACTCTGGCCGCCCTTACTCGGAACTCGTGGTCGGGGGATGCTGGAATGTTTTGAAGAGTTTGAAAACGTGAAAATGATAAGTGATGGAACAGGAAAAAACAAACAGGACCCGTATCATCGGGTTGAGGCTAACACCAAAGGAATACGAGAAGATTGAGCAGAAGTGGAAAGCCAGTACCTGCCGTAAACTGAGTGACTACGTTCGCCGGATCATATTCGGGAAGCCCATTGTTGCGACCTATCGCAACCAGACTTTGGATGACTACATGGCAGAAAGCATCAAGCTGAGAAACGAGCTAAATAGCATCGGGAACAACTTCAATCAGGCCGTAAAAAAGCTGCATACACTTGACCAGATTGCCGAATTCAGGGACTGGTTGGTGACCTATGAACTGGAGAAAAAAATCCTGTTGAACAAGGTGGATGAGGTGAAAAACCATATCCAAAAAATTGGTGAAAAATGGTTGCAGTAATCAAAACGGGGCATTCCATTCACCGCATTTTGAACTACAATGAGAACAAGGTGAAAGAGGGCGTTGCTGAAATAATTTCAGCAGCAAATTACCCCATGGATGTTGAACAATTATCGTTTACAAACAAGCTCAATCGGCTGAAAAACCAGGCAGCTTTAAACGAAAATGTAAGCCGAAACAGTGTCCATGTATCACTGAATTTTGACCCTTTGGAAAAGCTTTCAAACGAAACGTTGCAGGGAATTGCCGATACCTATATGCAGCAGATCGGCTTTGGTGAACAGCCCTATTTGGTCTATCAGCATTTTGATGCTGGGCATCCGCATATCCATATCGTATCGGTCAAAGTCCGGGCAGATGGTAGCCGTATTGACATGCAGAATATTGGTCGTAATCAATCCGAAAAAGCAAGGAAAGAAATTGAAGCATTATTTGGGCTGAAACGTGCCGGGGACAGTAACAAACAGCAGTTGTACAATCTTAAGCCAGTCAATTTGCAGAAGGTGCAATATGGGAAAACGGAAACCAAACGGGCGATTGCCATTGTGCTGGACAGCGTTCTTAAGGATTATAAATTCACCAGCTTACCGGAATTGAATGCCGTACTGAAACAGTACAATGTTATGGCCGACCGTGGCAGTGAGGATTCGAGGATATTCAAGAACCGTGGGCTGGTGTACAGGATTATTGATGCACAGGGGAATAAAGTGGGTGTACCCATCAAGGCCAGTGACTTTTACAGTAAACCAACCCTTGCCATTGTGGAAGGGAAATTTATCCCGAACGAGACTGCACGGATGCCTAATAAAGCGAGGATAAAGAATGCCATTGACCTTGCCTTTTTAAAGCAACCGAAACAACAATTACAGGACTTGGTAAAAGCCTTGGATAAAGAAGGTATCAATACCGTTTTAAGGCAAAATGAGGAAGGGGTTATTTATGGGATTACCTATGTTGACCACCGTACCAAATGCGTCTTTAATGGCAGTGCATTGGGCAAACCATACAGTGCGAAAGGGATATTGGAAAGATGCGGCGTCGCACAGCAACAACCCGTTATAGGGCAGGAATTTGTTGGACAACATAACCCCAAAACGCAACCCGTGCCATATCAGCCTGCATTTAATTCCAATGGTCAAAACAAAGAAAATATTGACCTGCTGGAAACATTGCTGCAGCCCGAAAACGCATCAGGTTTTGTGCCTTACCAATTGACAAAAAAAGGAAGGAAGAAAAAGAAAAAAAGGATTTCAAATGATTCATAATTTTAAAAATTACAGGTTATGCAAACAGGGGAAAACGAACAGGCACTGAGGAAGATACTCGATATGACCAGGCTGATCAGCATCGCTGTTCTGGTACTGCACTTCTATTATTATTGCTATGCTGCTTTTGAGCAATGGCACCTTACTGTAACGCTTACGGACAGGTTGATGGGCAATATCCGCAACACGGGATTGTTCAACAATTTCCATGTGTCCAAATTGATTGCGTTGGGCTTTCTGGCCATTTCCTTAATGGGTGCAAGGGGCAGGAAGGACGAAAAACTAAACTACAAAACGGCCTTTGCCTATATCATTACAGGGCTGCTTATTTACTTCCTAAGCTATCTTTCTTTATTGCTGAAAATAGCTCTGGCGACGGCTGCAATTTTGTACATCAGCATTACGGCCATCGGGTTCATATTGGTATTGTCAGGTGGCACACTATTGTCCCGTGTTATACAGCAACAATTGAACAGCAAGGATATTTTCAACAAGGAAAACGAGACCTTTCCACAGGAGGAAAGGCTGCTTGAAAACGAGTTTTCCATTAACCTCCCTGCACAGTATAACCTGAAAGGAAAAACCCGCAAGAGCTGGATAAACATCATCAACCCGTTCCGTGGTTTGATGGTACTAGGCTCGCCGGGATCCGGTAAATCCTATTTCGTGATACGGCACGTCATTACCCAGCATATCAGGAAGGGGTTTACCATGTTTGTATACGATTTCAAGTTTGATGACCTCACCAAAATCGTGTACAATACATGGCTGCAGTACAAGATAAAATATCCTGTCGAACCTATTTTCTATGTTATCAATTTTGACGACCTTACCCGTACACATCGCTGCAACCCACTCGACCATGAAAGTATGACTGACATAACGGATGCGGCAGAATCTGCACGGACTATTTTGATGGGCCTGAACAGGGACTGGATCAAACGGCAGGGCGACTTTTTTGTTGAATCTCCCATCAATTTTTTAACTGCCATTATCTGGTATTTGCGCAGGTACAAGGATGGTGAGTTCTGCACCTTGCCGCATGTGATTGAACTGATGCAGGTGGATTATGATAGCCTCTTTACCGCCCTTCGTACCGAGAAGGAAATAGAGGTATTGATTAACCCTTTCGTGAATGCTTACCTTAACGATGTGATGGAACAATTGGAGGGACAGATTGCCGCAGCCAAGATTGCGATGGCAAGATTGTCTTCTCCCCAATTGTATTATGTCCTATCGGGCAATGACTTTACGCTTGACATCAATAATCCCGACCGTCCAAAGATTGTATGTATGGGGAACAACCCACAGAAAATACAGATTTACGGTGCAGTGCTATCGCTTTATGTGACACGTTTGGTGAAACTGGTAAATAAAAAGGGGAAGCAAAAAAGCAGCTTGATTTTCGATGAATTCCCGACTATTTATCTGAACAATATGGACAGTTTAATAGCTACTGCAAGGAGCAATAAAGTGGCTACCTGTCTGGGTATCCAGGACTTTAGCCAACTGCGCAAAGATTATGGCAAGGAACAGGCAGACGTTATTATGAACATTACAGGAAACATTGTAAGTGGGCAGGTAACGGGCGATACTGCCAAGCAATTGAGTGAGCGTTTCGGGAAGATCATGCAGGATAGGGAAAGCCTTTCCATCAATAGTCAGGACACTTCCATCAGTCGTTCAAAACAATTGGAAGCAGCGATCCCACCGTCCAAAATTTCTGCATTGTCTTCAGGGGATTTTGTGGGCATGGTAGCAGATGACCCTGACTGCAAAATAGACTTAAAGGCCTTCCATTGTTCCATATTGAACGACCATGAGGCATTGAAAAAAGAGCAGGACAATTTCAGGGACATACCTGCTATCCGTAAGCTTGATAATGCGATGGTTCAACGGAATTACTTGCAGATTAAACAGGATGTGCAGGATATTATACAGTCGGAAATGGAACGGGTATTGAGCGATCCGGGGTTGGCTCATCTGATTATCAGAAAAAGTTGATATACTGCCTGTACATACAAAGTCGAACATTTTATCAGTTGGATATAGTTGTACACAAAAGGAAATAGAACAGTAGCGGAATGAAGGCGACAAAGCCAAAGAATCCTATACAATTGATCAGCAGTTAACGAAGGAAGGATTGCCAAATTATAATATGCATGCTGGCAATACCTCCATGGCAGTAGAAATACCTCGGAATTTAGTCATATAATCAGTGCCAATCCCATTAACTTCGTACCTTATTCACCATAACCTTAATCAATGCAAGAAGTAACCACTTCCACGCCTCCTTTTGAAGCAAGGAAATAACAATACTGTATGATTAAACAAATATGCATAGCCTCATTCACTCTACTTACTATGCTAGCATCTGCGCAGCATAAGTTGCAGCCAATAGAACAACTCATCAACACATCCGATCCCGGATGGCCACATGTACAGGAGTGGATAAAATCTGCCAAGAACAAAGTAGAAGTATTGCCCGTAGACACAGCACGGGCCAAAGAAGCCCTCTATCAAATACAGGTAACCAGCCGCTCACCTATGGGTGCCATTGTGTACATGACGGGCGGCATATTGGTAGACGATGGCTGGATAAGGATACTGGGTTCGGGCAGTGCAAAGCTTGGCCGCACATTGCCAAAGTGGAATAGTGGCAAATCATTCGAGGATACCAGCGAAGCCCCTACTTTTCTGTTAATTGCGGACGATGCTATTGGCGGCTTCTTTTTGCTGAATGGTGGCGGGCTAGGAAAGGACTTTGGAAAGGTCTATTATATCTCACCAGATAATTTGGAATACGAGCCGCTCGAAATGACCTATAGCCAATTCCTGTTATTCTGCTTCCGCACTGACCTTGATAAATTCTATGAGGGAAATCGTTGGACAAACTGGAGGGAAGATGTAGCAAAACTAAATGGAGACCAAGTGTTCAATTTCTTTCCGCCTCTTTGGTCAAAAGAGGGCAAGGATATCAACAAGACTTCAAGAAAGATAGTGTCCGTTGAAGAGCAGTACAGCCTCACACTTGACACAAGGGAACAATTAGGAATTAAAAAATAAAAACAATGCCTTCCATAAAAAAAATCATTACCCTTTGATGCACCTTCATCACCAGCATGGCCCTTGCCAGTTTGCCATTATGCATGACAAAAACGGTTTCAACAATGTAACAAGTGCCGGAAAAGTGGGCAATAACATTGTATACAACGCTTTCAACTTGAGCCTGCCGACAGGAACTTCACAAAGGTTTCATAGGTTAATAACAAAATGTTTTATGAAAAGTAATTAATAATGATTGAGGCTCACATCAATTATTTTATTCAATAAATCAAGCGACAAAACTCTCTGTATTATAGGGTTTGCAATTAATGCAACAGGCAAACATTCGTACTCAGAAAAGGGAGTCCATTTTTGCGCATAACGTAATGAAGTTTCTTCTGCCTTTCCCAGTATCTTTTCTGAAGCATATATTTCACTGGCATGTATGTGATGTGAAGGAAGAACAAAATCAAGATTTTCCTCGTAGACACGGATAAAGTCAGCGTGTGCATCATATAGTACACACAAACCTAAAAAGTATTGCGCTTTATTCTTTTTATTAAGGAAAACATCAGGTCTTTTTTTCTTGGCTGTTTCCTCAAAAGAAGGCATATAGGTCGTATGCCAGTCAACCAATAAATACCTATCCTCAAACCAGTCCTTCATATCGACCCCACTCAGCAACTTAATGCAGTTAGCTAAATCATTTTTTATGAGCGTTGCAATCTTATCGGAACGATCATTTTGGAGTTTCTTTTCGAGAATTTCATTTAGCTTCTCCAAAACTATTTCCTTGGTATTGGTTTTATATGCCGCTAACAAAAGAAGGTTTGAATTGTTTTCATTTACATTAAAGGATAGATAAATATCGTTTTTAAACATATATAAAACCCCTTCAATAACAATTGCCCAATTATTTCTAAATGCAGCTATTTCAATAATACCATTATAATAGGAACTATTCCCTAAAGTCAATTCTAACAAATGTTGATTCGCAATATCAAAGGTTTTGTTCTTAATATTTTCAATTACAACTTTAGTCACTTTTGTATGTTTTTTTACTAAGCATAAGCCTTATCGTATTTGTTCCCAAATCCGGGATCCATTGAAGGCGGAAAAAAGAAAATGGGACCAAATATCCTATTTATTATTCTTAGACCAGGTATTTTTTCCCAGTCGAATCCCCTTTCAGGGTTTGTATTTGAGGGTGCTGGAGCTGGTGCAGGTGTCAAACTTGGCACAACAGCGGGCATAATAGGAAAGTTATCTGGAATTTTACTTTTGGACGGCACTTTGTTAGAAACGGGAGAGAGCCTTCTTTCCTGATCCTTAGTTTTCAATTTTACCTTTATTATATCGCCGGTAATTAATCCATTCTTCACTATCAACGATCCAAGTTGCCCTCCTTGAATACAATTTTCAATAAAAGGTACCTTCATTACAGAAGCACCCGCTCCACCTTCTTCTGTACAAGCCATTGGGAATTCATCGGCGCTTAGCCTAATTAATTCAAATTGTAAATTTGTTGCAAATTCCTCCTCAAATCCAGTATTAAATAAGTCAGGATTTGCAATTGCATATGCTTTTGCCTCCCTTCTATTTTTCCTGTTTTGTTTTCTATTTGAATTATATGTCAGGTCAATTTCATCTTTACCCCCTTTACTTTGTAAATACCTTTTGACATTAAAATAAATTGTGGGCATAACTTCAGGATCAACTTCCCATGTAACCGATTTTCTGGGCCTAGGATTTAAGTCATTTGTCGCTGCCGCCAACGTTCTGTCATTCACATTATTCGCCAATGAGAACAAGCTATGCATCCAATTGCCGCCTAATGATACCCCCAGATTCTTGAACAGCAAACTTAATCCCTTTCCTAACAAACCGCCTTCTGGATTGTCCGCTATGGATACTGCTTTCCCAAATATCATGTTTAAAGCACTGCCATCGAAAATGCCACCACCGGTTGGGTCCACATTGTTCACGGGGTCATTGCC
>JAHEZD010000031.1 GCA_023251255.1 Chitinophagaceae bacterium
ATTTGGATAATAGTAAATGGAAACCAGTACACGATTTATTGCCAATACCAATATTGCTGTTAACCCTTCACCACTTTGGGGATTTGATATCAATTACAACAATTTTGGTATGCAGACTGAATCAGGAACCTTGCCTATTAATGATTCCGTAAGAATAAAACAGGTAAACCAGACACTTACTGTAGCACCAAGGTTCAATATTATTGAAGCAAACGCCACACATAGCTTAAGTATGGCGATTTGCTACAATGATGTCAACGATAGAAATACAATCACGAAGCAATATGGGAATATGAAAGCAGAAGTAATTAACCTTAACCATAATACCACATTCAACAAAAAAGGCAACTCAATTAATTCTGGTATCAATTACAATAAAATTTCAACAGCTTCTTTTAATAATAGCCAATTAGGGTTTACCGTTGGCTATAGCCATTCCTTTTTCAAGCAAGCGTTAAGTGCTAGCATCAATGCCAATTATAATTTCAGCACCATTAATGGGGAGAAAGATGGAAATATTCTCAATGCTACTTTTGCGGCAAACTACAGTTACAGAAAACATAGTTTCAGTGTTAATTTTAATCTCATTAACACGGTATCCAAACAGTTTGATGGCTATACAGAGACCATGGCGACCCTCGGCTACAATTTCAGGATAAAATAATTGATGGCCTTCCTGTTTTATCTTTCCCGAAGCTTCTTGAAGAACCTGTATTTTTGGGTTGATGAACGAACTCAAGGATTTTCTCGACATCAAAGTTCAACAATACAACCAACCATCTTTCATAAAGGAGGATCCTATTTGTATTCCCCATCTATTTTCAAAAAAGCAGGACATAGAAATAGCAGGCTTTTTTGCGGCCACTTTTGCATGGGGCAATAGAACAACCATCATTAATAAATCAAAAGAGTTAATGCAGTTGATGGGTATGCAGCCACATCAATTTGTCCTTCATCATTCTGATAAGGACTTGCAGGGATTGCTGCATTTCAAACACAGAACATTCAATGCAACAGACCTTTTATACTTCGTTGATTTTTTCAAACACCATTATAGTACCAACAAGTCTTTAGAAGTTGCTTTTACAAAATGGGGCAATGATGTGGAGCAGATGCTGATTGGTTTCCACCATTACTTCTTTTCGTTGGAACATGTGCCCAACAGGACAAGAAAACATGTAGCTACTCCCTATAAAAAATCCAACTGCAAAAGATTAAACATGTATTTACGCTGGATGGTCAGGAAAGACAACAAGGGGGTTGATTTTGGCATCTGGAGGAAAATACAGCCCGCACAACTGATTTGCCCTGTTGATCTGCATGTGGCAAGGGTTGCTAAGCGGTTCAATTTATTGCAGCGTAAGCAGATGGATTGGCAAGCAGCCTTGGAACTAACCAGCTACTTGCGCACATTGGACGAAAAGGATCCCGTGAAGTATGATTTTGCCCTGTTTGCACTGGGGGTAATGGAAAAATATCAATAGGTTTCAAATAGCGTCTATGAACACAGCAAAGGAGATAGCAAGGCATATCAGGGAAATCCATATTGGGAAGAACTGGACATGGAGCTTCATGAAAGAAGTTTTGCAGGATGTGAATTTTAATGAAGCCGTGGCAAAACCGATTGAGGCCAACACTATTGCGATGTTGGTGTTCCACATGAACTTCTATTTGAATATTGTGCACCAAAGATTGAAAGGTGGAGGTTTTGGCTTCAAACATGAAGAAAGCTTTGCCGTGCCCAATATCCAATCAGAAGAAGACTGGCAACAATTACTTCTGAAGACTTTTGATGATGCAGAAGCATTGGCCACATCTGTTGAGCAACTAAGCAATGAAGCATTGGGGAAGGATTTTGGTGGCGAATATGGTTCCGTGTACAAAAACCTGCATGGTGTGGTGGAACACAACCATTACCATTTGGGACAGATTGTTTTGCTCAAGAAAATCATTAGGCAATGAATGAATCATTACAAGTAAGGGAACAATTGGAGAAAGAGGCAGGTATTGTTTTACCGGAAGATTGGAAACAAACTTTCATTGCCTATATCAACCATTTGGTGGATACGGATTTTGAAAAACTGATTTACCTGCTTTACAGGATTGATGTAAATGAAAACAAGATCAAGCAACTGCTAGAAGGCAAGTCTGATGCAAGTGCGGGCGAATTAATTGCCAATGCCATTATTGAAAGGCAGGTGGAGAAGGTGGAATCAAGAAAAAAATACAAACAGGAGCAGGATATTGATCATGAAGAAAAATGGTAGCGAAGAGTGGTTTCGCCAATGATATTCTGCTGTTCGTCCACAAATTATCTTCTACTTTCGCATCAAAATTTTCTAACGATGAAACTAGTTTCTTACCTGCGAGAAGGCCATGACCAGCTTGCCTTTCTGGTTGATAATTTTTTATATGATTGCGATCTGGTACATCCTGAGCTGCCCAATAGTATGAACATGTTCCTGCACTATTGGGATGATATGTACCCGGTGGCGATGGCGGTGGATGCTGCCATCAAGGATGGACGGATTGGTAAGGCCAACGGCATTGACCTGAACGATGTACAATTGCTTGCCCCTGTGCCTTTCCCAACAAGCTGTAGGGATGGATATGCTTTCCGCCAGCATGTGGCTGCTGCGAGGCGCAATAGGAAGGTGGACATGATAGCGGAGTTTGACCAGTACCCAATCTTTTATTTTACGAACCATCATAGTGTACAGGGGCCGGGCGATATTCTATGTATGCCTGACCATTTCGAGAAACTGGATTTTGAACTGGAGGCTGCTATTGTCATCTGCAAGCAGGGAAGGAACATTCCTGCGGAAGAAGCAGACAGTTATATTGGGGGCCTGATGGTCATGAACGATATGAGTGCCAGGCGTTTGCAGATGGAGGAAATGCTGTTGAACCTTGGGCCAGCTAAGGGCAAGGATTTCTCTACAGTGATTGGTCCTTGTTTGGTTACGTTGGACGAACTGGAACAGTTTGAAATCCCTGCAAAGGAAAACCATGTAGGCAAGGCCTGGAATTTGGGCATGAAATGCTGGGTGAACGGCATCCAGGTAAGTGAAGGGAATGTGGGCGATATGGACTGGACTTTTGCAGAGATCATTGAACGTTGCAGTTATGGTGTGAATATTCAGCCGGGGGATGTGATTGGCAGCGGTACTGTTGGTACGGGCTGTTTTTTGGAACTGAACGGAACAGGTAAGCTTAATGATTCCAACTACCCAGAGCAATGGCTACAAGAAGGGGATGTGGTGGAAATGGAGATAGAGGGGCTGGGAAGGTTAAAGAATAAGATTGTGAAGGAGGATTCTACTTTTTCACTCCTAGCTAAAAAGAAATAATGTATGCGAATTGATTTAAGCGAACTGACCGTCATACAAAGGCAAGCCTGGCTGCAACATGCCATAGCCCCTAGGCCTATAGCATTTGCATCAACCATGGATAAGAACGGAAATGTGAACCTCAGTCCATTTTCTTTCTTCAATTTGTTTTCTTCCAACCCTCCGATTGTGATATTCTCCCCTTCAAGGAGGGCAAGGGACAATTCCACCAAACATACCTTACAGAACGTATTGGAAGTGCCTGAAGTGGTTATCAATATTTGTGATTATAGTATGGTGCAACAGGTTAGTTTATCCAGTTGCGAATTTGAGAAGGGTGTTGATGAATTTGCCAAAGCAGGTTTCACAAAGGAGCGTGCTTTCTTTGTTGGGCCGCCAATGGTGAAAGAAGCCAAGGTGAAACTAGAGTGCAAGGTGAATGAAGTAAAGAGCCTGGGTGAGGAGGGGGGTGCTGGTCAATTGGTTATTGCAGAAGTGCTTTATATGCATGTAGATGAGCGTATTTTGAATGAGGAGGGTACCATGATTGATCAAACAAGGTTCCACCCTGTAGCTAGGCTTGGTGGGGACTGGTACTGCAAAGTTGATGAAAGCAGTTTGTTTAAGGTGAATAAGCCCAACACAAAATTGGGTATTGGGGTCGATGCTTTGCCGGAAGGCATCCGCAACAGTACTATCCTGACAGGGAATAATTTGGGACAGCTTGCCAATGTACACGATATGCCTATTGTTAATCCGGCATTTGAAGATGATCAACTGAAAAATATTGTCCAGTACTTCTCCATCAACCCATTGGAGATGGAAAAGGAACTGCACCATTATGCCCAAAAATTATTGGGAGAAGAAAAGGTTGAAGCAGCTTGGCAGGTTCTGTTAGCAGGAGAAAATACATAGTTGTTCTAGCTACGCATGTTTATGCTTCCTTATTTTCCTCATGAACTGGACAGTTACAAACCATGCACTCAACTTATCCGCTGGTGCGTTGGACAATGATTGCTCCTCGTTAATGTTCCATGCTTTGGTACGAAAACTTCCTGTATAACCCGCACGTATACCTGTTGCGAAACGGCTATCAGTTTTGCTGATAAAGTCAATAGCCAGACCAGCTCTATAGACAAAGAATGTATTTGTAAAGCTTAACGGTAATGTTTTCTGTTGCCAGGAAGTGGATTGCAGTACGGAGTCAAAAGGGATGGCTGAAAGGTCCTTGTTAAAAGTGGCTTTGAATGTTTCCACGCCAAACCCAACAAATGGGGCAATACGGGTTTTGTTATTATTGCTAAGATTGTATCCAAAGTTTACGGAACCGGAAAAGATAGCCATATTGCTGCTTTTTTTTGTTTTGTCCCCGCTGAGGCTGCTTGCAATGCCCAGATTGTAATTCAACATAAACCTGTCCAATTCCCTAGTAAATCCTAAGCTGATTGCAAACTCGGTTTTCCTTAATGTCTGGTATTCAGGTCTTGTGGCTATACGACTGTTCAATGCCCCAAAACGCTGACCTGCAGCCCCAAAACCAAAGTACAAATGCAGGTTATCCGTACTACGGGCTGTATCATTTTGTGCAGAAGAGGCAATGAAGAATAACAGGGAAATGAGGGTGAATGCCTTTTTCATCATTATGAATTTTGTAAGGGTAAAACAATTCTTCCTTAAAAATACCCAAAAAAAATCCTACCAATAAATGGTAGGACTTAAAAAGTTCAGAAGCTTCTTTATTAAGATGCTTTGGTTTCTGTTGTTTCAGCTTTTTTACCAGCAACAGCCACTTTGTGTGGTCTGCTTTTGCCGAAAGAGCCTTTAAAGCGCTTGCCCTTTGCTGTTTTTTTGTCACCTCTACCCATGGTACTTAATTTGTTTTTTTGATAAATGAGTAGCGAAAATAAAAAATCCCACCGAAACGGCAGGATTTTTTAATTAGATAGGGCAAGTGTTAGATTTTAGCACTTAACTCTTTACCTGCTTTAAAGCGGGCAACTTTCTTTGCTTTAATCTTGATTGCCTCACCAGTTTGCGGATTGCGGCCTACACGTGCAGCACGTTTTGAAACTGAAAAAGTACCAAACCCAACTAAAGTTACTTTGTCGCCTTTTTTCAAGGTTTTAGTTACTGTGTCAACAAAAGAATCCAAAGTAGCGTTGGCTTGAGTCTTTGTTATTCCAGCATCATCTGCCAATTGTGCGATTAATTCAGCTTTGTTCATAGCTTGTGTTTTTAATGTTTTTGTTAGAAGAACAAATGTATTTGCTTTTATCAACCAACAAAATATTTTTAATCATGCTCCCATTCTTTAACAAGCCGTAAAAGCCATACAGGCAAAGGATTTCAGCCAGTTTGCCTCGGATGAAAGGTGAAATGGGCAACTGGTTATTCCCCTGAAAGCCTTATGAACAAAGGGTCGCAGGTAAATGTGGCCTACAAAGCAGTGTAGGCAAGGGTTTGAAAGGAATATAGGAAACAATCCTGATTACCAAACGGGTGCTTAAAAACTATCCACACCTAATGCACAACCTGCATTAAGGAACGGAAACCGATGAATTTGTTGCCCCAAGTCCTTAGGGAATCTTCTCTTAAAGCGGGCGCATATAGTTCCAGGTAACGGTTGTAATCGGCTTTGCTTTCAGCGAAATATTGCGTTGCATAGGTAATTCCTTCGGTTTCGTCTGTTTCCAGAACCCTTACAAATTGATAATTCGTAAAGCAGCCTGTGGCCATTACTTCAGGAATATGTTTTGTTTTCATCCATTCCAGCCATAACTCATGAATGGAATGGTCCAGTTGTATCGTTACATTATATATCAGCATCCTGTTTTGTTTTGGAGATTTCCTTGGTCATTTTATACGTGAACAGTAGCAGCAAAATTGAGATAACTGCAATAATGCTCCACAGAAATTTTTTACTGGAGTCCTTTGGTTTTGCTGTTACCGGTTCGATAGTTATACTTGTTTGCTGAATACTGCCTACTTCAAGTTCCGCAGTATTTTTGCCAATACTATCTTTAAAGAAAGTCAAATCATACACTGGTGCTTTAGCGAGTGGGTCAGCAAAGGCCAAATGATAATTTTTGCCAGTGTCTAAATAAGCAAGCAAGTATTGATTCAGTTGAAATGCTTCTGCGGATTTTACTTTTAAAGGAATATTGTCATCGTTGTTTATTACTAGTAAAAACTCTTTTGATTTCATCCCTGCTAAAAAAAGTGCTTGTTTATTTGAATTGATATAAGTGGAAAATGGGGTTTTCGATGAGCGTAAATTGCCTAAGTAAACAGCTAAGTTTCGTTTGAATAATTTTGGCCCTTCTACCTCAAGAATAAACTTGTCTATTGGGTAAGGCTCATTGAACGTAAGCTGCGCATAACTTTTCTTGTCTATGCTATCTATCTGTTGAATAGAGGGGTATGGGACCAGGATATACTTTCCTTGTGTATAGGATTCCCTGTAAATACCAGCCTTAACTATATTAAATGGGAGGATGTCTTCCCCAATAACTGTTACCTGAAAGTACTTATAATTAACCACTGGCAAAAGGATGGTCTGCACTACTTCTTCCTCTTGTTTGGAAAAATAATTATCCAGCCCAATGCCTTCTTTAATAATGTACCAATCCTGTAAATTATTGCTTCCGCTAATATTCACCAACCTTTTAGCGTCCATGTTCGAAGTAATGAGCAGCAAATCAGTAATAGCTTTTCCTGTACTATTTTCAATTGTTATATGGGTCTGCTTATCCTTTCCTTTTGCCTTGCTGATAATGGGAAATTCAACAAACTTATTTTCAGTAAATCGGGCTGCATCCTGTTTGATGATGTAGGCAGCTTGATTGTTTTTGTCGTCCAATATCCTTAGGTCTTCCAAATTGTACCTGCACTTTGCAATCACAGATGGTGACAAGGGGATTTTATAGAAGCCCGGTTGTTTTACATCTGCTAGTTCTGCTTTGTACAGGAACCCGTCTTGGGCAAAGCAGGTTGAAGCCATTACTATAAAAGCAATGATAGAAGAAATTTTATAGCTCTGTTTTCTTTTCATCTTCCACGATAATTTTTTTGAGGCGTTGGTACATAAATGAAACCACCAAAAGCAATATGCCTAAACAAAAGAATGCGGCTATTTTTCCTGCAATCGGTATATTGCTAATGTCGAACAGGAAGAGTTTCAATAAGGTGATTGAAAACAACGCCAAGGAAATAATGCGTAATGGCTTGTATTTATATCTCATACCTAGCCACATGAATGCAAAGGAACAAAGTCCCCATAAAATGGGCAGGCCTGTTTTGATATATATCCTTTCGAGTGTTTCTAGCGTGTTGGTAGGCCCGAAGAGAATAGCTCTTGTAAGTAAGTGTATTTCTACACTTAAAAATGCTACTGATACTGCGCATATTAACCAAGTGAAGATTTCGACATTGTTCCCTCTTTGGTGCGAAATCCTTAATGTTGTTATTATTTGATACAATATCATTCCAATTAAAATGGTAGTTGACCAGTGTGCCCAATAATGCGAATTATACAGTTGCTTCACCAAAACCATTTCTTGTACACCATAGCTTACAGGAATTGATAAAAAGTAAAACAGTATACAAAAAGATAGTAGGCCTAACCTTATATCCTGACTGATTGGCAAGGATTTTTTGACTGAAACGAATAGAAGAATGCTTACAAATACTGCCAAGTACAATAATAAGTAGATGAGGTTGAGTTGTGTTTGCGGATAGTAATGACTAAATTGAAAATGTATTTCCAACAATCCACATGCAAACAATAATAATAAGCCTGTAATCCGGAAAAGGTTTTTGGGAATGATTGTTATTATTGCTTGTTTTTTCATAAAGAAGTAAACAAGGTAAGATGCTGCAGCAGCATAAATAGTTGTAATGAAGCCCTTATTGAAAATGATAGCGAGGTACAAATAGTTATTACTGTAAACATCATTCCAATCCATTAAAAGGCTTATGAGCATTGCTACCCAAATAATAAGAGATGAAACCTGCAGGATGGAAATTTTTGATTTTTGATACAACCAAAACAGCAATACTGTTTCTGATGCCCAAAACAGGGTAATATAATTTCCATGCAACTGCAATGGTGCAGTTAATGAAACAAATGTGAGCGTTATGCCGATTAATAGGTACAAAATATTGGTATCCACTTTCCTGTTCCTGAATAAAAAGTAGGACGCAGCCAAATTGAAAATACCCATGCCTGCACTGAACAATCCTTTGTACTGTTCTGCATGCATGTTCAATATGCAATATAGTCCTGCTCCGAAGTAAAGGGATGTATTGACCAGCAAGATGCCAAAGTCGGAAGCAATGAATTTCTTGTTCTCCTTAATGTTATTGGCAATGTTAATGGCGAAAAATAGTAGATAGAAAACTGTTGCGTAAATGAAGCCATTTTGGTAGGTAACCTTTTTTTCATCTGCACTTACCAATAGCCAACTGCCAAAAATAACCACTGTGAAAATAAAAGCCAATAAGTTCAATAAGCGCCAAGCTTTATTGTATGCCATTATTAGCAAGCCAGCGTTTAAGATAATGAGGTAAAAGAACAATGTTTGATAATGACCGCTTCCATTACTTACTAAAAAAGGTGCCGTAAACCCTCCTATCAATGATATAATAGCGAGCTCTTGCCTATTATACAACAATGAAATGGCTACAGCAAAAGCTGTAATCACTACCATAATGATGAAGGAAGTCGTTTGCGTGAATAGGTTGAAATTATGGTAGGCTAATGAAATAGTGAAATAGAACACTGCAATACCACCACCAAGCAGCACGGAGCTGAAAGCTTTGTAACCATTGCGTAATTTATGGGCCAGACCGACCAAGATTCCTCCACACAATAATCCAATGCCTACCCTGCCAACTTCGCCAATCCAATTGTTGTCTATTGCATATTTTACAAAGAAACCGATGGCCAAGACCAATATGCCTATGCCAATTTTGCTAATCAGGTTTTCCCCAATGAATTTTTCCCAATCAGGATTCCTTTCAAAGAAGGATGGTTTGAAAGGGGGCATTTCAAGATAGGTTCCTCTTTGTCCTTATTTGAAGTTTCTTCCTCTACTTTGAAACTTGATTCCCAGTATTCTGTTTTAGGCTCGGGCATTACCGGTGGAGGGGAAACTATAGGTTTTGCTTCGATAGATATAGATTTAGGTTGGGAAACTGGTTGTTCAATTATTGGTTGCTTGGATATTTTCTCGTTCAGTTCCTGTATCCTGTTCTGTAAACCGTTCAGCTTGTCAGAAACATCACTCTTAAAATTGAGTATAATAATAAGGACCACAATAATAAGCAGGAGGGTAACAATGTCCATTGCAGGGGTTGTTGATGTGGATTAAAGATATAGAAGCATGGCTACAATTTGTAAACTATCAAAGCAGATTTAACTTTTACTCTTGGAGAAAGGTTCAAATATGGAAAGGGCCAACAGCATAACCATTCATCCTTAAACAGCATTTTTAACGGTAAGCTATTTTGCTTTACAGTTGAAAAAACTATATTTACATTCTCAATCAAAAAAAGTAAGTATCATGAAAAAGATTTTAATGTTGGCTACTGCAGTTTTCTTGTTCAGTGGTGTAGCTTTTGCCCAAGACAAAACTGAAAAGAAATGTGCGAAAGGAAAAGAGTGCTGCAAGAAAGAAAGTAAGGAATGCTGCTCCAAAGATGCTGCAAAAGCAAAAGCTGCTAAAACAGCTGCCATTGCAAAACCTGCTGCTAAGGCTGCCAAAAAAGCTTAGTTTAAGTTAAAGAAATTTGATGCCCCGTTAGCAATAACGGGGCATTTTTATTCAATGATTACAGGATGTTTTCCAGCTCTTTTAGTTCAAAAATTTCATATGTGGCCCTGATATGTGGCTTGATTTTTAAATGGTTCACAAAAATCGTATCCATACCGGCATTGATGCCACCTTGTATATCTGCTTCCAGGTTATCACCAATCATGATGCTCTCATGAAGCGAAGCCCCAGTTTTCAATATTGCAAAATCAAAAATATCCTTGTTTGGTTTTAGGCTGTTACTGCCTTCTGAAGTAATTACCTCAACGAAGTAATTGCTCAGCTTGCTGTGTTTTAGTTTATTGTGCTGCACGTTTTCAAATCCATTGGTAATCAAGTGCATGATATAGCCTTTATTCTTGAGGTAGCCCAATATTTCAAAAGTGTAGGGGAAGAGATTTTTTTTGGTGGGCAATGTTTCCAGAAATTCCACTGACAACTTTCTTGATAAGGGTTCATCGGCTATTTTATAGTCCAATAAAGCCAACCACATGCGCTTCCAACGAAGTTCGTCCTGTTTAATGAAGCCTTTGGTATATCTATCCCAAAGACGATGGTTATGATGGCTGTACTTAGCAAAGAACTCATCAAAATCATGAATACCCCTTGATGCCAGTTGATTGCTGATATATAAATCCTGCAAGGTTTCCTTTGCGTTTACTTCAAAATCCCATATTGTGTGATCGAGATCAAAGAAAAGGTGTTTATATGCCATGCTTGCAATGTAAGATAAAGTATGAAATTAAATGCGATGTTAGCATTATGAAGTGCGAAAAGCAAGGTCATAGGTTTTATGTGTTTCGCACTTCTACCTTTGTTCCCATAAATTACCCTCAAAATTCCATTATGAATATTGTTATTACAGGAGCATCAAAAGGATTAGGAAAGGCTTTTGCCAAACAGTATGCAGCTACAGGCAATACATTGTACCTCTGTTCCAGAAATGAAAAACAGTTGAATGAAACTGCTATAGCAACTAAGGAACAATACCCCCTTTGTACTATTTATACAATGGCTGTTGACTTGAGTATTAAGGAAGATGTTATGAAATTTGGTGCTTGGTGCTTGGGATTTGCTGTGCCCGATATTTTGATCAATAATGCTGGTCGATTTATACCAGGTTCTGTTCATAGTGAAGAAGAAGGTGTTCTTGAAGAGATGATAGGAACAAACTTATACAGTGCCTATCACCTTACAAGGATTTTACTGCCCGGCATGATGGAGCGAATGCAAGGACATGTCTTTAATATTTGCTCGATTGCATCGTTACAAGCATATAGCAATGGTGGCAGTTACAGCATCAGTAAGTTTGCCCTCCTCGGTTTCAGTAAGAATTTACGTGAGGAAATGAAGCCTTACGGTATAAAGGTCACTTCTGTTATGCCCGGAGCTGCTTATACAGATAGTTGGATTGGAAGTGGTATTGATGAGCAACGAATCATGCAGGCAGATGATGTGGCCCGAATGGTGTATGCTGCTTCGCAACTTTCACCACAGGCTTGTGTAGAAGAAATTGTGATCAGGCCGCAATTAGGCGACTTATAGTCCGCCCTCAATTTCATTGCGATTTAGCATACACTTATATTTGCACCAGAAAATAATCTAGCAATGAAAATGTGGCGTTCGACGTTTCTTTTTATCCTTTTACTGTTCACCATTCATTTTTCACAAGCACAATGTTCAGTATGCACGAAAACTGCTGAGCAGTTGGGCGAAGGGCCAGCATCCGCACTCAATAATGCCATTGTTTACTTAATGATGATGCCTTTATTAATTATGGGATTTGTAGGCTACCGTTGGTGGAAAAGGGAAAAAGCAGTAACTGATTTTGAGCAAGGTTCAAATGTTTAAAATTGCTCCACGAATTTATAGAGATTGATCTCCCCTTCTTTTGCTATCATCTCTTTCAATACTTTTTTATCAATGCTTTTCATCTTTTTTTGCTGGATAAGATGAAATGCTTTTTCAGCCAGTAGCCAATATTTTTTATCGGAAGATTGAATCAATTGCTGATTAGCGATGATTTTTTCCAGTAACTCCTTTGTTCCTTCTTTTTGTGCAGCAATGGTTTTTACAATAGCAACTTCATTTTGTTTATAATGGAAGGCTGGGGCCAGCATCATCCGCAGGTTCCTTACAAAAGCATCCGCATCGGGCCTATCTGCCTTGTTTACTACGAATAAGTCTGCAATTTCCATAAGCCCAGCTTTCATGGTCTGTACTTCATCACCAGCTTCTGGAACCACCACCACAACTGTTGTGTCAGCAAGGCCTGCAATTTCAATTTCACTTTGACCTACCCCTACCGTTTCTACAATAATGAAATCAAAATTTGCGGCTTTCATTATATCAGCAATCTCAATGATTTTTGGGTGCAGCCCACCTAGGCTTCCCCTTGTTGCCAATGAACGGATAAACACATTGGGATGGTTGTACCATTCACTCATCCTGATCCTGTCTCCCAATAATGCCCCTAAATTGAATGGGGATGAAGGGTCCACACAAATAATGCCAACGCTTTTGTTTTGCTGCACAATCTCACCAATTAGCGCATCTACTAAAGTACTTTTACCTGCTCCAGGAGGACCGGTAATACCAATAATTTTCGAAGATGAAGGTGGCAATCGCTGTAATAAGCTTTCATAGCCTACCACTTCATTCTCCACCAATGAAATGCTCCTTGCCAAGGATTTTATATTGCCTTCTTGTATATCCGTTAATAATTGCTGCCACATAATCAAAACTTGTTTTTTTGAATGTGCATCAATTTTGCGTACTTCAATAATGTTTGGTAGGCAATGGTCTTGGCAAGGATGAAACCATCTGTTCCGTCCATAAAGCCAGCCTTGAAAATATACCCGCTAATGAATGCCATAGATGGATTTACGATCAGGTTCAATGCAGAAGCTCGTTTACCTTTATCATACATGGCCTGTGCCTGAATGGTTGTGAACTTATTGGCTTGTGTCACAACTTCTTCCAAGCTACTGTAGCTGTAGTGAAGTATATCGCCTTTGACATATTCACAAGTTGAGCCTGCTGCTATTTCAATCCTGTCATGTGGGTTAACACCTGCCCATTTTGCTTTTTGCTTATTGAACAAACGGATTTTCTTATCAGGATACCAAGTGCCATGCTTTATCCACTTGCCACAGAAACTGGTACAACGGTTCATCTTATAACTGTCTGCTTGAGAGCCTTGTTGCTTAATTTGTAAAATGGCTTCTTTCAATGGTTCGTCCAGTGCTTCATCTGCATCAAGGCTCAAAACAAAGTCGTACTTGGTTTGCCCAACAGCAAAATTCTTCTGCTCAATATAACCAAGAAATTTCTGCTCAATAAAATGGACTCCTAATTCTGTACAAATGTTTTTTGTATTATCTGTAGAGAGGGAGTCCACCACTATAATTTCATCCGCAACACCCTGTAAGCTTTCTAGGCATCGACGGATGTTTTTTTCTTCGTTGAAAGTAATAATGGTAGCAGAAATAAGTTGCATAACTGCCCGAAGGTAAAGAAGCATATTAAGAAACTCTCCACTCAATCTTTCATCATCAGTTCTTAGATTTGTTACCATTTATGACAAATCTTGTTCCCATATTCCCGTTGAGCATTGTTGTTTATCCTGGCGAAAATTTGAACCTGCACATTTTCGAACCGCGTTACAGACAATTGGTCAATGATTGTTTTAGCAGTAAGAGACCTTTTGGCATTCCTGCCATGATGGACAGTGGCGTTGCAGAAATGGGCACTTTATTGGAGGTGGTTGAAATAGTTGAACTGTATGAAGATGGCAAGATGGACATCAAAACAAAGGGCATCAAAATATTTCGAGTACTTGAAATCATTAAATCATTACCTGAGAAACTGTATGATGGGGCCATTGTTACTTATCCCAATAATGATGAAAGGCAACATGTCAATTTGATGCAGCAGGTACTTGCAGATGTGAGGGATTTGCACCGGTTAATACATGTAACCAAGGATTTTAAGAAACCAGACGATGAACTGGTAAGCTATGATATTGCCCACCACGCCGGCCTTAACCTATCCGAGGAATATGAACTGCTTTCTTTAATGCGGGAGGACCAGCGTCTACAGTATTTGAAAAAACATTTAGCCAAAGTTCTTCCTATTGCTTCGGGTATGGAAAACCTAAAGGAAAAAATTCAGCTCAACGGCCATTTTAAAGAGTTGAAAGGTTTTAACCTATAATGTTCAACTTCGCAACTATGCAAACAACTCTTTGCTTCGATTTCGGCAACACACGTTTAAAATGTGCAGTCTTCAACAACCATGATTTATTGGAAGTGGTGGTAATGGAAAATGATTCCGTAGAAACCGTTGAGACCATTATCCAGCAATACCTGCCCACAAAATCAATCCTTTCTTCCGTTATTAACCATAATCCTGCAATGGAACATCTGTTGCAGGAGAAAACCCAATTCCATAAGCTCAGCCATTTAAGTAAGCTTCCTTTTACGACACCAGTTGGCAAGCCAGAAACAATTGGAGCTGATCGGTTGGCTTTATGCGCTGCGGCTGTTCATCTGTTTCCAGAAAAGCACAATTTGGCTATTGGATTAGGGACCTGCATTACCTATAATTTCATTAATAGCCAGCATCAATTTTTAGGTGGAAGCATTTCGCCTGGTATGAACATGCGTTTTAGGGCCATGCATGAACAGACGACTTTATTGCCCATGATACAGGCGGAGCATAATTTTCCATTGATTGGTTATGACACCAAAACAAATCTTTTAAGTGGTGTTATACTAGGTATGGATAAGGAAATTGACGGTATCATTGAGCTTTATGAAGAAAAATATGGCAACTTTAACGTGCTGCTAACAGGGGGGGATATGGGTTTTTTTGTCTCTCACCTTAAAAAGAAGATATTTGCCGACCCTTACTTAATCTATAAAGGCTTATATGCAATTAACGAGTTCAATGACCCGCAAGGTCAGTTCTATTATTTTGGCTAGTGTTTTATGGCTGACTACTGCTTCTGCCCAAGAGAATTCCCCTTATTCCAGATATGGTTTGGGTGATATACAACCAGCCCAGCACATTTTAAGTAGGGGCATGGCCGGCGTGTCTGTGGCTTTTTCCGATGCTCAGACAGTGAATTTCAGCAATGCCGCTTCTTTTGCCAATTTACGCATCGTTACTTATGATTTGGCACTTTCAATAGATTCGAGAACATTACGCAATACAAATTCCCCCGAAAAATACAATTCTACCAATTTTGCTCCCTCTTATTTGGCATTGGGGCTTCCCATTAACAGGAAGAAGCAGATAGGTGCTGCTTTTGGTATAAGACCAATAAGCCGTATCAATTATTCTGTTTCAAAGACTGAAAGGCTCAATAATATCGATAGTCTTGAAACACTATATGAAGGCACAGGCGGTCTCAACCAATTCTTTGCAGGCATCGGTAAAAAATGGAAGGGCTTGAGTTTGGGTGTTATGTTTGGTTACAATTTTGGAAGGAAGGAAACCAGTACCAAGATTGCTTTAGTAAATGATACAGTGGCATATTACAAAGCTAATTATTCAACGGCCACAACTTTTGGGGGAGCGTTTGTAAACGCAGGTTTGCAATATGAATTCCTTTTGGATTCCACTTTTATCAAGGATAAAGGCATGAAAATCCATGTACTGCGATTTGGCGCCAGCGGAACATTGGGCCAGAAACTATATGCGAAACAGGATACACAGAGGGAAACCTTCAACTACGATGCGTCGGGCGGGGTCTTTAAAATAGACAGTGTATATGCTGTTACAGATGTAAAAGGTAGAATCGAGATTCCAAGTACTTATACAGTGGGCTTTTTGTTTCAGGAATCATTGGCTGGAATAGTTGATGTTTGGTCTGTTGGTGCAGAGTTTACAGCAACCAAATGGAGCGATTACCGTTTTTATAACCAAGCAGATGCCGTAACAAATAACTGGCAATTAAGGGTTGGTGGACAATGGGCCCCTGATCCAACCAATTTCAGGAACTATTTAAGTCGTGTTACTTACCGTGCAGGTTTCCACTTCGGAAAGGATTATATCAACGCTGATGGCAAGGAACTGAAAAATTATGGGGTAACAATTGGTTTCGGCCTTCCTGTGCGTCAGCCAAGGTACAGCCCCAATCAATTCACCACTTTACATACTGCGCTGGAGTTTGGTAAGCGTGGTAGCAACGTGAACAGCATTACAGAGAGTTATTTTAGGTTTTCTTTGGGACTTAGTTTAAGCGATATTTGGTTCATTAAACGTAAGTATGATTAATTGTTTCAGGAGTATTAATAATATTGGGGCAGCCTTGTTAATAGGCTGCTTTTTTATGTGCAGTTGTGAAAACAATTTAAAAGCGGTGCAGGATTTGGGTAAGAGCAAGCCTGGTGTTGAGGAGGGAAAGAATATCGAAAGTTTTTTGAGCCAAAGTGGAAAAATGAAGGCCAAACTAGTTTCACCATTAATGCTGCGGTATTTATTGGATACGCCAAGAGTAGAATTTCCCAATAAATTACATGTGGATTTTTACGATAGCCTAATAACTGTAGAAAGCCAGTTGAACAGTAAATATGGTCGGTATTTTGAAAACCAGAACCAGGTTTTCCTAAGGGATAGTGTGGTGGTGTTCAGCAGAAAAGGAGATACATTATGGACAGATGAACTTTATTGGGACCAGAACAAAGGGGAATTCTTTACGGACAAGAGAGTAAGGGTAAAACAGGATGGCAATACCAAGTACATCCATAGCATAGGCATGAGGTCCAATCTCAATTTCACCAATATTACTTTTTACAATATCCAATCCGATTCTTACATGATTATAAAAGATACAACCCATTGAGTTTTTTGGGTTATAGGAATCATTTTTTCCATACTTTCGATATATGGCTGAACTATTGTACACCATTGGTTACATACTGATCACACTTGTTTTGATAGGCTTCTTTGCAGGCTATGAAATAGCTTTTGTAAGTGCCAATAGGTTAAGTATTGAATTGAAGAAGAAGCAAGGTAAGAGCAGTGGTATTATCGTTTCAAAGTTTTTGGAAGAGCCTGCAAAATTCATTGGAAGTTGCCTTATTGGCCTTAATGTTTTCTTGGTAATTTATGGGTTGCTTTTCAGTCAGTTAATACATGGCATAGTCTGGAAACTCTTCCATGTTAAAGTTCAATATTTTGGCCTGCTGCTGGATACTATCATTTCGACTTTTGTTGTGCTGATACTAGGTGAGTTTATTCCTAAGGCTATCTTTCGTGCGAAGAATGATGTACTGGTGAGTTTTTTTGCACCTGTAGCCAATTTCTTCCACAAGATTTTTTCCCCATTCGCTAATTTTTTCGTGAGCATAGCCCAATGGATATTGAAGTACATGTTTAATGTAAGGGTGAATGAAAAAGAAGAAGCGTTTTCCCATGTGGACCTTGAACATTTCTTCCAGCAGACAAAGGACCAGGATGAAGAGAATGTGGATTTGAACAAGGAACTTTTTGCCAATGCACTCAGCTTGCCAATGGTCAAGATAAGACAATGTCTTGTACCGAGAACAGAAATAGAATCCATTGAAATCAACGCTACTGTGGAAGAAGCAAGAAGCCAGTTCATTAGTACAAAGCTGACCAGGTTAGTGGTTTTTGATGACAATATTGATAATATCCTTGGCTATATCCATCAATTGGACCTTTTTCAAAAACCTGCTGATATAAAATCAATCCTGCTACCCATTCCTGCGGTGCCTGAAAGCATGAGTGCCACGGATTTAATGGCCAAGTTTACCAAGGAAAGAAAGAGCATAGCTTGGGTAGTAGATGAATTTGGTGGTACTGCTGGTATTGTGACCATGGAAGATGTTCTGGAAGAAATCTTTGGTGAAATACAGGATGAATATGATACAGAAGAATTTGTTGAAAAGCAACTGGCCGAAAAGGAGTTCATTTTCAGTGGAAGGTTGGAACTTGACTATATCAATGAGAAATATAATCTTGAATTCAACGTTGACGAATCAGAAACCCTTTCTGGCTATATCATCAACAATCACGAAACTATACCAAAACTTAAGGACACCATTATCATAGACAATTACCAATTCGATATTTTGAATGTAAGTGATACAAGGATTGAAATGGTGAAATTGAAAGTCCTCTGATTTGTATAAAAATGATATCTAGTAGCCTGTTTTATTATCGGAACGGGGGTTTTGTTTAAATGCTCCAAAAAAGGAGCAGAACAAAAATTTCCTTAGCTTACCATCTCGAAAAAAATTGCATGGGTCAATCTTCTGCTACAATACCAATAGATTATTCAGGATTGCTTGCTACATGTCTCAATCAGCTAATCCTTTCGGACAACTTAAAAGAAGCACTCCAAATTGTTTCAGGTACTGTAGGTCGGGCAGCCAATGCAGATTGTTGTTTTTTTGTCCAGAACGAGGGAGCTACTTCCAATAGCGATAGATATGCGGTAAAAAGTTATTGGCCCCATAATGATGCAACTACGGATATCATAGAACAATTCCTGCAATCTCGCTTTTTACAGTTTCCTGAAATAGAGAATTTAAGTGCAAACAAACAGATTTATGCTACAGGTGGTAAATCTTCTGTCGAGTTGGGACAATTGCTTGAACAGGCATCATTACAGAGCATTTTAGTGGTGCCAATTATTAGTTCAGAAGAGTTTTGGGGCCTATTAATCTTGGCTTATATGGTCAAAAGGGATTGGCCGGACGAATTGGTTGCTGCATTGCAGACCCTTGTAATTGCCATTGGTTCGTCAGTTGCATCACATCAAGTACAGCAGCAACTGTACCATCGCAACGAAGTGTATGAAACCACCTTGGCCACGTTGAACGAACTGATTTGGGAGATGGACCTGCGTAACAACAAAATCCGCATCATGGGTTTTGCGCCACGTATTGGTTCCTACGATGGCAACGAAATTGATATTGATTACAGAAGGGACTTATCAATCCAAGTCCATCCAGAAGATAGCGAAAGGGTTATCAAGCATTTTGATGAGTTCCTAAAGAAAGGGAACAATGCCACATCAGAAGAAACCTACAGGACCTTGAATGCAGGCGGCAATGAATATATCTGGGTGCAAAGTAGACGCACCCTGCTTTGTGATGAATTCGGTAATCCTGCCATTGTAGTGGGCACTACTGCTGACATAACCGACAACCGTTTGGTAGAAGTGGAACTTCAGAAGCACAAGGAACAAAATGAATTTTTGGTCCAGATGCTGCAGGAAAGCAATGAAAAACTGAATACCATCCTTAACAGCAGCAAGGAAATCATCTTGACCATTGATTTGCAAACAGGTCAAATAGAAAATGTAAACGATGCTATCCGAATACTGGGCTATTCACCTCAGGAGTGGATTGGTGAATACTATACAAAATGGACACTCGAAAAACGCAGGCGTTTCCATGAACTTTTGAAACATGCCAGTGAAAGTGATTCAGTGAGCAGGAGCCAACAAATAATCTTTGCCAACAAAGACAATACAGTCAACATTCCCTTTGAATTTTCAACCTCCTTGTTCTATTTCAAAAACAAGAAATATTTGCTTTGTGTACTCCGCGATATAAGGGAAAGATTGGAGTATGAAAAAAACCTGAACAAGGTAACAGAACAGCTTACACATCTTATTAATAATATCGATGATGTATATGCCATCTTCAATCTAAAGGAAAACCGCTACGAGTTTATAAGTGATAATCTCGAAGGTTTTTTTGGTTGCGATAAGAACGAGTTTATGCAACATGGACTTTTTTGGAGAGAGATTATCCATATAGAAGATAGTTCAGGCATTGTGAAGCAGATGGAAGAAGTAATCAAGAACAAAAGTCGCGGCGAATTTTTTTACCGCATTACCACTCCCGTTGGTGAAACAAAAATGTTGCTTGAAAAGATTACTGTGGCTCTTGACGATGACGGTAATGCGGATAAGGTATATATTGTAAAATCAGATTACACCCATATTGAGAACGCCGAACAGAGCCTTATTGAAAGTGAAAGGAAATTCCGTTTCATATCAGAAAACATTACAGACTTCATTTCGATTATTGATAATGATGGGAAGTTCCTCTATGCATCGCCATCTGCACAGAACGTTATTGGTTATAATCCCGATGAGCTCATTGATGAGAACAGCATCTATATTATCCATCCCGATGATGTAAAAATATTTATCGAAGAAACATTGGAAAAGGCCGTTTTTGAAAAGAAGGAATCACAGATACGCTATAGACTGCTATCAAAAACGGGTGAGTACCGCTGGGCAGAGACCCATTATAAGCCTATTATTGATGCTATGGGCAATACCACCTCCATTATTTGCTCCACAAGGGATGTCACCGATCGTGAACAACTGATGAAAGATTTGGAACAGGCGTTGGTGAAGGAACGTGAGTTGAATGAGTTACGTTCCCAATTTGTATCAACAGCATCCCACCAGTTCCGGACACCGTTAACCGTAATCCATAGTGGAGTGGAGCTGATGGAAATATACTTGGAGGGATTGTCGGAAACGAAGCAAAAGCCCTTTCAAAAGCAGTTTAACCGGATTCAGGGAGAAGTAATCCGCTTGCAGGACCTAATGAATGATGTGCTTTTATTGGGAAGAGCAGATGCCAGTAGAACGCCTTTTAAACCTGAAAACAGGGACCTTGTTGACTTTTGTGAGGAATTGATTGAAAGCAAGTACAATAACCGCTATCCAAAGGGGAGGAAAGTAGTGCTCAGTGTTTCCGGAAAAATACAATCTGTTTTCTTTGACCCCAAGCTTCTGGACCATGCCCTGGAAAATATATTGAGCAATGCTTACAAATATTCCAATAAAGGAAATATTGAGATGCAATTGAAATTTGATTATGAAAACGTGAATATTGCCATTACTGATAAAGGGATTGGCATACCTGAAAGTGACTTGGGCAATCTCTTCCAGCCGTTTTACAGAGCAGGAAATACAACGGAAATTGAAGGTACAGGGCTGGGACTTTCTATTGTAAAGGAATTCATAGATAAGCATGATGGGCAAATTTTTGTTGTAAGCGAATTAAATAAAGGCACCACAGTTAACGTTATATTACCTTTAAAGGGGGCTAACCTTAACCCTTAACCAAACACTATGGAACAACAAGCCAAAATCCTGGTAATTGAAGACGATGAAAATATCAGGGAAAACATTCAGGAACTATTGGAAGCAAAAGGCTACCATGTGAAGTCTGCTTCCAATGGTAAGCAGGGTGTGCTGGAAGCTATCGATTACAGGCCATCATTGATTCTCTGCGATGTTATGATGCCCAAAATGGATGGTTTCAAGGTATTGGAATACATCCGTAAAACATCTACCATTCAAAGCACTCCGTTTATTTTCCTTACTGCAAAAGTGGACATGCAGGATGTTAGGCATGGTATGGAATTGGGGGCAGATGATTACCTTACTAAACCATTCACTACAAAGGACTTGATTAACGCCATTGAAATCAGGCTAAAAAAACAGCAGAAAGTGGTAGGTGAATATGCCAAGGTAAAGCATGAACTGGATACAACCGTTTTTGCTACTTACTACCATGAATTCAATACACCATTGCATGGCATTATTGGAGGATTGAACCTATTGATCAATGCAAGGGAATCCTTTACAGATAAGCAGATACATGAATTGTTACTATCCATACTTAAATCAGGTTTACGATTGAACCATTCATTGGCCAACCTGATGCTTTTTGAAGAAATAAAACGTGCAGAGGTTTATACCGAACTATTGAGCATGTTCAGTAACGGGAAAACTTCCGGACAATGGCCCAAACGTTTGCAAACGGAACTGCAAACCATGGCAAAGGAAATTTATAACCGCGCTAGTGATTTGAATTTCGATATGGAACAAATCGATCTCAATATCAACCCGGAATACCTGCTACGAATTGTACTGGAACTTACAGACAATGCTTTGAAGTTCTCCAAAAGCGGACAAAAAGTTCATGTTACGGGCAAAAAAGAAGGGGATAATTACATCATTGAAGTAAGGGATATTGGCCGGGGCTTTGTTCTGAATAGCCTTGATGATATTGCACCTTTCAAACAGTTCAAGCGAGCTAAGTTTGAACAGCAAGGTTTGGGCATTGGTCTATACTTGGTAAAACGTTTGCTGGAATTCAACCAAGGGGAACTAAGAGTTGTTTCTTCGGAAGAGGAAGGAACAACGGTTACTGTATTACTTCCATCTTTGGATCTGTAATAATCAGATTGCAGGTTAATAGTTGGTACTGTTTGCAAAATGGTTCTCGTAGCAGCTTTCTTCGCCCAATCTCTGGAAATAATCTTACTTGGTCACTATACTGTTTAAACCAGCCTTTCAAGGTTGGTTTAATTTTTTTGCATACAGCATCCCTATAACTTTGCGCTTCACAACTATTAAAAGAATATGGCAGGAATTTTTGGAAGGGGAGGAAACAGTTCTAAGGCTGAAATGTCTTTTATAGACCATTTAGAAGAACTGCGTAGCCATATCGTTCGAAGTGTGCTTGCAATACTCATTGTAGCTGCTGTCATATTTATTTTTCGGAACTGGATTTTCGACAATATCATCAGTGGGCCACTTAACCCGGATTTCATTACTTACAGGGCTTTGTGCAGTCTCAGCCACAAACTCCATTTAGGTGATTCATTGTGTATGCCACCCGTGGCCATCCAAATGCAGAGCAATACTTTCGGCGGTCAATTCCTAAGTGCCATTACCTTATCGTTTGTAGGAGGAATCATTGTAGCTTTCCCGTACATTTTCTGGGAATTCTGGCGTTTTGTAAAACCAGCATTAAAAGAGAAGGAATTAAAAAATACCCGTTCGGTTATTTTTTGGGTATCCTTTTTCTTTTTTAGTGGGGCATTGTTTGGATTCTTCCTACTTGGCCCTTTTACCTTCAACTTCTTGGCAGGCTTTCAATTGGGTACCAAACATTTAATCGATACCAGACCAACACTATCGGACTATTTCGACAACCTTACCAACCTTATCTTGGGTTGCGGCATTGCTTTTGAACTTCCAGTACTTGCTTTTGTACTGACTAAGATTGGATTGATAACACCCAAACTATTGAAGACTTCTAGGAAATATGCTATTGTGATAATCCTGATTATTGCAGCATTTATTACCCCTAGCCCTGACTGGTACAGCCAAACAATTGTGTTTGTGCCTTTGATGAT
The DNA here is from genome assembly GCA_023251255.1 of Chitinophagaceae bacterium. Taxonomy (GTDB): domain Bacteria; phylum Bacteroidota; class Bacteroidia; order Chitinophagales; family Chitinophagaceae; genus UBA1930. The sequence continues at coordinate 23,354 of JAHEZD010000031.1, forward strand.
CCTGTATGAATTGGGTATTGTTGTTTCAAAAAGGGCCTACAAGGATATCAAGGATGAAGATGAAATTGAAGAGTGGAGTTAGGAAAAGCGATTATCCGTTCATACATAAGTTGTCATCCTCAATATTTGCAACTGTAAATTTGAACCATGGAAACAACATTTGATTTAACCAAGCCGGTTGCCATTGGTAGCGACCATGCAGGCTTTGAGTACAAAGAGGCCATTAAAGTTTGGCTGGAGAAAAAAGGATATGCAGTAAAGGATTTTGGCACTTTTTCCTTGGACTCTGTTGACTATCCTGATTTTGCGCATCCAGTTGCAACAAGCGTGGAAACTGGTGAAGCGTCTTTTGGCGTCCTTTTTTGTGGTAGTGCCAATGGTGTAGCCATTACAGCAAATAAACATCAAGGAGTCCGTGCAGGATTATGCTGGGAGAATGATGTGGCGAGATTGGTTCGCAGGCACAATAATGCGAACATCATTTGCATACCTGCAAGGTTTGTTGCATTGTCATTGGCAGAAGAAATGGTAGATAACTTTATTGCTACGGAATTTGAAGGTGGGCGGCATGCCAATCGTGTAAACAAGATTGCTTGTTCCTAAAAAATACGGCTAAGTTTCTTCAACACTATCCTCAAAAAACCGATGGGGCCTATTTATGTTGGCTGCCGCAATTTGGAATCTCCCAATCATATATTACGTCAATTACTGTTCATGAAAAAACTACTGTTGTTCTCCCTGTCTTTTGCAGGCACCCTTGCTATAGCGCAGAAAAATAAGGATGCTGCAAAATTTGCGTCCACCATTACACAGGCAGGCTTGCGGGAAAAGCTCACGATTGTGGCCAGCGCTGAAATGGAAGGGAGGGAAACAGCTACCCCTGGACAGAAAAGGGCTGCTGTGTATATCGAAGAAAAATTCAAGAGTTTTGGGTTAAAGCCAGGCAATGGAAATAGTTATCAACAGGTTTATCCTGTTTTTCAGGATGAACTGAAAGAAGCTAAGCTTACTTTGTATAACCTGTCTTTTGATTTTGACAAACACTTTTCCGTATCGCTGAACGGTGCCATAAATGGTAGCTGGAACCTAAAAGACATTGCCTTTGTTTCTTATGGTATTGTTGATTCCACTCGGAACGATTATAAAGGCATTGATGTAAAAGGCAAGTGGGTAATGTTGTTGGATATTTCCCCCGCTGATATAGAAAAAGGAGAAGGTTTTACCCCGACAAACTCCCGTTTTGGTGGCGGTGGGCTGAATGCCAAAATAAGCACGGCCCGTAAAAATGGTGCAGTTGGAATTATCATTGTTTCCAAAAGTTTCAATGCCGATAATAGGCCTGCCGCAAACCGTACTGGCAATATGTACATGAAAAAGGAAGGGGCACAGGGAAATACTTCCCCTATTATTTCTGTTTCCTATCAAGCTGCCGCATCATTGCTTACGAAAATGCTTCCTACTTATACAAGTTTGAAGGATGTGAATACTGGTATATATGCCACCAATGCAAATATCAGTATCAATAAATCTACCAATAATTTGGAAAGCAGCAATGTAATGGGCTTATTGGAAGGAACTGACAAGAAGGATGAGTACGTTATTTTAACTGGCCACTACGATCACTTGGGCATGAGAAATGGTGTTATTTACTATGGTGCAGATGATGATGGAAGCGGCACGGTAAGTGTTCTTCAAATGGCTGAAGCTTTTTCCGAAGCAAAGAAAAAAGGCAAAGGGCCACGCCGCAGCATCTTGTTCATGACAGTGAGTGGTGAGGAAAAAGGTTTGTGGGGAAGTGACTATTATGCATCGCATCCGGTTTATCCTTTGGGAAAAACGACCGTTGACCTGAACACCGATATGGTTGGTAGGATTGACCCAGCTTACAAAGGGGATAGCATGAACTATGTATATGCCATTGGGGAAGACAAATTGAGCAGCGACCTCCAAAAAATTACGGACTCCATAAATGTTACTGCGAAACTTGAACTGGACAGAAGGTATAATGATCCTAAGGATCCTAACCGTTTTTATTACAGGAGCGATCATTACAATTTTGCAAAGAATGGGGTACCCATTATTTTCTACTTTGATGGTGTGCACAAAGATTATCACCGCCCAACGGATACTGTTGAGAAAATCAATTTCGATTTGATGGAGAAACGCGTCCGCTTGATATTCAACACTGCATGGGTCATGGCCAATAGGGAGGAAATGCTGAAAAGGGATTTACCATTGAACATGCCTACTACGAGATAAGGGAGACTGGGAATTAGGAGTTTGGAATTAGCCATATAGGGAAGGGGCTGTTTCAGTCATGAAACAGCCCCTTCCCTATATAGTTTAAAATCTTTTTGTTAGCCAAACTTCAAGTTTGCTTATATATTCACTTCTCCATGTTCCCTAATCCCCCCTAACTACTGTTCCTAGTTCCAACTTGCCAATACTGTTACCCCACCCTTTACTACTTCATTCAACTGCACATTGATTTTGGTGCCTATTGGCAGTAGTATATCCACGCGGCTACCGAATTTGATGAATCCATATTCATCACACTGTTTCACTTGCTGGCCTACACTTGTATAATTACAAATCCTTTTTGCTAATGCACCAGCAATTTGCTTGTACAAAATGGTACCGTGATTGTTCTTCACGGCTACGCTCCATCTTTCATTTTCAGTGGAACTTTTTGGGTGCCAAGCCACTAGGAACTTGCCTTTGTGGTACTGGTTGTAAATTACTTCTCCATCCATTGGGTTACGGTTTACATGCACGTTAGCTGGGCTCATGAACACGCTAACCTGTATACGTTTGTCCTTGAAATACTCCACATCAACTGTTTCTTCAATCACCACTACTTTGCCATCCGCAGGGCAAATGATTTTATTGCCATCAATGGTCAATGTTCTGTTGGGGATACGGAAAAAGGAAATCAGGAAAAGCCAAAGCCCAAATGTGACAATAAAAATAACCAATGCCAACCATGGCATGGAATTGCTGAAAAAGTAAAAAGAAGCCACATTCAGCAAACCAAAAACAAGTGCACTGATTCCAATAGTCTGGTAACCTTCCCTATGTATAGTCATGTAATTAATTTGAGCAGCAAATATAGAAAGGTTTGCCTTTTAAAGATTTCGCAAAAAACAAGGGTAATTCAGGTGCTTTGTTAGAAAAGGATAGAATATAAGGCTGCTGTGGAACCTATCATTCCGACTTGAAAGTCTAGGCTGGCCCTTTTACAAAAACAATTTCAAGTACAACCAAATAAAAGGCGTTGCCAATAATAGGGAATCAAACCTATCCAAAAATCCTCCATGTCCGGGCATAATTGAACCACTGTCTTTTACATTGGCCATACGTTTGAGCTTACTTTCCAATAAATCACCCAATGTGCCGATGACGGCTGCTATAGCCGCAATCACATACCAATGAACGGGGGTTTTAAATGCCGGGTTGAAGAATCCCTTCGTATAATGATTGATGAAGATGGGGGCAGTTAATCCAACCACTGTTATTGCAAGTATTGCCCCACCAATTGTTCCTTCCCAAGTCTTCTTTGGGGAGATTTTCGAAAATGGCGTTTTGCCAATAAATGAACCAACTATATAAGCCATGGTGTCGTTAATCCAAATGGAAGCAACAATAATTACAGGAATCAACCAGCCTAGGTCCAGAGATAGCATAGTTCCTTTAAACCCCATTTCACTATTCCTAATGTCCATCATCAGACCCCAACTCAAGGAAATATACACCAATCCAAAAACGGAATGGGCCGTGTTCTTCATACCGTGCTTCTTGCCAAACAGTACTTCTGTTATGGGCAGGGCAATAGCAAAAATGAGTACCAGGCACCAACCAATTTCATGCAGCTTGAAGCCGAAGAGGGTATAGGCATTGTTCAGCATCCATAGCATAAAACCATAGCCTGCTACTACTACACCGTATTTATGAAAAGGGGATATTTCCAAATAACCTTTATCAATCTTGCCAATTAGTTTTTGGTACTCGAACCAGCAGCCAAAATGAATTATTGTGAAGAGTAAGAAAAATGTCCAATGATTGATTAAGAGACCAGCCAGCATCACTGCCGCAAAGATGATAGCTGTTAATGCCCTTGTTTTAAATACTTGTAAGTTGAAAGCCATGAATGAAAGCTTGATGTAACTGCAAGATAATTGGAATTGGTCAATGGTCGGCAGTCCTAGTGGTTGCCATCATCCGTTCCTTTCAAAATCATCCTTCATTAAGGTATTAGAGTGTCATCCATTGGAAGCTCTATCGGCCTTATCCTTTCGCTTTCCTTCCTGAATCTTTTAAACAGGGAAATCAGTACAAAAATGGTAAAGGGTATCCACATATAAAGTACTGGGGAAGCCTTGGAAGCCATTTTATCTGCTTCTGCCACTGTCTTCCCTTCAAGGCTCATCCGGTAATAAATGGTCACAATAATAGCGTTATTGAAAAAGTGCAGGGCAATGTTCAACCAGATATTCCTCCCAAAATAAAACACGAAACCAAGTATGATGCTCAATGCCACCCTGGGCAAAAAGCCAAAGAAAGAAAAATGAATGGCGCTGAAAAGGATACTGGTTACCAATATGGCCACCCAAGGCTTCTTGAACCAGCCCATAAATACCTGCTGGAAACCGCCACGGAAAAGCACTTCCTCAAAAATGGCCGGGCATAGTGCAATCACCAATAGGGAAATTAGGTAGCCTTTCACATCCTTCATGCTGGCCATTACGGCCACGGTGTCACTGTACTCTTTTTCAAAGGCTTTTGCTTTGGCTAACCATTTTGCAGGTAGGGGTATCAGTTCGTTCAGTTCCCCCAAAGCCTGGCTTAGAATCATTGCACCAAGGGTCATTAGCAGTACAAAAAATATTTGCTTACCTGTAAGCAGGTCATTGAAGCCCAATTGTGTAAAAGGCTTCCGACTAATGATGACTGCCAATATAAAAGAAGGTAGAAAGAAACTGAAGGCCGAGTAACAGACATTCAGCCACCTTACAAAATCAGCATTGGCTGGATTGTTCATAGCTAGTTGCACGTCTTTAAAAGGTACATGCAGGTAATTGGATGCTATGAATGCTGCCGCAACCCCTCCTGTAACCATGAGTATGCCAAATACGCCAAGCAATATGGCAAATTGTGATACATAATTCAATGGTATGCGTTGATGTATGTTCATGAAAGATTAGAATGTATTTTTGCGGCGAAGATACGTTTGTTGCAAGTTGGATGCGGGTCGTTTGATAGATGGCCGAAAAAGCTGTTCAATGAACGGTGCGCCTCGAAAAATCGGGACGAGCTGAGCCAGTAGTGCCTACTTGGAATGGCCCTGCTGGTTACCTAAAACATAAATTATGGTAAAGATTGACACGATAGAACTCCCGGATTCCCCCTTATTGCTGGCACCCATGGAAGATGTGAGCGATCCACCTTTCAGGGCGGTATGCAAGGACCAAGGTGCTGATTTGATGTACACTGAGTTCATCAGCAGCGAGGGCCTGATACGTGATGCCATTAAAAGCCGTAAAAAGCTGGACATATTTGATTATGAACGTCCTGTGGGCATACAGATTTTTGGTGGTGATGAAGACAGTTTGGCCATGGCTGCCAAGATTGTGGATGTGACCAATCCCGATTTGCTGGATATCAATTTTGGTTGTCCCGTAAAAAAAGTGGCCTTGAAAGGTGCTGGTGCTGGTGTGCTGAAAGATGTAGACCTGATGGTCCGACTGACCGATGCAGTGGTTAAGGCCACCAAGCTTCCGGTGACCGTGAAGACACGTTTAGGTTGGGACGACAATACCAAGAATATTGAAGAAGTTGCTGAACGGTTACAAGATGTGGGTATTAAGGCCTTGGCCATTCACGGACGTACCAGGAGCCAGATGTACAAGGGAGAAGCAGATTGGACCCTGATTGAGAAAGTGAAAAACAACCCCCGCATACAGATACCCATTTTTGGCAATGGCGATATTGACAGCCCGCAGAAAGCAAAACTGTACAAGCAACGCTATGGTGTGGACGGCATCATGATTGGCCGCGCGGCCATTGGTTATCCTTGGATCTTCAGGGAAATCAAACACTTTGTGCAAACTGGTGAAGAACTTGCTCCACCCACATTGGAAGAACGTGTAGAAGTGTGCAAGAAACATTTGATCAAATCCGTGGAATGGAAAGGCCCCATTGTTGGCATTTTTGAAATGCGTAGGCACTATGCCAATTATCTGCGTGGACTGCCTAATATAAAGGAGTTCCGTGGCAGATTGGTAACCTTGATGGAAACTGAAGAAGTAATTGAGGTGCTTGATGAACTATATAACTATTACAAGGGTTTTGAAATAGAGCGAACTCCTATTGAGCTGATCAATTACCATGAGAAGTGCCCCGTGTAGTATTTTAATGACCAATCATTGCTTTACTGGAATAACTCTAACCCTATAGTTATTCCAATAATGTTTCGCAGATTTTGCCTTAACAACCAATTCATGCTTCAAGCTCATTAAATGGCAGTGTTACGGCGCCTATCCCCCTTCATTAACTTTCTTCTAACATTAGTAATAGTGAAATCAGTTGCTTTTGATTGATAATCAATTTCGTTTGGCATAATCATACTTGGCATAAAAAAATAAATGACAAGTATGATTATGCCAACCCTGTCAATAATAGTTCTGTCATGAAAAAATAATTGACAGCGTTATTGCTGACAGTTTTTACGGGAATCTTTTGAATTCGGGGCAAGATCACATTCTAATAACAATTAAGTAATGGTTGCTTGTTTTTTAGGTAATAGGCTATTGACAATTTGCTTCCATGAGAATCTTAATAGCCATTCTATTGCTAACAGGCATCATTGTTTCCTTCAAAAAAGCGACCGATAAACCTATTAGCCCAAAAGCAGCCCATCGAAAAATCATTGCTTCATTAAGGGAGCAAGAGGGCATTGTGAGGAATATTGGCAGTAAGGAAAACCCTATTTACATGATCCGGTATGATGATGGGTATATGAACCTGTTACCTGACAATCTTCCTAGTAGTTTCAAAAAAGATAGCTTACCCGTTATTTTTAGTGGGGATATGAAAGAAATGAGTCCCATGGAAGATGAAATGGGGCAGTATTTTGTAGTGAATGCTATTTCGGTTTTGAAATAGTTCTTTCTTTTCCGATAGGGGAGCCTTCAAGGAATTATAAGAGTCAGGATTCAAATACTCGCTTCACATCAAAATCAATGACACAGGTTTCATTGATAGTAAAAGTGTAGGGAGCAAAAATCTGTTTGTATTTATTGTCTATCAATTCAAAAATCTCAATAGAATTGTTGTCCGGCTCGGCCATTAAATAATATTTCACCCCACAAAATTCATAGAGGTTAAACTTGGTGTTCCTGTCTTTTAACTGGGTGGATTTTGAAGAAATCTCCACAATTAAAGAAGGAGTTGTTTGAATGTGGCTGTTAGGGTCAATATTGCCACAAACAATGGAAATATCCGGACGAACAATATTGGTTTCGTTAATAATCCAATCCTGTCCATAAAGCACCTTACAATTGCAGCTTAATTTATTTTCGCGAAGTGCCATATTTAAATAAGTAAGTAAATCAGCACCCATTAATTGATGCTTATTCAAGGGTGAAGGACTCATGGAAACTGGATTTCCTTTAATCAGTTCCCAATCTCCTTCCCATAACTTTCAGTCGTTAATGGTATACGTAGGTATGTATAAATCTGGTATCATACTGATTCAAATTTATGCAAATTATTTCGTTTCATTCCATGTCCTGTAACTCGGGTACTGCGCTTTGTATGTCGCTGGAATTTCCCTCAAAGGTTCCACTTCCTTCCAGCTATCAAACATGGTTTTTGGTAATTGCTGGTAAAGTTTTGTGCCGGCGGTTTTCCAGGATATCATTTCATCGCTTACCTCTTTTATTTTTTTTGCAGGGTTGCCCACAATTAAGCTCCTTGATTCAAAATGTTCATTTACTTTAATAAAACTCAATGCGCCAACAATGCACTCATCGCCCAGCACCACATTGTCCATAATTACCGCATTCATTCCTACCAAACAATTACTGCCGATGGTGGCCCCATGTATTACTGCTCCATGACCAATATGCGCAGCTTCCCTCAATACAACAGTGGTACCTGGAAACATGTGAATGGTACAATTTTCCTGCACATTGCAGCCATCTTCAATAATAACCTGTCCCCAATCGCCACGTATAGCGGCTCCTGGGCCAATGTACACATCCTTGCCAATGATTACATTTCCGGTAACACTTGCTTGTGGATGGACGAAGGATGATTCGTGAATGACGGGGATGAAATTGTTGAATGCGTAAATCATTGTCTTCTTGATTGTAAAATTTAAAGATAGTGCTGTCCTGCTTCAATAAAAACAATCAATTGTACTTTGATTCCCAATTGCGTAACTGGCTATTCCCGAATTTACAAGTGACAATCTGGTGACACGGATAGTTTCGTGACTAATAGAAGAATATGAAGAAGTTTGCTGCAATCAATTATATCCATTGTGCCCCAGAATATCAGGAAAGGTTTGAATTTTTATTTGGCACGCGTGCGAAAGCTATTGACACAATGCCAGGATTTATAGATATGCACGTATTGAAACCTACAAAAGAAGGGGATCCCTATTTAATTGTTAGTTACTGGGAGAGTGAGGCAACATTCAAGGAGTGGACAAAAAGCGAGGCTTTTCTCAAAGGGCATGCACGTGGTTTTGAAGATGTAGCAAAAGCTAGGGAAGAAGGAAAGCCAGCACCTATGAGCAGTGTATTTAAGACCTATAAAATCATTGCTAACTAGTGGGAAACGTGCAGAACTTTTATTTTAGTAAAACCGCAATCAACGTAGCCGTTGGAGGGTAATTTCCCTTGTATTGCTTCTTGATTTGTTAAATAGCTATACCAATTTCTTATTCGTTCTGAAACAGGTACCCTTGAACAAGGCAACAATATGTGCATGCTGATTGGTGATGGTGATATGGTACAGCCCTGTACTTCTTCCATTGTGCAGTTCTTTTGCTTCGGCAATCAATACATCCCCTACATGGACAGGTTTGGTAAAATTGATGCTGGTATCCAACGCTACAGATAAAACATTCCGATTGTTGCAGGCAAAAGCAAATGCACTATCAGCAAGGCTGAAACAGATGCCACCATGTACAATACCAAGTCCGTTCATCATTTCTGGTCGCACGGTCATTTGGATTTTGCTATAACCCTCTGTGATATCGATCAAAGAAATACCCAACCATTGGGAGAACAGGTCGTTACTCATTACTTTATCAACTACCTGTTTTGCTAGTTCGTCTTTTGTATTCATGCCTACTATGTTTATGTGCTTAACTATTATACGTTTTTTTGGCAACTTTTATGATGTAATAGGGAGAATAGAGTGAAACACTCTATTCTCCTGTGAAGTTGGGCAACCGCTTTTCCAAAAAAGCATCCACACCTTCCTTGAAGTCTTTTGTTGAAGCAGCTTTCTGCTGGTATTCATCTTCCAATATCAATTGCTCTTCCATATTGTTCTTTACGGAATAGTTCAGTGCATGTTTAATATAGGCCAATGCTTTGGTTGGCATATTGGCAAGGGTGACCGCAAGTTTCCAGCTTTCTTCCTTGAACTGCTCCTCGGCGAAAACTTTGTACAACATACCCATTTGCAAAGCACCTGCTGCACTTACTTTATCACCCAACATCATTAATGCACTTGCTTTTTGAAAGCCAATTAATCTTGGTAAAGTAAACGTTCCCCCACTATCGGGAATCAACCCTATTTTACTGAATGCTTGCAAGAAACTTGCATTTTCATGTGCCACAACCACATCACAAGCAAGTGCCAAGTTTGCACCTGCACCTGCTGCTACTCCATTCACTGCACAAACTATTGGCTTGGGTAAATTTCTCAATCTTGTAATAATGGGATTGTAGTGCTCACTTAAAATTTTGCCCATGCCAGGTCCGTTCGGATCAACCACTTCTGCCAAGTCTTGACCAGCACAAAACCCTTTACCAGCACCGGTTATATATATGCAACGAACTTCGTGCAAAGAAGCTGCTTCATCCAATTTGTTCTGTAGTAGTAAAGCCATTTCCCGGTTGAAGGAGTTGAGCTTATCTGGTCGGTTGAGCGTAATGACAGCTACCTTATCCTTTATTTCAAACAATATAGATGACATAGAAACTGGTTTATAGTGTATGATTTTCCAACAAATCTAAAATCATGAACCCGGAATTAATAATCTGTTTAGTGGCATTTAAAATAATCAAAGGGCTCTTTGCAATCCTGGCATTGGTACAACGCTTTGCAGGCTGTACTCCCAAACTCGCTTAACAATTTTGTGTGGAAGCTATGGCATTGTGGGCATTCGATTCCATCTTCTGCAATCGTTCCTGCATTTCCCTTTGGGGGGGCAATGCCATATTCTTTCAACTTTCGCTTCCCCTCTTCGCTCATCCAATCTGTTGTCCAAGCAGGCGAAAGAATAGAGGTGATTTTTACATGCGTGTAGCCATGTTCAACCATTGCCAATTTGATGTTCATACTAATCATATCCATTGCTGGGCAACCAGTATATGTTGGTGTGATGATAACTTCGATGCCAGCATCCTCCATTATTTTTATATCCCTCACAATGCCCAGATCCATAATGGTGAGTACAGGCACTTCTGGGTCTGTAACGGTTGCTAAAATTTGCCAGACTGTCTGGATGGATATGTTGGTTGAAGCTACCATGCTGCTCCTGGATAGGTTCTTTGTAGGTGCTGCATCTCAGCTAGGATAAACCCTAGGTGTTCGGTATGGATGCCTGTTTTACCACCAGTTTGAGTGAATGTTTTTTCAGGATAAGGTAAAGTGGCCTCTTCAAAAACAGCTTTTATTTTTTCTTCCCATTGCTGCCTGATCAAATTTATATCAAGACCAATTTCTTTTTCGTAATCCGCAGGAACAAAAAACTCACCAGTATAACTTTTCAGTTCATCAATGGCATGTAACATCCGCTGGTGGCTTTCATCTGTGCCATCTCCTAAACGGACTACCCATTCACTGCTCCAACGAACATGGTAAGTCACTTCTTTTAATGCCTTTGCTGCAATAGCGGCTAACTGCCCATCATTGCTATTCTGCATTTGCTGAAATAAATAGAATTGATAGGTGGAGAAGAAAAACTGCCGGAGGATGGTCTGCCCCCAATCTCCATTTGGAAGTTCGGTTATCAATAAATTTTTGAATTCCCTTTCTGTTCTCAGATAGGCAAGGGAATCTTCTGTAGCGTCATTGCCAATTAATGATGCAGCATACCGATAAAAATTCCTTGATTGCCCAATCAGGTCCAATGAAATATTGGTGATAGCAATATCCTGTTCCAGTATTGGGCCATGACCGCACCATTCACTATTTCTTTGGGAAAGAATGAGCGTAGAATCCGCAAGATGCAGTATATAAGGAATTGGGTATTTGGAATTGGGATTTGGGAGCATTATTCAGGTTTGATGATTGTTTCCTCGATTTATCTAGATATGCGGTATACCCATTAATCAATTTAAAAATTAGTTCGCATTTTTCTTCATGTGTTTTTAGCGCTTCTTCTGAAATATATGTTTCATCAAAGGCCGTCTGCAAATGTTCCATTGTTTCAGTAACCGAACCTCTTGCCATAATGAAGAAATTCCTTGTATCACTAAAGGTATAGCGTCCATAGCCTTCAGCAATATTTGCAGTTATTGACCTAGAAGAACGGATTGCTTGGCTTGTTAGTTGGAATTTTTCCTGATTTGGAAATGCTTTGACCAGCTCAGCAATCATCATTCTTAATTGCCTAGCTTGAATATAAGATTCCAGTTCTTTGTAACCCTTATAGTTCATAAGCACTATTTTACCAATTCCAAATCCCTAATTCCATCCTCTACATATGCCCTACTTCATCTGGCAAATCATAAAACGTAGGATGCCTATACACCTTGTCCATGGCTGGTTCATAAAGTTCACCTGCTTCATCTGGATTACTGGCAGTGATATGCTTGCTTTCAACTACCCAAATACTTACGCCTTCCATTCTTCTTGTATACACATCCCTTGCATTTTCAATGGCCATTTGTGCATCCGCTGCATGAAGGCTACCTGCATGTTTATGGTCAAGGCCCTGCTTGCTACGGATGAATATCTCCCATAAAGGCCACTGGTGCTGCGGAGATGCTGATGAACCTCCACCTTCAATTTCCCCATAATCCCCGTACAGATATTTTATGATGTATGCTTTCATTTTTTGGCAATATTTTTTTTGATTTCCTCAATATAATAATTACGAATTTTTTTAGCTGTTGGCTGGTCCTGTATTTGGTACTTATACATTCTTTCAGGATGCCATTGTACGGCCAGTAAGAAAGGCTTGTTTGTTTTATCAATCCATTCAATGCCTTCAATAGTGCCATCATCTGAAATGCAATTGGCCATCAATCCTTGCCCCAATACGTCAATTGCTTGGTGATGGGCGCTGTTCACAACGGCCCTGTCCATATCTGTAATGCTTTTCAGTAAAGTATGGTCAATAATACCTGCTCCATGGACCTTGTCATGGCTTTTGTTTTCAGCCCAATGGATTTTGTTTAGGTCATTGCCCAAATCTTGCTTTAAAGTGCCATTGGCAATAACGTTGATCAACTGCATTCCCCTGCAAACACCAAGAATGGGAAGCCTGAGTTGTGTTGACATAGCATAGGCCCTTATCTCAAAATCATCCCTATCTTTTTTGAAGAGAACCGGCGCATTATCGTAATCCAACTTTTCATTGTTGTAATAAGTTGGATAGATATCCACCCCGCCAGTTAATACAAAAGCATCACAACTATTCAGTAGGTCAAGATTGTTTTCTTTGAATGAAAGTGTAACAAACTCAATGTTTCCATCCTCTGCCTGCAACCAGTTACAATAGTTGAGGTGCTTTTCTTCTGTGCTTGTATACGTTATTGCAATCTTCATCAAGCCACTTTTTGTAATTGTTTATTTTTCTTTTTTTCTGCATGCGCCATTGCTGCTTCCCTCACCCAAGCACCCTCTGTGTGTGCCTTGTTCCTTGCATCCAAACGTTGCTTGTTACATGGGCCATTGCCTTTTACCACCGCCCAGAATTCATCCCAGTTGATTTCACCGAAATCATAGTGCCTGCGTTGTTCGTTCCATTTTAAATCCTTGTCGGGCAGTGTCATGCCCAACACTTTTACCTGCTCCACACACATATCAACAAACTGTTGCCGCAGTTCATCATTGGTTTTGCGTTTGATTTTCCACTTCATGCTCTGGTCGCTGTTGGTGCTTTCGCTGTCCTTCGGACCAAACATCATTAAACTGGGCCACCACCAACGGTTGATGGCGTCCTGGCACATGGCTTTTTGCTCGGGCGTTCCTTGGCTCAATACCAGCAATACTTCAAAGCCTTGACGTTGATGGAAACTTTCTTCCTTGCAGATTCTTACCATTGCCCTTGCATAAGGTCCATAGGAAGTTCTACATAGCATCACTTGGTTCAGGATAGCAGCTCCGTCTACCAACCAGCCAACTGCACCCATATCAGCCCAAGTAAGTGTTGGGTAGTTGAAGATGGAAGAATATTTGGCCTTGCCAGTCAACAATTGTTCTACCATTTCATCCCTGCTCATGCCAAGTGTTTCTGCTGCCGAATAAAGGTAGAGACCATGGCCAGCTTCGTCCTGCACCTTAGCAAGAAGAATGGCTTTACGTTTTAATGATGGTGCTCTGCTAATCCAATTGCCTTCTGGCAACATGCCCACTACTTCACTATGTGCATGTTGGCTTATTTGCCTGATGTTGGTTTTCCTGTATGCATCAGGCATCCAATCCTTTGGCTCAATTTTTATTTCAGCGTCAATCCTGTCCTGAAATAATTTCTCAAAATCCTGCACTTCCATGGTTGCTTGTTTAGGTTCCCAAAAATACAGGAATTAACAACAGGGCTAACATTCGTTAGTTTGAAATTCTGTTCAGGACCACATTTTTGTAGTTTGTGTGACCTTTTTCAAGTATTGGTCATGAAAACATTCAAACTACAAATGCAGCACACCGGCTTAGTGGTATGGACATTGATTCTCGTGCCGCTTGCAGGAGTAGCTTTATTGTTTTTGCTCAACCACCATGTGTGCCATTGTCAGATTGAATAATCCTTACTGGCAGTTTTGTTTTTATAGCGTTGATGGTTGCTGCCACTTTATGGATCATCACATATAAAGTGGTCATGCCTTGTGCAGTGACCTATTGCATCTATATTTTTATACTATTTGGCATCTGTAAGCTGGTGGCGTATCATAGCTTTTTGCTTCTAAATAGTAGACTACTTCACATCAAAATCAACCACTACTTTTTCTGTTTTGGGATGGCTTTGACAGGTAAGTATAAAACCTTGCTCAATTTCTTCGTGTTCAAGGCCCCAGCAAACATCCATATCCACCTCACCTTCTATCAGTTTTGCCTTGCAGGTGCAGCAAACCCCACCCTTGCAAGCATAAGGTAAATCGGCACCTTGTTGCAAGGCAGCATCAAGAATATTATTGCCATTAAAAGGTAGATCGAAATCGAAACTCCTGCCATCCAGTTTTACAGTAATGCTGCTCTTGGGAGAAGTGGAAGCGGGTTGCTGATTAGTAACTTTTGGCTGTTTGGTCTTTGTAGTGTTGAACAGTTCAAAATGGATTTTCTTCTTGTCAATCTGCCTGCTTTCCAAAAAATCCTTTACCGTAAAAATCATTTCTTCGGGGCCACAAATAAAAAACTCATCTGCACGTATATCAATGACCTTATCAAAAAGCAATGAGCACTTTGCTGAATCAATCCTCCCAAAATTAATTTCAGCATCTGTTCTCTCCCTGCTTAAAACATGGATAAGCTGGAAACGGTGCAGGAACTTGTTTTTCAAGGCTTCCAGCTCTTCTTTAAAAATAATGGAGTTCTTGCTCTTGTTCCCATACACCAATGTAAAACTACTTTCCGGTTCGGTAAGCAATGTTGTTTTGATAATGGATAATAATGGTGTTATACCGCTTCCTGCTGCAAAGGCTACATAATTTTTTTTGTTGCTGTGATTGAGCTCCGTGTTGAATTTACCAATGGGGGGCATCAGTTCAAGTGTATCACCAGCTTTTAGTAAATCATTTGCGTGTACCGAAAACAGGCCGCCCTCCACTTTCTTCACGGCTACCCTAAATGTTCTATCTAATGGTGACGAACAAAGGGAATAGGTACGGCGGACCTCTTCGCCATTCAAGAAAGCCCTTAATGTTACATTTTGACCTTGTGTAAAAGCAAATTGCTGTTGCAAGTTTCCTGGAATATCAAAGAGTATGGAAACGCAATCTGCTGTTTCCTTTTTGACTTCTTTTATTGTAATTGGATGGAAATGTAATGACATCGTTAGATAAATCTTCTTGTCCCTGACCTAGTCTAAGGGGGTAACATTATAAAATCGGTTTCGGCAAACTCAATCAAGTAGCTACTTTTTCAATCCGCCTACCAATATCGCAATCATGTTTTCTTCTAGTTCCTTGCCGTCAATTTTTTGCTTGCTGCGGTGCCAGCTTTCTATGCCACTGATGGCGTGTAGCATAATCAAAACAGCGGTAGTGGCATCAATCTTCTTGATTTCCTTTTTTTTGATACCATCTTCAATAATTGCTGCAAAACGCTTACGGTAACTGCGCCGTTGATTTTGGAAATTGGAGAGGTAGGGTTCAGACAAGTGTTTCCATTCCCTATCACAAACGAATACTTCTTCAAAATGGTGCACCATTCCATCAATGTGGAAACGCAAAAGGTCCTCTACTTTTTGTAGCGAATTGCCTTCTTCTGCTTCCAATTCATCCAGCTTATGGTTGAAACGGTTGGCTACATTAAAGCATATTTCATGCAGCAGTTCGTTCTTGCTTTTGATATGGTTATAAAGGCTTGCAGCTTCTACGCCCACAACTTCTGCAAGCTCCCTCATACTTGCAGCTTTAAAACCTTTTTCTTTGAAGAGAATGGCAGCTTTTTCAACAATGACATCTTTGCGACTGCCATTGTTGTCGGTTTTTATTCGTCCCATGCTGCGAAAATACACTAACGGACGTTAGGTGAAAAGAAAGATTTTGTTAGCTAAAAATTTGAGATGGTTTTATGAAGAATTTATAAGCCAATTGGCAGTGTTGCCTTGACATCGTCCCACATCATGATTAAATTGGCACCATTAGTCGTTTCCTCAAAATACATGGTGAGGGCTTCGATAGTGTCTGTGTTTTTCTCAACATTGATATCTGTTCTAAGCAGATCCTTTTTAGGGTCATAAATAAAACTCCCCCAGCAATAATTGTCCTTACTAATAATCATGGTCCATTTGTTCTCCTGTGGAATGCAGTATAAAGTATAACGCCCTTTGGCAACAGCTTTACCACCAATTTTTACATTTTTGAAGAACTCAATTTCTGTGGCTTCGTTTGCGCCGAGTCTCCAAACCTCGTTGTATTTATTGATGCCCCCAAAAATGACACGCCCATTTTTCTGTGGTCTGCCATATATGAGCCTGGCTGTAGGAAGGTCCTTTGACTTGCCGCTCATTTTCAGGATGGGGTAATCTTTGGGCCAATAGCTCATGTCCATAGGGCTTTTGTCAAGTTCTGTTGGCTTCTGCTGTGCAAAGGAACCAACGGCAACGCTGCAGAATAGTAAAAGAAAAAACAGCTTTTTCATAGTGTGTCGTTTTTGCGAAGATATAAGGCTAGAGATTTTACAGCAATTGAAATTGGTGCATGACGTAATTTTTAACATCTGGGAAGAACGAAGTATAGCAAGTTTTCAGCTCATCATAATTTTCTTCGAAAGCTTTGAAGGCTGTTGAAAAATCATCTAAGTAAACAGCCCTTCTAGTTACGCCTTCAAAGCTTTTTTCTATGCCCCATAACGTACTGTAGTTAAACAACCAGTTTTGTGATTGCATATAAGGCAAAATCCTTTGCAAACGCTCCGGAAGCCATTGGATATTGTTTTGTAATTGTTGATAGGTTTCTATGGCAAATTTTTGCAGTGAATGTTCTTTAGGAAATTCATTCGTGTCTGTGGCAAGAAAATGGTCATAAACTACATCCACAAAAGCACCTGAATATGTGCCTACGGCTGCTTTAAAATGTTTTTTTGCTTCTGCTGTGGATGGATGGCTATCCGTGAATGTATCTATATTCCTATGAAGTGCTATACCTTGTTGTATGCCAATTGGGTAATCAAATTTCTTCTTGCCCTTAATGAAATCACTGCTCATATTGCCCAGCAAAATTTCTGTATTGTTGAATGATAGATAAGCGTGTGCTAGGTAATTCATAGGAAAACCACCTGATGATTTTTCAGGTGGTACAAGTTAGGGAAAAAGGGGAAGAGTTTATTTTACGGTTTCGTTAATCCAATTAGCAATGACTGCTAGGGTAGCAGTATCAAAAGTTTCATCCAATGCTAAATATTCCTGTATGCTTCCGCACTCCTTGCAATGCTGGAACAAATGATTAACACTGGGTACTTCTATGATCTTATACTTTTTGTTCCCACTTTTTTTCAATGATTTTTCAAATAGAGCGAGGTTTGTTTTGCTTTCTACCTGTGCATCCTTTTCTCCATTCAGGACCAATACTGAACAATTCAGTTTTTGAACATCAACAGATGGATCATAGCTTAAGAAAAACTGCCACCATGGATTTCTAAGGTCACCATAACTTTTCTGGAATGACTTGATTACCTGTTCATCCTTGCCTTTTATTAAGGTTTGCAAAGTGGTTTCCGATTGAAAACTTTTCCAACCAAGGTACCTTGATTTTATTTCCTGCTTAAAGACAGAATCGTTTTTTATACTAATGGCAGCATCAACCAATGCATGGTGCAATGAAAGGAAACTATCCACTGCTATTTTAGCAATCCCATGATTGATCATGGGCAAGGTATTCTGGAAATCGTTGGTAGCCTTACCACCAATGATTGGCCCGGCCAGGGTTACAATGAAGTCTATATCCTTACTTCTTGCAGCTACATAAGGAGCAATAATGCCACCCTCACTGTGACCCATTAAACCGATATGATTCTTATCAATATCAGGTCTTGATTTTAAATAATCAATACCAGCCATTACATCTGTGGCGAAATCCGCAGAAGATGACCGATGGAAATTACCCGTGCTCTTTCCCCTTCCCCTATCATCAACCCGTAAAACGGCAATGCCTTGCTTAGTGAGGAAATCGGCTATTACCCAAAATGGTTTGTGCAGTCCAATGCTCTCGTCCCTGTCCTGTTGGCCGCTGCCGGTTATCATTATCACCACTGGAAATTTCCCATTACCATTCGGTTTGGTAAGCGTTGCTCCAAGATGGACCTGCTGCTCCTTGTTCTCATATTCCACTTCCTCAATTGAATAATTGAATGGTGGCCTCGGCGTTTGTGGTTTAGCTGAGACATCCCCGTCCGCTGCTCTTTGCAAAGCCAAAGGAAATTTTCCTGCTCCCTGCAAAAGGTTTCCTGAGATTTCATCTGCCTTGTTCCATTTTCCTATGTAGGAACCGCCAATGGACTTGATCTCAATAAATAAACTGTCATTGATGAAAGATACTTTGCCGCATTCCAGTCCTAGCGCTCCTTGGTCGGGGCTATCAAAAGTTGCGTTGAATTGGCCATTGTCTTTTTTTACATGGAAAGCAGCTTTCAGTTTTTGCCCCATTACATCTGCAATGCCCTTCCAGTTCCCCACAATATCTTTTTGTGCATTTACAGAAAAGGCGCCAATTGAGCATACCAATAGTAGGAAACTTTTTTTCATGCTTTATTTGATTGATTTTTCTTGAAATAACGGTATGAATAAGCGAAAGGGATAATGGTAATGATGGCTACGATACCCATAAAGAAAATTAGGCCCACTTTCATTGGTAGGAATAAAGTAGCAATAGTAATGATTATGCCCCCGGCAAACCAAAGTTTGCTAGCCAAGCGGTGTGTTCCTTTCCAATTGCCTTCATCTTCCAATGCCCAAGGTGTCCGGATACCGGCGAAATAATTAGGTTTTATATTGTACATAACATTGCCCATGTATGCAAAGAACAGGCCCAACGCAGGGAGCATTAAATGTTCAAACGTAAATTTCCCAGCTACGGCAGAGTAGGTAATGGCAACACCAATACAGCTCATAAGCAGTACAATAGCATGTCCTACTTTTTTAAATGCAGAGGGTGATGTTCTTGCATTCCGTTTGGGATCAATTTTGGGCAGGTATTTCATAAGGAAATAGATGCCAGCACTTATGGCAGAAAGGATGCAAACGCCAATTACAACTTCGGACCTGCCTCCCATGCGGTCAGCCTGCCCATCTATATTAAAATGGACTGCCACGGTTTTGGGTAACGATGGATATGTATAAGCAAGGTAAATCAAAGGGCACGTCCATATAATGAACACGAATACATCCATCAATGAGATACGTTTCATGATTTTTTCTTTTTGGGTGAAAATTGCATCAGCCATTTCAACATTTCGTCCATGACTGTTGTATTGATAGCATAATAAATGAATTGGCCCTCTTTTTCTGCTATTACCAAGTCTGCCTGCTTCAACAAATCAAGGTGATGCGAAATGCTTGGTTTGGAAATATTGAATTGGTCGGCAATATCACCAGCAGTCATATCCTTCTCCTTGAGCAGTTCAAGTATTGCCCTTCGCGTAGGGTCGTTCAAAGCTTTAAATAAGGAGTTCAATGGGGTTAGATATTTAGACAAATGTCTAAATACTATTTTAAAAGACCAAAATTATTTTATTGAATTTCATTATCGGAGTGCCTTTCATCCTACCAAGCTGCTACCACTTCTAACATTTAACCAATTTGCCACTGGCTTTTGCATTTCGTTAGCAAATTCTTGTCAATGCCTATCATTATTGGGTTTCAGCGGATAATTAACCTTGGTTAACTTTTCCATTAACACCGTTCATCAAGCAATACCGCCTTTGAACTCAACTACATCAATATGTGATTGGGCAGGCTGTAACAAAAAATACTTTTACACCGTCAAACAACAAATGACAACCAAAAAATAAAAACGAAACAATTACTCTAAAAATTAAAAACAATGAAAAAAGTGATTCTCGCAGCTTTAATAGCTGTATCGGTAGCCACAAGTGCCTTTGCTGGCGTAACAGTAAGTTCAAAAATTACAAGCAGTTTCCAAACTGAATTCAATGATGCCTCCAATGTAGTATGGACAGTTGGCAAGGACTTTGCAAAAGCTGCTTTCGAACTGGATGGGGAAAAATTGGAAGCCTTTTATGACTTGGAAGGAGCATCAATTGGTGTTAGCAAGGCAATAGGTTTGGATAAACTGCCTAAAGCATCTGTAAGGGCCATTACAAAGAAATACCCTTTTCCTCCTTATGCTTTGAAAGAGTGCATTGAATTTATCAATGCGGATGGTGACAGGAAATATTATGTTTCATTAGTGGAAGAAGGAAAAACAAAATTGATCCTTCAGGTTTCTGAAACCGGTTCTGTAGAAATGTATAAGAAAGACAAGATCAAATAAGTTGGTTTTACTGGTTGAACAAAAAGCTCCGTTTTAAGTAGTGGGGCTTTTTTGTTGTATCCAATTTTGTATGGTGCTGAATTCCCCTTCACTTTTCAGATCGGCAATTAACAGATGAAGCCTGTGCTGTAAAGGTTCCCCACACAATCTTCTTGTGAAGCCTGGCAAGCTATAATTGTTGATATCTACAAACTCCCATGGATGGAAATACAAACAGATGTAACCATCTTTCTTCAATGTTTTAATGGCCAGTTTTTTAAACATTGCATAAGGAAAATTCTTGAATGCCAGCCAGAATAATGGTAGCCGAAAATTCGGCGTAACAGATGCAGGCAAACGTTTCATGCCTTCCTCCAAATACAGAGTTCTAGGTAAGTGAAAATTATTGTAGCGACCAGGTATCCACGTTGGATTGATGGATGAATCATATAAATAACCAGCTTGCTTTACTTCACTCATTTCTACTTTGCGCATACGGGGCATGCGCAAGCCTATAACAGGTTTACCACTTATTTCTTCCAGTACGATTCTTGATTGCAGTAGATCTTTGTTCTCGAAACTACTGTGGAAATAGGTGTGGGAAGCAATTTCATGTTTTAACCCCATCTGTTTTATGTCATTGGGAAAATGAACAGCAAAGTTAGCGGTGGTGAACATGGTGCAGGGAACCTCATCCACAATTGGCAACATGGCATCGAGCCCTAGCTTACCAATTTTCATTTGTTCTTCAGCAGAAATAGAAAAACCATATTCCAATGGCATGTCAAATTCTTCTACATCAAAACTCAGCAATATAAACCTGTTCATGGTAGATTGCTTTCCTTGATTATATAATGCGGCCTTTCCTTGCTCTGCATGAAGAGCTTGCCAAGGTACATTCCAATAATGCCCAGTATCATTAACTGTAGTCCACCAAAAAAAGCAACCGTTACAATCATGGATGCCCAACCTGAAATGGCTTTATTAGCATAAAGACTGTAGAGAACATAAGGAACATATAGCAATGAAAGTAAGGAGAAGGTGAAACCTAAATAAATAGCGATACTTAATGGTTTTGTACTAAAAGAGGTGATGCCTCTTAAAGCAAACTGCATCATTTTTTTGTAAGTGTACTTGCTTTTGCCAAATTTCCGTTCAGCAGGCTCGTATTCAATGCCAAGCTGCTTAAAGCCAACCCATTTAACAAGCCCACGCCAAAATAGATCCATTTCACTGAAGCTCCTGCAAGCAGCTACCACCCGTTTATCCATCAACCTAAAATCGGCAGTGCCTGCTTCCAGCTCAATGTCGGATAACCGGTTCATGAAATCATAGAACATAGCGGATGTTTTACGTTTCATCATGGGAATTTCCTGATGGTCTTTCCTGATAGTGTAAACAATGTCATAGCCTGCTTCCCAGTTTTGGATCAGCTCGGGAATCAAATCCGGCGGATGTTGAAGATCTCCATCCATACTTATCACAGCATCTCCATCACTTAGGTCCAATCCTGCTTTTAATGCATTCTGGTGGCCGAAGTTCCTTGATAGTGCTATGTAGAAAACGTTTTTATGGAATGTAGCTTGCTCTTTAATTGCTTCAACAGTGCCATCATTGCTGCCATCATCCACAAAAGTTATGTCGTAATGATAGGGCAAAGCATCCAGTACTGCACGTAAGCAATCTATTAATAGAGGCACATTGCCTTTTTCATTGCAAACAGGGACAACAATGGAAACCTTTTTACTCATTTAAATGCTTTGTTAAGCTAAAATCCTTTCTTAATAAACTGTACACCAATGACAGCCAGACTAAAAAGCAAGGTAAGGCTTTGAGTGAATAGGGACGAACAAAACTTTTTTCCAGGTAATCCGGAAACAGGTCTGTAGGGGATAAGCTTGTAAAAATCAAAGCAAAAATTAGTATGCCGATTGTCCATTTTTTTTTATCGTTAAGAATAAACCATATCCCTACACCTATCATTGCAAGTACATAAGTGGCACTTTCGGCAGACGAACTAAAAATGACCACACCAATTAACGCCAGCGCAAGGTAGCTAAGCTGGAAACCTGTAAACTTGAACTGGTTGAAACGCAGGAAGGGTAAGGCATATAGTAATGCTGCGGGAACGGTAATTAAATAGTTCTTGAAATTTTCAATATGGAAAATCCGCCTCACCATTCCTAGAACAGAAATATCCTGCATCGCATTGGACGCTTCCACACTAATGTTTTTTGCATTTTTTTCTACTAGGGAATGGTACCAGTTCTGATAAGACTGGACAATAAACGCTGGGGAAGAAATAAGCATGGGCAAACAAAATAAAATAACCAGCCAAAGAATAAAGCTTAGTACAAATTTTATTTTATGTTGGGAAAACCAAAAAAAGGCAATGCCTACTACGCCATAAATTTTTACATACAGCCCTGCCACAATAAAAAAGGCAGCCCAAAAATCTTGTTCCTTCTTTACCAACGTATAAGAAAGGATGATCCAACCTGTAAGCATTGGGTTGAATTGAACGTTCTGCAAGGAAGTAATCATTTCCAATAGACCGATTAGCAGAATGATTTGTTGCTGTTTGTTGCTAACCGGTAACTGCTTCACGGCATAGTATAAAATAACAGCATTGGCCATACACCATAGAAAGCAGCCAGCATAATCTCCCAACAAAGCGAAAGGGGCAATCAATATGCTAAATAATGGGCCATAATGATTGGTATCTTCAAAAAGTAATGGATATTCCAAATACAGGTTCTGTTGATGAACTGTATGCCAGAAAACCTGTTTGAAAATCAGGTAATTATTAATGTGTGTATCATTAACTGTAACGCCATGCATTAACTCTGCCACTCCTGCTAGTGCAGCAATAGCAAACCATAAGAAGGCAGGCAATGGAACTGTCCATTTGAAAAACCGGATGTCTTTCAACAAGAATTTCATTTTCATTTTGGGGTTACAAAAGTAAATATATCGGTTAGCAGGAAAATTAAGATAAGATAAAGCCAGATTAAATTATTTAAGGGCTAAAAAAATTACATTTGCTGCCATTGTTTAAAAAACAAATCCCAAAAAATAAATCTAAAAATCATGAATAAAGGCCCTGTTTCAACATTCATAGAGCATCATTACCGCCACTTTAATTCTGCAGCATTGGTAGATGCAGCTAAAGGTTACGAAACACACTTAACCGAAGGCGGTAAAATGATGGTAACCCTTGCTGGTGCCATGAGCACAGCGGAACTTGGGATTTCATTTGCCGAAATGATCCGTCAAGGGAAGGTGGACATTATCAGTTGCACCGGTGCAAACCTTGAGGAAGATGTGATGAACTTGGTTGCACATAGCCATTATAAACGTGTTCCCAATTACCGTGACCTAACACCGCAGGACGAATGGGACTTGTTAGAAAATCATTACAACCGTGTTACGGATACCTGCATTCCCGAAGAAGAAGCTTTCCGCCGTTTGCAGAAACATTTGGTGAAACAATGGAAAGATGCAGAAGCTGCTGGTGAGAGGTATTTCCCCCATGAATTTTTATACAAGACTGTTTTAAGTGGCGAGCTTCAACAGTATTATGAAATTGATCCTAAGGACAGTTGGATAGTGGCTGCAGCAGAAAGGAACATTCCTATTGTGGTCCCAGGTTGGGAAGATAGCACTACAGGAAACATTTTTGCCAGCTATGTAATTAAAGGGGAACTAAAAGCAAGCACTGTAAAAAGTGGTATTGAATACATGGTGTTCCTGACAGAATGGTACAGGGCAAACTCTGCTGGGAAAGGTGTGGGCTTTTTCCAGATTGGTGGTGGCATTGCTGGGGATTTCCCCATCTGTGTGGTTCCTATGATGTACCAGGATCTTGAATGGCACGATGTTCCTTTTTGGAGCTATTTCTGCCAGATTTCGGATTCGACAACATCTTATGGTTCCTACTCTGGAGCAGTTCCCAATGAAAAAATTACTTGGGGCAAGCTCGACATCAACACACCGAAATTTATTGTGGAAAGCGATGCCACTATTGTGGCACCATTGATTTTTGCCTGGATTTTGGGATGGTAGAACCTGCTAAATATTTTGGAGAATTGATAAACAAAGGAGACATTGATATTGTTTATGAGAAACTTTAGACCGTCTTTTATTACATTTGAATTTCTAAAAAATAATCATGAAAAAAATTGTTCTTTTTTTATCGTTTGCAATAGCAACACTTGCAGTAAATGCACAAACAAAAGTTACTAAAACAAGTATTGCAGGTAAATGGGCTTTGGCTGCAATGAATGTGGATGGTATGTTATACTATGATATGGAAAAGGATTCCCTTTCATTGGGCCAAGCTATCTTAAGTCAATTGGCTGCAGCAGGCCAAGACAGTGCAGGCGCTGTTGAAATGATGAAAGGACAATTTGAGTCATTAAAAGAAACAGCTTTTACGTTCAGTGACGATGGTTCTTATAGTGTTGAAGGATTGCCTCAAGGTGCAGAAAAGGGTACATACACTGTTGATGAAGCTACTGGCACCATATCAATGACTGGAGGGAAGGGCACTAAAAAGGAAATAAAAGCAACCTTCAAAAATAACCGCTTAATTTTCCCTATTCCAGCAGAAGGTCAGTCACCAGCTACCACTATGGAACTTAAGAAAGCTAAGTAATATTTTAAATACATTCTTATTTGCAAACCCGCCAATCGGTGGGTTTGTTTTATTTTTGGGAATGAAGAAAATCTATGCCCATCGTTTCGGGCCTGTTTTTACTATTGCAACCATTGCCATCATCATTTCTTTTATTACAAGAATTGCGCTGCTCATTGCATCTAAAAAAGGGTTTGATTTTACTTTTCTAAATATTGTGGGTGTATTTGGCATCGGTCTATTTTATGATCTTGCCTTTTGTACTTATTTGCTACTTCCCTTTGTTTTGCATCTAGCACTGACCAATAACAGCATTTATAAAAAACCGTATCAATGGGTTTTAATTGGGGCTTATTTAATAGCGCTGTACATACTTTTCTTTACCAACCTTGTCCCCAAGGACTACAATACAGACCTTAAAAAGGCAATTGAATATTTAGTACTGTTTTGGTTTGTGTCCTACATCTTTTTATTGACGCAATCCCAAAGTCTCAGGTACAAATGGAGAACAGTTGTGCTGAAATGCTATTTGTTCCTCGCTATATTCTTATTGCTATTCAATGCAGTAAGCGAATATTTTTTCTGGGAAGAGTTTGCTACCCGTTACAACTTTATAGCAGTTGATTACTTGATATACTCCAATGAAGTAATTGGCAACATACAGGAATCATATCCTATTGTATGGATTGTAATTGGCATTGCTGCTTTATCAATCATTATCTTCATTCCTGCCCAGAAATACATTGCAGCTTCTGTAAGGAGCAGTATTAGCATTAAACAAAAAGCCGTTGTTGCGGCAGTTTTGTTTCTTCTTCCATTGGCAACTTACCTTTTATTGAATAATCGGTTAAAACGCTTTAGTGGCAATGAATATGCAAATGAGTTAAGTGGCAATGGCCTCTACGAATTTGGTGCAGCTTTTTGGAACAATGAACTGGATTTTTATAAGTTCTACCAATCGATGCCCAACGCTGAAGCATTTGCTATTTTGAAAAATGAGCTCACTGTTCCAGGAGCAAAATTCATTAGCAATGATACATTTAACATTGAAAGGGAAATTGCTTACGCTGAGCCAGAAAAGAAAATGAACGTGGTACTGATAAGTGTGGAAAGCCTAAGTGGTGAATTCATGAAAGCATTTGGCAGCAAGGAAAACATAACGCCCATGCTTGATTCATTGGCGCAGCACAGTTTGTTCTTCACTAACTTCTATGCGTCCGGTACAAGAACGGTAAGGGGCCTGGAAGCACTGTCGTTGGCCATTCCGCCCACACCTGGCCAGAGCATAGTAAAACGGCCAAAGAATGACAGCTTATTTTCTTTGGGTTCCGTTTTTAAGAAGAAAGGATATATCACACAATACCTATATGGAGGTTACAGCTACTTCGATAACATGAAAGCTTTTTTTGGAGGCAATGATTATGATGTGATTGACAGAAGTGCCTTGTCTGACAAGGAAATAACATTTGCCAATATTTGGGGCGTGGCAGATGAAGACATGTTCAATCATTGCCTTAAGCAATTGGATAGCAACTATGCTAACGGAAAACCTTTCTTCAGCCATATCATGACCGTTTCCAATCACCGGCCATATACTTATCCGGATGGTAAAATAGATATTCCACCATCCACACAATCCCGTGAAGGCGCGGTAAAATATACTGATTATGCTATCGGTAAATTTTTGAAGGATGCCCAATCAAAACCTTGGTTCAATAATACTGTTTTTGTAATTGTGGCTGACCATTGTGCAAGTGCTGCCGGCAAAACGGACCTTCCTGTGACAGGCTACCATATTCCTTTGTTGATTTATTCCCCCAATAATATTCAACCCCAGAAAGTAGATGCATTGATGTCGCAAATTGATGTGGCACCCACCATACTTGGATTATTGAAATTCAATTACCATTCAAAGTTCTTTGGCCAGGATATTTTCAACCTGAGCAGGGAACAACAAAGAGCTTTCATCAGTACTTACCAAGGTTTGGGCTATATAAAAGACAGCAATTTGATTATCCAGTCTCCCTTGAAACAAGTAAGCCAATACAAGCCCAATTTTGCAACGGGGGCTGCCATCAAAATGCCATTGGACAATCGTTTGAAGAAACAGGCAATGGCCTATTACCAATGTGCTTTTTATATGCTGAACAAAGGACTATATAAGCGATAAGCACCCCTCATTCAACACTTTCAATGAAGTATTTTGTTCCATTTATTTCGGCAGTGTCATTTTCTTTTAAACCAATCAGTTTTATTCCCAAAGGCGATTGAGGAGAGAGTGCAATAACAGTTATTCCGTCAACAAATATTTTGGCTAAAGCCAAGCTAACCAGCAAATAAGTATTGCGAGTTTTAGCCAAACTCCCTTTCCTGATTTGAACATGTTTTTTGGAGAAATCAATCTGCTCAAAGAGGGCTTTTTGTTCCCTTGCCTCACCCAGTTGTTTATTGATTTTGTCCTGCTCCAATTGGAGCATGGCCCTTGCAGTTTCATATTTATCACCTGCAGAACTCTTGGTTTCATTCTTTGAACTTTCACGCAGGTCGTCAAGCGCATTGTTCAGCAAAATAATTCTATCGCATAATAATTGGTGATATTGCTGAACTATTTTTTCTTTAAAGGTCATAGAAGAATATAATCAAATTGTACAAAAACACAGTGAATGAAATTTAAGGAGCCTCTTTCATTATGCGGAAAACAGAAAAAAAGACCTGTGACCAAAATTTTGTGAACTTTTAAAAGTTCACAAAATTTTGGTCACAGGTCAAATTACGGATAATTGACGTCAAAAAATTGAAAACGCGGGCCAACTTCCAGTCAAAACTCCGCTTGAGCCTCAGAAATTGTTCAAATTAAATTCGCTGGTTCCCCCATATGAATTTTCGTTGAATTTTTCGCCATAGGCAACCACTATGCCTGCAAAGCCGATAGTTATCGGCTCCGCCCGTTTCGCTCCTGCCCGAATGGTCGGGCGGGCAAAAGTTACATAATGGGGAATTCCACCAATTAAATTTAGACAGCTTCTAAGCTTGTTTTTCCAATTCCAAATAAATAGGGCAATGATCGCTATGCTTGGCATCTGGGAAAATCTGTGCATCCAGAATGTTGCCTTTTAAATTTTCTGTAACGCAGATATAGTCTATTCTCCAACCTTTATTGTTTAACCGAACACTTGGAAAACGTTGGCTCCACCAACTGTATGCACCAGTAACTTCGGGGTGCCTGAAACGGAACGTGTCAACCCATCCATTGCTCAAAAATTTGTCCATCCATGCACGCTCGTCTGGTAAGAATCCCGATGAATTTTTATTGCCTTTTGGGTCGTGTATATCAATCGGATGATGGGCGATATTGTAGTCGCCAGTTAATATGATTTTTGGCCTTGTCTTTTTCAATTCGTTTAAGTAGTCAAACATTTCATCTAGCCACTGGTATTTATAGGTCTGCCTTTCATCCCCACTGGTGCCACTTGGGAAATAGGCATTGATTAAAGTAATATCACCGAAGTCCAATCTAATGACCCTCCCTTCAAAATCACTTTGTTCAATCTTATGCCCATACTCAATATAGTCTGGCTTTATCTTACTGAAAACGGCCACGCCACTATACCCTTTTTTTTGTGCAGAGAACCAGTAGGTTTCACAGCCCATTGCTTCTTCTATCAGTTTCACATCCACATCGTCTTTTGTAGCTTTTGTTTCCTGGATGCAAACAACATCTGCCACATCGGTTTTCAACCAATCAATTAAGCCTTTTTTTATGGCAGCACGTATGCCGTTTGTGTTGTAAGAAATGATACGCATGTTAGGATGGTTTTATAAATGCTAGCATCAATAACTGATGCAGAATTTTTTTTGGCAAATTTGCATTAATTAAGACAAAAGATTCAGGCAATTTATCGCCTTTTACCACGCATACCAATTGGTTGTCGTAATAGAGTTCTTTTATCCCGATGCTCCTGGAGTACAAAATATTGAATGGGTGGTTGCCCATCTGTCCTTCCATATTTATCGAATAGACTATGGATTGTTCTCCATGAATTATAGATAGGGCAAGTTGAGTGCTTGTATCAATGCCATTGTATATCCGATCTATAAAAATAGTTTTGTTGGATGGCCATGTATCAACAGCAATGCTGAACCTTGCAACGGTATCTTTCTCTGCTAAAAGAAAATTTATTTTTCCTGGTAGGAACTTGAAAATGGGCTCATATACTCCTTCGTCATCAATTGCCAAGGCAATATGGCTAGTATAATTCTTATTGTCGAGTACATTCCTGAATGGATGCTGCATATTGCAATACTTTAAGCCACCATGATTTTTTTTGTATACAATGGCAGCTTGCTCCTGCATAGTATACTCCCTATTTGCTTTCTTTTTGAGGTTCATTAAATAAAGCTCCATTTCGGGAAACCGGAGCAGGTTTTTAGATGAATCAGCTAAAGTGAATGTGGCAAAGTCTTTTTTTGTTTCGGTAATTGTTCGCTGCTTGCCAGCGATATTGGGCATGATAAAATTGTCTGCAAAATAAGCAGGCGTGCAGTTGACTATCTGTATGTTAGTTGGGTCATTAAGGGTATCCAATAAGATTTTTGTGGCTTTTTGCATAAAACCAATAAGGCTGTTTGGCGACATGCTGTAATTTGTATTTGGATAGCCTATGAAATAAGCATTCTTGGTCTTGATAATGAAATCTGACTGCCTGTCTAATTTAATGTTCCCCTCATTGTCCGTAACAATCACTTGCACATCAATTACGCAGTTACTGTATTGCATCAGCTCAAATTGAATACTATCCAATTGCTTCCCCCTCGGCAAAAGCGTTGAGTTTTCATTGATATTCACAAATAGGTGCAGGCCCTCTTTTGGTTGCGGTATATCGGTATTTAATGGCCTGTTGGCAATGCTTCCAAAGATTTTTGTTTTTATGTCTAACATCGGCATTGTTTCATTTGTATCGAATGAAACATGCAATATGTCAACTGCATTGTTCTTTATAGCAAAATAAACCTTGCTCCCAATTTCGGGATAATGTAAGTAATTGAACAGGTTACTGAAACTAGATGTGCATTGTATCCTATCAATAACCATCTTTGTTTGAGAATAACTTGTTGCATAAATAAAGAATGGAACGAACAGCAATAGAAGTTTATTCATATCGTAAACTTAAGGGTCTTGTTATGTGATTCAAAAATTATGCTACATTCATTTTGACAAAAATTATGGACACTAAAAATCGGATAATTCCTGCTAAGCAAAGTGTTTATTTGGATGGCCCCAAGCCAAGGATGTACGAACTGGCATTTGCTTGGAAAGTGTTCAGGCAATTCATCAAAGGCTTTAGGACACTGCACTTTGTTGGCCCCTGCATCACCGTATTTGGCAGCGCTAGGTTTGATGAGCAACACGAATATTATATTGCAGCAAGGGAATTTGGTAAACGTATAGCCCAGTTGGGTTTCACCACCATGACAGGAGGTGGCCCCGGCATTATGGAAGCAGCCAATCGTGGTGCCTTTGAAAATGAAGGTACATCCATTGGCTGCAATATCAAATTGCCCTTTGAACAGAAACCCAATCCTTACGTTCATGAGACCATCACTTTTGACCATTTTTTTACGAGGAAGGTTTTGATGGTAAAATATTCATACGCATTTGTCATTATGCCAGGAGGTTTTGGAACAATGGATGAGTTTTTTGAAACACTGACATTGATACAAACAAAAACCATCAATGATTTCCCGGTGGTGCTTTATGGAAAAGGATACTACCAACCACTACTGGATTACATCCAATTGATGGCTACAGAAAAAACCATTTCACCAGCCGACATGAAGCTGGTACTGTTGACCGATGATATTGATGAAGCCATGAACCATATCAGTACTTATGTAACTACTAATTATAAAGTAAAACCACGTAAAAGGCTTTGGTGGCTGTTTGAAAAAAGGTGATGGAATCATTCAAGAAACATATCCCAGCTTTTGCAGCATTGCTTTCAAACATTGATCCAACAAGTATCTCTGCAGGTGCATACCCTCAACAGTATTTGAAGGATTTACTGCTGCATAAAATCCATTACCTAAGCCTTTATGCTTCGGTATTGGATAGGGCTTTTGAGGCAACGGATAAAACTCCTGACGAAACCTGCTTATTGGATTTTGGTTGCGGCAATGGCTTGCTAGCACTGTTTGCAAAATTTTGCGGCGTAAAAGAAGTTCACGCCAGTGATATGAATGCACCGTTCCTATTGGCTGCACAGCAGCTTAGTAAAGCATTGAACATTGAATTGAGTGGTTGGCTTATTGGCAATGAAAATACATTAATCGAATATTTTGACGGTAAACAATTAGATGTGCTTGTTGGCACAGATGTAATAGAACATGTGTACAGCTTGGACAACTTATTCAGGGTCATTAAGCAGTTAAATCCACAAATGGGTACAGTTTTTACCACAGCATCAGTAGCAGAAAACCCTTTTAAAAGCAGGCAACTGAAAAAGTTGATGATACAGGACGAGCTTGCTGGGAGCAACAAGTTCCATAGTACCTATACCGGTGAATTTGCCGGATTGCCTTTCTTGACAATCAGGAATAAATTGATTGCAAAAAAATATCCTTCATTAACCGAAAGCGAGGTAAAAGAATTGGCTATTGCATCAAGGGGGCTAGCTGCGGATGATATTTATAAAGATGTTGAAGAATATCTCATCAGCAAGAAATTTCCATCCCCAATTCATCACTCATTCAATACCTGTGACCCAATTACTGGTAGTTGGACAGAAAGATTATTGACCACAAAAGAATACGAACAACTTTATAAACGGTATCAATTTTCTGTACAAATCCACAACGGATTTTACAATGAATTTGAAACTGGGCTGAAATCCAAACTTTCTTTGTTGCTGAATAAAGCGATTGACCTGCTTGGCAAAAAAGCAATAACCATTAGTCCCTTCATTTTTTTAGTTGGAAGAAAGGATTAGGCTAAATAGGCAGATTAGGCTTGTTAAAACCTAAATCAAATAAAGTCCTATTTCCCGTTCTCTACACTCGTCTGGAAAACACTTTCATTGGTAACCTATTAAAAGCCATTTAATAAGCAGGATTCTACGGTATAGTAAGGCGATACCTAATTGGTTTCAGCAAGTTTATCTGCTGACAAAAACAGGCTCACTTACCGATAAATAGGTTCCATCTGGCATTATTTAAAATGGGTCGCCACTGAAAATTCTGTTTCTATTCATACATTTTGTTTCTTTACAAAATGGCATTTAATCCCAAGAAAATCTTTGTAAAATTTTTCAAGTACACAGGCATAACCATCATCAGTTTGCTAGCGTTGATGTTTTTGTTGCCTTACTTGTTCCCAACCTTTGTTTCGAATAAAATAAAGCAATGGGCCAACAGTTCCATAGAAGCTGAACTGAATTTTTCAAAAGCAAGGTTGTCTTTCTTCAACCACTTTCCATCGCTTACACTTACGTTGTACGATGTGAACCTGAAAGGCTCTGCCCCTTTCCAACAGGATACCTTGGTGAATGCAAAAGAGGTAGCATTGGGCGTTAACCTAGCCAGCATCTTTGGTAAAACACTTAAAATTGATGAAATCTATTTCACTAAAGGCAAGATGAATATTTTGGTGAATGAAAAAGGCCTGCCCAACTACAATGTATATGTAGCCAAGCCATCTGCCACAAGCAAATCAAATGATAGCAGCAGTGCAGCACTTAAGCTGGAACGTATCCAGATTGAACAATGTGAACTTGTTTACAACGATCGATCCATTCCCATGCTCATGACTGCAAAACAACTGGATTATGTGGGCAAAGGCGATTTGAGCAAAGCCATTTTTGATTTGTCTTCCAACATCCGAATGCAATCATTCAGCATCAGCTATGATAGGCAACAATATTTGGAGAACAAAAACCTGGATGCGAAACTCGTTACGCAGATCAATACCAATTCATTGGCCCTGATTTTTGAAAAGAACGATTTGCAGATCAACCAGCTTCCTGTGGAGTTCAAAGGGAAATTTGATTTCTTGAAAGATGGCTACAGCATGGATTTTTCCCTTAAAACAAAACCAACTGAATTCAGGAACCTCTTCACCGCATTGCCTCCTGTGGCTGTTACCTGGGTTGACAAAACAACGGTGAAAGGTGATATTTCCATGGACGCTGCGTTGAAAGGGGATTACATAGCCTCCAAGAAAATTGCTCCCGATCTTTCGTTTAATATGAGCATTAACAAGGGGTCCATCATGGCAAAGAACATGAAGGAACCTGTAGATAATATCTTCCTCAATTTCCATTTCAATCTCCCGCAGTTGAACATGGAAGCCATGACTGTGAAAGTTGATTCATTGCATGCTTCCATGGGCAAGGACGAAATAAGTGCGGTGCTTGAAACAAGAGGTACAGCACATCCTTTTATCAATGGCAGTATCAATGCCCATGCTGATGTGGAGAAATGGAACAGGACCATGAACATAGACAGCACTATTGATCTAAAGGGTTTGTTCGTAATGAATGGGAGGTTCAATGGCACTTATAATCCGCAAGCAAAACAGTTTCCTGTTACCAATGTTGGCCTGCAATTAAAGGATGGTTTCGTGAAAACGGGGTATTATCCATCCGCCATTTCCAGTATTCAAATTGATGCTGATGTTTTCAATACCAAAGGCACAACCGAGGATTTGAAAATCAACATCAAACCCATCTCCTTAAACTTTGAAGGGCAACCGTTCACTTTAAAAAGTGATTTGAAAAATTTCGACAACCTTTCTTACAATATCTCTTCAAAGGGCATTTTGAACATTGGAAAAATTTACCAGCTTTTTGCTGTGAAAGGCTACAATGTAAAAGGCCTGATAGAAACAGACTTCAATTTACAAGGAACGCAGGCAGATGCAATGGCTGGTAGGTATGATAAACTGCACAACAAAGGCACATTGAAATTGATGAACATTAAACTCTCTTCGACATCTTTTCCAAAGCCATTCTTGATTGGGTCTGGTGCTTTCCATTTTAAGGATGATAAGCTGATGGCTGATAAAATAAGCATGAATTATGGCAGCACTACTGCCATATTAAATGGCTACATCAACAACATCATCAACTATGCTTTGAAAGACAATGCTATTTTGAAAGGTCATTTGAACCTAAGTACACCGCATTTGTTTGTGGATGAGTTGATGGCTTTCGCATCAGACAGCATAGTGAAAAAATCAACAGCAGCCCCTGCCACAGGTGTTGTGGTTATTCCTACCAACTTGGATTTGCAGTTCAATGCCAATGCTTCCATCATTAGTTATAATGGCTTGGAACTGAAGAATTGCCTATCAACCGCCGTTGTTCAAAATGGTAGGCTCAATATCAGCAAAGCAGCCTTTACCTTAATCGATGCCCCAGTGAATATGACCGCCACCTATGCTAGTATCAACGAACGCAAGGCCAGGTTTGATTACCATATCACAGCTAATGAGTTTGACATCAAGAAAGCTTACAACGAAATAAAACTCTTCCGGGAAATGGCAACTGCTGCAGGCAAAGCACAGGGAACCGTTTCGTTGGACTATCAATTAAGTGGCATGTTGAACGAGGACATGTACCCTATATTCCCAACATTAAAGGGAGGGGGCGTTCTATCTCTTAAAAAGATAAAAGTCAAGGGGTTGAAGTTGTTCTCTGCCATTAGCAAGGAAACGGGGAAGGATAAAATCAATGACCCCGATCTGTCGAAGGTGGATATCAAAACAAGAATTGCCAACAACATCATCACCATTGAGCGGTTTAAGCTTCGTGTAGCAGGTTTCAGGCCAAGGTTTGAAGGACAAGCTAGCTTTGATGGTAGGCTTAATTTAAAGGCACGTTTGGGATTACCGCCATTTGGCATTTTGGGTATTCCTTTAAGCATAACCGGCACACAAGAAAAACCCATTGTTAGGCTAAGACGTGGTAAGCAGTCTGACGATTTGAAAGAAACAAAACCAGATGAGGATTCCGATGAAGAAGATAAGAAAGAAGCTGCCGAGGCTGCAACAAAAGAAGCGGTAGAAAAGAAAAAAGTGCAACCATAATTACTAGCAGCAGGTTCGGTTCCAAAAACATAAAAGGGTCAGCATTTCTGCTAACCCTCTTACTTACTAACCCATTAAATTCCATTGCTAAATTACAATTTAAGGGCAAATTGCAAAATCTTTTTTTGCTATTGTGTAAAACTTGGTTCACTACAAACAATATGGAAAATGCGGAAATGCGCCGTTGCTAAAACTGACCAGAAAATTGATTTAAAATAAAAAAGCATTGATTTTCAATGCTTTTTTATTTTAAATCGTGGACTAAAACTTTATTTCTTCTTCATGTTGGTCAAAGAAATGGAACTCTACTATATGATAGTTGGTGTTTGGCTGCACCTTTAAGTTGATTTTGTACTTTTTCTTCCATTTTTTGGCAATAGAACCAAAGAATCCCTTTGTCAAGTGGGAATAAACTATAGGATTGACACATAAAGTGAGGTTCTTGTGGGAATGTGTTGTTAAATAATGTAACCTCTTCTCGATATCGTCTTCCAAAAGTAGGGTTGAAGTAATTTTTCCGCTACCATGGCAAACCGGGCAAACTTCGGAGGTATTGATGTTCATTTCTGGCCTCATCCTTTGCCTGGTAATCTGCATCAACCCAAATTTGGAGATAGGAAGAACAGCATGCTTTGCCCTGTCGCTCTTCATGAACTCATCCATTGCCTCCTGTAACTTCCGCCTGTTATCTGGCAATTTCATATCTATAAAGTCCACCACTATAATGCCACCAATATCCCTGAGCCTCAATTGAATGGCAATTTCAGCGGCAGCCTCCAGATTGGTCTGCAGGGCATTTTCTTCCTGGTTGTTGCTTACACTTTTATACCCGCTGTTTACATCAATTACATGTAATGCTTCGGTATGTTCAATAATCAAATAGGCGCCACTGGGAAGGTTCACCGTTTTGCCAAAAGAACTCTTTACTTGTTTGGTAATACCGTAAGTATCGAATAATGGGGTACCGTTGCCATGAAATGAAACAATTTCTGCTTTATCCGGGGCAATGCGTTGAATGTAATTTTTTGTATCGTTATAGATATTCCGGTCATTGATAACAATCTTATTGAAATCCTCATTCAATAAATCACGGAGTATGCTGGTAGTTTTTGTTTGCTCGCTTAAAATTTTTGCAGGGGCTTCCGCGCCTTTCAGGTTCTGTTGTATAGTTTTCCAGGTATTTACCAGTTCCAGTAGATCCTGATGGAGTTCGGCTGTACTTTTTCCTTCGGCAGCGGTTCGTACAATGACACCAAAATTCTTTGGGCGTATAGCTTCCACTATTTTATGAAGGCGTTTCCTTTCCTCACTTGAATGTATTTTTTTGGAAACTGCTACTATTTCATTAAAAGGGGTAACTACCACAAACCTTCCCGGTAGGCTTAACTCGCAACTTAACCTTGGCCCTTTGGCAGCAATAGGTTCCTTCAAGATTTGAACAAGCACATTGGGCTTACCGTTCATTACCTCATTGATTTTGCCCGTCTTTACAATTTCGGGTTCAATCTGGAACTTGGAGAAATCATAACTGCCATCAGCATCTGCCATGGCAATTTGCGTGAACTTCAAAATGGACTTTGCAAAGGGAGATAAATCTGTATAATGTAAAAAAGCATCCTTCTCAAAACCAACATCCACAAATGCCGCATTCAAACCAGGAATAAGTTTTTTAACCTTTCCAAGGTATAGGTCACCCACTCCAAAGTTGGCATCGGTCTTATCGTTGTGCAGCTCAACCAGTTTTTTATCTTCCAACAAAGCAATTTCTACACCTGTTGGGGCTACGTTAATAATTAATTCTTTGTTCACAAAATTTGCAACTTTTAAAATACACGAAGACACACCCCAAGTGCGGGGTAATCTAAAATCACCTCAAAGTAACTGCCACGGAAAGGATAGGAAGGAAAGGTAAAGTTGCAGCGATGGAGAAATGGCAAATACTGTTTAGTGTATAATCCCGACAGTTAAGCTGTCGGGATTATCATCAAAGTCATTTATAAGAAACTATTTTTTCTTATGACGGTTCTTTCTTAAACGTTTTTTACGTTTGTGCGTAGCGATTTTATGACGCTTTCTCTTTTTACCACAAGGCATCTGTCAAGTTTTAATGCTGTTAAAAAATACGGTTTATGTTCATCAACCTTTCAGTTGATTGATTCTGTTGTCAAGTTCTTTCTTTGCTTCCGTATTAGGAATGATTTTCTTCACCACTTCATACCATTTAATGGCATTTACCTTATCGCCTTTCAAATCATAACATTCGGCCAAATGCAGCATTGCTTCCAGATTAGTTGGTTGCTTCTTTACAATAATGCCAAATCTTTCAATGGCCTTATCATATTGCCCACTTTTTTTACCACCTAGGCCCAATACCAATTGGGCGTACATGTTATCGGGATTTCTTTCAGCTACTTGTCTAACAGGTAAAATGCCTTCCATCGGATTATCGGAAATACTGCCTAAAATGTAGCAGGCTCCCAGGCTAATTTTACTGCTGTCATTTGATGGATTTATTTCCAATGCCTTTTCTAAAAGAACTTTTGCGTTTTCCGCCAACCAGTGTTGCATGGAAGGTTCGCTCTCTGCCAATAGGTTATCTACGAACAGTTGGGCGGCAAATGTGAGGCTTTTTTCCGAATTATCCAACTTTGCGGCTTCCGCAGTATAATATGCATAAGGCTCAAATGCTTTTACCGAGTCTTTCCAAAATCTGGCAAGCTGATGGTAAAGGTGCAATTGCTGCTCTTTTACGTCCCCGCGCACAACACTGTTTTCCAAGGCATTGATGCGCTCCACTTGTTCTGCGGTAAGGCGTTGCTTGGCTTGTACCAATATTTCTTTTATATCGACATGGGCACCGGATGTAGGCTCTGCACTAGTAGTTGGCTTCGTTTCTTTTTTATTGGGATTGATTGTCTTGCCAAAAAAGAATAGCCCAGCAAATAGCACCAACCCTCCAATTACAAGAAATAGTTGTTGACGTTTCACTCAGAAAATTTGTTGCGAAGTTACTCTGGCTTGTGCTTGCTTTTTACTTCGGCCACAAATTCTTTTGCTGGTTTAAAGGCTGGAATGAAATGTTCAGGGATGTGGACGGCCGTATTCTTCTTGATATTGCGGCCAATTTTAGCTGCACGTTTTTTTGTAATGAAGCTACCGAATCCGCGGATATAAATGTTCTGTCCTGCAGAAAGGCTTTCTTTTACTTCCTTGATCATTGTTTCGATGGTAACCAAAACATCTACTTTAGGAATACCAGTCTTGTCTGAGATGTTGTTGATGAGGTCTGACTTTCTCATGAAGGGTTTATTTTGTTTCAGCAAATCGTTAAGCGACTTTAAAATAAAACAAACTAATTGGGATATGCAAGAAAAATATTTACAAATTTACACCCGTTGTCCACTGATAATGAATCTATAGGATTAATATGCCCGGCACACGGCCATATATTCCAGGGTTTATAAAACAATTGACAGGCAGCAACTTATTGATATTTGCGCACATGAAAAAAGAATTCACATCCCTATTAATGAAGTGGCACCAGCAGGTGAACAAAAGGGAAATGCCATGGAAAGGGGAAAAAGACCCCTATAAGATTTGGTTGAGCGAGGTTATTCTGCAACAAACAAGGGTCGAGCAGGGATGGGCCTACTACGAAAAATTCATATCGGCCTTTCCAACCATCAAGCAATTGGCAGCAGCAAAGGATGAAAAAGTGCTTAAATTATGGGAAGGCCTAGGTTATTACAACCGGTGCAGGAACCTATTGTTTACTGCCAGAAAAATTGCAAAGGAAAACAATGGGCATTTTCCAGATAGCTACGATTCCATCATTGAACTGAAAGGTGTTGGACCTTATACGGCGGCGGCCATTGCTTCATTTGCCTTCAATCTGCCCCATGCAGTTGTTGATGGAAACGTTTTTCGTGTACTATCAAGAATATTTGGCATTGATACGGCTATTGACAGCACAGCAGGAAAGAATGAATTTTCCATTTTGGCCGAAGCGGTACTGTACAAAAAAGAACCGGGCCCGTACAATCAGGCCATTATGGATTTTGGGGCCACTGTTTGCAAGCCAGCATTGCCATTGTGCAACCATTGTCCGATGAAAATAATTTGTGCGGCCTACAGGGAAGGCAAGGTGAACCAGCTTCCTATAAAAGAAAAATTGCTGAAGAAAAAGCACCGGTGGTTTTATTATTTCTTGATGGAACACGAAGGGAAATTATTGGTGCACAAAAGGGAAGGCAAGGACATATGGCAGGGCCTTCACGAATTTTATTTGCTGGAAACCGATGAACAGATAAAATGGGACAATCAATTGGTGAAAGAATGGCTCCATGAACAATTTAATATAACGAAAGCCGATATCCAGCATGTATCCCCTTTGCAAAAGCAGCAATTGACACATCAGGAAATAAAAGGACAGTTCATAAAAGTGAAATTAAGCGGCATTCCGGACGGCCTAGGTCATTACCAATGGTTGTCTGCCAATAAAATAAGCAAACTTGCCTTCCCTAAATTCATTAATCAATACCTCGAAATGGAAAGCTTACAAATTGATTTATTCTGATGCGGACAATTTTAACGCACAAACAGCTTCTTAAGAGTATTGTTGCAGGATGAATTTGCAAATGCTAGCCAGATTCTTATCCTTAACTGGTAACCAAACAAAAATTAACTTAGCCACCAGAAAATTTTGCCATGTTGTTCGACAGAAAAAATTTATCCAACCAGGATTTGCGTTCCTTGTACAAAGCCTTGTTGGTACCCAGAATGATTGAGGAGAAAATGCTGGTGCTGCTGCGCCAAGGCAAAATCAGCAAATGGTTCAGTGGTATCGGCCAGGAAGCCATTGCAGTTGGTGCCACATTGGCCCTTGAGAAAGATGAATGGATCATGCCCTTGCATAGGAACCTTGGTGTATTTACTTCAAGGCAAATGCCTTTGAGCAAATTGTTCATGCAATGGCAGGGGAATAAGGAGGGATACAGCAAGGGGCGGGAAAGAAGTTTCCATTTCGGAAGCAAGGAGCACCATATCTGTGGCATGATTTCCCATTTGGGACCGCAACTGGCCATAGCGGATGGAGTGGCATTGGCCTATAAACTACGCAAGGAGAATAAAATATCATTGGCGTTTACAGGCGATGGGGGTACAAGTGAGGGTGATTTTCACGAGGCCCTGAACGTGGCCGCTGTCTGGGACCTGCCGGTAATTTTTATTATTGAGAACAATGGTTATGGACTGAGTACGCCTACGAATGAGCAGTACCGCTGCAAAAACTTGATTGATAAGGCCAAAGGTTATGGAATGGGCGGTGTGCAAATTGATGGCAACAATATTTTGACCGTTTATGACACTATCAAAGGTGTCCGTGATTACTGTATCCGAGAGCAGAAGCCGTATATAATTGAATGCATGACCTTCAGGATGCGTGGCCACGAAGAAGCGAGCGGAGTAAAATATGTACCACCTGCATTGTTTGAAGAATGGGCCCAAAAAGATCCACTGACCAATTATGAAACTTACCTCCTGCAACAAAATGTGCTGACAACAGATTCGATTGAAGCTATCAAAAAAGAAATCAGGGATTATATCGAATCCGATTTGGCAGAAGCATATAAGGCAGAAGCACTGGTCCCCGATAGCGAAGAAGAATTGAATGATGTATATGCGGAATTGTCTACCGTCCACCATCAACCACCGTTCATGGCCGAGAACAAGATTTTAGGAAAGGATGGATTATGGACCATTGACCACGGTCCATCAACAGAACTTCGTTTTGTAGATGCACTGAAACAAGGATTGCATCAATCCATGAAAACTCATTCCAACCTCGTCTTAATGGGGCAGGACATTGCTGAATATGGGGGTGCATTTAAAATAACAGAAGGTTTTGTGCAGGAATTCGGAAAACAAAGGGTCCGTAATACGCCTTTGTGTGAAAGTGCCATAGTAGGCACTGCATTGGGTTTGAGTTTGGAGGGGTACAAAAGCATGATGGAAATGCAGTTTGGCGATTTTGCCACTGTTGGCTTCAACCAGATAGTGAACAACCTTGCAAAAATCCATTACCGGTGGGGGCAAAATGCAGATGTTGTCATCCGCATGCCCTGTGGTGGTGGCGTTGGTGCAGGACCGTTCCATAGCCAGACCAACGAAGCCTGGTTTACCAAAGTGCCCGGATTGAAAGTAGTATACCCCTCTACTCCACATGATGCAAAAGGTTTGTTGATTGCAGCTATCAATGACCCCAATCCAGTTATCTATTTTGAGCACAAGGCACTGTACAGAAGTGTGAACGGGCAAGTGCCAGAGGCCCCGTACGAAGTGGAAATTGGCAAGGCCAAACTGGTACATGAAGGAACAGGTATCAGCATCATTACCTATGGTATGGGTGTGCATTGGGCATTGGAATACCAGGAACAGCATAAAGAAGTTTCTTTGAACATTCTCGACCTGAGAACATTGTTGCCCTTGGATTATGAAGCTATCGAAACAGCAGTAGCATTAACAGGAAAGGTTTTGCTGCTGCATGAAGACAGTTTAATTGGCGGACTGGGTGGCGAAATAAGTGCATGGATCAGTGAGCATTGTTTTGAACTATTGGATGCGCCAGTTATGCGTTGTGCAGGCATGGAAACGCCCATTCCTTTTAATCCGGATTTGGAGAAGAACTATATGGCAAAAGCAAGGCTGGGTGGGTACATCAACAAACTGTTGAAGTATTAAACGCAATAATTTATGCCGGATTTACTCATTGTTGCAGGATGGAATGGTGCAGGTAAAAGGACTGCAGCAATAATTTTAACCAGAAGTTTTTCAAAACTATCGAGTTTGTAAATGCAGATAAAATGGCCCCTGGCAGACAGGGATGG
Organism: Chitinophagaceae bacterium; assembly: GCA_023251255.1. GTDB lineage: Bacteria > Bacteroidota > Bacteroidia > Chitinophagales > Chitinophagaceae > UBA1930. The sequence continues at coordinate 65,549 of JAHEZD010000031.1, forward strand.
CAACATCAAGAAAATTCCTACCAAGGATTTATAGCAACTTATTTCTTCAATAACAGATTACTCTTTATTTTTATGCCATGAAAAAAGTTTTCTTGGCATTTTTTATTGTTCTTTCTCTTTCTTCAAAGGCACAGCCCGTTCAAAAAGCAACCATCGATGCTTTTGTAATAACAAGAATGGCTGCCAAGTACCATATCAAACCAAGGACCCTGGATGAGTCCTTGTCTGCCGATATGTACAGAACCCTGCTCCATAAAATTGACAACGAACAACTGTTCCTGACACAGGAAGATATCAAGCAACTGCAGCCCTACCAATTCAAGCTGCACCAAGAAATTATGGGCAAACGTTCCACTTTCTTGCAATTGCTCGTGAACCTGTACCAGCAGAGGCTGCAGCAGGCAGATACCATGATTGATAATATCTGCAAAATACCGTTCAACTTTACCCTCAATGAAAAATATACTGTAGCGGAAGACTCCTCCAATCCAACCAATATGGCTGCCATGCGTACAAAACTGTACAAGAACATGAAGCTGGCTGCATTGTATGCCATCAATTATGTACAGAAGGACATTAACGCTTTGCCTATAGGCAAGCAAAAGAAGTTCAGTGACAGCATGGAACTTGTAATCCGTAAGAAAATAAACACCAGCTATAAACGGATGGTGCAGCGTGAACTGAACGCACCTGGCGGCATACCGCAATTGGTGAGCAATGAATATTGCAAGGCCTTGGCGGTTTGCTACGACCCACATACTGCCTATATGTCCACGACCGATAGGGAAAATTTTGAGGGCCATCTCGGCAAGAAGAATTTGGCTTTTGGTTTTGGGCTTAACGAAGATGAAGATGGCAACCCTGTGGTGGATGAACTGAAACCCGGTAGCCCGGCTTTCAAAAGCGGTATGATGAACAAGGGCGACAAGATTATTTCCATACAATGGGACGATGCAAAACCCATTGACGTAAGCGATGCCTCGGCAGAAGAGGTGGGGGAGATTCTCAGCACAAGCAACCATGCAAAGGCCACCATCACCATCAAAAAAGCAGATGGCACCAAACGTGAAGTGGTCATGTACAAGGAGCAACAGGAAGATGAGGATGATGACAATAAAGTAAAAAGCTTTTTGTTAAAGGGGGAGAAAACCATTGGCTATATAGCCCTGCCATCTTTTTATGAGGACTGGGAAAACAAGAACAGTGTAAATGGCTGTGCCAATGACATGGCCAAGGAAATACTGAAACTGAAGAAGGACAAGATTGATGCACTGATCCTGGACCTTCGTTACAATGGTGGAGGCTCCGTAGGGGAAGCAGTAGACCTTGCTGGTATATTTATAGATGCTGGCCCTATTACACAGATAAAAACAAAGGAGGCCAAGGCTTTTACCTTAAAAGATGGCAATAGGGGCACCATCTATGATGGCCCGTTGATGCTGATGGTAAACGGCTACAGCGCATCTGCTTCCGAGCTTCTTGCTGGTACTTTGCAGGATTATAACAGGGCACTGATTGTGGGCAGCAACACTTATGGAAAAGCAACAGGTCAAAGAGTGCTGCCCTTGGATACTACCATCAACTTGGAGAATGATTTAAGCAAAGTGGAAGTGCCCAGTTATTTAAAGCTGACGATGTCGCAAGTGTACAGGGTCAATGGAAGCACTGCACAGTTTACAGGTGTGGTGCCAGACATTAGCTTACCTGACCCAACTGAAGCCAAGAAAGACAAGGAGCGGGATGAGCCGTTTGCTATCCCTGCGGTAAATATCGATGCCAATAAATACTACCTGCCATTGAAGCCATTGGGGGTGGCATCCTTAAAAACAAAGGCCGCGGAGCAACAGAATGCTGAACCTTATTTTGAAAAAGTAAACGAGTATATCCAAACAAGGAGGACCGTAAAAAAGCGGGAAGACATTTCATTGAAGCTTTCAGATTTTATAAAAAAGCCTATCCCGGAAAATGACGACGATGACGAAGAAGAGGAGGTGGTGAAAGATGACACTGAAAAGAAGGCTCCGTTCACTGTGCAGGAAAATTCTTTTGAAGCCCAACGTTACCAAGCTGGCAAAGGGTTAATGCAATCAGGAGATGCCTTCAAGAAGTACCTTGGCCGTGACCCATACCTGAAAATTGTGTACCAGTTGGCTGTGGAAATGGCAAAATAAGTCCATAGACTTGCTGTGTAGGTGCCCGCTCCGGAAAATTAATTTACCAAACAGGAATCGGGAAACTGCAACACTGCGTATTTCATAAATAATGGGGAACATTGAATCACTTGCTTGTCAATGGACAGAATAACTTCGCACAATAAAGAAGCAATTGCTGCATGATAGATATTGAGACATACTTGGAGTCTGGCATCATAGAATCCTATGTTTGGGCACTCACTTCACCTGAGGAGAATGCTGAAATAGAGCAATATATGTTAGTATACCCGGAAATAAAAGCAGCGGTAGATGCTTGCAGTGATGAATTGGAACAATATGCAATGACCAATGCTGTGGAACCCGATTCAAATATCAGACCCTTCCT
>JAHEZD010000181.1 GCA_023251255.1 Chitinophagaceae bacterium
GAAGCCAGCGGTTTGAATGTGACTATCTCCTATATGGGCAGTACAAAAGATTTTTTGTTCTTCTTCATCTTATCCGGTAGAGCTAAAAGTATTTCCTCCTTCAAAACTTCCACCAATCTTTTCTTTACATAGTTCCTGTGCAGTGCGATGCTCACTTCACGTACTGGTGCGGGATGTTTGAAATGCCTGATCCGCTGTTGCTGGCCTGCATTGAAATCATGTGTGGCCAGTTCCGGGAGTATGGTTATTCCATCGTTCACATCCACCATTCTCCTCAATGTTTCAAAACTTCCGGCTTCATATTCAAAATGCCTACCTTCTTTACTGCTCCTTCTCAATTCACATAAATTTACAATTTGCGAACGGAAGCAATGCCCTTCTTCCATCAACCATAATTTTTCCGGATCAATATCCTTTGCCAGCACAAATGTTTTTTTATACGCTGCATTCTTCTTCGAAACGTAAGCCATTAACTCTTCATAAAAAAGAACATGTTCCGTAATGCCATTCTCCTGCAAAGGGGTAACCAATATGCCAGCATCAATCCTGTTTTCCCGCAACCGCGAAATGATAACATCGGTAGTCAGTTCGGTCACAATCAATTTAAGGTCAGGATATTTTGTTGTAAAATTCTGCACAAACAAAGGCAGCAAATAAGGTGCAAGTGTTGGTATGATGCCAATCTTAAGTTCGCCAACGATTTGCCCTTTCTTATGCTGCAGCATTTCATCCATCAAATGCTTTTCAGCAATGATTTTCTTTGCTTGCTCTATAATGGACAGGCCAATTTCCGTAGGCATTACTGGTTGTTTGCTCCTGTCAAAAATTTTGGTGTCCAGTTCCTCCTCCAATTTCTGCAGTTGCATGCTCAAGGTCGGCTGGGTCACAAGGCAGTGTGCCGCAGCTTTGGCAAAATGCCGGTAGGCATCAACCGCCACTACATATTCCAATTGTACAAAAGTCATACTGATAGTTTTTATCTATGGGTTGTTAAAGATAATTGATTTGCTTTATCGTCAACAATGTGACAATTTCGTTGCTCATTATTTAAGAACATGAATAATTTCACTTCACTAATTAAAAACAATTGCCGTTATGGATCAAAACAACAATGAAATAGTACCGCCAACCAAAAGTCTCGATGTAAATAGCGAAAGTGAAGCCAAATGTCCATTTCATCATGGAGCCTTAAAGCAACCAATTGCTGGTAGTGGCACCAAGAACAGTGATTGGTGGCCCAATCAATTAAAACTAAATGTCCTTCGTCAAAATTCCTCACTGTCTAACCCAATGAGTGAGGGATTTAACTATGCAGAGGAGTTTAAGAGTCTTGATTTAACCGCACTAAAAAAAGACATCTACGATTTAATGACCAAATCCCAAGATTGGTGGCCAGCAGACTATGGTCATTATGGTCCATTCTTCATTCGTATGGCTTGGCATAGTGCAGGCACTTACCGTATTCACGATGGTCGTGGTGGTGCTGGTGCTGGAACTCAGCGTTTTGCCCCTCTAAATAGTTGGCCCGATAATGTCAACCTCGATAAAGCGCGTTTGTTGCTTTGGCCTATCAAACAGAAATATGGTAGGAAAATTTCTTGGGCTGATTTAATGATACTTACTGGCAATTGTGCCCTTGAATCAATGGGCTTTGAAACCTTTGGTTTTGCTGGTGGCCGTGAAGATGTTTGGGAACCTCAAGAAGATATTTATTGGGGTTCTGAAAAAGAATGGCTGGGAGACAGTCGTTATACAGGCGACCGTGAATTGGAGAACCCATTGGCGGCCGTTCAGATGGGTTTGATTTATGTAAATCCAGAAGGCCCTAACGGAAACCCCGATCCACTTGCGTCCGCACGTGATATTCGTGAAACCTTTGCCCGTATGGCAATGAATGATGAAGAAACCGTAGCACTGATTGCTGGTGGTCACACATTTGGTAAAACGCATGGAGCTGCTGACCCAAGTAAATATGTTGGCAAGGAACCTGCTGCTGCTGGTATTGAAGAGCAAAGCCAAGGTTGGAAAAATACTTTTGGCAGCGGCAGTGGGGTTCACACTATTTCCAGTGGCCTTGAAGGTGCATGGACGACAACACCTACAAAATGGAGCAATAATTATTTTGAAAACCTGTTTGGCTACGAATGGGAATTAACAAAGAGCCCTGCTGGTGCACATCAGTGGAAACCAAAGGGTGATGCAGGTGCTGGTCTAGTGCCAGATGCACATGATGCTTCAAAGCGCCATGCACCGTTTATGCTGACCACTGATATAGCATTGAGGGTAGACCCAGCTTATGAAAAAATATCCAGGCATTTTTACGAGAACCCGAATCAATTTGCAGATACTTTTGCCCGTGCCTGGTTTAAATTAACGCACCGTGACATGGGTCCAATTACACGTTACCTAGGCCCGGAAGTGCCCAAAGAAGCATTGATTTGGCAAGACCCAATTCCTGCTGTTACACACGAATTAATTAATGATCAGGATATTGCCTCATTGAAAGGCAAAATACTTGGATCTGGATTGTCTGTTGCAGAATTGGTATCTACTGCCTGGGCATCGGCATCCACATTCCGTGGATCTGATAAACGTGGTGGTGCAAATGGTGCAAGAATCCGTTTGGCCCCACAGAAATATTGGGAAGTGAACAATCCTGCTCAATTATCGAAAGTGTTGGATGCATTAGAAAGTATTCAAACGTCATTCAACAGTGCCCAGCCTGGAGATAAAAAAGTTTCTTTGGCCGACCTAATTGTTTTGGCTGGATGTGCTGGTGTTGAAAAAGCAGCGAAACAAGGTGGATTTGATGTAACAGTACCATTCACCGCAGGGCGTGCCGATGCATCACAAGAACAAACAGATGTAGAATCATTTGCTATATTGGAACCAGCAGCAGATGGTTTCCGCAATTATAAAAAGAGCCGC
>JAHEZD010000150.1 GCA_023251255.1 Chitinophagaceae bacterium
CCCAACAGCTTTGAACCTTACCCTTAACTGGTCAGCGACAGATGTGGACCCATTGGCAGCTTTCTCCCTGTTCTCCGCGGCCAGCTATACCAGTTCTTGGGCACTCTTGACAGCAGGTTCACAAACGGCCACTTCATTGATTGTTTCCGGACTTGATGCCAACATCACAGGTGAGTTCCAAGTGGGCCAGTTGACTTCCGTACCTGTAAAGATTTCATCCTTCACAGGTAGGTTGACAGGTGAGGCTTCTGCCGAACTCAAATGGACAGTGGAAACCATGACCAACTTCAGCCATTTTGAACTGCAAAGAAGTGCCGATGGTGCCAATTTCTCCACCATTACCACACTATTGGCCGCCGGATCGGTGTATACTTATAATGACGCTAAATTATTGGATGGCAATAACTACTACCGATTGAAAATGGTGGATAAGGATGGCACATTCGATTACAGCAGGATAGTGGTATTAAAAGCCAAGGGCCGCCAATTGGAAATAGCTGCCATCATGCCAACTGTTACCACTGGTGCAGCAACCATTAAGGTAGCAGCCACAAAAGATACCAGGGCCACATGGCAGGTAGTGGATACATGGGGCAGGGTAGTGGTGACCAATACGCAAACCTTTGTGGCAGGTATCACCAATATGCAGGTTAACCTGAATGGGTTGGCAGCAGGTGTATACACTGTTCAAATTGTTTCTGCTGGAGAAACCGTTTCGCAACGTTTGATCAAACAGTAAGGTATTGTGCTAAAACAGATTGGTCCTTTGGGGACCGCAATCTTATTTCGATAAGTTCCAATCTGACAGGATACTGTCACCCAGAGTTAGTCGAAGGCGGATTTGCCCAAGGAGTAGAAAAGTGAATGGCATACTACAACAAACAATAAATGATGATCACCTAACCTATCGGAAGTCCGCTTCCGGTAGGTTTCAAATAAATCCATATAATGGCATACATGAAGAAGAGCATATTGTTTCTGTGTTTACTGGTTGCAGGGTCATCGGTTTTTGCACAGTATGTACCCATTGCTGTAACAGGGTTCAATCATGATGTAATAGCAGACGGTAATGGAACCAGTTCCCTTACCACCACTACCATGGAAATGGATGCTGCCACCGTGTCCAACCACGTAATGTGTACGCAGCAGTTTGCCGTAGCCAATGGTTTCCCCACTGGTTATGGTTTGCCCAACAGCTTGAATTTTGTGTCGGGTACCAGTTCCTACCAAGTGCCCGTTACCGGGAACAATGCACTGTACCTATTAACATCCCAAACAGGTACACTGACCTTGACCACACCGGCCATGTATTCAAGTATCAGCTTGTTGGTAACTTCTACCGAAGGAACAACCAGCCTGAGCATGACAGCCAATTTTACCGATGGTACCAACACGGTACTCACTACCACCGTGCAGGACTGGTATTCAGGTGCAGGCACCATCATCAACCAGGGCACTGGCCGTATCCAAAGAAAGAATGGCCCTTTTGCCGCAACGGATTACGATAACAATTCGGGTACTGCCCCAAGGTTGTTCACCGTGAACTTCAATATGCCCTGCGGTAAAGTGTTGAGTTCATTGTTGTTCAAGAATACCACATCCACAGTGGTAACAGGTAGTACCAGGGGCTTTGTCTTTGCCGTATCCGGTATTGCTGGCTCACCATTGGTAACACCCATTGTAACCTCAACACCTGTTTGCTCTTCTGGTGGAACCTCTACCTTAACCGTAACCAATCCACAGGTTGGGCTTACCTATAGTTGGTACACCGTAGCGTTTGGAGGCGTACCTGTATTTACGGGAACAGCCTATACCACAGGTGCCATCAGTACCAACACCACTTTCTATATTGTAGCATCAAGTGGTACCTGCACCACAGCAAGGTTACCAGTGGCAGTAACATTGTCCTCCCCGCCCGCAGCACCCGCAGCAACGGTCAATAATGTATGCCCGGGAAGCACGGCAACAGTTACCATTGCAAGTCCTGTAACAGGCACCACCTATAATTTATATACAGCGGCCACTGGCGGCTCCCCCATAGCCACCAGCACCACAGGCACCCTAACAACACCTGTAATAGCTGCCGCCATTACCTACTATGTAGAAGCAATCACTAGCGGTGGCTGCCCCAGTATCAGGACCCCAGTTGCTGTTGGTTTACTTACGCCTTTTGTAAACCCAGTAGTAACGCCCACCAACATAGGTACCAACACACTTACTTTTTCCTGGACAGCCGTACCCGGTGCCACAGGTTATGAAGTGTCCATCAACGGTGGGGCTTATGGCCCACCAAGCACGGGTGCCACAGGCCTTAGCCATACCATCAATGGATTAACGCCCAATACCACCATCAACATTACGGTGAGAACCATTGTGGCCAATGCCTGCCAGGTTAGTTCAGGCTCCGCAACAGCCATAACGGTAACCGACCAGGTTTTCGTTCCAAATGTGTTTACGCCCAATGGCGATGGCAAGAACGATGTGCTGTTGGTGTTCAGCAACATCACCCAGTCACTGCACTTCCAAGTGTTCAATCAATGGGGCGAGAAGGTTTTTGAGACCGATGACAAGAGCATCGGTTGGACGGGCACTTACAAGGGCAAACCCCAGCCGAGTGGCGTATATGTATATACCCTGAAACTGGTTACCACCGCAGGGCTGGTGATTGACAGGAAAGGCTCGGTGACACTGGTTCGATAAAAATTACTAATCATATTCAATTTTTCTGATGAAGAAAATCTTAAGTATAGCAACATTGTTCTTGTTAATAGGAGGCAGCAACCTGAATGCACAGGTAGACCCCCATTTTTCCCAGTACTATGTGTACCCATCATGGTTGAACCCCGCACTCACAGGTGTCTTTGATGGCAACTACCGTGTGGCCGCTGTGTACCGCAGTCAATGGAACAAGATTTCCAGCCCTTTCTCCACTATTGGCGCCAGTGCTGATTTCTCAACAGACAAGAACCTCAATTTTGGTGTGAGCCTATTGCAGCAATCTGCTGGCAATGGGGGGTACAACTATTTAACAGGTTATGCATCCGTAGCCTATACAGGTATCCAGTTCGGTAGCCAGGGGCTTCAAAGGATTTCTTTTGGTATGCAGGCGGGTATCATCAACCGCCGTGTGAACCCTTCCAAGTTCCAGTTCGGTGACCAATGGACTTCCGTAACTGGGTACCTTCCATCCAACCCAACAGCAGACATACTCAACGCCACATCAAAGAGCACATTTGATGTGGGGGCAGGCGTCCTGTACTTTGATGGGGATGCAGCCCATAAGGCCAATTTGTTCGCGGGCTTTTCTGCCTCGCACCTTACGCAACCGGAAGACCCCTACATTAACGGCGGTACAAAGGAAAAACTGCCCATCCGCTACACAGCACATGCGGGTGTCAAGCTAAGGATGTCGGAAACCTTCAGCCTTTCTCCTAACGTGCTTTACCTGCGCCAGGGAAATGCGGAGGAAAAAATGGCCGGAGCCTACGCCACAGTAACTGCCAATGCGGAAACAGAATTGCTGGCCGGTGTAAACTACCGCTTCAAGGATGCCGTGGCCCCTTTTCTTGGGCTCAACTACAAGAACTTTGTATTGGGCTTCAGCTATGATGTTAACACATCCGATCTGGGCAAGGCAGTAAATGGTACCAGCAGTTTTGAACTGTCTCTGTCCTATGTAGGACGCAAATCCTACAAGTCAACTGAGCAGCATTTTGTTTGCCCACGTTTGTAAAAGCGCACCAATTAATAACGGCCCAAAAGGCTTCCATAACATTACTCAATTTTATCTTATAGCAATGGCCTGCAGATTTTCAACCATACTCGTTCTTGTTATCAGTTCATTCGTGGCAACTGCACAATCCGGTTACAATAACCTGAAAGCAGCAGATGGGTTCTATGCCAAAGGCGACTACTACAGTGCAGCCATTTATTACGAAAAATACCTGGAGAGCAGCAAGGTGAAAACCGCTGTGGAAAGCCCCTATGTGGTGCAGCAGGCAACGGACAAGAAACCGTCCAAAAAACTCAGCACCAAGCCACAGGCCATTTACCATTTGGCAGAATGCTACCGCAAGCTGAACAACTATGCAAAAGCGGTCCCCTATTATACACAAGTATCGGCCAATACCGCAGAATTTCCGTTGGCAGCTTACTGGCAGGGCATCAGCTTGAGGGCATTGGAAAAATATGATTCGTCCCTATTGGTGCTGCAAAAGTTTTCCAGTACCTATACGGCCAATGATGAGTATGCTACGGCCGCCAAGAAGGAAATTGCCAACCTGCAGTTTATCCAGGACCAATCAGTGCCCGGCAAGAAGCTCAAGTACAATGTAGCCAAAGCAGCAGCCAATAAAGAAGGGGCCACTTATGCACCCACTTGGAACAAGGACCAATTGGTAATCACTTCTACCACGCCCGATAGCACGGTAAAGCTTCCCAAGAACGCCAGCCCTTACAACAATAAATTATACACCGTTAACGGCGCAGGGTTTACCAAACTGAACATGCCCAATGCAGATAGCAAGCAGTATGGTGTGGCATCCTTTACGGCCGATGGCAAGAAGGCCTTCCTTACCCGTTGGAACAATATGAATGGCAAGAACATTTCTGCCATCTATACCAGTGAACTGAAGGACACGGTATGGACCGAGCCCGTACTGTTTGATTCAACGGTGAACGTAAGGGGGTTCAGTGCCAAACAGCCTTTTGTAAGCAATGATGGAAGCACACTGTTCTTCTCTTCGGACATGCCTGGCGGCAAGGGCAAGTTTGACCTGTACAGCATTTCCCTGAAACCGGGGGCCATGCCCATGAACCTGCAAGCAGTGAACACGGATGGCGATGATGAAGCTCCTTACTACCATGCAGGCACACTGGTTTTTGCAAGCAATGGCAGGGTGGGTATGGGCGGTTTCGACCTGTACTATGCCAAGGGCAATACTGGCTCCTTTGCCACGCCCATCAATTTTGGTAAGCCCATCAATTCCATCAAGGACGATATCTACTTCACTGCAAAACCAGATGGAAAGTCCGGTCTGTTCCTGGCTTCGGACAGGGCATCCGAATGCTGCCTGCAACTGTTCAATGTGGAGCGGATACCCACCAGCAAATTCATTACCGGCAAGATTGTCGATTGCAATACCAAGGCCGCACTGGCTGCCGTGGCCATTACCGTAATGGACAGCGCAACATCTGCCGTGGCCTTCAATTTGCAAACGAATGCCAATGGCGAATACAGTTTGGTGGTTCCCGAATACAAAGCCTATAGTGTGAAGGCAGAGAAAGCAGGTTACAATAACAGTTTCATGTCGTTCAATGCGCCCTATGATACAGAGTCGGATACACTGTACAATGCAGACCTCTGTTTGATTCCCATTCCACCACCGCCACCAGTGGTTGACAGCATACCGCCTACCACCACTAGGGATACCTCCATCATTGTGCTGAACGCCGTGTACTTTGATTTCGATAAGCACAACCTCACTGCGGAATCAAAGGCCACGTTGGACCAAGTAGTGAAAACCATGAAGGATAACCCGTCACTGGTAGTGGAAGTAAATGGCCATGCAGATGAGAAAGGCACTGACCTGTACAATTTGGACCTGTCCATGAAACGCGCCAAGATATGTTTTGACTACCTCGTTTCAAAAGGTATCAAGGTATCCAGGTTGCAGTTGAAAGCTTCTGGCGAAAGTGACCCAGTGGCACCCAACTCCATCAATGGGGTAGACAACCCAGAAGGACGTAAACTGAACAGGAGGGCAGAATTTAAAGTACCCAAGAAATAAGTTGTGCTATTGATTTTGGGGTTCTTTGGAAGCAACAGCTACTTGGCTGTCACAAAGGGCATAAGAACTACAAAAGCCACAGCATGTTGTACTTCGTGGAGTTGCAGCTTTAATTGCATGACACATTAAAAGTAATTGGACAAGCAGCATTAATTGCCTTGGATGTATTATTAGTAGGTTGGTTGCAATAGGGAATGTGGAAGCAGGGAGCGTTGCAACCATTTTGACCGTGGTTGATTTTTAGAAGTGCTTTAAAGTTGAATGTTCAAAATGAAGAAATTTTTTATCAGCCTTGTTTATCTATTGGGTACAGGTTTGTTGAACGGGGCCTTATCGCAAACCTATAATCCCATCACCGTTACGGGCTATACGCAGGACGGTATTGCGGAAGCGGGGGTCAGTTCCTTGGCTGTCACCTCCACAGGCTTGGACATTCAGCAGAAAGTACTCTATTCCAAGAACTTTGCATCCACCAATAATATCCAATTGGGCCTCGATAATTCAGGCACCATCACATCGGGAACAGCTACTTGGCAGTTGGCCCCCTATGACCAGAGCAACTGTATTTTCCTATCGGGCAGTTCCGTTCCCAATTCAAGTGCCACTGGCAGTTTCTCCGTAACCACACCAGCAGCCTATTCCAAAATAAGCATATTGGGTTTCTCCACCGAACAGGCGGCCACCTTAAGTGTGACCCTTGGTTTTACGGATGGTACCACCACCGCATTGGGCAATGTTACGTTTAAGGACTGGTTCGATAATACGCCCTATGTAATACAAGGTGTGGGCCGTACCATACGCCAAGCAGTAGGCCCCTATACTGCTGATGGGTTAAGCGGCAGCACGGGTATCAACCCCCGTTTCTACCGTGTGGACCTCAACGTGCCCTGTGCCAGTCAGGCCAAACTATTGCAGTCGGTAAATTTTACTTTTGTGAGTTCCACGGGCGGTGCCACCAGGACTGTTTTATTGGGCGTATCCGGTGTAGCTTATACACCCTTGGTGATTACCCCAACAGTTACCAATGCATCCTGTGGCCAGAGCAATGGCAGCATTGCCATAGCCCTATCCGGTGGCACATCGCCCTTTGGTTATATCTGGAACACATCGCCTGTGCAAAGTGTGGCAACAGCCACCAATTTGGCAGCAGGTTCCTATACCGTAACCATAACGGATGCCAATGGTTGCACGGCACAGTCCACCAATACCGTTAACCAGAGCACTACGGGCATTACATTTACGGCATCTGCCAATCCGGCCACCATTTGTACGGGGGAAACTTCCACCTTAACAGCTACCTTAACTGGCTCCACGGCCACCACCTACACATGGAACCCCGGAAGCTACGGTGGCCAAACGGTCACCTTGCCAGCAGCCACCACGCCGGGCACTACCAACTATACGGTTACCACCACCGAGGCCAATGGCTGCGTGCTAACGGCCAATACCAGTGTTACGGTAAACCAGAAGCCTACCTCCACTTTTACGGTTACCCCTGCCACGGTTTGCTTGGGAACCAGCAATACCGTTACTTATACAGGCAATGGTACTGCCGCTGCCAGTTATACTTGGGACTTCAACGGGGGCACTGTTCAAACAGGAGGTCCAGGTGCTGGACCTTACAGCATCCTCTTTGGTACAGCAGGCAGCAAGACCCTGAGCTTGCAGGTAACGGAAAATGGTTGCACTTCAAGCGTAACCACCAATCCGGTTACCGTTACCGCACCCCCTTCGGTTAATTTCACCGTATCGCCCAATACTATCTGTTCCGGTCAGTCCGTGAACGTAACTTACAATGCCACCCCTTCTTCCACCGCAACAGCTACTTGGCAATGGGGTGGGGGAACGCCTACCGGAACAGGTTTCGGACCTTATACAGTAGTGTACAACAACACGGGCAATATTTCATTGACCACCACCGATGGACCCTGCACGGTAACCTCCCCCGTACAAACAGTTACCGTTACGCAGCAGCCTGTAGCCAGTTTCACAGCGGACCAGTTGATTGGCTGCCCCGGCAGCAGCGGCATGCAGGTGAACTTTACCAATACCAGCACCAATACCGTAACAGGAACCACCACTTACTTATGGCAGTTTGGGGATGGCAACACGGCTACCACCTTCAACACAGCTAATAATTATACCAATACACCGCCAGCAAGTTTCCCCGTAACATTAACTGCCACCACAGGTACCTGTACCTCCACCAGTGCAGCACAGACTGTGCAACTGGTGCCAACACCTGTGGCTGACTTTACGGCAACACCCGGTACCAATACACCCATTCAATTGAGCCAGGCCCAGTTCTTTTTCCTGAACCTATCTTCCGATGCTACCGACTATAAATGGGAATTTGGCAATGGCGATACCAGCCACCTTACCAATGTGGCCTATACTTACCCTGCTATTGGCAACTATACCGTTACCCTTATAGCCAGCAACAATATTGGTTGTGCCGATACGGCGGCCTACCAGTACTATGTGGTGGTGCCCGATAGCACGTTGAAGATACCCAATGCCTTCAGCCCCAATGGCGATGGTACCAATGATACATGGATCATCAAGGGGCTTAGTGGTTACCCCCATGCCAATATAGATGTGTTCAACCGTGGTGGGCAGGAAGTGTTCACCAGCATTGGCTACAGCACCCCATGGGATGGCCGCTACAAGGGCAGCCCCGTTCCTGTAGGTACTTATTACTATATCATTG
>JAHEZD010000091.1 GCA_023251255.1 Chitinophagaceae bacterium
AGGTATTCCATTGTCCCTCACTTTCAATGTGGTAAACACAAACAATAGCTGCGCAATAGTATCGAATGCCAGGGTTGATATCTGGCACTGCAACAAGGATGGTTACTACTCCGGATACGGCAGCCAAACTGGTGGCAGCCTTGGTACGCAGAGTTATTTGGGCGAAACATGGCTAAGGGGTTACCAACTGACCGATGCAAGTGGCAAGGCACAGTTCACTACCATTTATCCTGGTTGGTACCAGGGCAGGGCCACGCATATACACTTGGAAGTGTTTGTGAACAATGTATTGAAGAAAACTTCGCAGATTACCTTTCCTGAAACCATTTCAGATGCTGTACATGTAACCAGTTTATATGCAGCACATGGCATCAATACCTTGCGCAATGCCAACGATGGCATCTTCAACAATTCTGCAACAGACCTAGCGAATGAAACAGTATCGTTAACTGGCAATACAACCAGTGGCTATGCAGGTTCATATACAATCGGAATAGCGTTATAACCATTTACCTTTGAAAACCGGGGTTGGCATTTTGTGCCAACCCTTTTAATTCCATCACCTAAATACGAGCCCCATGGCCAAAGCACTTATCAAGATAGCCTACCAGCAAACGATGGATGCACTATCCTTGAACAATGATTTTGAAAAAGCCTGCTTCCATTCATCCTATGAAGAGTTCCTCATGAAATCGCAGGCCTATAACCTGGATGGGAAATCCGACAGTTTCACTGAACTGAAAGCCAATGATGGACGGGCCCATTCATTGCACTATAAAACGGGATTTGCCGTTAGTGGCTATATCGGTTTATTGAACAAGCAAATACCCACCTTAAGGAACAGCTTAGGGGAACCTGTTCTGTTTGATACCTATAGGTTCGAATTGATTGAATCATCCATCACCGATAGGTCAAAGCACAAGTTTGCTATCCACTTCATCACCGGTACGCTTACACTTATTGACAGTTTCGGCAGTTCATTACTGCTTGCTTATAATGACCAATCCGCAGGTGGCCTTATTGAAGGTACATTCATACTGGAACTTAAGGAAGGACTGGGCATTATCTCCTACCAACGGTAGTGACTCATTTTGAACTATTGTCAGGTTGAGCTTGTCGAAACCGAATTAGAATTACGATAGAAAGCCACCTTCGACAAGCCTGCCTGCCTTTGCCGGCAGGCAGGCTCAGGCTGACACTCAACTACTCAAAATGAATCACTACCCTATCAAGGGTTATTGTAGCTTCCCTGTTTATTCAGCTATATTTATCGCTGGAACAGGACCCCGCCAAAAGGTATTGCCATAGCTTGAAAGTGATAAAATTTATACGGTATTTTTCTTATTTGGCCCTCAAGTGGGAATGGTCCATTGCCAGGTATGTGATCATTGCTGAGATAAGGGGCGAAAGGGAATATGGTATCGATACCACTGGTTATGATAACCTGAAAGCCCTGGAGAAAGCAGGCATCGATATTTACTCGGCCACGCTTTACATGCCTGCTGTTTACCCACTATTGGAAGAATGCCTTGGCCTGGTCCCCATTAGCAACCGCAACCATTTGGTGGATATTGGCTGCGGTAAAGGGCGGGCCCTATGTGTAGCTGCTGCCATGGGCTACCAGCAATTAACAGGCATAGATATCTCCGAAAAGCTGTGCAAGGAAGCTGTTAAAAACTTACGGATTACCAAACACAAATACCCGTCCATACAGTTTGAAATAAGCAGCATCAATGCGCTGGATTTCACCATACCCAATACAGTGGACAGCATTTTCCTGTTCAACCCATTTGATGGCAGCATCATGCAGGAAGTGGTTGCCAACCTACTCAACAGTTTGGAGCAATACCCAAGAACCATCTATATCATTTACCTGAACCCCATACATAAGAAATACTTTTTGAGGGCAGGTTTCCAGGAAGTACACTATACAAGAACGAGGCTTTACCTAGAAGCAAGTATCTTTTGTAAGGAACGGGTATAAAACAGGAAGCCGAACATCACTGTCCGGCCGCCTGTTTATTGAATAAATTCCAAAGCCTATGCTACTACTTTCTTCTCCCCTTCCATCAGTTCCACACTTCTTTTGATAAAGTTGGTGAGCTCCGCACCTTTCAATAGCCCTTGGGAAAGTAAGGCGAGGTCTGCTAGGTTGCGTACCTGCTTTCCTTGTATTTCAGTATCGGCCTCTTTTAACAGGGTCTGATAAATGGGGTGGTTACCATTTACCGTTAAGGTTACTTCATCCGGCATTTGGGCATAGAATGCGGTCATGCCACCCCCAACAGCGCCCATATCCTTCATCCTGCGCATAAACTCCGGACGGGTAGCAATTACAGGAGCAGTATCCTGGCTCAGGCCCTTTACTTCCACAGTAACATGGAGATCAGCAGCAGGGAACTCAAACAGTTTCTTGAGGCTCTCCGTTTCATCCTTGCTCAATACGCTTTCATTGCCTTCTTGCTTGTCAATTAGGTTATCAACAATATCGGCATCCACACGGACAAATGTGGTATTCTCCCATTTCATTTCCATGTTGTTGATGAAGGCAGCGTCTACCAATGTCTCCATTTTCACCACCACATAGCCCTTGGCAGTTGCAGCTTGTATATAAGCATCCTGCTGAACAGGATTGGTGGTATAGATGATCACCTGCTTGCCATCCTTGTTCTTCTGCAGGGTCTCCGTGGCCATTTTATATTCTTCCAGCGTGTGGAACTTGCCAGTGGTATCTTCCATTACCAGGAACTTGTTGGCCTTTTCCAGGAACTTATCATCGGTCATCATACCATATTTCACAAACAGGCCAAGGCTTTCCCATTTGCCTTCAAACTCGGTCCTTTCGTTGCGGAAAATTTCTTCCAGTTTATCGGCTACCTTCTTGGTGATATGTGCATTGATCTTCCTCACGTTGGGGTCGCCCTGCAAATAGCTCCTGCTCACGTTCAGTGGGATATCCGGACTGTCAATCACACCCTGCAGTAACATCAGGAATTCTGGCACTATTTCCTTCACTTCATCGGTCACAAAAACCTGGTTGCTGTACAACTGGATCTTGTCTTTCTGTATTTCGTGGCTCTGCTTGATCTTGGGGAAGTACAGGATACCTGTTAGGTTAAAGGGGTAGTCCACATTCAAGTGGATCCAGAACAGGGGTGTTTCATTGAACGGGTACAGTTCCTTATAGAAACCTTCGTAGTCTTCCTTGGTCAGGTCTGCCGGTTTCTTCACCCAAATAGGGTTGGTATTGTTGATTGATTTCTCCACCTCATCAGCTTTCTTCTCCTCGGCAACATCCGTGAAATAGATGGGTATGGGCAGGAACTTGCAGAACTTTTCCAATACGCTCTTCACCTTGTAGGCTTCCAGGAACTCCTTGCTCTCTTCATTGATGTGCAGGATGATCTTGGTACCCCTATCTTTCTTTTCCACTTCGTACAGTTCAAACTCGGGGCTACCATCGCAGCTCCAGTAAACCGTGGGGGCATCCAGGTTATGGCTCTGGGTAATCACTTCCACTTTTTCGGCTACCATAAAGGCACTGTAGAAACCCAGTCCAAAATGGCCTATAATGCTTGCATCCTTGTATTTTTCCAGAAACTCCTCCGCACCGCTGAACGCCACCTGGTTCAGGTATTTGTCCACTTCTTCCTTGGTCATGCCCACACCCCTATCGCTGAAAGTGAGGGTCTTTTCCTTGGCATCCAGGACCACATCAATCCGCAGTTCGCCCAGTTCACCTTTTGCTTCCCCAATGGAGGAAAGCGTCTTCACTTTCTGTGTGGCATCCGTGGCATTACTGATCAGTTCACGTAAAAAAATGTCATGTTCGCTGTAGAGGAACTTCTTGATGATCGGGAAAATGTTTTCCGTACTTACACGGATCTGTCCTTTTTGCATAATCGTTATTTTAAAAACTGTTGAATGGTTTGATTGTCTAATGGCTGCAAGCCTACGACTTAACGTCAGTTAAACACGCATTCATGAACCTGTTTCATGAAAATTTAACTGGCAACAATGCAAGTCAAACAAAATACCAAAGGTTGCATTGCTGACAGGTTGACAATTTATCCGTGCCCGTCCTTCTTCTAAAGGGAAAGGGGCCCCATTTGTTCGACGATCGTTCAGTGCTCGTTCGGTGCCCCTTCTACCATCCTTCTACCGTGTTCGAGCGATGTCCTACCGTGCCCTAGCATGTTCTACTGTGTTCGACCATGTTCTACCGTGTCCGAGTGTGTCCTACCGTGTTCGACCATGTCCTACCGTATTCGACCATGTCCTACCGTGCTCGAGCTTGTCCTACCGTGTTCGAGTGTGTTCTACCGTGCTCGGGTGTGTATTGGCTAACTTGCTGGTAGAAAGCAAAAAGCCATCGCTTGTGCGATGGCTTTCAATATGCAATTGTAATTTCAAACTATTTAGATCCCTTACGATCATCCACTTCATAAGTAGCCACTGCACTTGCAGCGGTTCCTGCTGGGGCTTCGTTCTATTTTATGCTTTTCGTTGGGCAACAGCAATAATGGCTAAACAATTGGCCTGCACCAAACCATTCGCCGTTTCATTGGAATACTAAAACCCGGTTACATAGGAACCTGCAGGTGAAAACCTGCCTTTGCCGGCAAGCAGGCACCTTGCAGGGGCGGTCGTTCATTTATATACTTTTCGTTAGTAGGGAACAGCAACCAACAACAGCTTCCTGTTCATGAACCCAGCCGGTGCGTTCCTTCTATTTTATGCCTTTAGTTTGTGATGAAACACCAACAAGGGCCAAATGGATTCATCCTATTTTATGCTTTTCGTTTGGAATTAAACGCCAACAAGGGCTAGCACCTTGCAAGGGCGGTCGTTCATTTATATACTTTTCGTTGATAGGGAACACCAACTACAGCACTTATTCCTCATACACAATTTCAAAAAAAAGCTTTTCATCCTTATCAAGGATAAATTGTATTGGGTCTGGAACATTTTGTACTTTCAATAAAGTCATTACAGAATAATCAATGCTATTATCCAAACTCGGTTGGGTCGTATGCTCAGTTAAATAAAATGCATCAATCCCTAATATTTTTATGCCTTTTTCTTGACAATAATTCAATACTTGTATAACATTTTTCTTTGAATACATAAAAGTTGCAGCACCTCTTAAGATAACAACATCACTGAATATGTCTTCTAGTTTTTCCATAAATATACTTATTAAGGTTTAAAAGGATTAATAATTGTGGCATCTGGAATCCAATTAGGATCCAATCTATCGCTTATCTGAACGATTACTCCAGTTACGTCATCTCTAACTATATACGAACCATCTGCATGAAAAAAAGCTGTAGCAGCATTCCCTGTTGCTCTATTAGATGCTATGCGAGTAGTAAAAGGATTATTAATTAAAAAATGAATTGACTCCGTCGTCCATCCTCTTTTAACCATTTGACCAACAATTTTCTTTTTATTCTCCGCAGTGTCTCCTTAGCGTTGAATTGTGTGAGGCACAAGGGACGCTGCGTTCATGAATTGGATGCTAATCCTTAAACCGCAGAGTCCTGCCACGCTCTAGGCTTGGAGTAGAGACTCTGCGAAGAAAGAATACACGGCTTCTTTTTGTAAACTTTTAAAAAATTACAAAAAAAAGTTTACATTTTATTCTAACATTTTTAAGTTTTTATTGGGGACATTGGTTTTTCATTGAAACTGTTTAGATTTCTAATTTTAACGTAATCAATTTCAAGATTTTTCTAGTGAAGTCCCTTTCGACAGCCCTTCGACAAACTACCAATGACACCCGGTAGATCGAGTCAGTATAAGGTGTATAAAATCATTTGTAGACAAATGATTTTATTTTACCACTAAGTCATGAAGGAAAAAAACTTCGTTTTTTTAAACCCTGCCTGCCGGTAGGCAAGCTGGTGTCTCGTCGTTTGTGGTTACCGTCATCCCTGCCTTTACAGGCAGCTTGAACCTGATATACTTTCTTTCATTTAATAGTCAGATAAAAATAAATATCGCAACCAGTTTTTAAAGGTGTGACCAAAATTTTGTGAACTTTTAATAGTTCACAAAATTTTGGTCACACATGAAATCATCATTAAATTGATATCAAAAAAAGGGCATAAAAATAAGAATAGCTACTCACCACCCGTTTCCATGCAGCAGTTTGCCAATCAAGAGGCCGATGGCTGCCCCAGCGCCAATTGATAAACAAAATTGCCCTGCTTATTTATGAAACCAGTTTGTGCAGGGAGGTGGATATGTAAAAAAGAAAAGGGTGCAGGTATATATAGGCAATAAAAAAGCCATCACTAAAAATGATGGCTTTTCATAAAATCAGTCGTTCCTTAATATGTAATCTTTATATCATCTACTTCATAAGTGGCTACATTACTAGCTGCAGTTCCAGCAGCAGCCTCATAGCGGAATGCGATATTGATTTTCTGTCCTATATAGGTGGCGAGGTTATACGGTCCAAATGAGTCAAAAGGTGTAAACGCACTGGCGGTGCCATTAGGTACAGTTCCTAACAATGTCCAAGTGGCAGCAGAAGGAGCACCTCCACTATAATTGGTGGAAACATAGGCCTTCAAGGTAGCCGAAGGGTACCTACGTGAACATGTAAAGGTATACAGTGGCGCACCTGACACTAATGTAATATCTGGGGAAATCAACCAAGTTGAAATATTAGTGGTTGGCAAAGCAGCAGATGTAAATGCTGAAATCTTAGCAAAATCGCCTTGGGCAGCGCTGAAATAGGCAATAGTGTAAGGTACATCGCCTGTTTCCAAAATATTTTTCCAACCAGGAACAACTAATGGCGCAGTACCTGTAACGGGAAAAGCATTGAAATCTTCTTCAAATTGATAGCACCTTCTCCCTGTAAATTTAATATCAGTTGTATCCCTAATGATTAATTGCTTTGTTGTTCCGTAAGCAGTATAAAGGGCTGTAACGCTACCATTTCCTTTAGCTGGCTTTGCGGCAGCAAAGTTGGCATAGCCGCTAGTCCTAATAATAATAGTATTACCACTGCAATCGTGAATTGTTATATTCTTGGTAGCTTTATAAGCAGAGGTATCTGCATAAGTACTAGTGGTATCGCCTTTCAAAAATTCAAAATTATTTAGTTGGATAAGTGTGGCAAGATTATCATCACCCAAAACAGGCGTAGGTAATGAAGCTGGGGTCACAGTTTTTGCAACAACTGGGTTATTTAACGAACCACCAGTTATATAGTTCTTGATAAGGTCACTTGGAATGCCCTGTATGGATGGTGCACCGCTTACAATGGCCTTGATGCCCAACTGTGGTAGCAGATTGTAATCGGTAACACATAACCCTTTACAATTGATAAACAGTCTACGGCCAACTGGGTAGGTGCCGTACAAACCTGCAGCATCCAGCTCAAGGGCTATGCCGCCTGTAGCATCTTGAATGTATAATTCCTTGTACAGGTTACCGCTCTTGTCATCGGCTACCACCACACCCGAAATAATTACATCGGTAGTAATTACATCTAATCGCCCTTGATCAGTAGGCAGCGTACCGTGCATGGCTTTCAACTGCTTGATGGTATGGGTAGGGGTAATATTGGGATCGGTAGCTGCAGGGGGTGCATCAAACTTCTTGTTACATGCAGGTATAACAATAGCCGCTGCCGTGGCAATGGCTACCATCGACACAAATAATCCAATTTTATTTTTCATGATGTTCATATTTCTGATTAAAAGATTTATTTAAGGTTGGGGTTAATTAATAGAACCTGTAAGTTAAGCTCATAAAGTAATTGATACCGTAAGCATAATAGTATTTTGACGGGAACTTATTGATATCCTTTTCCATGAAGTCGTAACGCAACTGCTCATATCCTCCAGTAATGATTGTTTTGTTGTTCAATATGTTGCTTACACCTGCATTGAATACCAGGAAGGACGCTTTTTTAAGTCCCCAGCTTTTGGGCAGTTTCCAGGAATAGCCGCCGAAAAAGTCCAAGGTATGCTGGTTGCTCAATTGTTGCTGGTCAAGAATGGAATGCCATAACGGGCTGTTTTCCTGAACACCGTCCACTGCGGCTGCGGTCCTGCGGATAGGGTTAATATCCATCCACATTTTGGCAAAATAGTTACCGGTCAAGCTTACGTACCAATATTTGCGTGAGCGGTAATTAAGGCCCAAGCTATAAGCTTCCTGCGGTGTGCCGCCCACACGGTAGTCCTGTGAATAAACCAGGTCCTTGCTCAGCACACTTGCATCATTGTCCAGTGTGGTGATGGCTGTTTGGCGGCTATTGTAATAATAGCGGCCCACGGCTGCTGCTCCGTTCAGGGTCAATGTGGGTAGCAGTTTGGTTTCAAAACCGAACTCCAATCCTGAATGTGCCTTATCGATATTGCTGATGGCATAGTTAACCAGGTTCCTGTAGGTATCGTGGTAGAACGACATTACGTTCATCTGGTTCAGGAATTCCGTATAATAGGCACTGAAACGCAGTTTTATTTTGGGGGCATTCACCACATAACCAGCTTCCACACTTTGTATTTCTTCGTTCTTCACATTGTCCTGCACATTGTCCCTTGTACGTGGTGACAGGTAAACATTCTCGAAGAAAGGTGCTTTGGTCATCTTGGACATGTTCATGTACAAGGAGTTCCTTTTGTCAATCTTAAAGGTGAAACCGCCTTTAAGCGCATAGTTATTGAAATTGTACACAGTTGATTTGCCAAATGAATTGGTTGGGAACAGGCCATTCTTCACATTGCCGACCCTCCAGAACTGGGTATTGGAAAATTCAACTGCCCCGTAGATATCTATCCAATTGTATTTAAGCACACCTTGGCCCCATCCTGCTGCCTTGTTTACATGGATATCGTAGTCGTAACCATACCTATCACCCACCCCTACTATCCTGTTGGGACGGTTAAGGTCATTTTGGTTGGCATTGGGATTGGTTGGGTAGCTCCTTTCTGCAAATTGGTTCAGGTCCACGAAATAATCACCGCCTAAAAGGTCAAGGATCTGTTTGTAGTAGTTGTTCTTCAACATTTGATAGGAACCTCCTGCTGTGAAGAACAGGTTGTTATCCACTTTTACATTATACACAGTGTTGAAATTCAGTTTCCTTGTATCGGTCACTGCTTCCTGCAAAATGTACCTTGAACGGTGGCCTGTAACCCCATTGACTGTTTCCGTACCGGACCTATTGGTAGTGTACAAATTTGTCCAGTTTATCTGGCGTACGCTTTCATCGTTCTTCCAAGCGTCTGTCAGTTTTTGGTACAGCGGGTCCTGGTCGTCATAGTAACTGGGCAGGTAACGGTAATAATCAGGGCGTGGGTCTGCTACATTGTACCAGTCCAAGCTGCTTGCGCCCCTTTCACCAAATGAATAGCTTGCTGCGGTTACCAAACTGCTGTTCTCGTCTATTTTGAGGTCATGCGTAAAAATGATGACGGGTTGATTGGTCCTTCCTACATTGGCATTCCTTTTCTTTCCTTCCTGGTAGCCCCAATAAGGATTGTAGTAATTGGTGCCTGCTAGGTCAAGTGCTTCCTGCGTGGCAGCACCCTGCTTGCCATTCTTGGTTGGTGCACCAAAAGCCACCAATGAAAGCAGGTTCTTCTTGCCCAATTTCTTGTCCACGCCTACAAAATAGCTCCAGCCATCATAGTAGGTACCTGCGGAGTAGCCTTCATCGGCCCACCTGCGGCTGCCGCTAAAAGTAAATGCCCAGCCATTTTTGCTGAGGCCGGTGCTATGTGTGAGGGAAAACCTATGTGTATAGTTCCTGTTGGAATAGGCATAACCAAATTGTGTCTGCTTGCGCTGCTTGCTGGCCCTTGTATCTATGGAAGTGGTGCTTCCAACATCGCCAAAAGCGGTTGTGTTGTAGTGCAGGCCTATGGAGAGTGACTTGTTGTGCAATACATCGTTCAACCCGCCCCAAAGGCCAAATGGCGTGAACCCATTGTCCAGGTTTTCCATGGGTATGCCGTTCATGTACGTGGAGAAATTGTCCCCGTCATAACCCCTTACCCTGAACCTTGTTGAACTGAAATTAAATGCGGCCGCAGAATAGAAAGGGTCCCTGGCTGTGGTCAACATCGATGAAACGTTCTGCGAGCTACCGTCGCCCAAATCATTTTCATCCAAAGAAACGATGGGGATATTGTCGGCAGCTTCTTCTTTCGCTTCGACTTCCGTACTGTCGGCAGCCCTGTTAATGGTGTCCTTTGCTATCTTCTTCTTTTCCGTTTTCTGTGCCATTCCTGTAACAACCGTTAGGGTCAACAGGCACAGCATTAGTGACATTTTTCGCATAAGAGTAGTTTGTTCCAACTGCGAATGTACGGGAGTAGTGCTTAAAAAATACTGACCAATCGGCAAGTAACCATTTTTTAATAAACCACCACAACAAGGAGTGTTTTACTTCTGTATGTTTGTTGCTACAATTAAGCCCATGAAAAAAATTATTGCCTCTTTTTTTCTAGCATTGACATGCATTATGCCTTGCCGTTCGTTTGCCTGGGGAAAAGCCGGACATGAACTAGTAGCTGAGATAGCCTTCCATTACTTGGATGATGCCACCAAGCAAGCAGTCATGAAATACCTGAAGCGGATGACCATTGAAGCGGCTTCTACATGGATGGATGAAAACCGCAGTGACCATTTCTATGATTACATGAGGACCTGGCACTATATAGATATCACCAAGGGGGAAGAATACCATCCTTCTGCAGAGAAGAACATGCTCACCGTACTCAACAGTGCTATTTATGCCCTGCAACATAAGGATGGGATGAAGGACAAGGATATCAAGCAGGACCTCCTACTTATCTTCCACTTGGTTGGCGACCTGCACCAGCCCCTGCATACTGGTTACCCAGAAGATAAGGGTGGCAATACCGTAGAGATCAAATCGCCTATCTACAATGGCAATCTCCATAGTTTCTGGGACACCCAAATCATTGAGGCTGAAAACATTAAACTGGATGACTGCCTGGCACTGTACAACAATTTCACTGCCGAGGAAATCAAGTCCATTAACAAGCTGAATGTACTGCAATGGATGAAACAGTCCAGGGCATTGCTGGATGGGGTATATGACTTTACTGATGGCAAAATAGACCAAGCTTATATTGACAAGAACAAAGAGGTCATCAAAAAGCAGTTGCTGATAGGCGGGCTACGGTTGGCCAGTATATTAAGGAACGTGTTTAAAGTAGCCCAGCCCCAACCTTCGATGGGAACTGCACCTGCAAACGATACCAGTGCGGCAACCAACCACTTACCCGCTGCTGATTATGCAAAAAATGGCAATAGCGCCTCCCAATTAATGGATGCTGGCAACCATGCTTCTACGGATGGTACATTCAGTATGGGCCTTTTTCAAATTGTTGCCAACAATAGCAGGCAAGGCCGCCGCCAATTAACGGTACCAGCGGACAGGAGTTAGTTTTATCCTAGCCGAATCCACATTTATTTTATGCTTTCCATCGCTATCGGATGAAGAAGGGTAGTAATGGGTATTTGTGGTTGTTATACAGCCTGTCGAAGCTTGCCTTCCGGCAAAGGCTTATTTTTGCAAGGCATCCATCCGTCCCATATTTTCCAAACCGGATAAAGTCACAAACGGAAATCAGTCCAGTGAACGAGGTTTTGCCATAATGGATAAAAAACTTATATTGCCATAAGTGCCATAAAGCGCTTGCACTGCATGCGTTTTTTGCAGGAATTACCTAGGATTATACTGACATTATACTGATGTTACACTGACCTTCACCCGTACCTCTCCCATAGCACACCCTGCCTGTACCCCTGCTCCGCAGTACATTCATCCGTACATGGCCCCACCTACATCCCTATATATACTAGCTGTATCAAACGAACGCTATCTGCATTGTCCATACCTGCATTGTTGTGTTGCTGCCCCACTTATCAGGGTCCCCCTGCTTGAATTCCTATAAAAATCATTCAGGCCACATCGAAAATCGGCCATTCACTATGAAATGGGTACCTATCTACACCTGCATTGCTTATTTGAAGCAAATATGAATGGGGCTTATCTGTTACTGGGATACTATAAATTTATGGTTTGATTATTGCCTGTTTACAGTACGGTTACTTGATGCCCCATTTGGTGTTGACATTTCTCAATGGTTGCTGCAATCATGCCTTATTCTGATTGACTATTCCTTTCCCAGAATTGGACTTATCGTAAATACTGGTCCAAACCTATGACTTCCGTCACCTCACCATGTAATCTTTTCAACTACACGTCCTTTAATTAACACTACGAGATTTTCATCTATACTACTATTCCATGTGCGGCGGATAAGCTGTCTTTTTGTGGAACAATAACACCAATACAATATCTCACTTAAAACAAAAGCTATGAAAGATTACACCTACTTAACCGACCAACAAATTATCCGCTTGTTCAAAGAAGGGGAAACTGAAATGATGAGCGTATTGGTAAACCGTTACAAAAAAGGGATCTTTTCTGCCATTGTCCTCCTCATTAAGGACAATCATTTAGCCGAGGACCTTTTCCAGGATACTTTTATCAAGATTATCAATACGATACATAAGGGTGGATATGCCGACGAGGGCAAATTCCTACCATGGGCCATGCGCGTGGCACATAACCTCTGCATAGACCATATCAGGAAGGCCAAAACAAAAAGCAAGACCATCAGCAGTTTCGATTCGTATAACGACAATACGGTTACCACGTTTGACAATGCAGAGTCTGACATGATCAGGGGTGCCGACCATCAAAACATAAGTGAACTGATCCAGAAATTGCCTGAGGAACAAAGGGAAGTAGTGGTGCTGCGCCATTATGCCGACCTCTCTTTCAGGGAAATTGCTTCAATGACCCATTGCAGTATCAATACAGCCCTGGGCCGTATGCGCTATGCCCTCATCAACCTGAGGAGGATGATGGCAGAGGAAATGGAACTTGCCGCATAATGTTAGCATTTGGTGGTAATTGCGCCAAAAAAAGTTAGGGGACCGATTTTTTTAATCAGTATTCCCCTACTTTTGCAGCCCCAATTCTGTTTTGGCAGAATCTGTACTGATACAATTTCAGTGCTGTCCATTGGGAAAAACCAATTTAAAAACAACAGGGTAATGAACAATTACGAATTGATGGTGATCTTCACCCCTGTACTTTCTGAGGAAGATTTCAAAGCTGCCCAGAAAAAGTACAGTGACCTGATTGCTGAAAACGGAGGTTCCGTTGTGAACAGCAATCCTTGGGGCCTTAAATCTTTGGCCTATCCAATCCAGAAAAAAACAACCGGTATCTATTGGATCCTGGAGTACACTGCACCTTCTGATTTCAACGAGAAATTCAAGATCCAGATGCTGCGTGATGAACAAATTATGAGGCACATGATTACAAAACTGGACAAATACGCAGTTGAGTACAATGTTGTCAAAAAAAGTGGCTTAGGCTTTCACCATCAAAAAACGGAGGCATAACATGGCAAAGAACGAAATAAAATACCTTACTGCCATTAAGCAGGAGAAGCCCAAAAAGAAATTCTGCCGTTTCAGGAAATACGGTATCAAGTATGTTGACTACAAAGATGTTGACTTCCTGAAGAAATTCGTGAACGAACAAGGTAAAATGCTGCCACGCCGTTTGAGTGGTAACTCCTTGAAGTACCAACGTAAAGTGAGCGATGCAGTTAAGAAAGCACGCCAAATGGCCCTTTTGCCTTACGTAACGGATTTATTGAAATAGAATAACCATTATTAGTAACCACCCCTAATTCCGAATGATACGGAAGACAGTCACAATCTCAGATTGGGCTCTTGGGAACTAAAAACAAAACAATGCAGGTAATATTAATTCAGGATGTAGATAATTTAGGTGGCCGTAACGAACTGGTTACAGTGAAGAACGGTTATGCCCGTAACTACCTTATCCCACAGAAATACGCAGTGGAAGCAAGTCCTTCCAATTTGAAGCAATTACAGGAAAAGCAAAAGGTTCAGGCCAAGAAAGAAGCCGCTATGTTGGCACAGATCAACAAGGTAACCGAAGTGTTGAAAGCATCACCTGTTAAGGTGGGTGCCAAAACAGGTACGAGTGGTAAAATCTTCGGTAGTGTTACTTCTTTGCAAATTGCACGTGCCATCCGTGACCAAAAGGGTTACGAGATAGACCGCAAGCGTATTTCCATTGTTGATGAGGTAAAGGAATTGGGTACTTACAAAGCATCTATCGATTTTGGTGGCAGCAATGTTACAGAAATTGAATTTGAAGTGGTGGGCGAATAATCCAACCTACATAGACCGTATCGAAGCCCGTAACATAAAGTTACGGGCTTTTGTTTTTGATGGAAGTGGCATTGATTCCAACTGGAAGCTAACAACCGTTAGATTTGGTTGTTAAATACATGTCAAAAAAAATATTTGCTCAATTGGCAAAACCCCTACTTTCGCATTGTCCAATGGTCAGTTCTTCCATTTTCCAGAAGGTTTTATAACGTAAATGCTTCGGGTTCTTTGGTTACTGTTTTCATCATTGGTTTTTTTTAATTTTTTTAATTTCTTTAGAAATGAACATTTACGTAGGAAACTTGAACTGGACAATGACCAGTGAAGAATTGCAGGAACTATTCGCTCCTTATGGCGAAGTAACTTCTGCTAAAATCGTTACCGACAAATTCAACAACAACCGCAGCAAAGGTTTCGGTTTTGTGGAAATGAGCGATGACGAGGCAGCCCGTACAGCTATCAGTGCCTTGCACGATACTGAAATTTCCGGTCGCCAAATCGTAGTTAACGAATCAACTCCACGTCCTGAAGGCGAAAGGCGCAGCGGTGGCGGCGGCGGTGGATTCAAGAAACCAGGCGGTTACGGCGGCGGCGGTGGAAGCCGTGGCGGTAGCGGTGGTGGATACGGCGGTGGCGGAAGCCGTGGCGGAAGTGGCGGCGGTGGCGGCTACAACCGTGACCGTGGTGGAAACAGCGGCGGCGGCGGTGGATACAACAGGTATTAATCCTATTGGTTATATTCATAGAAAGGGATTGGAAATTCAGGTTTCCAATCCCTTTTGCTTTGGGTCAACTTCTTTATCAGTTTTGCCTGTCATGAAATACAAATTATTATTGACCGCTATTGTTTGCTGTACCGTAACCGTTATTGGATAGTGCACCAGTTTGAATTAGAACCGTTTCCTATTATTAAATACAAAGATCACAACAACCGCTGACGGGGCCTAAAGCCGTCGTCAGGGTTTGAGAAAGTAAAGTTGCCTTTCCTCATTACAAGGCAAAGCCCATGTTTATTGGCGTTCCGTTCATCACTGTGGTAACAAGCTTTGCATTGGGGCTTGGGTTCCTGCATCTTACTTCAGTGAAAGGCTACCCTAGCCAAACCATTTATATCTATTTGACTATCGGATGAAGAAAAGTATGTCAGGTTGAGCTTAGTCGAAACCTTTTATCGAACTAAGGTCTCGTTCATCATACCTGCCTTTGCCGACAGGCAGGCTTCGACAGGTTGAAAATCCCGACTATTCGGGGCTCTGTATGACAGCGACAAATGCTCATTACTTTCCTTCATCCGATTTCCATCATATACAGTTTGTCCAATATAGTTATACCGGTTCTTATAGCAAGGGATTTGAGGAAGCACAAACAATAGCCACCAGTCAACAAATAAAAGTTCGGGCTTATTGGATTGGCCACTTACATAAAACATTCCCCAACTGTTTTTTGCTTTACTTTCGCACGCATAATTGTTGCTTATGAATGTTCCGTCAATGGCAGAGATGATGGCAAATGGGGAAAGCCCCGATATCCTGTTCTGGGTAGGCTGTGCCGGCAGTTTTGACCAGCGTGCACAAAGGATAACCAAGGCATTTGCAACCATCCTGAACAAAGTTGGTGTTAAATATGCCATCCTCGGCAAGGAAGAAGCCTGTACAGGCGACCCTGCAAGACGTGCCGGCAACGAATTCCTGTTCCAGATGATGGCCTACCAAAACATACAGGTACTTAATGGTTATGGCATCAAGAAAATTGTGACCACCTGCCCACACTGTTTCAATACGCTTAAGAACGAGTACCCCGAACTGGGCGGCACTTATGAAGTAATACACCATACAACACTACTGCAGCAATTGATTGATGAAGGCAGGATCAAGCTGAAAGAAGGTGGTGATTTCAAGGGCAAGCGCATCTCCTACCACGATAGCTGCTATTTGGGCAGGGCCAATGATATTTATGAAGCCCCGCGCAAGGTGCTGGAAGCCTTGGATGCCGAACTGGTTGAAATGAAACGCTGCCGCACCAATGGACTTTGCTGCGGTGCCGGTGGCGCGCAGATGTTCAAGGAAGACGAGCCGGGCAGCAAAAGGATCAATATTGAACGCACGGATGAGGCGCTGCAAACAGGTGCCAAAGTAATTGCATCGGCCTGCCCTTTCTGCAATACGATGATGACAGACGGTGTGAAGAACAGGGAAAAGGAACATGAGGTGCAGGTACTGGATGTTGCAGAAATGATTGCTGCTTCCTTGGCTTAAACCTAGAATGATGAAAACCTTATTCAGGAAATTCAGTTGGTCAGTTATGATTGCCTATGCCCTTATTTTTGGAACGGTTACATGGGCATTCGATTATTTCTGGGGCGACCTGGCCAAACATACTGTTCCATTATCGAAATACTTGCTGGGCTATTTTATTAAAGTACTACTTTTCAGTTTTGTGATGAGCCTGCTTTTTGGCAAGAAGGCCATCTCCAACACAAAGAACCACCCATGAAGAATTTCAACATCAAAAAATTCATTGCTGCCACCTTGGTCCTGTTGCCTGTTCTATTGATTATAGATATGGCTTATGATAAGCTATTCAAGACACTGGACTTCCATGAAACATTTGCTTTGAAGAACCTCGTGTTCAAAGTGCTGGCCGCTGTGGTGGGGGCATACTTCTATGCCACTTACAAGAATGAGGAGGATTAAGTTGATCGCAATGCATAGCTGCTACTCCCAACTTCGTAACGTCAACCTCGGTCCTGCTACCTAACTTTGCATTATGGACACCTTATTTCAACAACATATCCCCGCAGGTTTCCATCCTGCATCCAAGGTCTGGATCTACCAGAGCAGCCGTTTGTTCTCCATTCCCGAAGCCTTGGAGATAGAAGCTCTAATGGAAGACTTTGTGGCCAATTGGAAAAGCCATGGCAGTGATGTGAAAGGCTATGCCAACCTGTTTTTTGGTCAGTTCATTGTAATCATGGCAGACGAAACATCAACAACTGTTGGTGGATGCAGCACTGACTCCTCCGTTAGGCTCATCAAGGAAATAGAAACACTGTTCAAGGTGAACATGTTCGATAGGCAAAGTCTCGCCTTCATCATCAAGGACAAGGTGCAACTGCTTCCCCTGGCCCAATTGAACTATGCACTTGAAAACAGTTTCATTACACTGGATACGCTTTATTTCAACAACCTTGTTGCTACAAAAGAAGCTTTGTTGGACAAATGGATTGTCCCCGCAAAGGATACTTGGCTGGCCACAAGGATTGCTACTGCACAAACCGCCTAACACATGAAATTCCAGCAGCTAACACCGATGTTGTGGACCAATGAACTGGAAGGCACCATTGAGTTCTATACCAAGCTACTTGGCTTTGAACTGGATGAGTACAATGTGGATTGGGGCTGGTGCAATTTGAGGAAGGATGGTGCGGCCATCATGTTTGCAAAGCCCAATGATCATGAGCCTTTTGACAAGCCATATGCTACGGGCAGTTTCTATATTTACGTGGAGGAAGTGGATGATCTGTGGCAAGCATTAAAAGACAGCACAACTGTTTTTTATGCCATTGATAACTTTGAACATGGAATGAGGGAGTTTGCCATTAGGGACAATAATGGATATGTGCTGCAGTTTGGGAGGGAACTGAAAGAAGGCGAAACAATTACCTTAGAAATTGTCTAAAACCATTTCAATGGCTAATATGTGCTGCTTTTTGGCTACAACATCGTTGGATTTTTCGCCTTAGGCGTTAGACTATGGCTGCAAAGCCGATGGCTATCGGCTCCGCCTTGTTTCGCTCCTGCCCGAATGGTCAGGCGGGCAAAAATCATCAACATATTATTCCATCAAATAATCTTAGAAAGTTTCCTAGAATAAACGCTGGCAACCAATAAAAGAGTGGCCCACTTCAAGAAAGTGGTCCACTCTTTTATTTTATCATAAATACACAGGGTACTGGTCTTTGTTCACCTTGCTTGTCACTTGGGGTGATGGTCTGCTTGCCATTGATCAATAGGCAGCTACTGCCACCGCCATCCAGGTTCAAGGCTTCCCAGCAACCTACCTGTTTCAGCAACCTTGCTTCCTGCTCCAATGTTGCACCCTCTGCCTTGTTGGGAAACCTTCCCTGAATCACCATGATAATCAACTTGCCATCCTTTGTATAGCCCATGCAGGTTCTTGGGTGCTTATCCGTAAGGCCCGTTTTGCCGGAAAATTTCAGTTCCTGCTCATTGCTTATTTTTATTTCGCCCCCTTGTAACAGTGCAGGGCCACCACCCACTGCCGTTTGCATTTTCCATTTGGTAAAAGCGGAAACAACAGTGCCATCGTCCAATTTGGTGAGTACATACTTGTTGAAATCCCTGTTCTGGAACGAATCCCTAAAGCTCTGCAATGCATGTTGCGAAGCATAGGCCATTTGTGTGGAAGAATCCGTAAACAGCCAGGCCACATCTGCATTGCGCTTTTTATCGATTCCCAGGGCGCTGGTAAATGGGTGGCGGTAGGTCAAGGTATCCCTTCCCTTACCAGCTATGGAGTGGATATTGTAACCAACCAACTTGCCCTTTTTAATCACAACATTCAGGTTCCTACTGTGCTCAAATTCAAAGAAGGTGCAGTTAACGGCTAGTATGGGGTGGTTGTTCCTTTCAAAATACTGTGTTGGTGTTAACCTCCTGCCCAATGTAGTGTCCACCGTAAAATCAAGCCGCTTGTCCTGCAGTTCGGCACTTACATAATAGGCTATATTGGGCTTGCCATCCAAACTGTCGTTGGTACAATAAACATGTATTGCTGGTGGCAATGGCTGGAAGAGCGAGTCCACATTTTTCCACTGCACCTGTGCGGTAATGCTGAAGGCTGAATGCAGCAGGCACAATGCCAATAACAATTTCTTTATCATGGTATTGATTTTAAAGGAATGGTCCCCAACAACCAAGCTATTTGGAAATGACGATAATGCCTTCCACTTTAGCATTGCCATTTTCCGGCTTTCCGGAAAAAACCATCTATCCCATTCTTATGGTTAAATAAAAAACGCCAGTTAAGGATAACGGCGTTTGAATTTTATACTGCTAGCAATTGTTCCTTTTCCTCCATCCACTTGTTCCTTCCCCAGCCTTGCACAATATGCTTTTCCGAATGGTAGGATGAACGTACCAAGGGGCCGCTTTCCACATAATCAAATCCCAGTTCGTACCCAATATCCCTCAACTCGGCAAATTCGTCCGGGTGCACAAAACGCTGTACCGCCAGGTGCTTCTTGGTTGGCTGCAGGTACTGGCCCAGGGTCAGTACATCGCAACCCACATCCACCAAATGTTTCATGGTTTCTATTACTTCCTGCTTCTCCTCCCCTATGCCCAGCATCATACCGGTCTTTGTTCTCATGCCACCCTTCTTCAGGGTTTCCAGCACGGACAGGCTACGGAGGTATTTTGCCTGCACACGCACTTTGCGTGTCATGCGTTCCACGGTTTCCATATTATGGCTTACCACTTCCGGTGCTGCATCAATTACTTTCTGTATATCGGGCTGGTTTCCCTTGAAATCACCAATCAGGGTTTCCAATGTGGTACCGGGGTTCAATGTCTTCACTGCTATGATGGTATTGTACCAAATCTGGGCGCCACCATCTTCCAGTTCGTCCCTGTCCACAGAAGTAATCACCGCATGTTTTACTTTCATCAGGTGGATGGCTTCGGCCACACGTTGCGGTTCGTCCCAGTCCACTGCTTCCGGTCTCCCTGTGGCCACGGCGCAGAACCTGCAGCTCCTTGTGCAGATATTGCCCAGTATCATAAAAGTAGCCGTTCCTTCGCCCCAGCATTCGCCCATGTTTGGGCAACTGCCGCTTTCGCAGATGGTATGCAATTTATGTTTGTCCACCAGGCCACGTACATGTTTGTAATCCTCGCCAATAGGCAGTTTTACACGCAGCCAATTGGGCTTCTGTATTTTTGATTGTGTGGGATCTATTTTTGAAACAACTGGTAATTCTTGCATGGAGGAATAGTTTGAATGTTTGATTGTTCCAGCGTTCAACTGTTCGTTAACAATTGAACTTTGGAACGCTGGAAGCCTTGAACTTATTTGCGCTTACCAAACACAAGGGCCACATAGGCATTGAAGAATATCTGGTGCTGCTTGTTGAAGGCCATCTGCTCAATTTTCTTGGTATAGAACTCTGCATTCACGCCTACTTCTATGGCAGAAAGCACTTCATTGTAACGGCCATAGTCGAAACGCAGGGAAGTGCGCAGGTAGCCACCCGGAACAAATTTCATGTCGGAAAAACCCTTGCCAAAGCCGGATGCACCACGTATGGCTGCCGGATCCAGGAACAGGGTATCGTTGTCGGAGTATTTGATGTCGCTCACCTTACCTGTACCATCTTCCACTTCCAGGTAATAGGGTTTCAACATGGCCAATGACATGCCACCACCATAAATCAGGGATGTGGCCACACCGTTCTTATTGCCCTTGCCGCCTATTAATTTCTGCTGGCCTATACCCAATTTGAAATTGTAGAAATTGTTCACTTTGCCATATACAAATGGGTTACTGGTAATGAAGCCAAAACTGTTGTTGCCCTTGGCCACTTTCACTTCCTTGTTGTGCTTGTGCTCGCCCAGTTCGGCCCACCAGAGGTTGGTGGTGGTAATGGTCTTGTACTTGCCATGTTCGTAGAACATGCCGTACCCATCGGTATTGAGCTTTATGGCAAATGCACCCTGTTTCTGGAAAATAAGGGCCCCTTCTTCTTCCTGCTTGATGAGCTGGTTGACCTTCTCACGCTTTTCTGCCTTTTTCTGTTGTTTATCTGTAAGTTTCTTTTCCTGTGCCAGTGCAAGCAACGGGGCCAGGGCAAGGGCCATGATTAAAATCTTCTTCACAGTAATTTATTTATTGATGGTAAATTTAGGGCAAAATACAAAGCAATGACATCTACAATTGTGTACAAAGGTGATTTAAGAACTGAATTAACACATTTACAAAGCGGTACCGTTATCGAAAACGATGCCCCCACAGACAACCAGGGCAAGGGCGAGCGTTTCAGCCCCACTGATATGCTGGCCACCAGCCTTGGTAGCTGCATGATAACCACCATGGCCATTAGGGCTGCCGATATGAAGCTGAACTTTGAAGGCACCAAGATAGAGATACTCAAGACCATGAGCAGTGATGCCCCGAGAAGGGTGGCAGGGATAAAAGCGGATTTATTCTTTACGGAAAATTTTGTGGCCACTGATGAACAGAAGGAGCAATTGGTAAGGATTGCCAGGAGCTGCCCAGTGGAAAAAAGCCTGCATCCTGATGTTAAACTAGATGTAACATTCCATTGGCAATAAATGCGGTCCTGTTTAATAGCAAAGACATTATCTTCGCTCATCTCTTTATAAAAAATACACGATGAACCTTTTTGTAACCGGGCTGCTACCCGATATGGACGACACCGACCTAAAAGAAATGTTTGAACTCTATGGCGAAATAAAAACTGCAAGGGTGGTGATGGACCGGGCCACTGGCAAGAGCCGCTGTTTTGGTTTTGTGGAAATGACGAACGATAATGAGGCCCTTGAAACCATCAACCTGCTGAACGGGGCCCAGATGGGGAGGTTCAAAATGTCTGTGCAACAGGCAGAGCAACAAACCAACAGTGGGCCAAGAAGAAGTGGGCCACCATCCGATGACAGGGGGCCAAGGAGGAACAATAATTTTGGCGGCGGCGGCAATAGAAGGTACTAATACTTAATTATTTACGATGTTTCATACGAAGGAACCATGGATAACCATGGTTCCTTTTTTTTGTTGGTGGGTAGAAGGAGGTTAATTGGTTAACTGGTTAATTAACGCAAGTTGCTAGTTAAAAGCAAAACTAATTGTAGGAAATGGTTGCCTTGGACTGGCTAAGCCTGCCCCTTTTCTTTTTGGAAGTATTCTGCAAAACGACCAAATACGCTTCCCCAATCATTTTTTTTGAAAAGGAATTATCCCCAAGATAGGATGCCCCCCAAAAATGGCACCTGGGAAGCTGTCCAAATTCAATTCAGCGGTTCCCTCAATCGGATTAGGCTGCCCCTTCGGAAAAAGAAAGCTTTTGTAAGCGTTTAATGGCTGTCAATTCAGGTGGCAATGCTTGTTGTGTC
>JAHEZD010000092.1 GCA_023251255.1 Chitinophagaceae bacterium
TCAGTCATAAGGGAATTCTTCTTCGTTAAACATGAGCGCCTGATTCCCACAGACAAATTGCCAACCATTAAAACCAACCTGCACGAACTGGATATCCATCAAGATGTACTGATATGGTTCGGGCATTCATCCTACTATATGCAGGTAGACGGAAAACGGATACTGGTAGACCCGGTGCTCAGCGGTCATGCTTCACCTTTTTCCTTTTCCACCAAATCATTCAAGGGCACGGATATTTATACTGTAAACGACATTCCACCCATAGACTACCTGTTCATTACGCATGACCATTGGGACCATCTTGATTACAAAACAGTAAAGGAAATGCAGCCTAGGGTAAAGCGGGTGATTACGGGGCTTGGAACGGGCAGCCACCTTGAGCGCTGGGGATATGGGGCAGGTAGCATCATAGAACTGGACTGGAACGAAACTGCCATTATTGATGCGGGGTTTAAGGTTACCGCCGTTACGGCAAGGCATTTTTCGGGGCGGGGATTTATCAGGAACAAAACATTATGGACCTCCTTCGTTTTAAGGACACCAACCATGCAGTTATTTATTGGGGGTGACAGTGGCTACGACAAACATTTTGCGGAAATAGGCAAAACCTTCGGCGCATTTGACATGGCCATTCTTGAAAACGGTCAATACAACAAAAGCTGGAAACATATACACATGATGCCCAATGAAGTATTAAGAGCGGCCAAGGAACTGGGTGCCAGAAAACTATTGGCCGTTCACTCTTCCAAGTTTTCCCTATCTACCCATCCGTGGGATACGCCCCTGAAAACCATAACCGAGCTTAACAAAGCAGCAAATGTTCCACTTATTACACCAATGATTGGGGAACCTGTGTACCTAAAAGATAACCAGCAACAATTCTCCCAATGGTGGGAGGGACTGAACTAGGAGATTGGCCTAAAAAAGGTTCAGCATAATTCGTATAGCGGATAAATGTACAATCGCCACGCTTATATTATTTTGTAGGCGTTCATAGTGCCTGCGCCCTACAGGGTTCCCGTCAAATGTGGACAATAGTTTCCCCACCATTCACCATACTGCCGAGGGCAGACCTCCATCCCTGCCAAACAGCATGAACCGCAGTGCAAAAAGACAACGGACAGGATTGAAAATAAAATGCGACACAAAAAAATGCGACATTTTAAAATGTCGCAAAAAAAAGTGTCGCATTTTATTTTCTTTTTCCATTGATGCAACAAAACACAAAAATGAACGAACACCTCCGGTTATTAGCCCGGAAATCAGCCGCCAAGGTTGGAAACCGCTGACAGGGGGGCTGTTTTGGGTAAAAATCCTGTTTTTTTGCGTATTTATACTTGCCAAAATTGCGTAGTAGCGCTCTTGTTGGTCATTGTTGCATGAACTACTTTTACAATGTACCTATTATCATGCAATCCATATTGGCCACAAACTAATTGCAAGACCCTATGCACAGACTCTACAAAGAAATAGCGGAGCAGTTGAAGCCCTATAAAGACAAGGTTTTTTTTAAGCCACTAAAAAAACATGAACTGGAACTGCTTGAAAACAGGATTGGGCAACAGTTCCCGGACTACTACAGGCATTTCCTATTGTCTTTCGGCATGCAGCAGGATTTCATAGACGAACTGATCAAACACGAGGCGGACCTGATTGCCAGCTATTGCTACCTTCCAGATTGCTATAAAAAAAGCTTCCTTCCCATTGCCGACAATGGTGGTGAAGAAACATGGCTTCTGAAGATTACTGACAACAATGACCAACAGGTATACGAATGGCAGAACTGGATGGAAGGTGAAATAGTCCCATTGGGTTTTACCTTCCATGAACTGATCGAGAAAAACCTCCAGGCCCTCAAACTGAATTATTGCAATAAATTTTTAAAT
Source organism: Chitinophagaceae bacterium (assembly GCA_023251255.1). Lineage (GTDB taxonomy): Bacteria > Bacteroidota > Bacteroidia > Chitinophagales > Chitinophagaceae > UBA1930. The sequence goes on from JAHEZD010000092.1 coordinate 1,887, forward strand.
ACCTCAAAACAATGGTGCGTGCAGTTTGTTGTAGCTGCACCGCATGAGGATGCCCTACTTTCTTCCATTAATGCAGTAAAGGCAAGGGAATGGACAGAAACCAGTACCTGCCAAAACAGTGTACGTTATTATGAAACGGAGATGGAGCTTGTGGGCAGGACCGTTAAACTTACGAGGCACGAACATGATGCATGGACTTCCCCCATTTACTATTTCGATGTGAAGGAAGCACCCAATAAAATTGGCAAATGCTCTGTCATCAAAAAGATTGATACCCAACTCAAAGAAAAATTCAGCAATTATAAACTAATCGATCATGGGATAGTGCCCGTAACCGAAGTGATGTAATGCCTACATAAACTGATAATGCCACGCAGCCCTATCCACACAAGCAACCCTCAATAATAAGTAGAAATACCTTTTAAAACTTCTACAATCCCGCATACTCCTTAGGTAGAATTACTCAAAAAAACTACGTGCTACTACTTAAAATTTTCAGTAGTAGCGCTCTTGTGCAGCTTAACAATGACTGCTACTTTTGGTTCCGCTCAATTCAAAACAATCATTAACTGAACCTGTATTTATGAAGAAACCATTTGTACTTCCCCTTATTATTTTATGCTGCATTTCTTCCAGCCTCAAGGCCCAACAACACAAAGCAATCCTGCCCAACCCATTTTATAGTGTAGCTGTAACCAATATTGACAAAAAGGGCGGTGTGGCACTGCAATCGTTCATCAATGGAAGAAAGGGTGATACCATTTTACTGATTGGTGGCAGGATAAAAGGGCTGCACAATTTCAATGGCACAGCATTTCCCTTCAGCACTTCCAACAATAGGCTGATGGTATATGTTCCAGGCAATGGCTCGACCGTTCAAAGCAAGGTCTTTTCCTCAGCCATTCCTGCTAGCCTGCCCGTTCAGGGCCAATTGCAATTGGCATCTACCAATATGCAGTTCTGCCAGCATGCAGATACCCTGTACAGTTTCGGGGGCTTTGGCTTCAACGGCATTGTGCAAGGTGATAGTTGTTATGGCACTTTCAACAGCCTGTTTGCCGTACAGGTTTCCGGCCTGATCAATGCCATTGTTACCGGGGACACATTGAACAATAAGCTGGGCAACTATTTCACTTTTTCACAGCAGCCTAATCCGTCGGATTCAACCATGGCGGTAACAGGGGGGGAACTGGTAAAAATGGGCAGTGACTATTACCTTGTAATGGGACAGGACTTCCAGGGGCATTATGGCACGGGACAGGTACATTACCAACGTTATACGAATACGGTTACGCAATTGAGGTTCAGCTATACGCCAAACAGGAACCTCTCGTATACTGTTGTGCAGAATATGGAGGGCCCTTCATTAAGTTTCCATAGAAGGGACCTGAACGTGGTTCCCGTAATCGGCACCAATGGCAAGGAGGGCATTGATGTATATGGAGGGGTGTTCACGCCAACCGTCAATGGAGGGCCCTACCTCAACCCTGTCAAGTTCAGGATGAACCATTTGGAAGAGCCCTTCTTTACCATCGATAGTTCACTTACCCAATATTTCAACCAGTATGCATCTGCACATGTGCTACTATATGATGCAAAGGGCAGAACCATGTTCTCCACCATATTGGGAGGCATCAGTTTATACGACAAAGTAAGGGAGGTGAACAACCATAGGCCCATTGCCCCATCTGACACAACAATGCCTTGGAGCCGGGTAATATCAACCATTATCAGGGACTCCATCGGAAGCCTTACGGAATTTGCTTCGGACAATGACCCATTGCCTGCTTATATAGGTGCCGAGGCAAGGTTTGTTCCTTACAAGAAGTTCCTGAAAGATGGAAGCGAAGAAATTATTGATTACAACAAAGTGGTGCTGTATGCAAACAGGAACAAAACAAATGCCGTGCAAATAGGCTTCCTATTTGGCGGCATCCTATCCGTCGATTCCGCTGGCACATTGACCAATAGCGACCCCTCATTGTATAAGGTAGAACTTAAAATAACGACTGCAAAAAACAGTTCGCCCTCATTTATTAAATAACCCAACCATTTATTATGAAAAAAATTACAAGCGGACTGAAATTGGATGTTGCAGTGATTGGTGGCGGTGTTGCTGGTACCTACAGTGCATGGCGTTTACAAAAAAGCGGCGGCAAGAAGAAACTTGCCATTGGTCTGTTTGAATACAGTGACCGTATTGGTGGCAGGCTGTATTCAAGGACACTACCGGGCATGCCGAATGTGGTGGCAGAACTGGGCGGTATGCGTTACATACCTAGCACCCAGCCATTGGTTACGGGACTTATCGATAAACTGAAACTGCCCAGTAAGGATTTCCCCATGGGCAACCCCAATAAGGAAATTGGTGCCAGCCTGAACTATTACTACCTAAGGGGCAAGCACCTGAAACTGTATGAGCTCAGTGAAAAGGGAAAGATACCGTACAATGTTTCCTGGCAGGAAGAAGGCATGAACCCTGACCAGTTGCAGGCTTGGGTGATGAAACTCTATGCTGCCAAAATGTGCGCGCCCATCAACCCGAACCCCACCCTGGAACAATGGTTCAACCTAAAGGTCTTTGGTAAGTACATGTACGAGATTGGCTACTGGAACTTCCTCAGCCAGGTGCTTACCAATGAAGCGTACAGTTATATGAGCGATGCAGGTGGCTATGATGCCAATGTGGCCAATGCAAGCACCATTGCCCAGTTACCCATTAGCGACTTTGGCCCAACCACCGAATTCAGGACATTGGTAAAGGGTTACCAATCATTGCCCATTACGCTGGCCGAAGAATTTGAAAAAGACGGTGGACAGGTTTACATGAACCAACGCCTGAAGAGCATCGTTAAGCAAAAAGACGGAAGCTACCTATTAACATTTGCAGCCACCGATACCAAGGATTATACCACCACAGACGCCAATAATAACAAAGAAGTAACCGTACATGCCAAGAAGGTGATACTGGCCATGCCGCGCCGCTCGCTTGAACTGATTGAATGGAACCAGTTCAAGGACAATGAATTCCTGCGGAACAATATTGGAAGCGTACTGATACAAAGTGCCTTTAAACTGTTCATGGGGTATGATTACGCTTGGTGGCGCTCCCTGAACCTATGGTATGGACGTTCCATCACGGACCTGCCTATCCGCCAGACCTACTATTTTGATGTGGAAGGCGAACAGCCCAATACGGGCGACCCGAAGAATACCAAGGCCCTGCTCATGGCATCCTACAATGATATTTCCACTGTGCCTTATTGGAAGGGGCTGGAAACGGGTGATGAGTATGCAGGCAATGCAACGAGTTTGAAAGAAGGTATAGACCCCAATCCGCCCGCTGAATACAAGGCTACGCAGAACATGGTAGATGAGGCCCATCGCCAAGTAATGCAGATGCATGGGCTTGAAAAAATGGACAAACCCTTTGCGGCCATTTTCCATGATTGGAGCGGCGACCCTTATGGCGGTGGATGGCACGAGTGGAAAGCAGGCTACCGCTATGACGAGGTTATCCAGAAAATGATCAAGCCTGTAGGTACAGAGGAGGTATTCATTATCGGCGAAGCCTATTCCAATAACCAAGGCTGGGTAGAAGGTTCCCTTGAAACTGCTGCAGATATGATGGAACGTTTTTTCAAACTTAAATTCCTACCATAATATGAACAATAAATTAGCATCACCTGCACCTCCTATCTACACGGTATCGGACTATATAGCTGACCGTTTAACGGAACTGAACATCAACCACATTTTTGATGTGCCCGGGGATTTTGTAACCAACTTCATGAACGTAGTGGTTGAAAGGTTTCCCAACCTGCAGTTCATCACCACGCCCAATGAACTAATAGCAGGTTATTCTGCAGATGCCTATACCCGATTGAAGGGTGCAGGTGCAGTGGCGATTACCTATGGTGTTGGAGCCTTCAGTTTAATGAATGCCGTTGCAGGTGCCTATGTGGAAAGGAACCCTTTGATTGTACTGAATGGCTGTCCTTCCACTTCAGACAGGGTGTACGAGAACCAGAAAGGGGTATTGATACATCATAGCACCGGAAATTTCACCGCCAACCTCGATGCCTATAAAACGGTGACAGTTGCCGCCGTATCCATTGACGACCCTACAAAGGCACCCGCACTAATTGATGAAGCCATTGAAGCAGCATTCAAGTTCAAAAGGCCCTGTTATATAGAAGTATGGAAAGATGTTTGGCAGATGCCCTGCGCTAAAGTGTCTTCCAAACTGAAACTGGAAATACCTACGAGTGACCCCGATGTTTTGAAAGCAGCCGTTGCCAACCTTACCCAAAGAATCAATAACGCAAAGGCACCATTATTCTGGGCAGGTATTGAACTGCAACGTTATGCCCTACAATCCAGTTTCAAAAAATTGCTGGTCAAAACGAACCTCCCTTATATCACTACCCTATTGGCAAAATCCGTTATTGCTGAAAACAATCAGTGGTTCAGGGGCGTATACACTGGATCAGCCTGTGAAATGCCCATACGGAACACCGTGAACAAAAGCGACTTGATTATTGGGCTCGGAACCATTGTTACGGATGACTACCTCAATTTGGTGAACAGCAAATATGCAGACATGGTAGTAGCCTATGATGGCAAGCTGCGTATTGGCTATGAGGAATACAATAATGTTTACCTAGCTGATATACTCAAAGCCCTATTGTCTGCCAAAACATTGAAGCAGGTGACAATCAATCCAGGTCCCGTAAAAAAAGCTGCGGCACTAAAAATTCCTGCAGCAGATGCTTTGTCCTTCAACAGTTTCTTTGATGTAGTGCGGCCATGGCTCGACGACAGTATGACCGTAATCATTGATGAGAGTGATTCCATGTATGTGGCATCTGATATTGCCAGCAACCGCGCCGACTCCTTTGTTTCAGAAGCAGCTTGGGGCTCTATTGGTTATGCCGCAGGGGCCGCTGCTGGCGCTGCTTTGGCAACCAAGTACAGACCAGTTGTTTTTGCGGGCGACGGCGGCTTCCACATGATTGGGCAATGCCTTGAAACACTTGTGCAATATTGCCCAGGGACAATTGTCTTTGTGATGAACAATGCCATTTTTGGTATTGAACAGGCATTGATCAATTGGAAGGCATTTGAAGACCCCAGTACATTTGAACCGTATAATATTTTCCCAGCATGGAACTATGCAGCTTTGGCCAACGCATTCGGGGCGAAGCCATACCGTGTTGCAAACATGGAAGAGTTGACTGCCATGCTTCCCGAACTGAAGAAGAACAAGGACCTTGTTTCATTGATTGATGTGGTAATACCAACAACCGACCTGCCCCCTCAAATAAAAAGATTGGCTACAGAATAGCATACCGAACAGTTCCTTTTCAACAAAAGACCTTCAATAAGCTTTCTTATGCCATTAACAGGTGCAAGCCGAAAAACCTTAACAGAGTAGGCATCAAATTAAAATATACCATTATGGCAAGTCCACTCACTATGTACGTTCAAATTAAACAGGACAAGGTTTCGCAGGGCATTGCAGCGGCGGCACTCCAAAGTTTCACCCAAGGCGTTCAAGCAGGCCTTGACAAAGCAGGCATTGTGCATTATGCCACGTTAGCATTGATACCCAACCCATCCACGGTACCGGGCAAACCTGTTAAAGGCTATTTGGCCATACTGCTGATGACCGATTTCGACCTGGCCATGAACCCTTACCTGGACACGTTCTGGGACATGGGTGGAGGGATCAAGGATGCCATAGCAGCTATTGCAAGCATATCTTTCAATCCGGTTCCGCCCATTAAAACAAAGACCCAGTTTGAGAACTTCATCAACTCAGTGAACCTTACACCCGCCCCCAAGACTGGTGGCTGGAAGAATTTCTACCAAGCTTACCCATTAACAGTGGAGCAGATCAATGCCGGTTAATTATGGTCATTTCAAAAGCTATTTTCCGAAACCTATAGTCACTGGCCATGTATTATGGCCAGTGACTTAAAACCTTTTTATGCTTTTAAATCCAAACCAACCGAATAGGAACAATGTACAGGGCCTGATCCTCAGGGGCTATACACACCCATGCTCCTGCCATCTGCTATTTACTTTTACCGGCGGCAACAATTTCAATAGTAAAGCGTTCTTCAGCGACCTTTATCCCAAGCTGCAGTCAGCCGCCGATTGGGGCAATAATAAGCCCGCTTCCATGCTCAATATTGGACTTACGTACAACGGGCTGTCCTTACTGAAAGTTATATCCCCATCGGACCTGACCTACTTTCCCTCCACTTTCCAAAACGGCCCATCAGACCCTGGGTCCCAGGATTCTTTAGGGGATGTAGGGGAAAGCTCGCCCGAGAAGTGGTGGAACAATCAAGGCAATGCCGTAAACAATAAGCTCCATTGCGTGGTACATGTGTATGGTATGACAAGCAACGACCTGGACGAGCTTGTTAGCCAAGTGACCGCTTCAGCTACAAAAAATGGTTTGGTGGAAATACTGCCACTGGCAATAAAGGACAATGGTGGCCGCCTCTACCAGTCCATCGTTCAGCATGATCCTGCCAAGATACATTTTGGTTATACAGATGGTATTTCCGAGCCATCCATGAATGCCAACCCATCCGGTAATACCAGTGCAGAAACCAATAATAATTTTGTAATCGGCTACCCCAAAGGTTCTACCAGTGACCCTGGGCCTACAGGAGTGGACACTGCCAGCCGTTTTGCCAAAGATGGCTGCTACAATGCTTTCAGGATCATATACCAGGATGTGGCGGCATTCAATCTTTTTTTGAAACAGTCTGCCAACAATCCCGAAGTCAAGAAAAAACTGTCGCACCTCAACCTCACGGAAGCTGAGACTGAAGAATGGCTTGCAGCCAAACTTTGCGGCAGGTGGCGTAACGGTTCCCCATTGATGCTGAGCCCAGATAAACCGGAAGCCAGTACAGCCAGTGCAGAGGATTTCATGTACGGTTCATCTTCGGGCATTGCAGGAGCTGATGATGATGTGCCAAGTAGCTTAAAGTGCCCATTCTCCGCACATACAAGGGTAGCCAATCCAAGGGACCAACTACTAAGTGGCTCCGAAGGCACCAATGGACCTCCACGCATTGCACGTAGGGGCATGCCCTATGGAGCCGACCTAAAAAATGGTGCAACTACAGATGATGGGGTTGACAGGGGGCTTATCGGTATCTTCCTTTGTGGCAATCTTGCTGGTCAATTCGAGAAACTTTACAGTTGGATGAACTTCAACAATTTCAGTGGCAAGAAGATATTCAATCCCAGGAAACCGCCACAGGATGCCCTCCTTGGAACAAGGGACCTACACTCAACCATATTTCCCAACATAACCAATACTTTCACCATTCCTGTTAGCGGCACAAGTGCTGCAGAAAGTATCGTGTTGACCATGCCGTCATTCCTTACAACCAGGGGCACTGCTTACTGCCTTTTACCAAGTATTTTAAGTATTGCGAAACTGGCCGGAATTAAGAAACCAAAATTATCATCTCAATGGGGGTAGGCAATTATTATTAGATGCCATATAGTAGTATCAAACATTTCGAACATAACAGTTGGTTCGGGGGTACTAACTGTTCCATTGGCCCACATTCTTGTGGGCCTTTTTCAATATTGTTATAATGTCAATAACTGCCCAACAAAACAATCCGGTTAGTATACGGCATCAGAAAAGTTGTCAGAAAACAATAATTGCGGGAAATGATAGCCAGTTCTTTCATTGCCAATGCTGGCCTAAAAAATAATCAGTATATTGTTAGCCAATATACAAGCAAAAAAGTCCTGCCCATTTTTTACTTCCCCTATAAAGAAACCGGAAGCAAGAAACTTTATTGGGTGGTAGTATCTTATGGGGAAGTATCTGCTGGATATTTCCATATTGGTTTTGAGGGAATGGTGAAAGCTACGCCTTAATACTATACATCATATAAATGCTAACAAATGGACTCCAACAACGCTCATCTTTTTGTTTACCTCCAGGCCCTCGGGGGCAAGTTCCTCGGTACCAATGCGTACAACAATAACGAGATAGAAATTTCATTCGAGTATTCGGGAGGCAGTTTCAAACTGCCTTACCAAGTAATTGCCAGCACCAATGATGGCAATATTTCCCCGGTGTTCACTCCAGGCTGCAGTACACCCATGCCCATACTAACGGCGGGAACGGAAGCTGGACAGAACCCCACGGTCAATTACCTGACTGCCAACCCCAATACCATCATGGGCCTGAGCCCATCGTTTGCACTCCCGGCAACCAACGAACTGGCTACCTTAACCATTACTGTGCCCACACCTTCAGGCAAGAATACCCACCTGCAACAATCAGTATGGCTATTGCCGGAGCAGCAGGTATACAAACTGACCATTGCTGTACCTGGATTGCTGCTAGCACCCAATACCCCCACCCTATCCGGTACCATCTCTGTGTACATAAAAATGATGTGTGGCTGCAAAGTATCCACTGGACTGCCGACCTCTTTTTGGTCACCGGCAGATTTTATAGTAAACGCCAATGTGTTCCATACCGATGGCACCATGCAGCAGTACCCACTTGAATTTGATACAGAAACCAATGATTCTTTATTTGTTGTACAGGTGCAAAATGTTTCAACCATTAGTGCTGTCCATTTTTATGCACAACAAATGAGCACTGGGAATTATGGGGCAGTTATCCAATTAGTAAAAAAAGTTAACGTAAAGAATCAATACCCTTAAATAACCGATTTGAACCATGGAAAGAAAACTCACCGTCATTAACAATGGCTATCTATTTGCCGAAATTAATTTTGTTTATGACAGTACCATCAATGGCATGGCAACCATCACCACTTATGCTCCACAAATCCTCGAACCTATTGTTGAAGGGCTGCATCCTGTAGTACCCATCAAACTGTACAGCTTGATTTTTACACAAACGACGGCCACCAGCATCGATGCAATCAAAACCTTTGACATCGATTTTGTTGCTGAGCAGTTCAGTAGCGATCCTGCATTCACCATTGCAGGCTGCAGCTTCTCCTATAATAATAACCCTATGCAGTTCAGGTACCTAATACAGGATGGTGACCAATTATTGGGTATTGCCAATATACAGGAACTGTTTATCGAAAACGAAAAGAGCCTGCAATGGATTTCGGCTACCAAAATAAAGGCAGATTTACAATTGGCCTCTGGCAGCTTGGAAAACAATATGCAATTACTTGACCGCCTTGCTACAAACCTGGGAATGGCCAAACCTATTTTCAAACAAGTAATTCAATAGGTGGCTAAGACGCTGTTTAAATTCAATTCACTGGTTTCCCCATGTAAATTTTTGGCTGCAACTGCGTTAGATTTTTCGCCATAGGCAACCAGCTATGCCTGCAAAATCTGCCTTGTTTCGCTTAAAAATTATACGATGCGGAACCCCACCAATCAAATCTAAACAGCTTCTAAGAATAAAAACAGGAAATTGCACAATAAGCTATACATAAAATATGAGCGAACTAACCACTAGTACTGAAACAGGAACAATAGGCATCTTCCATCTTAAAAGATTGTGGCAGAAAACCTTAATGAATGAAAAAGGGCACCCAGTGGAACTGACGCTGGAAAATGCAATGCTTGACCTATTGGGGCTCGGCATGCTGCCCACTTTCCGTTTCCTGCACGAGCAGCAACCGGATTTTACCAGTTTTGAAGCTTGGATAGCTTCCCATCACGGTGGCAATGTTCCGGAGCAATTGGTGGCCCAATGCAATGCACTTTTCACGGGGCCCATTCCCATTAACAATCCAGGGACATCCACTGAAGGAAACGCACTATCTGAAGAAGACCTGTGTTTTTGGGATAAGCATGGCTATGTAATTATCAGGAATGCCATTGCAGGAGAAGATTGCAAAGCAAGCAGGGATGCAGTATGGCATTTTTTGGGCATGGATGAAAATGACCCAGCAACCTGGTACAAGGATATGGAAGCCCTAGAAGGCATTATGGTAACCCTGTACCGTCACCCTGTTCTGGACAGGAACAGGGCATCGCCTAAAATACGCAGGGCCTATGAACAGTTATGGAAACGGAATGACTTAATTGTAACAACAGATAAAATGGGATTCAATCCACCTGAAACAGCCTCCTTCAAATACAGGGGCATTGGCTTGCACTGGGATGTAAGCTTGGCCACACCAATTCCCTTTGGCGCACAGGGCATTTTGTACCTGACAGACACAAAGCCCAATCAAGGAGCATTGACTCTGGTGCCCGGGTTCCATAATAAAATTGAACAATGGCTTTCCCAACTGCCTACAGGTTGTGACCCACGGCAGGAAAACCTCAACCAATACGCTATACCCATTGCAGCCAATGCAGGGGATTTTATTATATGGCACCATTCACTTCCCCATAGCAGCAGTGCTAACAGGGCAGACTGTCCACGTATTGTACAGTACATGTACTGGTACCCCCCTACAGTGGAAATGCAGGAAAAGTGGGTCTAACAAATGTCGCTGGAGATGTCGGGACCTATAATTAACGCAAATTGCTAGCCATAAAACAACGGCGTCGGCAGTCTTTTGATTTTTTGTCCTCAAAAAAATTGTCCTATTTTTTTTGAGGACATTTATTTTGAGGACATTTTCTTGAAAGAGAATTTGTCCTCACTTTGAATGTCCTATTTTTTTTGAGGGCATTTTTTTTGAGGACATTTTCTTGAAAGAGAATTTGTCCTCACTTTGAATGTCCTATTTTTTTTGAGGGCATTTTTTTTGAGGACATTTTTTTTAAAAGATTGCGAATGCCCTATTTTAGAAATTATAGGAATCGTTCTTACATGAAAGCCCCCTATAGCTTGCTGCCCGCCAGAGACAACTAGCAACTTGGGTTAAATAATTGTCTTCCTTGTCCTGAACCTATTCTTGGGATCTTTACTATAACTGATCTTTATATTTTTCAATTGCTCATAACTTTCCATGAAATAGTTCCTGGTGGGTATACTGCTGTCCTTGAAACTGATAAAAGAACCTTCAGTTTGGGGGAAGTCTGCATTCCTGCAGGTATCGATCCAGTCGAGCGCCTCATTGGTATAACGGTACACATCATGTTCCACTCCCAGTTCGGTATCTTCCGGCGTTGTATTCCACCAAACCTGGTACTGTACCGTATAGGGTCGTTTTTTATAGGGAAATGCTGAACCCAAAGGATGGTCTTCGGGTTTGTAGTTTGCATAATAATGACCAGTGATGGCCCCTAAGGTTACATAACAATGAACCCCTGCTTCATTCCCTTCTTCATGGATCAGCGGGGATTCCAAACTCCGTATCAGGTTCTTCCTTCCCTCATCCCCCAACCCTTCTTCCTTCACCAAGCGGGAACTGATTTTATGGGGCGCAGGTTCATCAAGGTCCGGGGGAATGAACATTACATTATTAAAACCCTCGAGGTTGTGTTTCCTTATCGCCGTTGAAATCCTGTCCCAAGCAGAAAAATCCAGTAAATCGTCTTTATCGTCCTCATCAGGGATATTGATGGTAGTTGGTGGAAGGCCGGCAAACCAATGGTCCATCTCGGCCCAAAGTTCCTCATTCGTGCCAGCATAGTAGCCATAAAAAACACACTCGTGAATGGAAGTTTCCAATGGTTGGCCATCATAAGGCTTTGCCATTATTTTAAGGTTGGTGCCCAGTAGGTTATAGTTCTGGTCCGGCTCAATCAGTTCCTCCCATAACTCCAGCACTTTTATGGCTGGTGAACCTGTCCATACCACATTGAACTTAATGGTATTCGGTGGTAGTGGAAAGGTCTTGATGAGCAGTTCCGTAACAATACCATAGCTCATGCCCCCTCCGCCCCTTAATGCCCATAGCAATTGATTGTCTTCACCATTTTCCGTAAGTTGTTTGATACTTCCGTCGCCAAGTACAATGGTAGCCCCAACAAGCCCTTCACAGCACATACCTTTCTGCCTGGTCCAAGGTCCCCAGCCGCCCCCCATGGTAAATCCGGGAATACCCACCGTGCCACAAGTGCCGTGTGGTATACCTATATTGTTATCGTTCAGTACAGGAACAAGTTCCTTGAAAATGACACCAGGTTGTATCCTTACCACACTAAGCTCATGATCAACTACTATCTTTTTCATTTTGGAGAGGTCAATGACGATGCTATCAGTAGCACAGGATTCCCCTTCATGGTCATGCCCCCCCGAACGGACCCTTATTTCATAGCCCAGTTTCTCTGCCAGTAAAAGCACTTCGCTGACCTGCTCCGTGGATTCGCAGAAAACAATGGCTGCTGGCCTGAACTGGAACCTACGATTGAATACCTGCCTTTTTTCATTGTATGCTTCCTGGTTGCCGCAGCAATCCATCAGTATTTCAGGCACATTGCCCTTAAAAGCTGCCGCCCAGAGGTTTTCCATGATATTGTTCATTTTTTGAAGGAATTGGTATGGATGAATGGATAATTTGTTTGCGGTGCAATAAAAGCATTATACCCATTCCATACAAGCGTATTGTTACGCAAAATAATTGCGTAATTACCGAAAGAGAAGCTGTAGAAAGAACGCTACTTTCGTTACTAACGAGATACCAATGATGGCTTTCAAAAACATATTCCCGAACCAGGAGCTTAATAGGGATATTTGTGAAATCAAATTCAAACTTTCAAACATTGTCCGCATGAAAAAGAACCTGCTTATTGCCCTACTGCTCCTATCCATCTCAGCTTTTGGCCAAACAACCCAAGATGAGTATAATTACCTGAGCAAGGAATACAAGATACTCAAGGACAGTTTCCCTCCCATGAAAAAAGGGTACTCATTTGTTGCTGCAACCAAGGCATTGACGGCTTTTGGTGATACAGTGAGGAACGTTTCCTTTTATGGCCTTTTGCGTAAGGGGCAAACAAAGCCTGTTGCTACTTTGATGACCTACAACAAGGCCAATGGCCAAACATCCTATTTCTGCATTCCCACATTGGATGCACCGAAAAATATCTGGCTCCAGACCTTTGAAGCAGTTGGCAATGCATTCAAGGATGATGGGCTTGCCATGCAGACCATTATTTGGGGCTTGATGAGACTCAGTTCTGAACAGACAGGTAAATAATTGCGCATGCTTCCCAGTTTGCTCCTGATATAGGTATTTAAGTTTCTGCAGTAACCTTCTTAAAGTGCTTTAATTGCAATTGTCTTTAAGGTCCTGTTCCAGTTTGTCTGCCATTTCATTGGCCGTGACAGTACCCATCTTCCTCAGTTCATGGATGGCCAATTGCAACTTTACCACATTGGCCTGCTTGGGCTCTATTCCTGCAAAGTGTTTTTTGGTACTGACCAAAGGGCTGTCAAATTGTGCCTTCACCCAATCGTTCACTTCGCAATCAATTACAAGGTGTACCCGATCGATCCGGCTTTTATTGTTCAACCTGTGCATCAATGAAAGGTTCATGTACCAGCATTCCCCTTCCTGCATCCATATCCTTTCATCATCAAGGAAGAACTCCACCAATGGATTGGTAAAAATGGGTATGTGCAACCTCATTTCCCCTTCCTCAAAATACAGGTCCTTATCGCTATGGGCGTGTATCACGGCCCCAGCTTTGAGCTTGAGCAAACGCACCGAAAGTTTGGGACAGAGAAAGCTAGCTGTTACCTGTTCTATATAAGGGCATGATTGCATCAGCACAGTATCAGCAAAGCTCACCGCGTCCCCGCTATGGGCAATGACATTGGTTAAACTGCCTCCCGCAGAACGCAATGGCAATGCACTCCATTCACCTTCATAATCCTGTGTATTATAATGCAGTTTCCAATCTTTCAACAAAAGGGCCCGGACCTCATCCTGCATCAAGTTGCTGTTGAACATCACGGGGAGCTTCAAATATTTGATCATGCTCATGGCTTGGCTATTATGATATTGTTCAGTACGAGTACATCCAGTTTACAGCCGTAGAAGAAATCAATGGCATCACTGGGTGTCTCCACAATGGGCATCCCCTTCCTGTTGAAGGATGTGTTCAGTAGCACAGGGATTCCCGATTGCTGCTTGAATGCTTGTAGCAATCCATAAAAAGGGGCGTTCCAATCAGCGGTCACTGTTTGTACCCTGCATGTACCATCTTCATGTACGATACCGGCCAGGGCCTGTTTCCATTCGGGCTTTATCCTATCTACCAGAATCATGTACGGGCTATCATGTCCATACTCAAAATAGTCCCCGACATCTTCCTTGAGCACAGAAGGTGCAAATGGCCTGAAATCCTCCCTGAACTTTACTTCACTATTGATGATGTTCTTAATATCAGCTTTCCGCGGATCTGCCAGAATGCTCCTGCTGCCCAATGCCCTAGGCCCAAATTCTGCCCCTCCCTGGAACCAACCGATCATTTTGCCCTGCTGCAAAAAACCTGCTGTGCATTCAATGTAATTATCGCATTCATCGTAAACAATAACCGTTTCGGGATGCCGCAACCGGTATTCATTGATTGCCGCAACCACTTCTTCATTGGCATAGGACCTTCCCAATAAAGTGGACCCATCATGGTACTGCTTCTGCTTTTTCAGTACTTCTATCCATCCATAAAAAGCGCAGCCCAGCGCAATACCATTATCCCCTGCTGCTGGCTCTATGTAAAAATTCCTGATGGGCGCACTCCGCAGTATGGAGGTATTGGCAACGGCATTCAAAGCCACCCCACCAGCATAGCATATATTTTCATGCTGCTTGAATTCCAGTCTTGATTGAACAATGTAAAGGATGGCCTTCTCCACTTCTTTCTGTACCCAAATAGCTATATCAGCATAATATTGGAAATTGCCCTTTAAGGAATGGTCCAGAAAATGCATGGGCCTATTGAACAGTGCCAGCACTTCTTCAATAACATGCACACGTCCATCTTCCAACCTGAAAATAGGTTCAGTGAAAATGCCCTGCCTCCCATAAGGGGCAAGCCCCATTAGCTTACCGGCATCATCCATGTTGCCGAAGCAATAACCGCTTACCATACTATAGAACCCACCGATGGAATGATTGGAGGTGGGCAGGTAAACAGGGTATCTGTTAGCGTACAGCTTAATAGTGGAAAAGTCCTTGTACAAAGGATTCAGCTTGTTGCCATCAAAATGGTAATAACTGTCCTTTTCTGCATACAGGTCCGCGCTGCTATTCACATCTGCTGGAATAAATGCCCCCGCCAGGTCATCGCATTGCTGCCAAGGGCTACCACACCCATCTATGACCAGCACATTGCAGGTATCATACGGGCATGTTCCCACCGCACTGTAGGCATGTGCCAAATGGTGCGATACCGTAACAAAAGGAACTGGGCAATCCTCACCAAACAAGCGCTTGCCCTTATACCTTGATGGCTCAATGGTTTCCTTCTCAAAATTTGCCACCTGCACCACCAGTGCCAGGTCATCCACAGTTATACCTGCATGGTCCAAACAATATTGAACAGTAAGCAGGTCATTTCCACCATCGTGCTTTACCCTACTGAGCCTTTCCTTCTCTATGGCTACAACAATCTTCCCGTTCTTCAATAAGCAGCTTGAGCCATCATGCGACAGGCCCGTTCCTAAAACATACACTGGATCTGGTTCCATTCAAAAATAAAATTAGTAATTGATGTTACGCAATGACTGCAGGAATGATGTCAGCCTGAGGCCCTCGAAGGCGATTTGGTTTCCAAACAGGTTTCGACAAGCCTGCCTTTGCCGGCAGGCTCAATCCCGATGGAAATATCGGGACAGGCTCTGACATCAGTATTTGACATTTTGCGTAACATCAGTTAGTAAACAAAGTTTCCGGTTGATGGTGGAAGTATACAGCTATTTTTTCAATTTTATCTGCGTAGAAATACCTTTTTTTTTACGTGCTCGCACGCTTAACCATGTCAGGATTGCGCCTTATCTTTCAACTCTAATTACAACAGGATACTTGATAACTGCTTATTCAGCTGTATTGGATTATAGGGGAAGTGTGCCATATTCAGTTATTCCAGAACAAGATTCTAAACCCCTCGTTGTTCTTGCCATTAATGGTAAGGCAATTAAAAAGTCTGTACAGATGAACAATCTCCATATCGGTTTGCTATTGCCTTCTTCTAGCATACTGCCCTTAAGTAAAGATTTTGAAAAAGGCCTGAAAGATGGTTTCTCCAATCATGCCAGCACCAAGTTCTCCATTGAATTGACAAAGGAGTTTACTGGTCAGGGAGGTTTGAAGCAAACAGAGGATGCGGTGGTGAAAATGTTCCAGTATGATGATGTTGACCTGATTACCGGTATATTATCAAATAGGGTGAGCGAAGGGGTTGCAGCCAAGTTTGAGAGCAAACAGAAAGTACTGCTGATGAACAACCTTGGCGAATACATTCCAGACCCCAAAAAACTCAATGAATTTGTTTTCCATAATTCCATTGGTTTATGGCGACATGCTTGGAGCCTTGGCCACTGGGGAGTAAAAACCTTGGGGAAGAAAGGGATGTTCGTTGCCTCAGTGTACGATGCGGGCTACAGTTTTTCACAAATGTTCTATAACGGCATGAAGGCAGCCGACCCTGCATCCGAATGGTCATTCTGCGTGCCACCCCTGATCAATAACAGGGAACTCTCCGACATGAACATCCTATTTGCCCACATGGAGCAGAATCAACCTGATTTTGTTTTTGCCGTTTTCTGTGGGAAGGAAACAACCATATTCCTGAACGAGTTCATAGCCAGGGGATGGCATAAAAGGACCCAACTGCTTGGCCTACCTTTCCTATTGTTGCCTTTTGAACCGTTACAGGAAGACATGACCATTTATACAACCCATCAAGATAGCGGGGAACCGGCGCATACGCATAGTGCAGCACAAAGTAACTTTTACCAAATGGGCTACCAGACAGCCAGTTCCCTTGCCATTGCTGCAGAACATATTGACGACAGGGGCGACCTACCAAAAGCATTGATGCAAAGCAACCAGAATCTGGTGCGTAACGAGGCAAACTTCCTGAACCATAATAGCATGGACGCAGATAGTTTAACCATTATAAAAAATGAAATAAAAGCAGGAGAAAAAATCATAACGAAGGAACCAGTAGCAACAGTGGGCACCTTTTCATTAAAGGATGAAAGCTTGTTAACACTGAATGAGGAGATAACCATTGGCTGGATGAACCCTTACCTATGCGTGTAATGGGAGCGTGCCGGTTCACCTGCAATGGGGAGTGTTTACAAGATGATTAATCATAAAACTATTAATAGCAATTCTTTTTTTAACCATTAAACTTTGATTATTATGTCAGATCCATTTATCGGGCAAATTAATGCCTTCGGATTTAATTTCCAGCCACGCGGATGGCAATTATGTCAAGGACAGATTTTGGGCATTGCACAAAATACTGCCCTGTTTTCCTTATTGGGCACCACTTATGGCGGCAATGGCCAAACTACGTTTGCATTACCAGACCTAAGGGGCAGGGCCATTATTGGTCAGGGACAGGGGCCAGGCCTACAGAATTACCAAATGGGCCAACTGGCCGGTACGGAAAGCGTGACGCTTTTGTCATCACAAATGCCCATGCACACACATACACTTGCTGCTAGTAGTGGCGGTGCAAAAGCATCAACCCTAGCAGGTACTGAAAGTGTACCTGGAACTAATGGTGCCGTTACACTTGCGGTTCCGTCTGATGCTGATACTAGGGCAGCAGTCAACCTTTACAATAATGATACGGCACCAACCATAACATTAACTAGTAGTGGTGGTGCAGCTAGTCAAACTGGCGTTACAGGAGGAAGCCTACCTTTCAGCATAATGCAGCCATATTTGACACTCAATTATTCTATCGCTATTTATGGCATTTTCCCTTCTAGGGATTAACCAAAGGCTTTAGACAGCATTTAAGTCAGAGGTTGTGCCATTCAGGGCAACCCCTGACTTGTTCATTCTCAAAGTTCACTATTTTTTTAACTATTAAATTTTAATACTATGTCAGATCCATATCTGGGACAGATTACAGCCTTTGGATTTAATTTCCAGCCACGCGGATGGCTACTATGCCAGGGACAGATCCTGAGTATTGCATCCAATACCGCCCTATTCGCCCTATTGGGCACTAATTACGGTGGTAATGGCCAGACTACCTTTGCCCTTCCCGACCTAAGGGGCAGGGTCATAATCGGGCAGGGTCAGGGACCAGGCCTTAGTGATTATGTAATAGGTGAGGTAGGTGGCTCGGAAACAGTTACGCTTTTGTCATCACAAATGCCCATGCATACACATACACTTGCTGCTAGTAGTGGTGGTACAAAAGCATCAACCCTAGCAGGTACTGAAAGTGTGCCGGGAACAAATAGCGCCGTTACGCTAGCGGTACCATCTGATGCTGATACTAGGGCAGCAGTAAATCTTTATAATAATGATGCGGCACCAACCGTAACATTAACTGGTAGCGGCGGTGCAGCTAGTCAAACTGGCATTACAGGTGGAAGCCTACCTTTCAGCATAATGCAGCCATATTTAACTTTGAATTATTCCATTGCTGTTGAAGGCATATTCCCTTCCAGGGATTAAAGTCCTTGCCATTAATAGACGAGGTTCCAATCAAATATGACTGGAACCTCGTCTATTAATCATATAGAGAAATAACGAGAAAACTGTTACTAAAGAAGCGGATAGAGCCTATAAGTCAGAGGTAGGAAAGATGGGTTCAATAGTTAAAAACTATTGAACCTAATTGTAGATGCAGTGTTTGTTTCTGAAACTACCTAGCAAACAGCATCCCTACACTGATAGAAATGTTATGGGTGAAGTCAGAAATTGCAGATGTATTAGCATGCTCAAAATGCAGACATACAAGGGTAGCAGTAAACCTTTACAATATGCAGCCCCAACTCATTCCTTTGGGAGGTGGGGTTCAGATTGATACTACTGGTGGAAACCAACCCTTTACAATTTTGCCACCGTGTATAGATTAGATATAACCTTTAATTATATCATTGCACTCAAAGGCTATTTCCTTCAAGGAATCAGTTAAACGCCAATGGCAGGCTTTCAAAAAATTCCCGTTCAAAATGGTGCAGTTATATTATTGACTGAGACGTTTATAGATTAAATAACATCGATTCCTTCTTTTATCCTTGGCTAAAGACCTAATGTCAATAAACTAAACAATCAATAAACCAAAAGGTGGCAAGTTGTTAACTTGCCACCTTTTGGTTTATTATTTAAGTAGTTTCTAATTAGTTTATTGTGCCCTTATTGAAATTGCCAATTGTATAACTGGTGTAGAAGCAGTTTGAATAAACCCAATTGCAATAACATCCCCCGCTGCTACAGAAACCGAGTTGACAAGGTCACTACTGGTTACAGTTGTACCAAGAGATGAAACTGTAATTGAAGCAGTCAATCCAGTAGCAGAACCATTTTTATATATAGTTACAGTAATGGTGCTGGATGCAGCGGCTGAAGATATCGTTCCTGCAATATATAGTCGATCTAAGGTACACGCTGCAGGCATTATTGTTCCTCGGTATGCTGCACCAAAGGCCTGAAAGGTAGAACCATTCAAACCTGAATAGCTTTGTGTAGTAACACTTGGATTAGCTCCACTGTATGTAAATATATGAGCATTAGCCCCGCCAGTTGCTCCTGTCGCTCCAGTTGCACCGGTCGAACCTGTTGGTCCGGCAGCCCCTGTGGATCCGGTTGGCCCAGTGGCACCTGCCGCTCCTGCACTTCCAGTTGCACCTGTAGCGCCGGTACTACCCGTTGCGCCAGTTGAACCGGTTGGTCCAGCGGCTCCTGTTGCACCATTAGCTCCCGCAGTGCCGGTTGCTCCTGTGGCTCCAGTAGAACCGGTTGGTCCAACGGCACCAGTGGCTCCATTAGCTCCCGCAGTTCCGGTTGCTCCGTTTGCGCCTGTGGAACCTGTTGCACCTGTACTTCCTGTTGGTCCGGCGGCACCAGTTGCACCTGTGGCACCTGTGCTTCCTGTTGGTCCATCTGCACCGGTAGCTCCAGTCGCTCCCGCAGTTCCGGTTGCTCCATTTGCGCCAGTGGCTCCATTTGCGCCAGTGGCTCCTGTTGCGCCTGTACTTCCTGTTGGTCCGGCGGCACCAGTGGCTCCATTAGCTCCCGCAGTTCCGGTTGCTCCAGTGGCACCTGTTGCGCCTGTAGAACCTGTTGGTCCGGCGGCTCCAGTGGCTCCATTAGCTCCCGCAGTTCCGGTTGCTCCGTTTGCGCCAGTGGCTCCTGTTGCGCCTGTACTTCCTGTTGGTCCGGCGGCACCAGTGGCTCCGTTCGCTCCTGCAGTTCCGGTTGCTCCGTTTGCGCCAGTGGCACCGGTTGCGCCTGTACTACCTGTTATTCCTGTTGCGCCCGTGGCTCCTGTACTTCCTGTTGGTCCAGCGGCACCAGTAGCACCATTAGCTCCCGCAGTTCCGGTTGCGCCATTTGCTCC